>CAYRIK010000008.1:0-61808 GCA_964424345.1 uncultured Lachnospiraceae bacterium
CCGATGTATTCCAGAGCTTTTTCTTTTCCTTCTTCATTCAGCTTTGCCAAGGGGTTAACTAAAGAAAATAATCTTGTATTGTATTAAATTTCGGATGTTATTATTTTGGAAAAGATGTAAGAAAGAGAAAATGAATATGAAAAAAATAGTTTTAGCAGTAGTGACGACAGTATTATTTTGTATGACTGGATGTCAGACAGATGTAGAAAAAGAAATCGATGAAAGAATATCAATGAAAGAAATGTTTGTTCTAAAATTAGAAAAAGGCTTCGTCGATAAAAAGATACCTGTAAAAAAAGAGGAAAGCTGCAGAGAATTTTATATTTTTAGTTGGTGATACAAGATTATTTCAGGTCGGGTCTAGTATAAAGGGAAGGATTTTAGAATGAAAATTATATATCATTCAAAATGAATCTTACGATGTTACAAGTAGAAAGGATGATTAGACATGTTTAATAATGAGGAACACAATGGAAGAAATTATTTAGTTGATTTACATATTCACACATCAAATTCTGACGGTGAAGAGTCTCCGGATGTGGTCGTTCAAAAAGCAAAGGAGGCGGGACTCTCTTTGATTGCCATCACGGATCATAATAGATTCACTTTTACAACTTGCAAGGAAGTAGAAGGAATGCTGGTAATTCCTGGTATAGAATTTTCTACAAAATATTATGTACCTACAAGAAATGAAACTACAGAGGTACATGTTGTGGGAATATTTCCATATGGAGTGAATGCATCAGATTTTGAAGATATTCTTAAAAATATTGGAATTGGTAAGGCACAGTACGTAGACGCGATTCTAGCTGATCTCGCAACAAGAGGGATCTATATTACAATGGAGGAGGTATATGGCGTAGAACGAAAATGTGAGCATATAGGAAGGCATCAAATTGCTGATATTTTGGTGCACAGGGGAATAGAACCAGATATTGATGCTGCGTTTGACAATCAGATAGGAAATTTCAGCCCGTATTACATCCCTAGCACGCGCTACATAAATTACCAAACGATGGATGCCGTTGTAAAGAAAATTATAAAATGCGGCGGCATACCTTGCCTTGCACACCCATATGGATACATGTTTGATGAAGAAGAAATTGAACAGCTCATTAAGCATTTTAAGGAGACAGCTGGTGAATACGCAGCGATGGAAGTGTTTTATGAAAGGTATTTATCAGATGTTTCGCGTATGGAATTCCTAAAAAAAATGCAAAAAAAATACCACATTTTAGCATCCTCTGCTAGCGATCGTCATAGACCAAATCAGCCATTTGCAACAGGAGGAAGTAAAAAAGTTATAGAAGATATGCTTTCTGTTCTTGAGAAAAATATAAAGTTGGATAATCAAGAAGTAGAAAGAAAGTGAATATAAAGAAAAAATATCAAATGTTGCAAATGGCGATTTGGGTAATTGTGATGAAAAATGGTGGATTGTGAGAAAATTAGATAGACCACTTGGAAGTGCAAGACATGTATCAGAGTTGAGTCCATCACCAGAATTATTTAAAGAATATAGGCGTGTGTATCATCAAGGTATGTTTGATGATGCTTATTTTCAAAATGTATACGTGACTCGATTTTTGAAAGAACTTTCTGTTAATAAAGAGGCGTTGCAACTCCTAAAAATATTATGCAAAGAAAGCGAAAGAAAAACTATTGTCTTAAGCTGTTATTGTGAAAATGAAAAACTTTGCCATAGAAGCATTGTTGCGGGCCTCCTTTTAGGCATGGGAGCAGTGATTGAGACAGAGCTGAGTTACATAAAATATTTTGAAAAGTTTAATGAGTATTTGGGAGAAAGAGACCTGACAATGATAAATCATAAGTAGTTTATCAAGAAAAATCATCTTTGTTATGGAGAATGGAATTGCTTTGGACAACAATACTTTATTATATATTCATGACTGATGAATGTTCATTCAAGAACAAGCAGTATTGTACAGAGGTAATACACATGATAAAATAAAAAATAATAACACATGAGAAGATTTATAGGGAATATTTAAGAATGGAGATACAATTCCCAGAAGGTCTATAAGTTGCTAAAGAAAGAAGGAAGGTGCAGTTATGAGATTAGCGGAAGATTTTAGAAGTGAAGCACGAGATGCATTATCAGGAAAGTGGAAAATCGCAGTATTGGTTGGGCTAGTAGCTATTTTATTAGGGGCTGTGGAAGGCATGGAACCAGAGCTGAAAGTAAATATTGATTTATCTAGGGTAAATGCAAGTCTTACATTTATGGGACAAACGATTCTTTCAATAAGAGATGGTATTAATTCTAGAATTGGTGCATTGCTTGTTAGAAGTTTTACATCTATTATACTTGTTAGAAGTTTTACATCTATTATAATCCTAGTTTTAGGAGCTGTATACTTGGTATTAGGAAGTGTTGTTGCAGTAGGATATGCAAAATTCAATCTTAATTTAGTAGATTGTGAGGATGGTTCTTTTGAAGAACTGTTTGCATATTTTGCATATTGGCAGAGGGCTGTGGCAGCAAGATTGCTTAGAAGTATTTATGTTTTGTTGTGGTCGCTGTTATTTATTATTCCAGGAGTCATGGCATCTTACAGTTATGCAATGACAGAATATATTCTGGCTGACCATCCAGAATTATCTGCAAGTGAAGCAATCAGCAGATCTAAACAGATGATGGAAGGAAATAGATGGAGATTATTCTGTCTGCAATTCAGTTTTATTGGATGGAGTATTTTATGTTCTTTCACATTTGGAATTGGTAATCTTTGGCTGACACCTTATAAGAAGGCTGCAACAGCAGTATTTTATCGTGAAGTGTCTGGTACGGAATATGGTGCTTATCAAAATGAATGGATTGATTATACAAGTCAAATGCATGAGGAAATATAATATCATGTGCTAAATGTTACTTTTGGATTGGGTGAAATTAGTCTTTCTGGATTTTACAGACTCTACAGCATAAGGAATAAAAATGGATTTTTAATGCTAGGAAAGGAACAGAAGAATGGGTAAATATATTTTAATTGTACTTGGAATTTTATCGGTATTATATGGGATTTTAATTCTTCAAGTAGGATCTGGAACGTTGTTTTGGCTGATTTGGGAAGTCATTGGTGCGTTTTTCTTAATTTGGGCATTTCTCATTTTTAAAGAGTATTTTGTTTTGCACAAAACAATAAATATAATGTTTCATTCATTGGTGGGCATAGGCATTGCTGTTTTAGTAATATTTTGCAGTATGATTGCAGGAAAATTTTATTCTACGGGTGAGCCAAATCTAGATTACATTATCGTACTTGGGGCACAAGTTAGAGAAAATGGACCAAGTGTCGTACTCAGATACAGATTGGATGCAGCAATTGATTATTTAGAAGAAAATCCTAATACTATATGTATTGTTTCTGGAGGTCAGGGTGCGAATGAACCATTTTCAGAAGCAGAAGGAATGGCAGATTATTTGATGCAGCATGGAATAAAAGAAAATCGTATTCTTTTAGAAGATAAATCTACCAACACAGTAGAAAATATCAAATATAGTAAAGCACTTATGCAGCAGCCTTATAGCAGCGTAGGCATTGTAACAAATAATTTTCATATGTTTAGAGCAGTTCAGATTGCTAAAGCACAAGATTTAAACGGTGTTTGCGGAATAGCAGCACAATCCAATATATTATATCTTCCTAATAATGTGCTTAGAGAATGTTGTGGTATATTCAAAGACTGGATTATGAAACATATTTGATTCGAAAAAGTATAAAAAAATTAGTGTTAACAAGTGATAAAATAATATTAAGGTACGCAGAGAGAAAGGTGGTTTTATGAAACGAAAATATAAAATTACATTTAATTCACCTGTTATATTAGGCTTTGTTGCAATATGTTTTGTGGTGTTAATTTTGAACTATATTACACGAGGAGTCAGCAATCAATTAGCATTCATGACATATCATTCTTCCTTGACCTCTTTAATGACGTATGTACGTTTTTTTACGCATGTATTAGGTCATTCTGGATGGGAACATTTTATTGGAAATATGTCCTATATTTTGTTGCTTGGCCCAATGCTTGAAGAAAAGTATGGTTCAGGAAAGATTTTACAGACCATTGCAATTACTGCACTTGTGACAGGAGTTATCAATTACGTATTTTTCTGGAATGTGGCATTATGCGGAGCCAGCGGTGTTTGTTTTGCATTTATTTTATTAGCATCTTTTACAAGTTTTCGTGAAGGAGAAATTCCACTTACAGCTATTTTAGTTGCAGCAATTTTTTTAGGGCAGCAGTTTTATGAAGGCATTGCAATAAAAGACAATATTTCTAATGTGGCACATATATTTGGTGGAATAGTAGGAGGAATCACTGGCTTTTCACTAAATAAAAAATAATATAACGATAACGTTAGCAGAGATGATAAACATTCTTTTCTGTTTTGCAAATTTGGGATAGATTCGTAGAGATATTTCATGTAAAGGAAGGTAACCAAAATGGGACTTTTTAAGAAAAAAATCATATCAAAATCTTATGACAAAGAACAAAAGAAACCAATCATAAAGGCAAGCATTTGCAATGGTGAACAGATTGCAGGATTTAAGGATATCCATACAGGTGAAATAGAAGAAATTATGCTGATTAAAAGCCAGAAAGATATAGAAACGTTCAAAAAGATGTATGGAATTGAGGAAGAAATCATAAGGGAATATTAAAATAAATAATCTATATGAATTTGGGGGAGGGTAAGATATGTGTAAGTGGAAAGATTTAAATCGCGATGGCAAAATCGATGCTTTAGAAGAAATGTTTGCAGAGGAAATGCTTTGCACAAGTAGAGAAGAACATATAGCGTTGTTTGGTAATTCTGGACGTTTTGGAGATGAAGAAAGAATAGATGCTGATGATTGTGATTTTGATTAGAGAATAGTAATGAGCTTGAAAATGTACTATAATAATTGTGCATAGAAAGAAAAATATGTAGGAATCAAAAAGTTTATGCATTGTAGTATAATCAAAGTGTGAAGAACATTAGATAAGGAACAGTTACTATGACAAAAGACAATAACGCCACATATTATGAAGAGTATGAATGTATAAAGAAATATTCTCCAAATGAGAAAAAGGAAATAATCAAAGCACTTAAGAAATTGAAACAAATGATTGAGATTGAAGAAAGCTATGGTGTTCCATTTGAAAAAATATTTAATAATGAAACTTTGAAATACGATGTGTTAGGAAACGGATTTTATACATTCAAAGCACATGGAAGAGATAAATCTCAAATTAGGCTTTTATATAGATTTATTAGAATATCGGAACAGAAATTTGAAATAGAACTGCACATGGTAGCAATCAAGAGAAAAACAAGTAAGGATTATATGAAAGAATTTCAAAATTATGTAGAATGTTATAGTTAGTGTCAAAAAATATTTATAAAAAGAAAGTGAAAATATAAGTAACAATATGTTACAATCAAAAGAACGAGAAACAGAAAAAATGTTAAAAAATGGAGGACTTGTATGTTATATGTTACAGGAGATACACACGGAGAAGAAGGACGATTTACATATTTGCAGTCACCATTGGAAAAGTATTTATCCGAAAAGGATAAGTTAATTGTTTGTGGTGATTTTGGTTATCTATTTAAAGGAAGTAAATCTGAAAAAGAATTTTTGGAATATATGTCAAAAAAGCCTTATCAGATTTTATGGGTAGATGGTAATCATGAAAATTTTGATTTGATTGATACATATCCGATTGAATTGTGGTGTGGAGGAAAAGTTCATGTAATACAACGTGATGAAGCTGGGACACCGAAAATCATTCATTTGATGAGAGGACAGGTTTTTGAAATAGAAGGCAAAAAAATATTTACTTTTGGTGGAGGTTATAGCATCGATAAAGCTGTGCGAACACCGCATCGTAGCTGGTGGCCACAAGAAATGCCGACAGATGAAGAGATGAAAGAGGCAATTGAAAACTTGCAAAAATATAATAATGAAGTAGATTATATTATTACGCATACAGCACCAGAAGAAACGATGTACATAATCCATCCAAACCATCTGGAAGAAAAACCACTTAATAATTTTTTGGAAGATATAAGAAAAACGGTAACATATAAGCATTGGTATATGGGACATTTGCATCAGGACAGAGATTTATTTAGAAGTCAAACAGTATTATTTTTTGATGTAAGAAATATAGAAACAAATGAAATAGTAGAATAAGAGTTCTCTGCCTCTAATGTGAGGCAGAGACAACACAGCAGGACAATTACGCATCGGTGTGACAAAGCCAAGAAAGGCTTTCAAAATCTCCGCCGCCACTTTCTAAAATCCATTGATGGAAACGGAAGTCAGAGTAGTCATCACCCCAGAGTTTTTGTGCCTGCTCTTTTAATTGCAGGATTTCTAAATAGCCGATGTAATATTTTGGATAATTTGTAGGGCTGTCACAGATTGTTTCATAAATGCTTTGGGCAGCAGAACTGTTTAATCCAAGTGCTTTTAATACATCTGTTACTTGAGAAAGGCTTGCACCGTCATAGTGAATGTAAAAATCTAATATACTGCACATACAAAGCTGGATTTCACGATTATAGCGACAAATGGCAAGGGTGTCTAACAGCGCTTCTTTATCTATAGAACCATCTAATATTTGCTGGGCAAACAGGTCAGGCACATAATCGTAAGAATATAACTCTGCATAAACAGCCCAACCCTCGGTAAAACCGCCATAATACAAGAGATGACGCAGTAGAGGTGCTTGCTGTTTAGCTAAAAAAGATTGGCTGTAGACCGTTTGATATAAATGTCCCGGAAATCCTTCATGGGCAAGTGTAGTGTATAAATCTAATGTTTCCAGATTGGCGTTTGGATTGATATAAATAGTATGTTCGTAATTGGCATCAATAGGAGGTGTCATATAAAATGCAGGGGCACTCATGTCTGCAAGAATACCATCTACTTCTTTTAGCTGTATTTGCCAAAAGGCGTCGGTATCTAATGCTGGTAAAGGTGGAAAGTCTTTTTGGGAGCTTTCATAAAGCTGTTTTAACATTTCAGAAGGAACTTCTATAGGAAAGGTTAATTGGGAAATATAAGTGCCTTTTTTTAGCAGAGCTTGATAATTTTGATACAGCATTTGATAGCGCTCATAAAGCAATGTGCGAAGTTCTTCTACAGAACGAAAAGAGCCTGTATTGGATTGTAATAAAAGTGCATAATATTCTTTGCCGTTTGGCAGCTTGCTAAGTCCGTAAAGAGAAGAAGTCCCAGTTAAAGATTGTATGGAGGCTGCAAGCTGTTCATATGCAGGAGCAAGCTGATTTTGCAGGAGAAGGTCATTTTTTTGCTGATAGGAAGTATATTCTTCTGAAGAAATTAGTTGCTTTTTTAATAAAATATCCAGCCGTTTTGTAAAACTGGTCTGTAAAAAATGAGTATGTGCCATAAGCTGACTTTTTGGGAACATTTCCAGACATTGTTTGACCAACGTAGAAATGTGGCCGCGATAAAGAAAAATCTCTTGTTCTTCTTGTAAGGAAGCATACAGAGCAATTCCATTTAGATAATCGGGAATTTGAGTGAGTAAAGATAAATAATTTTCTACATCTTCTTTTCTGCGAAATGTGTATTCGGAAAGTAAAATAGGAAGCTGGCTGTGAATACCGTTAGAACAGGAAAGTGGATTGTCATAATAAGAAAAATTAAAACTTTTTTGCTGCAAAGAGATATATCTGGAAAGCAATTGGTATAAATACTTTCCTTCCAGATTAAGCTCTTTTGGCGAAATCTGCTGTAAGGAGTCTGCATATGTATTCCAAATCTGTTTGGATTTGGTAAGATGTGTTGGATCGAATGCGACAAGGTTTGTACGGATATGTTCTAGTCCGAGGTTTTCTGGATAAGCAATGGAGTAGTGCAGTTCAAACGGATTGTCGTATAAAATGTCTTGTGCAATCTGATCACAGAGTGTTGTAAAAGGATTTGAACGTATGGTATACAGGAAAAAACCACGAATGGTCAGCATTGCAATAATCAAAGTAATAGGAAACAAAAAACGTTTTTTGGAAAAGGCCATAATAAACCAACAGACTTTTTTAAAATATATGTTTTTGAATAGGAAAAAAATGATATTTTGGCTATAAATAATCAATTTTAATTGACTTTTATTAGGTATGATTATAATATTAAGTTGAATTAGTTTGTGAACGTTTCACAAGATTGGAGGAGCAAATGAACAAATTAGCACTACAGAAAATGGCTGTAGAGGTTCGTAAGAACCTTTTAATTGGTTTACATGCTGCAAAGGCAGGACATCCAGGTGGTTCTTTATCTGCAGCAGATATTTTTACTTATTTATATTTTGAAGAAATGAATGTAGATCCTAAAAATCCAAAGTGGGAAGACAGAGACCGTTTTGTATTATCTAAGGGTCATACAGCACCAGGTCTATATGCTGCATTAGCATTAAAGGGATTCTTCCCAGTAGAAGATATGGTAACACTTCGTAAGTTAGGTTCTTATCTTCAGGGACATCCAAGTATGCAGTACACACCAGGCGTTGATATGTCCAGCGGTTCTTTAGGACAGGGTATCTCAGCAGCAGTTGGTATGGCAGTAGCAGCTAAAATGGACGGTAAAGACTACCGTACTTATACATTACTTGGTGATGGTGAAATTCAGGAAGGTCAGGTTTGGGAAGCAGCAATGTTTGCAGGTTTCCACAAGTTAGACAACCTTTGCGTAATTATTGACAATAACAATTTACAGATTGATGGTGCTATTGACAGCGTTTGCTCTCCGTACCCAATCGACAAAAAATTTGAAGCATTTAACTTCCATGTAATCAACATCGATGGTAATGATTTTGACCAGATTGATGCAGCATTTAAGGAAGCAAAGGCTACAAAGGGAATGCCTACTGCAATCATCTGCAAGACTATCAAAGGAAAAGGCGTTTCTTTCATGGAAAATGAAGCTGGATGGCATGGTATGGCTCCAAATGACGAGCAGTTTGCACAGGCAATGGAAGAATTAGAGAAAGCAGGTGAAGCATTATGTCAGATGTAAAGAAAATTGCAACTAGAGAAAGCTATGGTGCTGCCTTAAAAGAATTAGGTGCAGAATATCCAAATCTCGTAGTTTTGGATGCAGACCTTACAAAGTCTACAAAAACAGCAGTTTTCCAGAAAGCATATCCAGAAAGACATATTAACTGTGGTATCGCAGAAGCAAATATGGCAAGTATCGCAGCAGGTCTTGCAACAACAGGAAAGATTCCATTTATGAGTTCTTTCGCTATGTTCGCAGCAGGCCGTTGTTTTGAACAGATTCGTAACTCTATCGCATATCCACACTTAAACGTAAAAATCGGTGCAACACATGCAGGCGTTACTGTTGGTGAAGATGGTGCTTCTCATCAGTGTATAGAAGATATTGCTATTATGAGAGCAATCCCTGGAATGGTTATTATGAACCCATCAGATGATGTGGAAGCAAGAGCTTGTATTCGTGCAGCAGTAGAATACGAAGGTCCAGTTTACATGAGATTTGGTCGTTCTGCAGTTCCTGTTATCAACGATAAGCCAGATTACAAGTTTGAAATCGGCAAAGGTACTGTAATCAGAGAAGGTAAAGACGTTACAATCGTAGCTACTGGCGTATGTGTAGACAGTGCAGTAAAGGCAGCAGAAATGTTGGCAGCAGATGGTGTAGATGCAGAAGTTATCAATATCTGTACAATCAAGCCATTAGACAGCGAATTAATCGCAGCTTCTGCAAAGAAGACAGGAAAAGTAGTAACAGTAGAAGAACACTCTATTATCGGTGGTCTTGGTTCTGCTGTATGTGAAGCATTAACAGAACTTGCTCCAACTCCAGTAAAGAGAATTGGTGTACAGGATACATTCGGTCAGTCTGGTACTGCTGAACAGTTAATGGCATTCTACGGCTTAGATGCAGATGGTGTATACAAAACAACAAAGGAATTTTTAGGTAAATAAGAATGGAATATATTTTATCTCCTTCCATGCTTGCTTGTGATTTTTTACATGCAGGTGAGGAATTGCATAAAATTGACGAAGCAGGTGCACAGTGGGTGCATCTGGATGTTATGGATGGCGTGTTTGTTCCAAACATTTCATTTGGTCTGCCATTGATTGAGTCTTTCCGTAAAGCAACAGACCGCTTTTTTGATGTGCATCTTATGATCATAGAACCAGAAAAGTATATTGAACGCTTTATCAAAGCAGGTGCAGATTTAGTAACATTTCATTTAGAAGCTACAAATCAGCCAAAGGAATGTATCGAACTGATTCATTCTCTTGGATGTAAAGCTGGTATTTCTATCAAACCAGGTACTCCGGTGGAAGAAGTGCTGCCATACCTTGATATGGTAGATATGGTACTGATTATGACAGTAGAGCCTGGATTTGGTGGACAGTCTTATATTGAATACTGTACAGACAAGGTTCGCGAGCTTCGCAGCATCATCACAGCAAGAGGTGCAAAAGCAGACATTCAGGTAGATGGTGGTATTGGTAAAGATAACATCGCTAAAGTAATCGATGCAGGAGCAAATATCTTTGTAGCAGGCAGCTCTGTATTTAAGGGAGATGTTGCTGCAAACGTAAAAGCAATCATGGAGCAGTTTCCAGTAGGAGAGTAATGTTCATATGAAAATAAACTTGCGTAAAGTAACAAATAAGCAAATTTTTACAGTTGGTTTTATCGCAGTTTTATTATCATTTATCCCATATATAATATTGGGAACAGACGCTGTCATTCCGTATCATGACCAATTTGATGTGGAATTGATCAATTATATATATCAGGCAAAATATCTGTTCAGCGGAGATGGTATCATACCAGAATTCTTGAGCGGTGCATCCAAAACGGCTATGACACCACCAGCTCCGCTGGCAGTATTATTGTTTAAAATATGTCCTCCTTTTATAGCATACATGGTCTTGTAGGTCATTTGTCAGATTACAAGTTATGTTGGTATGTATGCATTAGCAAGAGAGTTTACGGATAAAGGAATGATTGTAGCAATTATTTCTTTATTTTTTACCTACAATGCTTTTTTGTAGTGCATGGACTTTCTGTGTATGGTACACCTATGTTGGTATTATGTATCTGTATCGTAGAGAGCATAAAATATGGAGCTTTTTCTATGTGGCGTTGTATGCAATAATGTCATCTCTTGTTTTATGTGGCTTTGCATGGCTTGGATTTTTGCTTTTATTTTTGATAATATTAGCAATATGCGGTCAGTTAAAAGCACATAAAGAGCTGGTGTATGGATTTTGCATGATGCTTGGAATTTATATCGCAGAAAATATGACATTGTTAGGTCAGATGTTTGCTTTTGTGAAAAGCAGCGTATCTCACAAAGCAGAACTTGTCATAAACAGCGAGCCTGTATTAGATGCATTTTTGCGATATTTTAAGTACAATGATGAACATACACAAGATCATCATATGTGGATCATTGGATTAGTTCTTTTTGTAGTCGTATTGCTTTGCTGTTATAAGAAATTTGGCAGCAGCAGTATGGAACAAAAAAGATATTGTAAACGCAGAGGAGATTGGGTTAGAATGGATGGACGACATTACATTCGATACTGAAGATAGTTATTATCAAATATTTATTTATAAAGTAAATGGAAAGGTGAAAAAATGAGTAAAGGAAAGTATTATATTACGACTGCTATTGCATATACCTCAGGCAAACCACATATTGGAAACAGCTATGAGATTATGCTTGCAGACAGTATTGCAAGATACAAAAGAAAAGATGGTTATGATGTATTTTTCCAGACAGGAACAGATGAACATGGCCAGAAAATCGAATTAAAGGCAAATGATGCAGGCGTAAGCTGTCAGGAATTTGTTGACGGTGTAGCTGGCACAATCAAAGAATTATGGGATTTAGTAGATACTTCTTATGATAAATTCATCCGTACTACAGATAAAGACCATGAAAAGCAGGTTCAGAAGATTTTTAAGAAATTATATGATCAGGGCGATATTTATAAAGGTGCTTATGAAGGATTATACTGTACTCCATGTGAATCTTTCTGGACAGAATCTCAGTTAGTAGATGGCAAATGCCCAGACTGTGGAAGAGAAGTAAAGCCAGCAAAGGAAGAAGCATATTTCTTTAAAATGAGCAAATATGCAGATCGTTTAATCGAGCATATCAATACACATCCAGAATTTATTCAGCCAGTTTCTCGTAAAAACGAGATGATGAATAACTTCTTATTACCAGGTTTACAGGATCTGTGTGTATCTAGAACTTCTTTCAAATGGGGTATTCCAGTAGACTTCGATGACAGACATGTTGTATATGTATGGTTAGATGCTTTAACAAACTATATCACAGGTATTGGTTACGATGCAGACGGCAATTCCAGTG
This sequence comes from uncultured Lachnospiraceae bacterium, assembly GCA_964424345.1. Classification (GTDB taxonomy): domain Bacteria; phylum Bacillota; class Clostridia; order Lachnospirales; family Lachnospiraceae; genus RGIG6307. The sequence goes on from CAYRIK010000008.1 coordinate 12,406, forward strand.
AACAGTACAAGAAATTATGGCCAGCAGATTTACATTTAATTGGAAAAGATATTATTCGTTTCCATACAATTTATTGGCCAATCTTCTTAATGGCACTTGGCGAACCATTACCAAAGCAGGTATTTGGTCATCCATGGTTATTACAGGGTGATGGCAAGATGAGTAAGTCTAAAGGCAATGTAATCTACGTAGACGATATGGTTCGTTTATTTGGCGTAGATGCTGTTCGTTACTTTGTACTTCATGAAATGCCATTTGAAAATGATGGTGTAATCAGCTGGGAACTTATGGTAGAACGTTTCAATTCTGACCTTGTAAATACACTTGGAAACCTTGTTTACAGAACAATCTCCATGACAAATAAGTATTTTGGCGGTGTTGTAAAGAAAACAGGTGTAACAGCAGATGTAGATGCTGACTTAAAGGCAACTGTAACAGCAGCAGTAGACAAAGTTGCAGCAAAGATGGATAACCTTCGTGTTGCAGATGCAATTACAGAAATCTTTACAGCAATCAAACGCTGCAATAAATATATTGATGAAACAGAGCCATGGGTACTTGCAAAAGACGAAGCAAACAAGGATCGTTTAAGCGAAGTTATGTATAACCTTTGTGACTGCATTATTACAGCAGCAAGCTTATTAGAGCCATTTATGCCTCGTACAGCAAATGCAATTGCTGAACAGCTTAATTGCCCTCTTAGAAGCTTTGAAGAATGCAAGGAAAGCGGATTATATCCAGCAGAAGGTCATGTAACAGATGCACCTACTATGTTATTTGCAAGATTAAAATTGGAGGACATCATGGTAGAAGTAGAAAAGATTATGGAACAGCAGAAACCAAAGGAAGAAGTAAAACCAGAAGAACCAGTTATCGATATCGAAGCAAAAGACGAAATCGAATATGACGATTTTGCAAAACTTCAGTTCCAGGTTGGTGAAATCATTGCTTGTGAAGAAGTAAAGAAATCCAAAAAATTACTTTGCTCTCAGGTAAAGATTGGTTCTCAGGTAAAGCAGATCGTTTCTGGTATCAAGCAGCATTATTCTGCTGAAGAAATGGTTGGCAAAAAAGTTATGGTTTTAGTAAACTTAAAGCCAGCAACACTTGCAGGTGTAAAGAGTGAAGGTATGTTGCTTTGTGCAGAAGATGCAGATGGAAATCTTGCATTAGTAACTCCTGAAAAAGAAATGCCAGCAGGCGCAGAAATCTGCTAATAAATAATAAATGATTATTATGCTCCTTTTTGAGGTGAAAAATTGCTTCAAAAGGAGCATTTTGTTAAGAATGTATAAACTCTAAAGGGGAAATATTGCAAAACGAGGAAGTTGGATATATAATCATTTATGTTGATTTTCCTCAAAATGGGTGATTTTATGGGAGAAATTGTTGTAAAATGTGCAGAAGTCAATGACTGGGATGCGGCAATTGCAGTTGCATGGAGAACATTTCAGCAGGTGGCTTCAAAGGTTTCTGGTGAAGAGGCAGTAACTATATTTCGAGAAGGAATTACCAGTACACAATTATATATCGAATTTCTACAAGGTCGTTTTCCACTTTTTTGTGCATATCAGGGCAGGAAGATTGTCGGGATGCTTGCATTAAAAGGCAGTTCACATATTTCATTATTTTTTGTACGCAAAGAATTTCAAGGTATGGGAATCGGAACGAGACTTTTGGAAATGTGCAGACAGTATTGTTCAAAACAGGGCGTTTTGAATCTGACAGCCAATGCGATAGCAACGGGGATGCCATTTTATGTTTCACAAGGATTTACGGCATTAGAAGAGGAAAAAATGGAAAATGGGTTACGCTATACGCCCATGATATTAAATATACAAAGGTAGGTAAGAACATGGACAATCTTTTCAAACTGGACAGTAAGTTTATGCAGGGAATGAATAAATTTGCTGACTTGATGTATCTGGACATTTTAACACTCATTTGTTGTATTCCTATTATTACAATAGGACCAGCACTCACAGCAATGCACTATGTATTGTTGAAAATGTATCGTAATGAAGGTGCTCCTATAACAAAGAGCTTTTTTAAATCTTTTAAGGAGAACTTTAAACAATCTGTAGTGCTTGGCTTAATCTATGTAGTGATTGCAGCAGTATTATTTATTGATTTTGTATACATTCGTCAGATGGAAGATGTATCTTTACTCATCGAAATCGTAGTAATCGTAGCAATCGTGTTATATGCATTCAGCTATGTATGGTTATTCCCATTACAGTGTCGTTATGAAAATCCAATCAAAACAACTATCAAAAACTCTTTTATGGTTGGTGCATTAAACTTCCCTAAGAGCTTTATGATGATTTTAATTTCTTTTGCGCCTATTTTAATTCAGAGCATAACAAATGCACTTACACCAGCAGTCATTATGTTAGGTTTAAGTGTTCCAGCTTATGTACAGACAATGTTGTACAGTCGTGTATTTGATAAAATGGAAGGTATTGAACGTACAGCAGATGGCGAAATCATTGAAGACCACTGGACTTTAGATGATGAAGATGAAGAATTTGCAAAATATGGCGAACTTCCTACAAATGTTGCAGATGTAATTGCAGCAATGGAAAAAGAACAGGAAAATACACAGACAGATGCAGAAACAGCAACAGAAGAAGCACCTGTTGAGGACAAAAATGAGCAGGCTGAATAAGGCTTGCAGCGTACTTTTAAAGATAAAGTGTGCAAAATGACGGAGAAAATCCGAAAAAATGTGCAGAATGCACAAAAAGATAGGAAAATCTGAGGTTGAATGTCAAAAGTAACAAGAAAAAAACAAAAAATTGTTGAAAACGAATATGGCAAAAAACGACGTGAAAGGTTATACTATCAACATACGAGAGGCATTTATTGATGCAAATATAAATTATTCTTTTTTGGAGGAAATTATAAATGGCAGGCTTAACATTAAAAGATGTCAGCAAAGTATATCCTAATGGATTCGTTGCTGTAAAAGACTTTAACCTTGAAGTAGAAGATAAGGAATTCATCATCTTCGTAGGTCCTTCAGGTTGTGGTAAAACAACTACACTTCGTATGATCGCTGGTTTGGAAGATATCTCCGCTGGTGAATTATGGATCGGTGATAAGCTTTGTAACGACGTAGAACCAAAGGATAGAGATATCGCTATGGTATTCCAGAACTACGCTCTTTACCCACATATGTCTGTATATGACAACATGGCATTCGGTCTTAAGTTAAGAAAAGTACCAAAGGCTGAAATCGACAAAGTAGTTAAGGAAGCAGCTAAGATCCTTGACCTTGAAAAATTATTAGATCGTAAGCCAAAGGCTCTTTCTGGTGGTCAGAGACAGCGTGTTGCTATGGGTCGTGCTATCGTTCGTAATCCTAAGGTATTCCTTATGGACGAACCTTTATCAAACTTGGATGCTAAATTACGTGTACAGATGCGTATCGAAATCGCTAAGTTACATCAGAGATTAGGTGCTACAATCATCTACGTAACACATGACCAGGTAGAAGCTATGACACTTGGTACAAGAATCGTAGTTATGAAGGATGGTGTTATCCAGCAGGTTGACTCTCCTCAGAACTTATACGAGAAGCCACAGAACAAGTTCGTTGCTGGTTTCATCGGTTCTCCACAGATGAACTTCATCGATGCTAAGGTTGCTGTTAAGGGTGACACAGCATACTTACAGGTAGCTGGAAAAGAAATCGCTTTAACAGCTGACAAGTCTAAGAAGTTAATCGCTGGCGGTTATGCAGGCAAAGAAGTTATCATGGGTGTTCGTCCAGAACATATCTTCGAAGCAGGCAGCAAAGATAACGTTGTAACATTTGATGCTAAGGTTAACGTATTCGAATTACTTGGTGCAGAAGTTTACTTATATGTAGATTTCGCTGGCAAGACTGTAACAATCAGAGAAAGCTCAAGCGTTAAGGCTAGAGTTGATGATGTATTACATATTGCATTCAACGTAGAAAAGATCCACGTATTCGATAAGGAAACAGAGCAGGTTATCACAAACTAATCTGAAATGAACAAGTGAGAGGGGATGCATCTTGCATCCCCTTTATTTATATTATATACTAGAAAATAACTTGATTTCCTAGCATATAAAAACGCTCCGCCGTTCGTTGCTAGAAACTATATCAAAATCAGACAAGAGTATGTTAGGGTGAGACGATGATTACAAATCAGATTTTACAATCCAGTTTAGATGACCTAAAGACAATTACCCGCGTAGATTTAGGCATATTTGATTTGAATGGTGAAACGGTAGTTGCCACTGCAAATATGCAGAAACCGGAAAAAGATGTATTGATGGCTTTTGCAGAATCACCTGCAGACAGTCAGATGATAGGAAGCTTCCACTTATTAAAAGTTAGGGAAGAACAGGAGTTGGTTTATATATTGGTAGCACAAGGCTTTGGCGAAGATACCTATATGATAGGTCGTATTGCTGCTGCACAGATTGAAAGACTCGTTGCTGCATATAAAGATAAATTTGACCGCAACAATTTCTTCCAGAATTTAATATTGGATAATCTGCTTTTAGTAGACGTCTATAATAAAGCCAAAAAATTACATATTGAAACAAGCGTTCCGCGCTGTGTATATTTGATTGACACAGGTGAAGAAATGAACAATGTAGTGAGTGAATTGCTCAAACATATTTTCTCTGCTCAGAATGGAGATTACATTACTGCGGTAGATGAAAAGAGTCTTGTTCTGATCAAATCTTTTGAACATGGTGCAGATGCTGAGACGATGATGCAGGTTGCCCATACTGTGACAGATATGATTAACACAGAAGTTATGATTAATGTCAAAGTTGGTTTCGGTACAATGGTGCAGGAACTTAGAAATGTTTCTAAATCTTACAAAGAAGCGAGAATGGCGTTGGATGTTGGAAAAATCTTTTATAGTGAGAACAACATCAATTCTTACGATACACTCGGAATTGGCCGTTTGATCTATCAGCTTCCGGTCAGTCTCTGTAAAATGTTTATCGAAGAGATTTTTGGTGACCATATTCCAGAAGAATTGGACGAAGAAACATTGCAGACCGTTAATAAGTTTTTTGAGAACAATCTGAATGTATCTGAGACATCCAGACAGTTATTCCTCCATCGTAATACGTTAGTATATCGTATTGAAAAACTGCAAAAGAGTATTGGACTGGATATTCGTTTGTTTGATGATGCAATGACATTAAAAATTGCTTTGATGGTCGTAAATTATCTTAAATATTTGGAAGAAGAATAATACTGCACGTTTCTGCTTCATATACTTTTATAGTATAGGAGGTGGGAACGTGTATTTTTTTGACAAAAAAACGGAATATTTTATTTGGAATAGAAAAGAAGGACAAGTAAAAGGAGTTGGTACGATAAAATTTCTTGCGATGGATGAAGTGTGCAGAATAGAAGCTGTAGTGACAAGCTGCGGAAATACGCAGGGAACATATCCTGTTTATGTATTATCTGGGAATGTACAGTCTTTATTAGGGCGTATTACATTACATAAAGGAAAAGGCAACTTCTATATAAAATGCAGCACAAATACACTAGGACATAAAGCATTGCCATATAAACAGGTTACAGGAGTGTGTATAGATTTAAAAACGGAAGGCTCTCTGGAACAAAAATGGCTTCCAATGATAGAAGAAATGACAGAACATGCCAAAACTCCAAAAGAGGTTACGCATACAAAACAAGAGCAAGCAAAAGTAGTTTCAAGTACAGAAAACAGCAACGAAAAGAACATTCCAAAGCAGGAACTTTCAAAAGTATCGGATAATAAAAAACCAGAACCGTCAGATACGAAGCCTCCGCAATCAGAAGCAATGCATTTGCACACAAATAAGTGGACGCAGTTATGTGCTATCTATCCAATTGTGCATCCGTTTCAGGATGGACGAGCTTATTTATCTATAGAACCGAGAGATTTTGTGATTTTACAGGAACGATATCAGCCGATGGTGCAAAATAGCTTTTTATTGCATGGTTTCTATCATTATAGACATTTACTGCTTGGAAGAATGAAACAAGGACAACAGGTTCAGTATTATTTAGGAGTGCCGGGAGTATTTTATGAAAAAGAAAAAAATGCAGCATTGTTTTATGGATTTGAAAGTTTTGAAGGAGCTGTAACACCAGCAAGAGAAGGAAGCTTTGGTTATTATATGAAGCGAGTGCAGATTTAAGCACAGCAAAAATCAGCACTCGCTTCAAAATATACTATAATAATCCGGTAAAATCAAATTCGGGAATAAAACTTTCCGAAGCAGTATCCCCTTCTTGGATAAATCCTTGTTCTACACCGAGGTCGATTGCAAAATCTACAACGTCATCATATTCAGCTTCGGTGACTTTTCTATTGATTTCAGGATAAGCAAAAACGTGTGGGAGAGGCGTATATTGATTCATGATACTGATAAAAATGCGGTCTCCATATGTTTCATATAGGTAACGAATGACATCTTTGCTGTCTTTGGTACATCCGGGAAGAAGCAGATGTCTTACGATAATTCCTTTTTTCATAAGTTCCCCATCAAAGACAGGGTCTTTGACTTGGCGATACATTTCTGCCAGTGCTTTGGATGCTGTTTCAAAATAGTCAGAAGCATGGGAATAACGTAAACTCAGCTCGCTGGAAACATATTTAAAATCAGGAAGATAAATATCTACCAGACCATCTAACAAAGAAAGACTTTCTACACTGTCATAACCGCTTGTATTATAAACAATAGGAATCGTTAGGCCATGCAGCTTTGCATAAGTGAGGGCAGAAGCAACGCTTGGTATATAGTGGCTTGGTGTTACGAGATTGATATTATGTGCACCTTTATCCTGAAGCATGAAAAATAGGTCAGAAAGCTGAGGAATGGTAATCTCTTTGCCTTTTTGACCGATAGCAATTGTATGATTTTGACAGAATACGCATTTTAAATTACAGCCGCTGAAAAATACAGTACCAGAGCCATTTGTACCTGAAATACAAGGTTCTTCCCACATATGTAAAGAAGCACGAGCAACCATAAGCGTTTCTGGCATAGAGCAGTATCCAAGACTGCCATTTGTACGGTCTGCATGACAATTTCTAGGACAAAGAGTACAAGAAGAATACATAATAATCCCTTTCTTTTTCAATATATGAAAATTTTGTTGTAAAACAAAAAACGTGCATCGGTCTAAGTGGATGCTCCTGTGCGATACCCCTCCGACAGCTCCGCCAGGCACCCTTACGTCACAAGGAAGGTCTACTTAGTGCTGCTTCGTTCCCGACCTGACACGATTCGTAGTTTCGCTTTGCGTAAGACCCAAACATCGACACTGCACAGAGAGGCCAGCCACAGAAACACCCGCCTAATCCGATGCACGATATTAGAAGTTTACAGTGTTTCAGAAGATTTGTCAAGGACTTTCTTTTTGTTCTCTTTATGCTTTTTACGAAGCTCTATAAAAAAGGAAGTCAGCATTTGTGTACATTCTTCTCTCATAACATCATAAATCACTTCTACTTGATGATTAAATTTAGGTTCTTGTAATAAATTATATACAGAGCCTGCACATCCTGCCTTCGCATTCATTGTGCCAATGACAACACGAGGAATACGAGCCTGCACAATAGCACCTGCGCACATCTGACATGGTTCTAATGTTACATAAAGTGTACATTCTTCTAAACGCCAGTCCCCAATGACTTTACTTGCTTTTTTGATTGCGGCAATTTCAGCATGAGCGAGTGTGGATTTATCTGTATTGCGGCGATTATATCCTCTTGCAATGATTTGATCTTGATAAGTGATAACACAACCAATAGGCACTTCATCTAATTTTGCTGCTTTTTTTGCCTGACGGATTGCTTCCTTCATAAATTTTATATGCTGTTCCATAATAATCCTCTTAAATATATGTGATATATGCATTCATTATTGTAAGAGAAATAAAGATAATTTGCAAGCTGGAGTTTGGGTAAGCTACTCAAAACCTAAACAATTCATAAATTTCCTAAATTTGGTAGTGCAAAAATCAAAACTCTATAGTAAAATACAGCTAACTTATTTTTTAAAAGGAGGCACAATGACAACCATTATTTTAATCGTATCCTGTGTAATTTTAACCTGTGTACTTGCTGAAAAATTCTCAGACAAGTTTGGTATGCCTGCCCTCATCTTATTTATGTTTGTAGGTATGCTGTTTGGCAGCGATGGTATTATGAAAATACCATTTGACAATTTCAGCCTTGCAGAAAATGTCTGTTCTGCTGCCCTCATATTTATTATGTTTTATGGTGGCTTTAATACCAAATGGCGTGCTGCCAAAGAAGTTGCCGTACAATCTGTAGTATTATCCACATTAGGTGTTGTAGCCACAGCCTTAATTACAATGCTTTTATGCTGGAAGATTTTAGGGTTTACAATGGCAGAAAGTTTCTTAATCGGTTCTGTATTGTCATCTACCGATGCGGCCAGCGTGTTCGCTATTTTGCGAAAATATAAACTGAACTTAAAAGATGGTACTGCCTCTATTTTGGAAGTAGAAAGCGGTAGTAACGACCCAATCTCTTATATGCTCACACTCGTAGCAATGAATATGATTTTAGTCGGAGAAGCTGGAAATGTACTTTTGACAATTGTATTACAGATTGTACTTGGCATTGGAATTGGTGCATTGCTTGCATGGGTATGTATTTTTATCATGACCAAAACAAGACTGATTTCTGATGGCATTGATACTATCTTTGTGATTGCAATGGTATTGTGCTGCTATGGCGTGACAAGCCTGCTTGGCGGAAATGCCTACCTTGCTGTATATTTGTTTGGTATTTTAACAGGTAACAGTGTTATTAAAAATAAACATACATTAATTCCATTTTTCGATGGTGTAACGAGCTTGGCACAGATTTTGATTTTCTTTTTGATTGGACTTTTGACATTCCCTCATCAAATGCCAACTATTATTCCAACAGCTTTGGCGATTGTAGTATTTTTAACAATCATTGCAAGACCAATTGCTGTATTTTTACTGATGATACCATTTAAAAGCAGCTTCCAGCAGAAATTGTTGATTTCTTGGGCAGGCTTAAGAGGTGCATCATCTTCTGTATTTGCAATCATGGCAGTAGCAGGCGGTATCTCTATGAAACAGGATTTGTTCCATATCGTGTTTATGGTATCTTTATTCTCTGTATCTATTCAGGGAACGTTGCTGCCGTTTGTAGCTAAAAAATTACATATGATCGATGATGAAGCCGATGTTCGTAAGACGTTCAACGACTATCAGGAAGAAAGCTCTTTACATTTGATGGAAGTACATGTGACAGAAGGACATCATTGGATCAATAAAAAAATCAAAGATGTAAACATTCCAGCCGGCTCTTTGGCATTGATGATCAAACGAGGTACAGAAACTATCGTTCCAAAGGGAGATACACGCATTTTGGAAAATGATACGCTTATTATGAGTGTGCCAAAGTATGTTCCAGAGGATGCTGATATGTTAGAAGAAAAGCGTATTGGAAGAAAAGATCCTTGGTGTAATAAATGTATCAGTGATTTGCATCTTGCTGAAAATGAGTTGATTGTTATGATTATCCGAGGGGCAGAAACAATCATTCCAAACGGTACAACCGTTATGAAAGCAAATGATCTTGTCGTTACGATGAATCGATAAAGAAGACTAAATTCGATTGTAAAAAGGCCTAAAGTATGTTACATTAATAGATGAGATTTTGGAAAGAGGAAGTATTATGTCATATACCGCATTGTACAGAAAATTCCGCCCTGCTGTTTTTGATGGAGTGAAGGGGCAGGATCACATTGTAACTACATTAAAGAATCAAATTAAAGCAGGCAGAATCGGTCATGCATATTTATTTACCGGAACAAGAGGCACTGGAAAAACAACGATTGCAAAAATTTTTGCCAGAGCAGTAAATTGTGAGCATCCAATAGATGGAAGCCCATGTGAAGAATGTGCAGCATGCAAAGCAATCGCAAATGGCACGAGCATGAATGTGATTGAAATTGATGCGGCATCTAACAATGGTGTAGATAATATTCGTGAGATTGTGGATGAAGTTTCTTATTCCCCAGCAGCAGGTAAATATAAAGTTTATATCATCGACGAAGTACATATGCTTTCTATTGGTGCATTTAATGCGTTGTTAAAAACATTAGAAGAACCACCAAGCTATGTGATTTTTATTTTGGCAACGACAGAAGTGCATAAAATACCAATCACAATCTTATCCAGATGTCAGCGTTATGATTTTAAACGTATTACAATCGATACGATTACAGCAAGATTACAAGAGCTGGTTGATATTGAAGGAGTGCAGGCTGAAGAAAAGGCATTGCGCTATATTGCAAAGGCAGCCGATGGTTCTATGCGAGATGGACTAAGTCTGTTAGATCAATGTATTGCATTTCATATTGGTGAGACACTTACTTTTGACAAAGCACTGGATGTTCTTGGTGCAGTAGATACAGGTGTCTTTTCCAGACTGATAAGAGAGGTTATGGCATATAATGTTGTAGGCTGTATTCAGATTTTAGAAGAGATTGTAATGCAGGGAAGGGAACTTAGTCAGTTTGTATTGGATTTTACATGGTACTTACGAAATTTGATGCTGTTAAAGGCAGTTTCTGGTGATGAAAATAAAAATCAGATGCAGGCAATGGAAGATATTATGGAAGTTTCTTCAGATAATTTGCTCAGATTAAAAGAAGAAGCAGCTATGATTGAAACAGAAGCATTGCTTCGATACATCCGTATTATGTCAGAATTATCAGGACAGCTTCGCTATGCGAGCGGAAAGCGTATTTTGATTGAAATTGCATTGATTAAATTATGTAGACCAGCAATGGAAATTGATACAGATTCTGTATTAGAACGAGTAAGAGCAGTAGAAGAACAGGTAGAAAAAGGGATTGTTGTGCAGACGACAGCTTCTCCCGTATATGTGACAGAAGAACCCAGGCAACAAATGACCAGACCAAAATTACCTGATATTGTATCAGAGGAATTAAAAGAGGTAGTCCAAAACTTTGCAAATTATCGCAGAGGGATGAGTGGTCTGATGAAAACAAGTCTAAAAAATACAGAACTTTCTATATCTCAGGAAGGGGCATTGGTCATCGGTGTTCCAGACGGATATGAAAGTGATTATTTTACAAGATTTCCGGAAAATGTACAGGCATTGGAAGACTTTTTGGAAAACGCAGTTGGAAAACATGTGTCCGTACAAGTAGTGCCTATCAAACAGCGTTCAGAATTTGAACGAGCATATCCGGATACATCGCAACTGATCCAGATGGATCTTTTAGATGAAAGTGAAGAATGATTTAGAATTTTAGGAGGATTTTATTATGGCAAAACGTGGTGGATTTCCAGGCGGCATGGGAATGCCAGGAAATATGAACAATTTGATGAAGCAGGCACAGAGAATGCAGCGTCAGATGGAAGAAGGTCAGAAAGAATTAGAAGAAAAGACTTTTACAGCAAAAGCAGGCGGCGGTGCAGTAGAAGTATGTGTAACAGGTAAAAAAGAAGTTACATCTGTAAAGATTTCTCCAGAAGCAGTAGATCCAGATGATGTAGAAATGTTAGAAGATTTAATCATGGCAGCAATCAACGAAGCTATGAAGCAGGCAGAAGATGCATCTAATTCTATGATGAGCAAGATGACAGGCGGTCTTGGTGGAGGATTTCCTTTCTAATGGACATGTTTAGCGGGCATATCAACAAGTTAATAGAAGAATTGGGAACTCTGCCGGGGATTGGTCCTAAAACGGCACAGAGACTGGCTTTTCACATTATGAATATGCCTAAAGAACGTGTGGAAAGTTTAAGTCAGGCAATGCTCAATGCAAAGACACACGTTCAGTACTGTAAAGAGTGTTTTACATTGACAGACAATGAAATATGTCCAATCTGTGCAAATCCAAAACGCAATCATCGTGTAATCATGGTCGTAGAAAATCCAAGAGATCTTGCGGCTTATGAAAAAACAGGCAAATATGATGGCGTATATCATGTGTTGCATGGTGCAATTTCCCCTATGCTTGGAATCGGTCCTGGTGACATTAAATTGTCTGAACTGATTCAGCGTCTGCAAAAAGATGTAGATGAAGTAATCATTGCAACAAACTCCAGCTTAGAAGGCGAGACGACAGCAATGTACATCAGCAAGCTTATTAAACCAGCTGGCATTAAGGTCACTCGTATTGCAAGTGGTGTTCCAGTAGGCGGTGACTTAGAATATATCGATGAAGTAACGCTGTTAAGAGCATTAGAGGGCAGAACAGAATTATAAAATATAACATAATCAAAAACCTTTCAACATAAAATAACTATATATGTTGGGAGGTTTTTTTATGGATTTTTTGTACCGAAACATTCACATGGAGCAGAAAAAATGGTCTGCCGCATCACAAATGACGATTGAGGAAGATATCAATGTGCCTGATGCAAAGGGAGATTGTCTGAGTATTTTGCTCAAAGATGCCGCATTGCATATTGATGAGACAAGAAGTGGACGAGAACAGGTCGTAGTAAAAGGCAATCTGGAATATCAAATCTTGTATGAGACAAAAGAAGGCGGCAGATTAGAAGAACTTACAGGTAATATTTCTTTTGAAGAAGTTATCAATGCAAATGGAGCAGTACCAGGAGAAGTGGTATGTGCAAAAGGAGTTATTGAAGATTTTAAAGTTTCTATGATTAATACGAGAAAAATAGCAATTCAGTCAGTTGTTATGCTGCATGCCTATATGCATCAACTTATGGAAGAAGAATGGACAGATGATATTGTAAATTGTGAAATGGAAGTAGAAAAACGCTTTGGAACGCAGGAAGTTATGCAGTTGTGCCAGAAAAAATCTGATGTATTTCGTGTAAAAGAAGAGATTGAAATTCCGGGAAGTTATCCTGTCATGCAAAGTCTTTTGTGGAAATCTATTTCTATTGGAGAATTAGAAGTGCGACCGATGGATGGCAAAGTCAGTTTAAAAGGAGAACTGAACTGTTATTTTATTTATATGGCACAAGGAAGTGCAAGAGCTATCAAAATGTTTTCTAAAAAAGTTCCATTTCATGGGCTGATAGAATGCAGTGGATGCGAAAGTGACAGACAAGTGAGTGTGCTTCCGGTATTGAGTCAATATACGGCAGAAATAAAGGCAGACAGCGATGGAGAAGAAAGAGTTCTGTTTTTGGAAGCTGTTTTGGATTTACAAATTCGTATTTATGATGAAGAAAAAGCTGCTTTGCTGCAGGATATGTATGGCATTGGGCAGGAACTCGAAGTGGAAGAAAAACAGGTACATGCTCCCGCATTGTATGTGATGGGAGAAGGAAAATGTAAGTTAAAGCAAAATCATAAATTAAAGGATGCTGCACCAAAAGCTGTACAGATTTTACATAGTTATGGTACGGTTTTTCGAGATGCAGAACAGTGGGAAGAAGATCATCTGCATTTAATGGGCAGCGTATTATTTCAAGTGTTATATTTGACTGGTGATGAAGAAATGCCGTATGCAGTAGCAGAGTGCATTGTTCCATACACATTAGAAATGGAGGGGATGCAAAATGCACAGCATCCAATCGTTTTAGTAGAGCCACGCATGGAACAGGCAGAGGCAAGCTTGATCGACAGTCAGGAAATGGAAATCAAAGGCATCGTTACATTTTCTGTGCTTGTCTTTGATACAAAATCTTATACTTGTGTAGGAGGAGTGACTGCAAGACCATTAGATACTGCAAAATTTGCAGCATTGCCTGCGATGGTTGTTTGTTTTGCAGATAAAGAAACTCCTTTGTGGGACTATGGAAAACGTTATTATATGCCGATGCAAGAGATTAAAAAGCTAAATAATCTGACGGAAGATACGTTAAAAGCAGGAGAAAGTATGCTTTTGGTAAAAGGTACAAAAAAATAATGAGAAGAACCATTGCATAAATAGATAAAAAGCATCATAATAAAGGGTAAGAACACCAAAATACGAAAAGAAGAGGATTTACCAAATGGATAATGTATTAAAGAACGCGCAGTGGATTATGCATCCATGTGATACAGAACAACTCGTAAATACATATTTTGAATGTCGCAAGACATTTTCGGTGAAAGCAGATCAAAAGACAACGTTATATATCAGTGCTTCTACACAGTATGCAGTGTATATAAACGGCGCGTTTGTAGATTGCGGACAATACGAAGGATACGAAGATTATCAAGTATATGATACAATGGATATCACGCCTTATGTAAACGAAGGAACAAATGAACTGTTAATTGGTCATTATGTATGTGGAGACAATAATTTTGCTACAAGAAGAAAATTAAAACCAGGACTTTTATTTGAAGTATGGAATGGCACATCTTTAGCAGCATATAGTGATACAACTTGTGAATATCGTGAAAATAAGCATTTCCTTCCAACAAGAGAAAAAATCACACCACAGTTAGCATACACATTTGAGTATGACGCAACTGCAGAAGAAGATACTTTTGTTTCTGCTGTATTAGCAGAAAAAGAAAAAAACATATATCCACGTCCTATCAAAAAGTTGGATATTTCAGAATTTGATGCAGGGTATCCTTGTGCGTACGGCATTGTTTTAGAAGCAAATTCCGCAGCACCAAAGGCAGCCCGTATGCAGCACGCATTTTTGCAAGCAGATCGATACAGTTGTTTTAGAAGAGAAGAACACAATACGATGTACTGGCGCGTTTCAGAAGAAAAGCAAAAAGACGGTGTGTATATGATTTTTGACCTTCAAAAAGAATGTACCGGATTTTTGGAATTTGAATTGGAAACAGAAAAGGAATGTGAAGTGTTAGTCGGTTTTGGAGAACACTTAGATGATTTAAGAGTTCGAACATATATAGGAGGACGTAATTTTTGCTTCCGCTATATAGCAAAAGCAGGAAAAAATCATTTCTTTTATCCATATCAAAGACTGGGACTGCGTTATGTACAGGTTCATGTATTAACACAGAGCGGAAGGCTGCGTGCAGGTATCCGTCATCATATGTATCCGCTTACCAAATATCCTTGCCATATGCAGGATCAGATGTATAAGCGTATTTATGAGGTTGGATGTCGAACATTAGAGCTTTGTATGCATGAACATTATGAAGATTGCCCATGGAGAGAACAGGGCTTATATGCGATGGACAGTCGTGTACAGATGTTATGTGGATATTACGCATTTAAAGAATATCCATTTGCAAGAGCAAGCTTGGAATTGATGAGACGTTCTTTAAGAGAAGATGGATTGCTTGTATTATGTTCTCCATCTGATATCAAAACAAATATTCCTTGCTTTACAGCAGTTTATGTACGACAGGTATTGGAATATATTCAGTATTCCGGAGATAAGAACTATTTAGACGAAGCATTTGACACAATAAAATGTATTGTGGATAAGTTCGCAGAACGCATAGAAGAAAATCACCTCATAGCAAATATGAAAGGATATTGGAATTTCTATGAGTGGACACCGGGAATGGATGGCAACAGCCCAGAAGATAAAGTAGAAGAACCATTGTACGATGCACCACTCAATGCCTTTATTTCTGATGCATTTGCTTGTTTCGCAAAATTATGTGAAATGCATCGTCCAGAACTTGCATCAACATACGAAGCACTTCATCATGCATTAAATAAAGCAATGCATGAGCAGTTCTTTGATCAAGAACATGGAGCTTATATTACAAGACTTGGTGATGAAAAACCTCGCCATGCACTTACACAAGGCTTGATGCTGTTTGCAAATGCGGTTCCAGAAGAACATATAGAAAAAGTAAGCAAGTCCATTACACAGGGCGATTTGATTGCCGCTTCTGTAAGTATGACTATTTATGTATATGAAGCATTGTTAAAACAGGGCGATATATATAAACCATATATTATGGAACAAATTCAAACTGTATGGGGAAAAATGTTAGATGCAGGTGCTGATACATTTTGGGAAACAGAACTTGGCGCAGATGATTTTGCATATGCAGGAAGTTTATGCCATGGATGGTCTGCTGTACCAATTTACATTTGGGGAAAATATTTCTCATAAATCAGATAATAGAATAAAAATAAAGAGGATGGTGTTTTGCATCATCCTCTTTTTTTATTAAGAAATTATTCGTGTTCTAATACATATCCTTGACAGCGAATGGTTTTAATCCAAATATCAGAATCAATTTGTTTTAACTTATTTCGAAGCGTTCTAATGTAAACTTCTACATGATTTTCTACAGCATTAGAATGTGTTCCCCAAACTTTGTGTAATAGAACTTTTTTACTTAAAAGTTGTTTTGGAGAAGACATAAAAGTACTCATAATAACGAATTCTTTTTCAGTAAGGTGAATGGAATGTTCGCCGCATGATAAGGTGGAGGTAAATAGATGCAGAACCGTATTTTTGACACAAAGTACATTTGTGAAAGAATCTTGCGTTTGAAAAATGGCATGGATACATATCAGTAATTTTTGGGGATTCAGAGGTTTGGTTAGATAGTGGGTTGCACCAGCTTCTAATGCAGCAAGTTCATCATCGTTGTCCGACTTAGAATTAAACATTAAAATTGGTGTAGTACAATGAGAACTGCGTAACGTTTTTGTAATCTGGCATCCACTGATTTTTGGCATCATAGACTCTATGAGCAATATATCATAAGTGCCAGTTTTGGCATACGCAATGCCATCATCGCTGTCATAAACACAGTCCGTTTCCCATCCTTTTTTGCTTAAAAACCTCATAAAAGAAAGTGCTAAACGGATATCATCTTCAATAATCAATATTTTCATAAATAAAAACCTCCTTGTCAAGTTAAGCTCGTTGGTATAAAAAAAGATTTTATTTTTTTGATGATAAACTCTAGCACAAAAATGTGGACAAAAATTGAAAAAAAGTATTTAAAATAAAAATTTTAGAAAGATTTTATAATAACATATTCCAGAACCAAAAGATTGCTCTTTATTGTTACTTCAATCATTTCACAATAATCTGTATTCATTTCTTTTAGAATCATTCCTATATCATTTTGGGGTTGATCATATGGTATGGAGATTCTTAAGAAAATTCCGTTATTATGTATTTATGGAGAAAATCGAAAGAAACAAGTAAAAAGCATACTTATGGGCATTTTGAGTGAAATTATTTTAATGAGATTGACAAATGTTTTAATTATTTCTATAATTTAAAAGTGAGGTAGTTATATATAAAAAAAGATGTTTTATTATGGAGGAAGATGAAATGGCAATGGAAGGAAACAACAATGGTGGAAACAGTGGTAATGGATTAGTAAAAGGTTTGGTGGTTCTTGGAGCAATCGCAATTATTATGTTTGGACTTAATAAAATGGCAGATACCGTTTCTAGTAACTTGGCTAATGGAAAAAATAATGATTCTAATAGCAAGACGACTATCGGTTATGTAAATTCAGAAGATAAGGAAGAAAGTATTGTTCCGATTAAGGATAAATATTCTGTAAAAGGTGACTTTTACAATATTTTTACAAGTAAGCAGAATTTAGTAGATAATTTTGGCAATACATATGAAACTGCATATGAAGCATCTGTATCCATTAATTCAGGGACTAAGGAACTGACCTATGAGTTAGATGGGTCTTATAGTTATTTACAAGGTACTATTTATTTATCAGAGAAATACAAAGATACTATTAATTATTTTGTAGTTCGTGTTTATGATGAAAAAGGAAATAATATTTACGAGTCTGAACGAATTACAGATAAGGAATTTGGACCTGTAAATGTAAATTGTAATATTTCTGGATTGAGCAGAATTACTATTGAATTGGAAGGATGTACTAGAACCTGCGCTGGAATTGATATTATTATGCCAGAAGATGGATTTGTATTTGTAAAATAATAACATATATATAGCGTGAAAAATTTCATAATCAAGAAAACAAGGCATTCGTAGTGAAGGTTTTAGATTGATTTGGAAGTAAAATATGCTCAAGTGTATAAGTTAAAAAAGCTAGTTGCTTTTTGCATAACGGATATAAGAAATACGAAATGTATTTTTTATATCCGTTTTTTGTTGACTTCAAATATAATGTTTGTTTCAGATATTCATTTTGAAAGAAAAAAGAACAAATGTTCGTTTTGTGCTATACATTTTCTATTTTTTATGATATAATCACGCTATAATATGTAAACAATATCAGTCACAAAATTGAGGTATGTTATGCAAGATCAATCTAAAATCTTCAAACTTCATTCTGAATATAAACCAACCGGCGACCAGCCCAAAGCAATAGAAGCTCTTGTAAAAGGGTTCCAAGAAGGTAATCAATTCCAGACTTTGCTTGGTGTTACCGGTTCTGGTAAAACATTTACAATGGCGAATGTTATTGAGCAGATGAATAAGCCAACGTTAGTCATTGCCCATAATAAAACATTGGCAGCACAGCTCTATGGCGAATTTAAGGAGTTCTTTCCAGAGAATGCAGTAGAGTATTTTGTATCTTATTATGATTATTATCAGCCGGAGGCGTATATTCCGTCAAGTGATACGTATATAGCAAAGGATTCTGCAATCAATGATGAAATCGATAAACTTCGTTTGTCTGCGACTGCGGCACTTACAGAGCGAAAAGATGTCATTGTAGTAGCATCAGTATCTTGTATTTATGGCCTAGGAAGTCCGGAAGATTATCAGGAAATGATTGTTTCACTGCGTCCTGGAATGATAAAAGAAAGAGATCAGATACTGCGTGAATTGGTTGATATTCAATATGTTCGCAATGATATGGATTTGACACGAGGCAGTTTTCGTGTGAGAGGAGATGTCATAGAGGTATGCCTTGCCTATACGGAAGAATACTATATCCGTATTGAATTTTTTGGGGATGAGATTGACCGAATTGCAGAAATTGAACCGATGACAGGAAGGGTACAAAAGCTGTTACAGCATATTTCTATTTTTCCAGCTTCTCATTATGTGGTTGCACCAGACAAGATTTTAAAAGCATGTGAAAATATTGAACAAGAAATGCAGGAACAGGTGAAGTTCTTTAAAAGCAAGGATAAATTAATAGAAGCACAGCGTATTGCAGAAAGAACAAATTATGATGTAGAAATGCTGCGTGAGACAGGATTTTGTTCTGGTATTGAAAATTATTCCAGACAGTTGAATTTTATGGAAGCAGGTGCAACACCGCATACATTGATGGATTATTTTGGAGATGATTATTTGATTATTGTGGACGAGTCACATATTACGATTCCACAAGTTAGAGGAATGTATGCAGGGGACCGTTCCAGAAAGACAACACTTGTAGATTATGGATTCCGTTTGCCTTCTGCATTGGATAATCGCCCATTGAATTTTGAGGAGTTTGAACAAAAAATTGATCAGATGTTGTTTGTATCTGCAACACCAAATATATATGAAAAAGAGCATGAACTTCTTCGTGCCGAACAGGTAATTCGTCCGACAGGTCTGTTAGATCCGGCAGTAGAAGTAAGACCGGTCAATGGTCAGATGGATGATTTGTTATCTGAGATTAAAAAAGAGACAGCGGCTCATAATAAAGTTATGATTACAACTTTGACAAAGCATATGGCAGAGGATTTGACGGAGTATTTAAAAGAAGTAGGTGTGAGAGTAAGATATTTACATTCAGACATTGATACATTAGAACGAAGTGAAATCATTCGAGATATGCGTTTGGATGTATTTGATGTATTAGTCGGCATTAATTTATTGCGAGAAGGTTTGGATATTCCGGAAATCACGTTGGTAGCTATTTTAGATGCGGATAAGGAAGGATTTTTACGTTCTGAAACTTCTCTTATTCAAACAATAGGACGTGCTGCACGAAATGCAGATGGGCATGTAATCATGTATGCAGATAAGATTACAGATTCTATGAACGCTGCAATTACAGAGACAAATCGTCGTCGTCAGATTCAGCAGACATACAATGAGGAACATGGTATCATACCACAAACAATTCGCAAAGAGGTTCGTGATCTGATTCGTATCAGCAAAGAAGTTGCTAAGGAAGAAGTACGAATGGAAAAAGATCCTGAGAGTATGAATCGTGAAGAATTGAATAAGCTGATTGCAGATGTACAAAAGAAAATGAAAAAAGCGGCAGCAGATTTGAATTTTGAAGTAGCAGCAGAGTTACGAGATAAGATGTTGGAATTAAAAAAAGCATTAAATGATCTGGATGAGGAATAAAAAGAGATTATCAAGGCAGTTAGGTGGAAAGATATCGTACGAAGTACAATGGGGAGAATAATATGGAAGAAACAGTAAAGATGCGCCCGAGAGAATATATTAAAATACGAGGGGCAAATGAAAATAATTTAAAAAATTTGAGTGTGGATATTCCAAGAAATGAATTGGTAGTGTTAACAGGTTTGTCTGGATCTGGAAAATCTTCTTTGGCATTTGATACTATTTATGCAGAAGGACAGCGTCGCTATATGGAATCGTTATCTTCCTATGCTCGTATGTTTTTAGGACAGATGGAGAAACCGAATGTAGAAAAAATCGAGGGATTATCTCCAGCTATTTCTATTGACCAGAAATCCACCAACCGAAATCCACGCTCAACAGTTGGAACAGTAACGGAAATTTATGATTATTTTCGTCTGTTATATGCAAGAATTGGTATTCCACATTGTCCACAGTGCGGCAGAGAAATCAGTAAAATGTCTGTAGACCAGATGGTAGATCAGGTTATGGCATTAGAAGAAGGAAGCAGAATACAGCTTTTGGCACCTGTTGTGCGCGGTCGAAAGGGACGTCATGAAAAAGTATTAGAGAGAGCAAGAAAAAGTGGCTATGTACGTGTATTGATAGACGGCAATATGTATGAGCTTACAGAAGATATCTCCTTGGATAAAAATATTAAGCACAATATTGAAATCGTTGTAGACCGTTTGATTGTAAAAAGCGGAATAGAATCTCGTCTGACGGATTCCATTGAGCATGTACTAAATTTGTCGGAAGGATTATTGTTCGTTGATGTTATTGGCGGGGAAATGCTTGTATGTTCACAAAATTTTTCATGTCCTGACTGTGGTGTTAGTGTAGGGGAATTAGAACCAAGAAGCTTTTCTTTTAACAATCCGTTTGGTGCTTGTCCGGATTGTTTTGGACTTGGCTATAAAATGGAATTTGATGTAGATTTAATGATTCCGGATAAGACACTTTCTATTCATCAGGGAGCAATTCAGGCAATGGGATGGCAGTCCTCTTGTGAAGCAGGCAGTTTCACATATGCGACTCTTTTAGCACTTGCAAAAGAATATCAGTTTAGTTTAGATACACCATTTGAAGAATTGAGTGAGGAAGCACAGAGAGTTATTATTTATGGTACAGATGGACATAAAGTAGATGTTTATTATGAAGGACAGCGTGGAAAAGGGGTATATCCGATTGCGTTCGAAGGATTGATTAAAAATGTAGATCGAAGATATCGTGAAACAGCATCAGAAACGATGAAAGCAGAATATGAAACGTTTATGCGTATTACGCCATGTACGTTATGTAAAGGACAGCGTCTTAAAAAAGAGGCGTTGGCAGTTACAGTTGGAGGAAAAAATATTGCCGAAGTAACTTCTATGACCGTTAAGGAATTGTATGAACATGTCAATGAAGTACAGCTTACCAAACAGCAGCAGTTGATTGGGGATCAGATTATGAAAGAAATTCATGCACGTATTGGTTTCCTTCGTTCTGTAGGTTTGGAGTATTTATCTTTATCAAGAGCAACTGGTACGCTTTCAGGAGGCGAAGCACAGCGTATTCGTCTTGCAACACAGATTGGTTCAGGTCTTGTGGGAGTTTGCTATATTTTGGATGAACCAAGTATTGGACTTCATCAAAGAGACAATGATAAATTACTGGCGACATTAAAAAGACTTCGTGATCTTGGAAACACATTGATTGTTGTAGAACATGATGAAGATACGATGTGGGCAGCAGACCATATTGTAGATATTGGTCCGGGAGCAGGATGTCATGGTGGAGAAGTAGTTGCACAAGGAACGGCAGAAGAAATTTGCAAGGTTCCGGAATCTATTACAGGACAATATTTAAGCGGTGCAGTTCGTATTCCAATTCCTGATAAAAGACGCGAACCAAATGGATGGCTTACTGTAATTGGGGCAAAAGAAAACAATCTGAAAAATATCAATGTGAAAATACCTTTAGGAGTCATGACTTGTGTAACAGGTGTGTCAGGTTCCGGAAAATCTTCGCTTGTAAATGAGATTGTATATAAAACACTTGCAAAGAAGTTAAATCGAGCAAGAACGATTCCTGGAAAACACAAAGAAATTAAAGGTATAGAACAACTGGATAAGGTAATCAACATTGATCAGTCTCCAATCGGACGTACGCCACGTTCTAATCCAGCAACATATACAGGTGTTTTTGATCAGATTAGAGATTTGTTTGCAGCAACTGCAGATGCCAAAGCAAAGGGCTACAAAAAGGGACGTTTTAGTTTTAATGTAAAAGGTGGACGATGTGAAGCCTGCAGTGGAGACGGCATTATTAAAATAGAAATGCATTTCCTGCCAGATGTATATGTACCTTGCGAAGTTTGTGGAGGAAAACGTTACAATAGAGAAACGTTAGAAGTTAAATATAAAGGAAAAAGTATTTTTGATGTATTAGACATGACTGTAGAAGAAGCAGTGTCATTTTTTGCATCTGTTCCTTCTATTCAGCGAAAGATACAAACACTCTATGATGTAGGACTTTCTTATGTCAAATTAGGACAGCCTTCTACAGAATTGTCAGGAGGCGAAGCACAGCGAGTCAAATTAGCGACAGAGCTTTCTAAACGAGGTACGGGCAGAACGATTTATATTTTGGATGAACCGACAACAGGACTACATTTTGCAGATGTGCATAAGCTGACAGAGATTTTGCAAAGACTCGCAGATGGCGGGAATACCGTCGTTGTGATTGAGCATAATCTTGATTTGATAAAGACAGCAGATTATATTATTGATATCGGTCCGGAAGGCGGAGATGGAGGCGGAACAATCGTGGCAGCTGGTACGCCTGAAGAAGTGAGTGAAGTTTCAGAGTCATATACAGGTCAGTATATTAAGAAAATGATAAAGAAAGCACAAGAAAAGTGAAATTTTTCTTAAATCGACTGCTTTCGCTCTTGCACTAATTAACAATCTGCTTTATGATATTTTCAGAGTATTGTTATCTGATACAGATGTAGTTATATATAGTAGGAAAGCAGAAAGAGGGTAGGTATTTATGGCACAGTATACAGACATAGGAATTGATTTAGGAACAGCCAGTATTTTAGTATATATTCGTGGAAAAGGTGTTGTATTAAAAGAGCCAAGTGTAGTAGCGTTTGATAGAGATACAAATAAGATTAAAGCAATCGGTGAAAATGCACGTTTGATGCTTGGACGTACACCAGGTAATATCGTAGCAGTAAGACCTTTAAGACAGGGTGTAATTTCTGATTATAAAGTAACAGAGCGTATGATGAAGTACTTTATTCAGAAAGCTATGGGCAAGAGAATGTTCCGTAAACCTCGTGTTGCAGTATGTGTACCAAGTGGGGTTACAGAAGTAGAAAAAAAGGCAGTAGAAGATGCTACTTACGAAGCAGGTGCTAGAGAAGTATCTATTATCGAAGAACCAATCGCAGCAGCAATCGGTGCTGGTATCGATATTTCCCGTCCATGCGGTAATATGATCGTAGATATTGGTGGTGGTACATCTGATATCGCAGTTATCTCTCTTGGTGGTACTGTAGTAAGTGCTTCTATCAAAGTTGCAGGTGATGATTTTGATGAAGCAATCGTACGTTGGATGCGTAAGAAACACAATCTTTTAGTAGGTGAAAGAACTGCTGAAGATTTAAAGATTAAGATTGGTACTGTTTATGATGTAGAAGAAGAAACATTCCAAGATGTAAGAGGACGAGACCTTGTTACTGGTCTTCCAAAGACAATTACTGTTTCTTCCAAAGAAACAGAAGAAGCGTTGCGTGAACCAGTAAACCAGATTGTTGAGACAATTCACAGTGTACTGGAAAAAACACCTCCAGAACTTGCAGCAGATATTGCAGACAGAGGCATTGTATTGACAGGAGGCGGCAGCCTGTTACGTGGTCTGGAAGAGTTGATTCACTCTAGAACAGGAATAAACACAATCACAGCAGAAGATCCTATGACAGCAGTAGCAGTTGGTACTGGTAAGTATGTAGAATTTTTAGCTGGTGACAGAGACAAAGAATAATAAAAGGATAGGCTGTCGTAAAGTATATACTTTAACGGCAGCTTTTTTATATGTACTAGGAAATGGAATTGTCCACTTTGTTCTATTCTGAAGATATATAGGAATGGTTTTAAGATAAGAAGCAGAGAAAATTGCTTCAGTTGGTGGTTGGAAAGATGGATATTATCAAGGGATATGTAGAACATATCGTTTATCAAAATGAAAATGGATATACAGTCTTTGAAATGGTAAGCGAAGGAGACGAGATTACTTGTGTCGGTATATTAAAAGGGCTGACAGTAGGAGAGACGATTGAAGCACAAGGGGATGAAACGATACATCCTGTATATGGTTCTCAATTTAAAATAAGTTCCTATAAAGTAATTCCTCCAGAAGATGCAGAAAGCATGAGAAGGTATTTGGCGAGTGGTGCAATCAAAGGTATTGGAGCAGCGATGGCAGAACGTATCATAAAACGTTTTGGAAACGATACGTTTCGTATTATGGAAGAAGAACCAGAGCGCTTAGTTGAAATCAAAGGCATTAGTGAACGTATTGCAAGGGAAATCAGTGCCCAGATGGAAGAGAAAAGAGAACTTCGTTCTGCATTGGTGTATTTACAGCAATTTGGAATCAGCAATACGTTGGCAGTAAAAATTTATGAGACTTACCAAGAACGTGTATATCAAGTAATGCAGACAAATCCGTACAGTCTAGCAGAAGATATTTCGGGCGTTGGATTTAAAATGGCAGATGAGATTGCAAGCAAAATAGGAATTCATGCAGATTCTGATTATCGTATCAGCAGTGGTGTGCTGTATGTGTTGATGCAGGCAATGCAGGAAGGTCATATATATCTTCCAATGGATATTTTACTGGAACGAAGTTACCAGCTTTTGGGAGTAGAGAAAGCTGCAATAGAAACGATGTTGTCTAATATGATGATAGACAAAAAGATTGTAATCAAGCAAATAGAAGACAAAGTAATGGTATATGCATTCCGTTATTATTACATGGAATTAAATTGTGCAAATATGTTACATGAGTTGAATACTGCAATAGAAATCGTTACGCCATCTAAAGAAAAAAAGCTGTCCAGAGAAATTAAAGCACTGGCAGATAAATCAGGGATTGTATTAGATGAGTTACAGATTAAGGCAGTATTAGAAAGTGTAAAAAATGGGTTGTTTATTTTGTCTGGCGGACCTGGTACTGGAAAAACAACTACAATCAATATGATTATTAAATATTTTGAACAGCAGGGCATGGATATCTTGCTTGGAGCACCAACAGGACGTGCAGCAAAACGAATGACGGAGGCAACTGGTTATGAAGCAAGAACGATTCATCGTATGTTGGAATTGAATGGAGAACTGGATGAAGACAGAAGGGGAGCACGTTTTGAACGAAATGCAGAAAATCCACTAGAAGCAGATGTCATTATTATAGATGAAATGTCTATGGTAGACCTTATGTTGTTTCATTCCTTACTGCAAGCTGTACCAAGTGGTACACGATTGATTTTAGTTGGTGACGTGGATCAGCTTCCAAGTGTTGGACCAGGGCAGATTTTGCGTGACCTTATGATAAGTCAGTGTTTTCCAATGGTTGTGTTAAATCGAATTTTCAGACAGGCTGCAGAAAGTGATATTATCGTAAATGCACATCTGATCAACAAAGGAGAGCAAATTTCTTTGGATAATAAAAGCAAAGACTTTTTCTTTTTAGAAAGAAATGATGTGAATGTAATATGTAAGCACATGATACAGTTAATTAGAGAAAAACTTCCCAAATATGTGCAGGCAGACAGCATGGATATTCAGGTGCTTACTCCTATGAGAAAGGGTGTACTCGGTGTAGAGCAGTTAAATCAAATATTACAGCAATACTTAAATCCACCTGACGAGAGAAAAAGAGAGCATTTGGCTGGAAGTACAATCTTTCGTGAAGGCGATAAGGTTATGCAAATCCGTAACAACTATCAGTTGGAATGGGAAATAGTAAGCAAATATAATATTACGATTGATAAAGGTATTGGTGTTTTCAACGGAGATGTGGGACGCATTTTGGAAATTCGTACACAGGCAGAGCAGATTGTAGTTGAGTTTGAAGAAGGCAGACGTGTGACGTATCCGTTTAATGGATTAGAAGAATTAGAACTGGCATATGCAATCACGATACATAAATCACAAGGAAGTGAGTATCCGGCAGTGATTATGCCATTGTTGACAGGACCACGCATGCTTTTTAATCGTAATCTTTTATATACAGGAGTAACAAGAGCTAAAAGCTGCGTTACAATACTTGGAAGCAAAGAAACACTACAGGATATGATTGCAAATACGAGTCAGCATCATAGATATACATCATTGCATTTAAGAATTATGGAGTGTGCAATCAAATCATAATCTACGCACTTGGAGAGTGGGAGGGGTTATGTCAAATGTTATTACTGAATTATTATTTCCAAGAAGATGTCCTGTTTGTGATCAGATTGTATCACCGTTTGGTGCGTTATGTTGTTCCAAATGTATAGGAAAATTTCAATATATTGGAGCAGATTATTGCATGAAGTGCGGGAAAGGATTATCTTCTTCAGAAAAAGAATTTTGCAGGGACTGCAAAAAGCGTCCTCATGCGTTTGAGAGAGGACGCTCTTTGTATCGTTATGAAAGTGTGGCAGGAGCATTGTTTCGCTTTAAGTATAAGGAAAGACAAGAATATGCAGATTTTTGGGGCGAAGAATTGTATGAATATTTAGGAAATGATATTGCTTCTATGCAGGCACAAGCAATCGTTCCAGTTCCTCTGCACAAAAGCCGTTATAAAATACGTGGGTATAATCAGGCGGGTGTGCTTGCACAGGCACTTGGGAAAAAGTGTGACATAGAAGTGATGGAGCATTTGGTGATACGAGTAAAGAAAACTGTACCACAAAAACAATTAAATTATGCAGAACGCCAAAATAATTTGAAAAAGGCTTTTAAATTATGTGCAAATGATGTAAAATTAAAAAGAATGATAATTATAGATGACATCTATACAACAGGCAGTACCGTGGATGCAGTAGCGGAAACATTGCTTGAGGGCGGAGTAGAGCATATATTTGTCATAACGCTTGCCGCCGGGATGGAATGAGGAATGACAACATGATTAACGAAGAACGTACAAAAATGATGACTAGGCTTGCGTTATATGAGTCTGGTGATGGTAAAAAACAATTGCAAATTACAAAATATTTTTCAGGAGACTACGTGGGTGCACAGATGATCGTTTCATTTTTATGCGGTACGTTAGCGTTTGTGATTATATGTGTTTTGTGGGCTATATATAATATTGAAGATTTAATGCTTGATATATTCAGCATGGACATTTTGAATTTTGCCAGAAACATTTTGATAACATATATCGTGTATATTGCAGCATATCTTGCAGTGTGCTATTCCTATTTAAGTTATAAGTACAGTACATATAAAAAGCGGGTGCAGGGGTATTTGCTTCAATTAAAAGAATTATACAGACATTATGTAAATACAGGAAATTAGGTATAAGAGGTGTTTATGGCAACGTTATTAACAATTAAAGAAAAAATGAAACTTGTATATGCAGAGTATTCTAAAATTATAATGCCAATCATAAAAGCTTTGATTGCATTTTTGATGTTATTGGCAATTAATGATAAGATTGGTTACAATAAGAGTATCAGCAGTATTATTGCAGTAGCAGGTCTGACCGCACTTTGTGCATTTACTCCACGCATGATTACTGTTTTGATAGGATGTGTTGTTGTACTTGTGCATTTGTCTGCACTTTCTTTTGAAGTGGCATTGGTTACACTTGCTATCTTTTTGGTCATGGTATTGTTATATACACGTTTTTGTGGAAAAGAAGTGTTGCTTTTAGTTTTAGTTCCGCTTAGTTTTTATTTTAAGATACCATATGTGGCACCACTTGTGACGGGAATTTTATGTGTTCCATCTGCAGCATTGACATTAGGTTGTGGTATTATCATTCATTATTACATAGATTATATTGCAGTCAATGCGATTACGATTCAAGGAATGGCTGCATCTGCGAGTGTAGAAAAAGTTCGATTGGTATTAGATGGACTTATTCAGAATGAAGCAATGATTTTGACTTTAGTAAGTTTCGTAGTTGCCACATTTGTAGTATATATTTTACGAAGACAGTCTATAGATCATGCTTGGAGCATGGCAATCTTTTCAGGTGCAATGACAAATGTAATACTGAATTTTATGGGAATGTTGATTTTAGATCATGGTCCAAGTATTTTTGGCCTTTTAGTAGGTACAATCATTGCGATTCCAATTGCAGTAGTTGCAGCGTTTTTCTTTATCGGTGTAGATTACAGCCGAACAGAAAAAGTACAGTTTGAAGATGAAGATTATTATTACTATGTAAAAGCAGTACCGAAGATGAAAATTCAGGCACCATCTAAGACTGTAAAGAGAATCAATACACAAAAGTACCGTACACATCATAAATAAGAGAGAGAAAAGATGGAACGATTGTTATTTTTTAAAGACTTTTTCCAAAATATGATGCAGAATTTTAATTTCAGAGTAGTAGATGTGTTTGAAATTCTCATTCTATCTTTCTTGATTTATTATGTTCTGCTGTGGGTGAAGAAGACGCGTGCATGGGTATTATTTAAAGGTATGGCAGTCATTCTTGTATTTTTGTTGATTGCATATTTGACAGAAATGTATACCATTTTATGGATTGCCAAAAATATATTCAGCGTGGCTATTACGGCAATTGTGATCATATTGCAGCCAGAACTTAGAAAAGCATTAGAAGAGTTAGGAAAAAGCGAATTTTTTAAGAAACTGAAACTTGTAGAAAGAAAAGAAGAAACTGGACGTTTCAGTGATAAGACAGTACAGGGCATATTAGGAGCCTGTACAATTATGAGCAAAGCAAAAACTGGAGCTTTGATCGTATTAGAAAGAGAACAAGTATTAAAAGAGTATGCAGCGACTGGAATCATGATAGATGCTATTGTTAGCAGTCAGCTTTTAGTCAACATTTTTGAGCATAATACACCATTACATGACGGTGCTGTTGTAATCAAAGGAGACCGTGTGGTTGCAGCTACTTGTTATTTGCCATTGTCTGATAATAGAGCAGTTAGCAAAGAACTTGGAACAAGACATAGAGCAGCATTAGGAGCTTCTGAAAATACGGATGCATTGATTGTTATCGTATCTGAAGAAACTGGTGCAATCAGCGTAGCAGAAGATGGTAAATTATATCGTCATCTTGGCATCAATGAGCTTCAGGAGCATTTGGTGCGTTTTCAAGGGAAACATACAGACGAAGAAAAGACGAAAAAGAAGATTTTAAATAAGTGGAAGGGCACAAAATAATATGAAAAAGCGAATGTTAAACAATTGGATATTGAAGTTGCTTTCCGTTGTTTGTGCTATGGCGTTGTGGATCGTTGTTTATAATAGTGAAGACCCTGTAGAGTTTGAACGTTTTTATAATATTCCAGTTACGTTTGAACATACAGAAGTGTTGGAGAAAGAAGGAAAAGTATACGAGGTATTAAATAATACAGATATAATTTCTTCTATCAGTGTTCAGGCAAAGCGTTCTGTTATGAAAGAATTAAGTAAAGATGATATTTTTGTCGTAGCAGATTTCAACAATATGAAAATGGATGGTACAATCGAATTAGAAATTTACAGTGAACGCTATGCTTCTGATGAAGTGGTATTTAAAGCAAGCTCTGAAGAATTAACGCTTTTGATAGAGCCTAAGACAGAAAAATCTATTTATCTTTCTGTAGAAACAGTTGGTAAGCCAGCAGACGGTTATGTAATCTATAATACAAGTACTACACAGAACCGAATTAATGTAAGTGGAGCAAAGAGTATTGTTGATCGTATATATAGAGTAGTAGCGATGGTAGATGTAACAGGAGCAACTGGGGATATCAGCACATCTGTAGCACTTTCTTTATATGACAAAGAAGGAAATGAAATATCAAAAGATGCTTTGACAATGAGCGCAGAGAGCATGGCAACTACAATCAATATTTATCCAACAAAGACCGTTCCGGTTCGATATGAAATTACTGGAGAACCAGCTGATGGTTTCGTGACAACAGGAGAAGTAACATATACTGTAACAGAACAGTTACTCATGGGAAGAAGTGCATATTTAGCAGGCATTACAGAAATTGTAGTAAAAGGTGATGCAGTATCTATTGAAGGCGCAACAGAAACAGTTCTGCTCAAAGTAGATTTAGATAATTATCTGCCTTCCGGCATTTATCGTGCTGACAGAGCATCTAATGATGGTTCAGCAACGGTAGAAGTAGTGCTTGTTCCAATCGTAGAACAGGAATTTACATTGGAAGCAAAGCAGGTAACATTAAATCACATTCCAGATCATTATTTTGCAGATCGTACATTAGATACAGCAGAATTTACAGTAACAGTACGTGCACCACAGCATTATATGGAAACGCTCGAAGCATCTGCATTGAAGGCAAGCATTGATATAGCAGATTGGCTGGAAGAAAATAGTGCATTAGAGGTAGGAGCAGGTACAGTATACAAAATTATGCCAAAGCTTAGTCTTGGAGAAGAATTTGAAGTGACTGCAAGCGGAACAATTGAAGTAGTAATAGGTAAAGATGAGGAATAGATATGGTATCTGAAAAAGTAATCATTCAAAATCCGACAGGTCTGCATTTGAGACCTGCGGGGCTTTTATGCCAGGAAGCATTAAAGTATGATTGTAAGATTAAATTCAAAGTAAAGGATCAGCTTTACAATGCAAAAAGTGTATTGAGTGTACTTGGAGCAGGTGTAAAGTGTGGATACGAGCTGGAATTTATATGTGATGGAAGCGACGAACAAAAAGCTTTAGAAGCAATGATAACATTAGTAAAAAATGGTCTTGGCGATTAGCCAAGACCATTTTAAGTTTCAGAGTAAATCAATGTTTGGTGCCATAAGAAAAGGTATCTCCATCTTTTATGATAAAGACCATCGTTTTCCCAGTATTAAATAAGATTTCATTTCCAGAAAAATCATAATATCTTGTTGCAGCATAATCTCCAGTCTTTTCCCATGTGCAGGAAATCAGTTTTCCTTCTGTAAGATACCAAGCATCTCCGCTTCCAATTGTTTCATAAGAAAGATATCCTTTCTGGTCACGGACTTCGTATTCATGCGATTCGATGATAATATTTGAAAAAGAAAGCTGTTTATCGTTTGTTCCATCTATGTGAGGACCGTCTATGCCATTTTCTAAATACTGGAAACGATAATATAGATGATCTTCCGGGTGATAACGAAAATAACATCGAGTAACGGGATAAGAATCACTCATATCTAAAAAAGATGCATCTTCGGCATCAGCATATTGGGTGAGCGTGTTAGGGGAAGCAACATCCGAAAATAAATAATGCGTACTGTCCGCAAGCTGACGATCATTTGGAGCGATGTTGCAAGCAGTTAATGCATTTTGTACAAGTGTACCGTTCAAGAAGGCATTATGTGGTGCATCACGCTCTGTAGTGCGGAAAAAAGGTGCAGACAATACGTTGCCATCTAAATGATCTGTGGTGGATTGTGCCATAATTTCATCAATATAATAAGGACCGCCGAAGTGGCAGATGACAGCATCCCATTCAAACGCCCAATATACATAATAATCTCTAAGAGAACGAACATTGCCGAGTTTTTTGATAGAAGCGTAATCCTCAAAAATACCAAGCATACGAGTCATACGACCTTCTACACAACATTCATATAAAACAGAAGCTTCTGATAGTCCATAATGAGGAATAACAGCAGCTTCGTTTGGAATCATAACAGCGATAGGGCGTTGGTCGTAAAGTTCTTTTGAAATCCATTCATTTGTGATTTTGCTGCGCACCAGTTCTTCGGAAGGCGGCAGCGTTTCTTTTACAGCAGGAGTTGGAGCTGTCTTTGGTGAGCATGCAGAAAGCAGCATAACAGAAGCAACTGCTGTAAGCAATAAAGCAGATAAGCGTTTCATAAACAAACTCCCCTTTAATGAAAATACAATAAAATGTTATACAAATACGACATGAACAAGGCAGGCGATAACAAATCCAAGTAAGGAACCCACAAGAACCTGAAGTGGTGTATGACCAACAAATTCTTTTAATTTCGCATCGATTGGCATAATTTCATTGTGAACATCTGTCAGCAGTTCGATCAAATGATTTAATACCTGTGCTTGAATACCAGTTTCACGACGTACACCACGTGCATCATACATAACGATAATTGCTAAAATAGCAGAGATGGCAAATTCACTGCTTCCAGCTCCATGAACAAAGGCACTGGCTGTGGCAAGTGCTGTAACCGTTGCGGAATGGCTGCTTGGCATACCACCGCTTCCGTACATACGTTCCAGAGAAAAATCTTTTGTGATAAAAGTGTGTATTATCGTCTTGAGCACCTGTGCCACAAGCCATGCAGATGCTGCTGACATAAATAATTCATTTGAAATAAGGTCTCGAAAAAAAGTCATAATAAAAACCTCCTTTATCCTTAATTCTATAGTAAAGAAAGTCTAAAGTAAAGGAAAAGGTTGTAAAAAAAATACAGATTTGTTATGATATATAAAAGTAAAATAGGAGATAAAATTATGGAGTTATTAAGTGTTATTGTTCCTTGTTATAACGAGGAGGAGACAGTTGCCGATTTTTACGAAGAATTTATTAAAAATGAATCTTTTTTAAAAAACAGGGATATGGATTTTGAAATTATATATATCAATGACGGTTCCAAAGACCATACAGTGGCAGAAATCAAAAAGCTGCATGAAAAAGACGAACGAGTGCATTTAGTATCTTTTTCCAGAAATTTTGGAAAAGAAGCAGGGTTGTTTGCAGGATTTGAACATGCTAAGGGCGACTATGTTGTAGCAATGGATGTTGATTTACAAGATCCACCAAGTCTTTTGCCGGAAATGTTTTCTTACATTGATAAAGGATACGATTCTGTAGCAACAAGAAGAGTAACAAGAAAAGGAGAACCTCCGATTCGTTCTTTTTTTGCAAGATGCTTTTATAAGCTGATGAATAAGATCAGTAAGACAGAAATCGTAGACGGTGCAAGAGATTACAGACTTATGACAAGACAAATGGTAGATGCTATTTTGTCTATGCAGGAATATAATCGTTTTACAAAAGGAATTTATGGCTGGGTAGGTTTTGAAACTTATTGGCTGGAATTTGAAAATGTAGAACGTATAAAGGGAGAAACAAAATGGAGCTTCTGGAAATTGTTATTATATTCTTTTGAAGGTATTATGGCATTTTCTACAGTACCATTGTCTATTGCAGCAGTAGTAGGTCTTGTATTTTGTATTGCTGCTTTTGCGGCAATGATTTTTATCATCGTGAGAGCTTTGATCTGGGGAGACCCAGTGGCAGGTTGGCCATCTACAGCATGTATCATTACATTGGTAGCAGGTGTACAGCTGTTTTGTATTGGTATTATTGGACAATATTTGGCAAAAACCTATATGGAAGTTAAAGATAGACCGAAATATATTGTCAAAGAAGAAATATAGTTGGAAAAATGTGACAAAAAAGTATATATTGTGATGAAAAATGCGATAAAATATACTTTTCAAATTTTGACATTTGTGGTAAAATTTGAAATAACAGAAATAGATTTTTGTTATACTTCAAAAAAGATTGTCAATCGTATTGCATATTTGGACAATAGAAATATATGGATATTTTGACAATGGGAGATGTTCAGCTTGAACGATATATAACAAAAGTTATGTTGGAGGTTGGTGTACCAGCACATTTAAAAGGATATCATTATTTGAGAGATGCGATTATGCTTTCAGGAAAGGATATGGAAGCGGTTTCAAGCGTTACAAAATTATTATATCCAACGATTGCGAAGCACTTTAAGACAACCGATCAAAAAGTAGAAAGAGCAATTCGAAATGCGATAGAAGTTTCCTGGATGAGAGGAAACAGTGAAATCTTCAAAGAATTATTTGGTTACTGCTACGAACAGGGAAAAAATAGACCAACAAATAGTGAATATATAGCAAGAATAGCGGACAAGATAAGACTTGATATTCGTGCTATGTGATTGTTAAATATATGATCAGTCTCTTATGGAAAGGCTTCCGTAAGGGACTGATTGTATTTTACGAAAAAATGTGATATACTTCGACATAAGATATGTAAATGAAGTAAGAGTGAAAAGGATAAAGAAATGATTATTTGGCTGATAAGCGGCTTATGGATATTTTTAGGATGTGCAGAAGCAGCACATTTGATTACACTCCTGACAAATCACAGTTTACAGACGTATACTACATTATGCTTGATTTTTAGTGTGATTAGCTTGGTTGGATATACTAGTCTGATTGTATTTTTTCATAAAAGAGCAAAAAAGGTTACATATAAAAAAGAAAAACAGGACAGAACGAAGGATATTCTTTATGCTGTCCTTTTTGTGCTGATTGCAGGAATCAGTATTGGGCATTTTTTCGGCGGGTATGTGCCGGATATGCAGGATGCGACGTATGAGATTGCACTTGGAAATGTAAGTTCAGGAACAATCATGACAAGACATCCATTTTGGGGAACGGTATCAGAGCAGACGATGCCTATGCGTATGCAGATTTTAGGTTTATCCAGTCTATATAGTGCCTTGATAACAATATCAAAACAATCTTCATATACAATTATGTGTAAGATCGTGCCATGTTTTGTTTGGGGATTGAGTTTATTATTGTATTGGGCATTTGCGAGAAAACTGTTTGGTCGTGATTTTGGAAAATGTATATTGTTTGTGAGCATGACAGCACTCCTTTATTTGGTGACTTCTAAAACGGATGGTATGGTAGGACAGCGTCTATTTTATTCTGGATTTTCAGCAGAGACGATTAGGGCAGCACTTTTAATTCCATATACAATTTATGTTGGATGGGAAAAAAAGTGGTATTTATCCGTGCTTGCTATTGTGATGGAAGCTTGTCTTGTGTGGACAACGTTTGGAGTAGGTTATTGTTTTCTGATCACAGTATGTATGGTCTTTATACATATTTTTGTGGACAGGAGGTTATATGCAGACAGAGTGGAATAGATATCTGACAGGAGTCAGTACATATAAAGAGCAACAAGGTATGTTTTTTATATTTTGTATTTGTGTGTTGCTTGTATTGTGGCATGAACAAGATCGCCAAAAGAAAATATTGCTGAGTTTTATAACGGGGATTGGAATATTCGTGTTGTTTCCGTTATCAGCAGTTATTTTGTTAAAGGGGTATAGTCCATTTTATGATTGGATGGATCTTTTTTTGTTGTTTCCAATCGTACTTATATTGGCATGGGGAAGTACATGGCTGATTGAAAAGCTGCCTAATATACAATGGAATGGTTTACAATGCAGTAAAATGGCAAAAACTATAGTAGGGATTGCCAGTGTTGTGTTATTATTATTTGTTGGGACAACATTTCACTGCTTTGACCAAGAATCAAAGGCTGACAAAAATGGTGTTCCAAAAGAAACCGCAGAGGTGTTTGACAGGCTATGGGAAGAAGTTGGAGAAACACCAATTACGATAGCAGCAAACAGTGATATTATGGTTTATATCAGAATGTATGAAGAACAGTGGATTCCATTATATGGAAGAGATTTGTGGGATGCCAAAGCGGCAAGTTACATTAACAGTGGGTATGAGATAGAATATGAATATTTTGAACTGTTGGAAAAAGAGCATTTATCAGAGCAAGAATACAGCACATTGATAAATTTAGTGGAAACAGGCCCAGCTGATTGTGTGATCGTTCCAACATGGTGGGTTTTGGAAGAACATAATCTAAAAGATTGTGTTAAAATAACATTAACAGAAACGTATACAGCAATTTTGAAAAAGGATTAAACAACAAGATGAAAGAATTGGTAAGTATTATTATACCTGTATATAATGTCAAAAAATATGTGAAAGATACAATAGAAAGTGTTTTGAGACAAACTTATACAAATTGGGAGTTGTTGTTAGTAGAAAATGGTTCTACCGATGGCACAAGAGAGGTTTTAGAGACATATTTAGCGGAAATAAAGGATTCCAGAATCCAGTATCATGTCATGGGTGAAAATGTTGGTGCAGCCATGGCAAGAAATTATGGTATGGACCAAAGTAAAGGCCGCTTTGTATGTTATTTAGATTCTGATGATATTTGGAAAGAAGATAAATTAGAGCATCAGGTTGCCTTTATGCTTGAAAAAGATGCAGCTTTTTCTTTTACAGGCTATGAATTTGCAGATGAAACGGGAACTGGTATGGGAAAAATTGTAAAAGTACCAAGTGAAATTAACTACAAACAGGCACTGCAGAATACAACGATTTTTACTTCAACAGTAATGTTTGATACAACGAAAATATCCAGAAATGAATTGCATATGCCTGTTGTAAAAAGTGAGGATACAGCACTCTGGTGGAGAATTTTACGAAGTGGCACGTTGGCGTATGGATTAAATGAAAATCTTGTTTTATATAGAAGAATTGCAAACAGTTTGTCTGCAAATAAGATAGAGGCATTGCGTCGCATTTGGAATTTGTACCGAAAAGAAGAAAAACTTAGTATTCCGTTTAGTGCATATAATTTTTGTCTTTGGGCATGGCGTGCGATAAAGAGAAGGGTGTGATAGTTACATGAGAGAATTAGCTTCATTTAAAAGATTGATCGTGTTGGGATTTTCTTTAACAACGATTGCATTTGAAACATTTATTTATAGTGTATTTTGGCTGAATGACTTCAGTATTCAGATTCGACATAATTTATGGTATACATTTAAAGGTCATGCGTTGGCTATTGCAGTATATGCAGTATTGTTGTTTGCATTTTCTACAATGTATGGCGGTTTAAAGGTAGGATATCTGAAAACTACAGAGGTTGTCTTTTCACAGGTCTTTTCCACATTAATTGTTAATGTGGTCACATATTGTCAGGATTCTTTGATGAACTGGGGCTTAATGAATCCAAAACCATTCTTGGTGATGACATTATTTCAATGTGTTGGTGTATTAGGGTGGTCTATCATTGCACAAAAAGTATATCAGTTTTTGTTTGCTCCACATAAGATGCTCTTGATTCATGGAGAACGCTCTCCAGAAGAATTGATTCGCAAATTTGAAACTCGTAAAGATAAATATGATATTTGTAAATGTATGCATGTAGATGTAGGCATTGAAGCTATATGCAAAGAAATTGAAGAACGTTATGATGCAATCGTGTTGGGGGATATTGATGTTGCAAGCCGTAATACGTTGTATAAATTCTGTTATGGCAAAGGCATCCGTGTATATATTATGCCAAAAATATCTGATGTATTGCTTGGCGGTGCAGAAGAAATGCATATTTTTGATACACCTATCTTTTTAACAAGAGAATATGCGCTTACTGTAGAACAGCGTTTCTTTAAAAGAGCAATTGACATTATCTGTTCTGCTATTTTACTTGTTTTGGCATCTCCAATTATGCTTTTGACAGCAATTGCTATCAAATTGTACGATGGTGGCCCTGTTATATATAAACAGATTCGTTGTACAAAGGGAATGCGTGAATTTGGTATCATGAAATTCAGAAGTATGCGTGTAGATGCAGAAAAAGATGGTGTTGCAAGACTTGCATCCAAAAATGATTCCAGAATTACACCGATAGGAAAATTTATTAGAAAAGTGCGTATCGATGAATTACCACAGCTTATTAATATTTTAAAAGGTGATATGTCTTTTATCGGCCCAAGACCTGAAAGACCAGAAATCATTAAGCAGTATATGGAAATCATGCCTGAATTTGTATTCCGTACAAAAGTAAAAGCTGGACTTGCAGGATATGCGCAGGTGTATGGAAAGTACAATACAACGCCATATGATAAGTTAAAGTTGGATTTAACTTATATTGAAAATTATTCTGTATGGCTGGATATCAAGCTGATGCTTTTGACATTGAAGATTTTATTCTGGCCTGATAGTACAGAAGGTGTAGAAACACAGCAGATAACTGCATTTAAAGAAGAATATAAAAAGCGTGGAGAAACACCTGATTCAGATCCGAAAAAGAACTAATAAGGAGCAGCAAGATGGAATATCCAAAAGAGCCATTTGATTTTAAATTATTTGTATTAAAAATGTTAGGCAAGTGGTATCAATTTGTCCTTTGCACAGTAATAGGTGCAGTATTGTTTGGTGTACCTTATTATCTGTATAAGACAGCGTATGCACCAGCAAAGGAGTTTGAAGCAAACGCCACATATTATATTCAGTATGTGAATGATCCAGTTGTGGGAGATGTAGGAACATATTTTAATGAATATACACTAAATACATGGCTGAAGCAGGACGCATTTACAGAAATTGTTTTGTCTGATATGAAACAAGCTGTGACAAAGCAGGAATTGGAAACATATGTTACGGTAACGCTTCCTTCTGATATCAGAATTTTTCAAGTGAAGATTACAACAGCACAGCCAGATTTGACTATTGGTTTATTAGAAGCGTATGACCATGCAATTGCAGAATTTGCACAAAGACAATCTGAAATTCATGCAATAGAGTGTCAGGATAAAAGTGAGCAGGCACAACAAATCAAAGCAGACATTCGTACACAGAGAGCATTTGTACTTGGTGGTGTACTGGGATTGGTACTTGGAGGCTTGTGTATCGTACTTCGTGATTTGTTAGATGATGGGATTTATATTCCGGATACATTGCAGAAACGTCATAATATCAAAGTACTTGGCAGCGATGTGAGCGAAGAATTAAAGGAAAATGTAAGATATGCAGTTAAAAATTGTCAAAAGATTGCAGTAACAAGTGTTGGAGAGACTGTAGATATTATGAAAATCACAGAGTCTTTTCAAAAAGAGTATTCAGAGATTACATGGACAGCATTACCTGCTTTTTATCAGTGTCCAGAGGAAGCAGAAGTGCTTCGTAAACAGGATGGATGTATTTTGATCGTAGAAGCTGGAAAAGATAAGAGTGGTGCGATTGATAGAGCATTGATGTATTATGCACAGCAGGATGTAAAAGTAATTGGTGCAATCTTATGGAACATGGATCAAAGATTGCTAAAAGGTTATGGAAAGTGATGAGGTAGGCGGGCGATGTCAGTGCAATTATTGATCTCTTGTGTAGAAAAAGAAATCACAGAGTTGATTACGAAGATGAAGCTGGAAGGACCGGCTGTTATTGTCAACCAGTGTGGTATGGACGGAGAAGAACATATTACATGGAAAGGATATGCAGTAGACGCATATCATAGAAATGAACGAGGAGTTGGAAGAAGCCGAAATTTGGCATTGTCCAAAGCAAATACAGAAATCTGCTTATTTGGAGATGAAGATATTGTATATGAAGATGGGTATCAAAATCTGATTGAGCAGGAATTTGCCAAACATCCGGAAGCAGATGCTATTTTGTTCCAAGTAGAAGTAGACCCGAGCAGAAAAACATATCAAAATGATACGTATGCAAAAGTAACATTATGGAATTGTGGAAAATATCCAGCATATAGTATGGCATTTCGTACACAAAAATTAAAAGAAGCGGGTGTTCAGTTTTCGCTGTTGTTTGGAGGAGGCGCTCCTTACAGCAATGGAGAAGACAGTTTGTTTATTCGTGAACTTATTAAAAAAGGTTTGTCTGTTTATAAAAGTCCAGTGCGTATTGGTGAGGAAATACCACGTCCATCTACATGGTTTACAGGATACCATGAGAAATTTTTCTTTGATAGAGGCGTGTTATATCATTTCCTTTATGGGGCTGCAGCACCAATCTGGGGATTTCGTTTTGTATTTACCAAAAAAAGAGAAATGTGTCGAGATATTTACTGGATTAAAGCATATAAACTGCTATTGGACGGAATAAAACAAGGGAAGATAGAGGCCAAAAAAAATGAGTAAGATCAGTATTATCGTTGTTTGTTTAAATCCTGGAAAAAAATTAATAGAAACAATGGAAAGCATACAAAAACAGACTTATCAGGATTATGAAGTAGTCGTAAAAGATGGATTTTCTAAAGATAATTCTATTTCTGATCTGAAAGCATGGCTTTTTTCTGATGGAAAAAATATGGCAGAAAAAGTACATATCCATCAAATAAAAGATAAGAGCATTTATGAAGCGATGAATCAGGCTTCTGAATTGGCAAAAGGGGAATATTTTTATTTCTTAAATTGCGGAGACCATTTCTATGAACAGGATTCTTTGAAGAATATGATGGAAGGCATTGCATCACATCCAGAAGGTAAGCTGTTTTATGGAAATGTATATGATGCAATCAGAGAAAGTGTTGTTGCTTCTAATCCGAAGATGGATGCGTTTGCTTGTTACAGACATGTGCCAAATCATCAGGCATGTGTATATCACAGAAGTCTGTTTGCAGAACGTGGTTATGAACCTAAATATCGTGTTCGAGCAGATTACGAGCATTTTCTTTGGTGTTTTTTTGCAAAAAAGATTATGCCGGTATACATTAACGTTACACTTGCTTTATACGAGGGCGGAGGATTTTCTGAAACAAAGCAAAATCGCATTCGTTCTAAAGAAGAACATAAAGAAATCGTTGCAAAATACATGACTAAAAAGCAGAGAATCTGTTACAAAGGCATTATGTTATTGTCTTTGCAGCCACTTAGAACGGCAATGGCAGAAAGCAAAGTGTTTGGTCGTTTTTATCAGGCATGCAAGAAATTGTATTATAAACATTGAGTAGGAAAAGGTAAAAAACATGCTGGTATATATTAGTTTGACAATAGCAGTTCTTATTTTAGCAGCTTTTGTAAAAAATAGTGACTATGCACCAGAATATATCAGCGGTTATCGCAGATATGGGGTGGACAGACAGCAGGCAGTCAATATTGCGGCAACGATAGGAATTTATATATTGCTGACAGGAGTCAGTGCATGTCGTATTGCAGTTGGAAATGACTATTGGGTATATCGTGAAAATTTCAAACTGATCTACATGGGAAGAGATGTTGCAAGCGAAGCAGGATTTAATTTTATTGTATACTGGATGCAGAAGCTGTTAGGATACAATAATTATCTGCCAATCTTTGGGCTTTTTTCTGTAATCACAGTCGCATTTATGGTAAAAGCGATATATGATCAAGGAGAATGGTTTTTAGGTGCAGTCTTTTTGTTAATGACAAATGGCTACTATTTTCAAAGTTTGAATACGGTACGATATTATTTAGTCATTGCAATGGTCATGTATGCTGTAAAATTTGTTATACGAAAAGAATATGGCAAGTTTTTAGTGTGGATTTTGATAGCTTCTTTATTTCACAAGTCTGTTTTGATTGTCATTCCGGGATATATCGTTATTCGTATGATCTGTGACATTCGTATCAACAAATGGTTGATTGCGGCAGGAAGTGCTGGTATTTTATCTATGATATTTTTGCAGGATTTTTACAGAAATATCATATTTAAGTTTTATCCTTATTATGAAAATACAGCATTTGATAATGGAGAAGTTTCGATTATCAATATTTTAAGATGCCTTGGCTGTTTGGTACTTGCACTTATGTGCTATAAAGATTCTATTAAAGAAAGAAAATATATGCAATTTTATTTCTGGGCAAATGTAGTGGGACTTGTAATCAATACATTCGGTTCTTTTATTCCGGAAGTGACTAGAATTGCAAATTATTTTTGTATTTTTCAGGTTTTCCTTGTAAGTGGTTGTTTGTTCCATTTGAAAAAAGGAAAATGGAAAACAATATTAACAATAGGAGTGTGTGCAGCATTTACCGTATATTTTGCCTTTTTCTTAAAGAC
Source organism: uncultured Lachnospiraceae bacterium (assembly GCA_964424345.1). Taxonomy (GTDB): domain Bacteria; phylum Bacillota; class Clostridia; order Lachnospirales; family Lachnospiraceae; genus RGIG6307. Next base: position 54,485 of record CAYRIK010000008.1, read on the forward strand.
TGCATATAACGTAAATGTACGACTGCTGCCATATTTAAACTGGATATTTAACTGATAAAAAAGAAATCAGAAAGGAAACGTATGCGAGTACTTTGGATATGTAACATTATGCTGCCTTGTATCGCTGAAAAATTAGGGCAGGAAGTAAATAATAAAGAAGGCTGGATTACTGGGCTAATGGAATCAGTACTGGCATACAATAAACAGCAAAAAGACGATGTTGTACAGCTTGGTATTGCATTTCCGATTGGGAAGGAGCAAGCGTTTTTACAAGATACACTCGTTGTCAATGAAGACTATGATCTGTACTTTTATGGCTTTCGTGAAGATACACTCATGGCAGAAAATTATGACCTGAGTATGGAAGCAGATTTTAAACGTATTTTGGAACATTTTAAACCAGATATCGTACACTGCTTTGGAACAGAATATCCGCATACATTGGCTGCGGTGAAAACATTCCAAAGACCAGAGAGAACCATTATCGGTATCCAAGGCTTGTGTCGAGTATATGCACAAGGTTATATGGCAAATCTTCCAAAGAAAGTGCAAAAAAGCATAACGTTTCGAGACATTGTAAAAAAAGATACACTACAGCGTCAACAGCAAAAATATGAAGACCGAGGACAGTGGGAACTTGCAGCAGTGCAAGGTACAGGACATGTTATAGGGAGAACCCATTGGGATAAATTTTGGACACATAAATGGAATCCGATAGCACAGTATCATGTGATGCAGGAAACCTTGCGTAAAGAATTTTATACGGGAGCATGGTCATTAGAGACATGCAGACCGCATCAAATTTTTTTGAGTCAGGGAGATTATCCAATTAAGGGACTGCATTATATGTTGGAAGCGATGCCGCAAATCTTACAAAAATTTCCAGATGCGAAAGTGTGCGTAGCAGGAAATTGTATTTTAAGAGACAAAAATTTGATAGGCAGATTAAAAATATCTGCATATGCTTTGTATTTAGAAAAACAAATCAAAAAGTATCATTTAGAAGATAAAATCGTGTTTTTAGGAAAATTAGATGCTGCACATATGAAGCAGGCATATTTAGAAAGTCAAGTATTTGTTTGTCCGTCTACGATGGAAAATTCTCCAAATTCACTTGGAGAAGCGATGATACTTGGAGTGCCTGTTGTAACGACAGATATCGGTGGAATTAAGACGATGATTACACAAGACGAAGGAATTTTGTATGAAGGCTTTCGGGTGGAAAAGGCAGAGGATGAAAAAGAATTAGATACTATAAGCAAGCGTTTGGCAGATGCCGTAATCACATCTTTTTCACAGCCAAAGCAGGCAATAGAGCGTGCAGAAAAAGCAAGGCTTCATGCACAGAAAACACATGATGCAGAAGCAAATCAGAAACGTTTATTAGAAATTTATCAGGCAGTCATGCTTTATAAATAGTTGAGGAAACAAGATGCAGTTAGTATTTGTATCAAATTATTTTAATCACCATCAACAACCAGTATCGGATCGATTTTATGAGCGATGCAGACAGTCCAATGGGAGTTATACGTTTATACAAACAGAAAAAATGGAAGAAGAACGTGTAAGTATGGGCTGGGGAGATGCCTTAGAACATAAGCCATATGTAAAAAATTATTGGCAGGAACCACAAGCATGTCAGAAGTTAATAGATGAGGCGGATGCAGTTATCTTTGGTGGCACAGATGAAGAATGTTATATACAAAATCGTTTAAAATCTGGAAAATTGATTATTCGCTATAGCGAACGATTATACAAGACTGGAAGATATAAATTTATTTCGCCAAGAGGATTGAGAAAAAAGTTTTTAGATCATACAAGATATATGTTTGGTAATGTATATTTGCTTTGTTCAGGTGCATATGTAGCAGGAGATTTTCGTCTTGTATTGGCATATCCGTTTAAAAAATTAAAATATGGATATTTTCCAGCATTTCAGAAACAGGATATAGATGCTTTGATGGCAGCTAAGGCAAGAAACAAGAAAAAGCCTACGGAACTTATGTGGGCAGCAAGAATGATTGATTGGAAACATCCAGAAGTTGTTGTTGAGATTGCCGAAGCCTTGAAACAAAAAGGATATTCCTTCCATATTACAATGGTAGGGGATGGATATATGTATGACGAAATAAAAATACTTGCGCAGAAAAAGCAAGTGACAGATGTTCTTTCTTTTCTAGGAAGTCAAAATCCAAAACAAGTTCGTACATTGATGGAAGGCACAGATATTTATCTGGCAACGAGTGATCGTCAGGAAGGATGGGGTGCCGTAATCAATGAAGCGATGAACAGTGGGTGTGCAGTTGTGGCAAATAAAGCGATGGGAGCTGCTCCGTATTTGATTGAGCATGGAAAAAATGGGTATTTGTATTCTGATTCCAAAACTGCAATTTCATATATAGAAGCATTGCTTGAAGATGCAGCACAATGTGAACGCGTAGGAAGAGCTGCATATGATACGATTCAAACAGAATGGAATGCAGAGGTTGCAGCTGACAGAACATATCAGTTGATAGAGGAGTTGTTTGAAGGAAAACAAACAACAACCTATCAAACAGGACCATTAAGTAAAGTATGAGGAAGAAGGCATGGCAACACCATTGATTTCGGTCATAGTACCGATATATAATATAAAAGAATATTTACCAAGATGTGTGGATTCGATTGTGCATCAGACGTATCGAAATTTGGAAATTTTATTAGTAGATGATGGTTCTAATGATGGAACAGCACAATTATGTGACAGTCTTGCAAAGACAGATGAAAGAATATGTGTATTTCATAAGAAAAATGGCGGTTCTTCTTCAGCAAGAAATCTTGGATTGCAAAAAGCACATGGCGATTATGTAGCATTTGTAGACAGCGATGATTATATTGACATACATATGTATGAAAGACTGATGTATGGAATACAGCATTGGAATGCGGATATAGCACAAGTTGGACGAGATGAAGTAGAAGAAGACGGCAGTAAAAGACCTGATATATGTGTACCACCTCAAAAAGATGAATTTGTTTCTTCCAAAGATTTTATGAAAGAGCTGCTATTGCATAAAGGGGATTGTTCTTTTTGTACAAAATTGATTAAAAAGACAGTATTAGATGGAAAAGCATTTCCAGAAGGTGTCTTAAATGAAGATTTTCATTTGTTGGTGCAGCTTTTACCACATATAAAAGGGATTGCATCTTTAAGCGGGCAGATGTATCATGTGTTTTATCGAATAGGAAGCAATACGAGAAAGAAAGATAAAAAGGAGTTTTCCAGAGTTTTTGCAGACAATGTGGATAATGCAGATATGGTATTGCAGATTGTAGATCAGACATATCCGGAACTGCATGATATCGCGCTTCGTTTTGGGTTATTCCAGAGATTGGATTACTTGCTGCATATTCCAATTTATCAAATGACGAAGGAAAATGATATGTATTGCAATATTTGCAAGTATATTCGAGCACATATACAAGATATATGTAAAAATCAGTATTTAACAAATAAAAATAAAATATATCTGTTGTTATTTGCGACAGCACCAAAGACACTCAGAAAGGTACATGCCTTTAGTATGAAGGTGCGACATAAGGGATGAAAGGAAACGATATGGAAAAGTTAGCGATTTATGGCGGACAGCCAGTAAGAGACAAAAAGATTTTTTATGGTCATCAGTATTTGGATGATGCAGATATTCAGGCAGTAGTAGATGTATTAAAGGGTGATTATCTTACTTGCGGTCCTAATATCACATCTTTAGAAAAGGCATTGTGTGATTTGACTGGAGCAAAATATTGTATTGCAATCAGTAATGGTACAGCTGCATTGCATGTTGCTTGTATGGCAGCAGGTGTAGGTCCTGGTGATGAAGTAATCACAACACCAATGACATTTGCAGCAAGTGCAAACTGTGCATTATATTGTGGTGCAACACCAGTATTTGCGGATATTGATCCAGAAACTTACAATATTGATCCAGAAGATATAGAGCGTAAGATTACAGAAAAGACAAAAGCAGTTGTAGCAGTAGATTTTACAGGACAGGCAGTAAAGGTAGATGAAATCCGTAAAATCTGTGACAAGCATGGTATTATATTTATTGAAGATGCTGCACATTCTATTGGAACTACATACAATGGGGTACAGGTAGGCAATATGGCTGATATGACTACATTCAGCTTCCATCCTGTAAAAACAGTTACCGGCGGTGAAGGCGGTGCTGTTATGACAAATGATAAAGAATTGTATGATAAACTTGTATTGTATCGTTCTCATGGTATTACAAGAAATGAAGCAATGATGGAAAAAGAAAGTGAAGGCGGCTGGTATTATGAAATGATCGATCTTGGATATAATTATCGTATGACCGATTTTCAGGCAGCTTTGATTGAAAGCCAGTTAAAGAAACTTCCAGCATTTAAAGCAAGAAGACAGGAAATTGTAAAGCGTTATAATGAAGCGTTTGCAGATGTAGAGCAGATTTTTGTACAAAAAGAAATTCCAGAGTCTGATACAACAAGACATTTATATATCATTCAGTTGAAGTTGGATACATTACAGGCTACAAGAAGAGAAGTGTTTGATGCGTTGGCAGCAGAAAATGTACAGTGTAATGTACATTATATTCCAGTGTATTATTTCCCATATTATCAGAAACTGGGATATGAAAAAGGTTTGTGTCCAAATGCAGAAGCAGCGTATGAAGGCTTTATCAGCATTCCGCTTTATCCAGCAATGACAGATGCAGATGTAGAAGATGTGATTACCGCCATTAAAAAAGTTGTAAATCATTACAAAAAATAATTTTTCTTGTATTTAAAACAAAAACATACTATACTGAAATTAGTTTATTCATATTACAAAAGTAAGAGAGGACACATTTATGTTAAATAATAAAACAATTCTGATTACAGGCGGTACAGGTTCTTTTGGTAAAGCATTTATCAAATATGTATTGACTCATTATGAACCAAAAAAGATTATCATCTACAGCAGAGATGAATATAAGCAGTTTTTAATGCAGAATGAATTTAAAGAATATCTTCCAAAACTTCGTTTCTTTATTGGCGATGTAAGAGATAAAGAGCGTCTTTACAGAGCGTTTGAAGGTGTAGATTATGTCATTCATGCAGCTGCTATGAAGCAGGTTCCAGCATGTGAATACAATCCAAATGAAGCAATTAAGACAAATATCCATGGTGCACAGAATATCATTGACGCAGCATTAGATACAGGCGTAAAGAAAGTTGTAGCACTTTCCACAGATAAGGCAGTAAACCCTGTAAACTTATATGGTGGTACAAAGTTAGTATCTGATAAGTTATTTATCGCAGCAAATGCATATGCAGGTGCCAAAAATACTTGTTTCTCTATCGTTCGTTATGGTAATGTTGCGGGCAGCCGTGGTTCTGTTATTCCATTCTTTGACAAATTGATTCAGAATGGTGCTACAGAGCTTCCTATTACAGATTATCGTATGACTCGTTTCTGGATCAGCTTAGAAGAAGGCGTAAAGCTTGTTATCAAAGCATTAGAAGAAGCTAGAGGCGGAGAAACATTTATTTCTAAGATTCCTTCTTTCAAAGTTACAGATCTTGCACAGGCAATGCTTCCAGGATGTGAGATGCCGGAAGTTGGTATTAGAGAAGGTGAAAAACTCCATGAAATCATGGTAACAGTAGAAGATTCTCTTACAACATATGAATACGACAAACACTTTATCGTATATCCTCAGTTTGACTGGTCTGCACATAGAAAACAGGCTCCTGCAGGCAAACGAGTAGCAGACGGTTTCTCTTACAGCTCAGATAATAATACAGAGTGGCTGACAGTAGAAGAAATTCGTGAATTACTCAAAACATTACAGTATGAAAAGTAAAATAAAAAAAATCTGGGAAAACAGTAACATCTGGACTGCGGTACTTTGTATCGCAGCCCTTCTTTTCATTGTAGTACCAATGACATATATTTCAAAATATATGTGGCCTGTATCCGATGATTTTGAACTGAGTCTTTGGACGAAGGAAGCGTATGAGATGACAGGAAGTTTTTTGCAGGTGTTAAAAAGAGCATGGGATTTTGTTGTATATAAATATTTTAACTGGCAGGGTGCATATTCTTCTATTTTTTTGATGGCATTACAACCGGGAATATTTGGAGATGAACATTATTGGATTGGTGTTGTACTTATTATGTTCAGTTTACTTATCGGCATTTTTTCATTATCATATGTGCTGATGGTAAAGCAAGGTAAAGCACCAAAGAGTATATGGCTTTCTATAACGTCACTCGTAACATTTGCGTGGTTTTTGCGTGTGATGTACACAGAGGAAGCCTTTTATTGGTGGACAGGCGCTTCTTATTATACAGGCTTTTATGCGTGGGGCATGATGATTGCAGCAGCAATGTTTTGTTTCTATACGGATTGGGAAAAGTATGGCAAAATCCGAAAGAGTTTCTTCTATATAATAGGGGTAGCTGCATGCCTGTTTGTAGCAGGAGGAAATTTCCCAACAACGCTGATGCTTGTGTTGATTGGTGCCGGGCTTATGGCAGCGGCCTTCTTTCATAAGAAGAAAAGCTTTGCAGTTATTACTACATATACAGTAACAACACTTGCTGGTCTTTTAATTAGTGTGCTTGCACCGGGAAGCTCTAATCATATGAACAACGATTTTGAAGCAGATATATCTGCAATAGAAGCAATTTTTATTTCGACTCGAGATGGATTAAAATATATTGTAAGTTGGACAAATATTTCTGTTGTAATGTTGTTTGTATTTTTACTTCCGCTTATTTTACAGCTTGTAAAAAGCTGTGGATGTAAATTTCGTTTTCCGGTTATCGTAACAATACTTTCTGGCGGATTATATCTTTCTGAATATGCACCAGTTTCTTATGCGTTTGGTGGTTATGCACCGGGAAGAATGATCAACCTATATTATATCAATTTCTTCTGGCTGCTATTATTTAATGTATTCTATTGGTTAGGATGGATATACAGATTGGCAGAAAAGAAAAATCCAAGTATGACTGCAAAGATACTTCGTACGCAGAAGATGTGGCAGCCAATATATATAGTAATTGCCGGAATCTTCTTTTTGGCAGCGACAGTTAAGGTTGGCGTTACAAATACAAATTTGTATTGGGTATATACGGAACTTTATCATGGCTATTACAAACAAGTAGATGATTTTGTTGCAGAGCGTGTGGCATACTTTGAAGAACATCAGGGAGAAGATGTAGCAGTAAAACGTATACCATATGAAAGTGTGATTACTTATTTTGGAGATTTGTTCCCGGATAAAGATCATTTGGTTAATCAAACGATGGCAG
>CAYRIK010000009.1:0-61589 GCA_964424345.1 uncultured Lachnospiraceae bacterium
TAAGGCAACGGACTCTGACTCCGTCATTTCAAGGTTCGAATCCTTGTAGCCCTGTGAAAGAAAGACTCAGTAGATAATCTACTGAGTCTTTTTGTATACTAGGAAATTACTTGTTTTCCGGCAGTAAAAAAAGAGCAGCCTTTTAAAGACTGCCCTTATTATAAACATTACTGTACGATCAATTCATCCCATCTGTCAGTAGAAACTAATCCAACGTAAGTTTTACCAGTATTTAATGTGATTTCGTTTCCGCTCTTATCATAGAATTTTGTTGCTTCGTAATCTGCACCTTTTTTCCATGTTACAGGAATTGCTTTACCGCCTGTGATATAGTATCCTTTACCACTCTGATTGAAAAGGTTAAATTCCATATAACCATTTGCATCTAATTCTTTTACTTCAGCTTCCTGAAGGATTACGTTTGTAAATGCAAGCTGCTTGTTGTCGTTTTCAGGATCGATGTGTGCAGAACCATATTCAAAATACAGATATGTATTGCTTTCTGCATCATACATCAGCTTAGAAACGTTGTGAGGGAATGGAAGGTCTACTAAAGTACAATCAGAAGAATCGCTGTTTGTACTTAAATCTACAGGATTTGTTTCATCTGCAAATAACCAGTGAGCACCCTGATAGTAAGAGTTATAATCGTAAGAAATCTTAGCAGATTCTAATCTGGAAGTAATTTCTCCTGTTGTAACATATTCTGTAAATTCTCTTGCCTTGCCATTATCGATACGTGCAAAACCGCCGCTTAAATGGTCAATCCATGGATTCTTTAAGTAAGCATCAATATAGAATGGACCGCCGTCGTGGATCAATACTGCGTTGTATTCAGGTGCGAGCATGAAATGTGTTGGACGTGCACTTCGGATACTTCCGAAACGTGTAATGCTGCCCCAATCTTTTACGATTGCCATAAAACGTGTAATTTCACCGTTTGCAGTGCTGTTCATCAATTCGTATACGATATCTGCCTGTGTCATACCGTAGTGATTTAAAGCTGTTTTTTCATTGTCTACTAAAATAGCAACAGGACGCTGATCTTTGAGTACTTCAGAAATCCATTCGTTTGTTAATTCGCTTCGGTACATACCTTCATGATTTTCTTCTACTATTTCAACTTCTGTTTCTGTAGAAGCTTCTGTAGAAGTATCGTCTTTCTTTTCTGTTGTTTCAGTCTGTGTATCATCTTTTTTTACTTCTGATTCTTTAGATGTGTTAGTAGAAATAACCTCCTGTTTATCTTTTTCACCACATCCAGCTAAAGAACTGCAAGCCAATGCAGCAGCCAGAAGCACTACTAATGATTTCTTTTTCATAGTTAAATTCCTTTCTCAACCTACAGCCGTTTTCACCTTCTTAACCACTCGACTGTTTTTATAATATGTTACCAAATTTATAGTCGTATTTCAAGAAAATTTCGTCTTTATTATGACATGGATTTACGATTAAGCAATCAAGGCTGAAAAAAACAGACTGTAAGCTAAGATACACCACGGTTTGCCAAGTACGATGATGGCAGCAAACTTAGAAGTATTCATTTTGGTGATTCCGGTCAGATAACAGAAATAGTCGTCTGGAAATAGTGGAAGAAGCATACCAAGAAAGAGAATGAGTGTGTAAAACTTACTATTAGCTGCCCAAGTGGAAATCTTATCATATTTTTGATCGGGAAAAAGTCGTTTGATGAGTCCTTGCCCATAGCGTCTTGCAAGCCAGAATGCAATCATAGAGCCAAGAGAAATACCGATATAATTGCACCAAAAACCACCCATGCAGCCAAATAATATTGCCCCAACGATACAGCCGAGCATTCCTGGGAGAATTGGTACGACAACTTGTGCTGCCTGTATGGTAATCAACATAAGTGGTGCAAACAGACCAAAGCCAGCAATATAAGTTTGTAATGTTTCTACAGAGTCAAATTTTCCGTCAAAATAGGCTTTTCCAAGTCCGATACAACAGAGCAGACAAAGGATAATACAAGCGATTTCTCTATATTTTTTAGCATGCTTTTTGAAAAGTTCCATAACCAATCCGTCCTTTTATTTTTGATAAAAATATCGTAGCAGAACTTTCTTAAAGGATTTTAATGAAGTTCTTAACAAATTTGGAAGCTATGTTTAAAATTTAGAAAATATCCATAAATATTTTCCTTTAAATCCTTGAAAAACATTTGTAATTCCGTTATCATTTACTTCGTGCAAAGATTTCTTGTATATTAGGAAATACCTTTTGCACTAGATTGATATAGGACAGCAATCCTTATAGAATGCTGTATATGCAAACAGATTATGAGTGGGTGTCGAAAAAAGAATATTGATCCAAATGAAAAATAAGGAAAAGGAAAAACGATGTTTAAATTTACAAGCAAAGTTCGTTACAGTGAAACAGATGAGACAGGTTACTTGGGAGTTCCTAGAATTATAGATTATTTTCAGGATTGTTCTAATTTTCAGTCAGATGAGCTGGGAGTTGGACGTGCGTATTTAGAGGAAAGACATTTGGCATGGGTATTGAGTTTTTGGCAGATAGTAATCCACCGAAGACCTGCAATGGGTGAAACGATATATTCAGGAACATTTCCATATGAATTTAAAGGCTGTATGGGATTGAGAAACTTTTTATTAGAGGATGAAGCCGGAGAACGTATTGTAAGTGCCAACTCTGTTTGGACCTTATTGGATATGCAGTCAGGCAGACCGGTAAAAGCTGGAAGTGATATTTCAGAGCAGTATACGATAGAAGAAAAACTTCCTATGGAATATGCAGCTAGAAAATTAACGATTCCACAAGAAGGACAGGTATTAGAACCAATCAAAGTAAGCAGAGAGTATATAGATACCAATCATCATATGAACAATGCAAAATATGTTGCAGCAGCGATGAATTTTGTGCCTAGCCATTTAGAAGTAAAAGAGCTTAGGATAGAGTATAAGAAGCAGGCGTATCTTGGAGATATCATATATCCATTTGTAGCTTCTATAGAGGGTGGACTTGCAATCAGTCTTCGTGATGCAGATGCAAATCCGTATGTAAATATGCATATTTTGGTAGGATAAAAAGAATTGGAGAAGAACATGATTAAATTAGGAGAAATTCAGAAGTTAGTAATCGTAAAAAAAGTGGATTTTGGTGTATATGTAGCACCAGAAGACGTATTAGGAGATAAAGAAGCGTTACAGGAACAGAAAGTATTGCTTCCAAGCAAGTATGTACCTGAATTTGCAAAAGAAGGCGATTCTTTGGAAGTATTTATTTATAAAGATTCCAAAGACAGAATCATTGCAACAACAAAAGAGCCAAAGCTTGTTATGGGACAGGTTGCAAGACTTCGTGTAGCACAGACAAATAAGTTTGGTGCATTTTTGGACTGGGGATTAGAAAAAGATTTATTCCTTCCATTTAAACAGCAGAAAAAACGAGTACAGGAAGGGGAAGATGTATTAGTTTCCCTTTACATTGATAAAAGCAGCCGTCTTTGTGCAACTATGAATGTATACCATGATCTTAAAACAGATAGCCCATACAAAAAGGAAGATCGTGTAACAGGTACTGTTTATGAAATCAGTCCAAACTTTGGTGCATTTGTTGCAGTAGATGATATGTATTCCGGTCTGATTGCCAAAAAAGAATTGTTTGGCGAAGTAACAGTTGGAGAACAGATTACAGCAAGAGTTATTCAGGTAAAAGAAGATGGCAAGTTGGATTTAAGCATTCGTGAAAAGGCATACTTGCAGATTTCAGCAGATGCAGAGAAGATTGCAGATTTAATCGACCGTTTTGGGGGTGCATTACCATTTAATGACAAAGCAAATCCAGAAGTAATCCGCAGAGAAACAGGCATGAGCAAAAATGAATTTAAGCGTGCCGTAGGCAATTTGCTCAAATCAGGACGTATTGAGATTACAGAGAGAGGTATTCGAAAAATTTCTAAGTAAATATGTCGATTTTTCACAAAACACTATTGATTTTTTTGAGCATTTTGTGTAAATTTTAATTAACGATACGAAAAGTGAACCTTATCAGGAGAAAAATTATGGTTTCAAATCAAATATTACAAAGTACAATTGAAGGACTCAAAAATATCAGTCGTGTGGATTTCGCAGTGATGGATGTAGAAGGAAAAGAAATCGCATCCACTTGTGATATGAGAGACTGTGCAGCAAACTGTGTGGAATTTTCTAAATCACATGCAGACAGTCAGCAGTTACAGGGATATCAGTATTTTAAAATATACGATGAATATCAGTTAGAGTATATTTTAGTAGTGTGCGGAAGTGGAGACGACGTACACATGATCGGTAAAATGAGTGCATTTCAGATTCAGAATCTGATTGTTGCATACAAAGAGCGTTTTGATAAAGATAATTTTATCAAAAACTTATTGTTGGATAACCTGTTGCTTATCGACATTTACAGTCGCTCTAAAAAGCTGCGTATGCCTACAGAGCAAAAACGTACTGTTATGCTCATTCAGGCATCTAACAGTCGTGAATTAAACGTATTAGAGCTTACAAAGGCAGCTTTTGGCAATAGTCCAAAGGAATTTATTACAGCAGTAGATGAAAAAGACGTTATTATCTTAAAAGATGTTGCAGAAAATGAAGGCAATGCTGAAATCGACAAATATGCGAAAATGGTCAGTGACCAGCTTACAAAAGATGGCGTAAAAGATATTCGTATTTCTTATGGTGCATTCGTAAGAGAAATCAAAGATGTCAGCCGTTCTTATAAGGAAGCAAAAATGGCATTAGATGTTGGAAAAATTTTCTGCGAAGACAAAAAAATTATCGCATACAGCGAATTAGGAATTGGCAGACTGATTTATCAGCTTCCTATTCCACTTTGTAAAATGTTTATCAGAGAAATCTTTGGTGGAAAGAGTCCAGACGATTTTGATGAAGAAACATTGATCACCATTAACAAGTTCTTTGAAAACAGCTTAAATGTTTCTGAAACATCTAGACAGTTATTTATCCATCGTAATACGTTGGTATATCGTTTGGATAAGCTGCAGAAGACAACAGGATTGGATTTAAGAGTATTTGAAGATGCGATCACTTTCCGTATTGCGTTAATGGTAGTAAAATATATGAAATATATGGAATGTTTAGATAATTAATGTTGATACCCGCACGCAAGGAAGCGTTCAAAAAGAGCGTTTTCCTTAGTACGGGTATTGATGATTACATCGACAGAGAAAGGGCGGAAAAAGTGGCAGATTTTAGAAAAACACGTCCAAGTGACATTGAAATATACGAAGATGACGCGATTGTTTTGGATAATGTAACAAAATCTTATAGTGCATCTAACGTATTAAAAGGAATTTCCTTGCGCATCAAAAAAGGTGAATTTGTATTTATTGTAGGTGATAGTGGTTCTGGTAAATCTACATTGATCAAATTGCTTTTGCGTGAGTTAAAATCTACAACTGGTACGGTATATGTACTTGGAGAAAACTTAAATACATTAAAGCATAGAAAAGTTCCAGAATTTAGAAGAAGACTTGGAGTAGTATTCCAGGACTTCAGATTGCTCAAAAATATGAATGTATATGAAAATGTAGCATTTGCACAGCAGATTACGCAAGTTCCGGAAGCAAAAATCCGCAGAAATGTGCCAGCTATTTTGTCCAGAGTAGGACTTGGTGGAAAATATAAAGCAAAGCCTCGTCAGCTTTCCGGTGGAGAGCAGCAAAGAGTCGCTTTGGCAAGAGCTTTAGTAAATAAACCTGAAATCTTATTGTGTGACGAACCTACTGGTAACTTAGACCCAAAAAACAGTTGGGAAATTATGAAGTTATTAGAGGAATTTAATGAAGAAGGTACAACTGTAGTAGTTGTAACACATAATCGTGAAATCGTAAATGATATGCAGAAACGTGTTATTACGATGCATAAGGGATTCGTTGAGAGTGATGAAGAGATAGGTGGTTACATTTATGAGGATTAATACATTTTGGTATACTTTAAAAGAAGGCTTTAAAGGTCTTTTTAGAAATAAATGGTACACACTTGCAAGTATCGCAACGATTAGTGCCTGTTTATTTTTACTTGGCATTTTTAGTGCCATTTTGCTGAATTTCCAGCATATCGTAGATAACGTTCAGAAAGGCGTTGCAGTTACGACGTTCTTTCAAGAGGGAACAACAGAAGATGAAATTGATACATTAAAAGTATATTTGGAGTCTTTGGAAGAAATTGATAAGGTTATTTATATTTCTGCAGATGATGCTTGGGCAGAATTTTCTAAAGATTTGAATATGAGCGAATACATGGATGCATTTCCTGAAAATCCATTGGCAAACTGTGCAAACTTGGAAATCTATCTGAATGATACATCTAAGCAGGCAGATTTAGTAACATATCTGCAATCTGTGGATATTGTAAGACGTATCAATAAATCAGAGCTGGCAGCGACAACGCTGAGTGGCATGGATTCTTTAGTTGGTGCAGCAACGGTCGGTATTATCGGTATTTTATTATTGGTATCTGTATTCTTAATTAGTAATACAATCACAGTTGGTATTTCTATCCGCAAAGAAGAAATCAATATTATGAAATATATTGGAGCTACAGACTTTTTTGTAAGATTTCCATTTATCATTCAGGGTATTTTGATTGGTCTGATTGGTGCAGGTATTCCACTGACAGCAATCTATTTCCTGTATAATCAGGTAATTGTGTTTGTAATGGGTTATTTCCCTTCTCTTAGTACGTTGTTAGGATTTTTAGACGTAAAAGTTGTATTTGATTTATTACTTCCATTAAATCTTGGAGTAGGTGTGGGTATTGGCTTCTTTGGAAGTTATTTTACTTGTAGAAAGCATTTGAATGTATAATGAATAAGGAGATATGGCATTGAAGAAAAAGCGAAAAAATTGCTTTGTCAGCCTTGGGATGGCTGCTGCGTTAGCGGCAGCTATTTCTTTAGGAGGAAGTGAGCATGTGTATGCAACGGATTTATCTGGCATCACATCAGATAGTATTGAAGCGAAAAAAAACGAAGTAGCAGATGCAAAAAAAGAACAGAACAGCATTAAAAATTCTATTTCTGATATAAAGAATGTGATTTCCAAACTGCAAAATCAGAAGGCAGATTTGAATAAATATATATCTGGTCTCGACAGCAGTATGGCAGGAATACAGAGTAATATTTCTAAGTATGAAAATATGATTCAAGAAAAAGAATCAGAAATACTTCGCAAACAATCAGAATTAGAACAGGCAAAAATAGAAACAGAACAACAGCATGATGCGATGGTACAGCACATACAATATATGTATGAGCAGGGAACGAGCAGTTATTTTGAGGTGATATTGCAGGCAAATAGCTTTGCAGATCTGCTCAATCGTGCAGAGTATATGGAAAATGTAACAGCGTACGATAATCAGGTATTGGAAGAGTTTGTGCTTCAATGTGAGTATATTGAACTGTGCAAGCAGAGTCTGGAATTGGAAAAGACATCCTTAGATGAAAGCAAACAGGCTTTGGAAACAGAAAAGAGTAATCTTGAAGTTATTCGTAAGCAAAAGGCAGCAGACCTTGCAGCATATGAAGATGATATCAGTATTACAAAAGAACAGCTGAAAGAGTTAGAAGCAGACCTTCAGTATCAGACGAATCTGATTTCCAGTCTGGAAAAAGAAATTACAGAGGAACAAAAAGAAATCCTTCGTAAAAACAATATGAATCTTGGCTACAGCAGTGACGGATTTGCTTTTCCGGCACCAAGCTATGTTGCAGTCAGCTCAGAATTTGGATGGCGCTCAGACCCATTTACGGGCTTAAAAGCATATCACAATGGAGTTGACTTGGCGGCAGCAGAAGGAACACCAATTGTCGCAGCGTATGATGGTATTGTAGGTCAGGCATCTTATAACGCATCTATGGGAAATTATATTTACTTAGAGCATGGAGATGGCCTTAGAACAATTTATTTACATGCTTCCAAACTTTATGTTTCTAAAGATGATGTTGTTCACAAGGGAGATGTAATTGGTGCAGTTGGTACAACAGGACGTTCCACAGGTCCACATTTACATTTTAGCGTACGTTTAAATGGAGAATATGTAAGTCCATGGAATTATTTGACTAGATAGAAAAACAGAAAGAGGTGTTTTGGGTGGAGAAGGAAAAAAAGGGAGGACTGTATTTTGCAGGTGGTCTTTTAAGCGGCATTGCAATTACATCTATGATAGTTGTGTTTGCGTATGTTATGAGCCAAAGCGGAATCAACCATAACAGTCAGCAGATATCAGCAAAATATGAAAGTACGATTGATGTAGAAGTTGCACAAGGCAGCATGATCAGTAAAGAGTTTTTACAGAAGGTAGCAACGCTGGAATCTATGATAAAGGATACGTATTATCTGGATGAGGTAGATACACAAGAACTTCGTGAAGGTGCTTATGAAGGTATCGTAAATTCTCTTGGAGATGTGTATTCTGTGTACTATACACCAGAAGAAACCGAAGAAATTTTAAATCAGTCTGAAGGTGTATATTATGGTATTGGTGCATATTGTCAGTTAGATACTGTTTCAGGATATGTAAAAGTCACAGGAACAATTGCAAATACACCAGCAGAAGAAGCAGGCCTTATGCCGGGCGACCTTTTATATATGGTAGAAGGCGAAGATATGGCAGGTCTTGATCTGACACAGGTTGTAACGAAAATCAAGGGTGAAGAAGGTACAAAAGTACATTTGACATTGGTTCGAGACGGCGAATATGTTGAAGTAGATGTAGAACGCAGAAAAATCGAATCCCCAACAGTACAGCATTCTATGTTAGAAGATAACATGGCATATATACAGTTGACAGAATTTGATGATGTAAGTGTAGAGCAATTTAGAGATGCTTTAAATGCAGTAAAGGCAGAAAATGCACAGGGTATGATTTTGGATCTTAGAGGAAATCCTGGCGGTAATTTGAGTACGGTTTTAGAAATCGCAGACATGCTGTTAGATGAAGGCATGATTGTATATATTGAGGATAAGTCAGGAAAACAACAGAAATACTATGCAAAAGATGGTATGGAATGGGAACTTCCAATCGTTGTATTAGTAGATGGTAATTCTGCAAGCGCCTCTGAAGTACTCAGCGGTGCATTAAAAGATCATAAGAGAGCTACATTAGTTGGTACAACAACCTTTGGAAAAGGAATCGTACAAAGTCTTCGTTCTCTTGCAGATGGTTCTTCTGTAAAGCTGACAGTAAGTGCTTATTATACTCCAAACGGTATTAATGTACATGGCACAGGTATTGAACCAGATGTCATAGAGCCATTTGATGCAGAAAGCTATTATGGAGAAGCAAATATAGATAATCAGTTAGAAAAAGCAAAAGAAGTGTTAAAGAATTTATTAGAACAGTAAATAATTTTCACAGTTTTTACACATGGGTATGATACAATCGCAGGCGTAATAAAGTTATGCTTGCGATTTGTTTTTTTTGTATATTAGAAAATCGCTCATTTCTTGATAGAAATACGTTTTCTAAAAAGGGGTATAACAGAAAGAGGAGAATATGAAAAAAAATCTAACAAAAGGTTTGGCAGTAACCTGTGTGGCAGCGATGTTGATTGGCTGTGGAAATACTGCTGATACGCAAACAAAAAAAGAGAGTGAAACGATTGTAGAAACAAGTAAACAGGAAACAGAAACAATCGATGCAGAACAAATGGCTGTTTATGAAAACGCAACACAGATTAGTTTATCTGATGATGGTATTTTTGTAGACGGAGAAGCTATCAGTGAAAATGAAGAAGATGCGGTATATGTAGCAAGAGACATTGTTTTTTATCTGGAAGATCAGGGCATTACCTATGGAGCTGGTTCTGAGGCAGATGAACATAGTCAGGAAGAAGCAGATGCACATCAAGTAGTGCATATTACACAGCCTGGTACATATATTTTGAGCGGAAGTCTTTTGTCAGGTCAGATTGCAGTAGATTTAGGCGATGAAGCAAAGGAAAATCCAGAAGCAGTTGTAACACTTGTATTAAATGGCGTAGATATTCAGTGCAGCGTAGCACCAGCCGTTATGTTCTATCGTGTGTATGAATGTGGAAGTGATGATGTAGAAAGTGCTGTAAAAGACGTAGATACAAGTGCAGCAGGTGCAAATGTTATCATTGCAGATGGAACAGTAAATAATGTAACAGGCTCTTATGTAGCAAGAATTTACAAATCTTATGAATTAAATGAAGCTGGAACAGAAGTTGTTTCTAATAAAAAACTTCATAAATATGATGGTGCTTTTTATTCTAAGATGAGTATGAATATTGATGGAGAAACATTAGGAAACGGTGTTTTAAATATTATAGCAGATAACGAAGGACTTGATACAGAATTGCATTTGACATTAAATGGCGGAATTATCAACATTTGGGCAGGTAATGACGGCATCAATACAAATGAAGATGAAGTATCTGTAACAACAATCAATGGCGGTGTATTAAATATTTGTGTAACTGGTGAAACAGGAGAAGGCGATGGTGTCGATTCCAATGGCTGGATTGTAATCAATGGCGGTGAAGTGATTTCACAGGCATGCAGCAGCAGTATGGATGCAGGAATTGATTCCGACATGGGTATTTATATCAATGGAGGAAGTGTGATTGCAACAGGAAATATGTACGATCATATAGAGGACAGTGAACAGAACTTTGTAGTATTTCAGTTTGCTTCCCGTCAGAAAGGCGGTAGCGAGTATATTCTGAAAAATGAAGCTGGAGAAGCTGTTATGGAATATACACCTGAAAATGATTTTGAATATCTGATTTATTCTTCTGAAAAATTGACAGAAGGAACTTACACATTGTGGAATGGAGATACTAAGCTTGCTGCAAGTAAGTCAGAAAATATGGGTATGATGCCAGGTGGATTTGGCGGAATGACACCACCAGAAGGTTTTGAAATGCCGGAAGGAATGCAGAAACCAGAAAATATGACGCCTCCGGAAGGTCTTGAAATGCCGGAAGGAATGCAAAAACCAGAAGGTCTTGAATTACCAGAGGGTATGCAAAAGCCAGAAGATATGACACCACCGCAAGGAGAAGGAAAAATGGAAATGCCACAGGGCACAGATGGTGTAAATCAATCAGAAGCAGATAAGATTGACAAAGGCTTTGTGATTCCAGAAGGAGCAACTCCACCAGAAGGCAAAATGCCAGGAAGGGGCGGTTTTCATATGGAAAATGTAGAAGTAAGCAGTGAATTTGTGATAGAAGCTGGAGCAAACTTCTTTACTTTTGTTACAACAGCAGAATAATATAAAAGCATAATGGATATGGAAAAATGGGGTTATAGGTTTACTGTAACCTCATTTTTGCTAAATGAAACTGTTGAAAGAAAAATGAAAAGTCAGAAAATAAGAAACAAAAGGAAAAACTTATGTAAATAAATTCGAAAAATATAGAAAATATATTCAATAAAAACAATTAAAAGTCGCTCGTTATATAAAAACTTTAAAATAAAAAATAAATATTTTTAAAAATACTATTGACAAACCAAAAAAGTTTGATATAATGAAATCACAAACAAACAAAAAGAGTTCACAACAAAATCTAAGGAAAGAGGTACAAACCACCAAGAAATTAAGTGAAACTTTATAATCTACAGAATAGGAGGTACAGTCCAATCAAAACTTAAATCCATTTTCATAATCTAAAAAAAGAGAGGTAAAAGCCACCAGAAGCATAATTCTACAACGTGAATTTATCTAGTTTGTAAATTAAAAAGGATATTCGATGAAAATCCTTATAAGATGACTAAGTAAACGCTCAAGTCGTAATAAAAAACAAAAGTTACATAAAAGCCGGTTCTATAAATCGTTATTTAATTGATTAAGGGCAGATGCAAAATAAAAACAAAAAGTTAAAATAAAAGGCAACAGTGGAAAATCGAAAATTACTTAAGTCGCAAATAAGAATATATGTGTGATGAAGTTGACCGGAAAGACTTCAGAGGTTATAATCAAATGATTCATAACACCCAGTGAGAGTTTTCATAAATTGTTTAGAACGCTTTGCAAATAATTCCGAAAGAGACAAAGCATAAGATATAAGAAATGACAAAATAATCATTATGAAATATTCCAAAATATGATAAAAACTGAATAGAAAATTTAATATATATCAAGTAACTTTAATGAAAAAAATTTAAAATAAATATTTATAAAAGAACGAGGAAATCCAATGGATGAAATAGCTTAATAGCGGATATCTAGAAAAAAGATTCAGATATCCGCTATTTTTGTTTGTCTAAATTATGTATGTTCTAATAAATAAAAATCTGTATGAAATGGCTGTTAAATCCAGCCGCCATCCAGAGAAATAATTTGCCCGGTAAGATAGGTTGGAGATTGTGTGAGCTGGATGCAGAGTGCGGCAACTTCTTCTGGCTGTCCGATGCGGTCAGCAGGAATTTCAGCGATAACATCGTCTAAGTCTTCTTTAGAGAAGCAGGCATTCATATCGGTGTCAATCAGACCACATGCGATAGCATTGACTTGTATATTGCTTGGAGCCACTTCTTTGGCGAGTGCTTTTGTAAAAGAGTTCAGTCCGCCTTTTGTTGCAGAGTAGGCTGTTTCCATAGAAGCACCGACGTTTCCCCAAACAGAGGAAATATTGATGATATGACCGTATTGTTTTTGAATCATGGAAGGAAGAAAATGCTTGCTGACAAGAAATGCACTTGTGAGGTTGACATTGATGATTGTATTCCATTCTTCTAAAGTCATGTCGGTAATAAGTCCTACATAAGAAATTCCGGCATTGTTGACAACGACATCCATAGCAGGAAGGGTGTTTAAAAGAGACTGCAATGCAGTCGCATCAGAAAGATCTGTGGCATAGCAAAATGCTTGTATGCCATATTTTTTTTGTAAAGATATGGAAAATTCCTGCATAGGAACAAGGTTATTTTTACATAATAAGTATAAGTCGTAACCTTCTTTTGCGAAAGCAGCAGCAATTGCTTTTCCGATTCCGCGGGAAGCTCCTGTAATAAACACTTTTTTATTCATAAATAAATCCTTTTTCGTGAATTGTATATTTTTGCTTGAGCAGCATAGTTTGAGTATAGTATAATCAAAAAAAAATGGCAAGAGATTATGAAAGGTGGGTAAAAGATGAAAGATATCGTAATTATTGGTGCAGGGCCGGCTGGTTTATCCGCAGCGTTGTATGGTGCAAGAGCAGGTATGGATATGTTAGTTGTGGATGCAAATTATATGGCAGGCGGTCAGGTACTGAACACATATGAAGTAGATAATTATCTTGGGCTGCCACAAATCAATGGGTTTGATATGGGAATGAAATTTCAGGAGCATGTGCAAAGACTTGGCGTAGAGATACAAAGTATGGCTGTGGAACGTATTGAACGTGTTGGTGACACACATTTTATCGTGCATACCGGAACAGAGCAGGTTGAAACAAAAACGGTTTTATTGGCAACAGGTGCAGTAAATCGTAAATTGGATATTCCAGGAGAAAAGGAATTTTTAGGTCGTGGTGTAGGATATTGTGCAACATGCGATGGTGCATTTTATAAAAAGAAAGTGACTGCAGTAATAGGCGGAAGCTATCAGGCAGTAGAAGATGCTATTTATTTGGCTGGACTTTGCGAAAAGGTATATTTGGTGCATAGAAGAGATAAGCTGCGTGCGGGAGCAGTATTAGAAGCACAAGTTAAAAAAATTCCGAATGTAGAAATCGTATGGGACAGTATTCCTTTAGAAATTGTTGGAAAGGATGTAGTGGAAGGATTGTGTGTACAAAACGTTCATACAAAAGAGTCAAAGGTATTGGCAGTAGATGGCGTGTTTGTAGCAATCGGTACCAGTCCAATTACAGATTTGGCAAAAGGTTTGGCAGAAATGGATGCAAACGGTTATATTATTGCGGATGAAAATGGAAAGACGAGCATGCCAGGATTTTTTGCAGCTGGGGACATTCGTACAAAGCAGCTTCGTCAGATTATAACAGCTGTAGCAGATGGAGCAAATGCAGTGACAGCTGCATGGAGCTATATAGAACAAATGTAAAAATTGTTTGTACAATTAACACAATTTGCTGAAAAGCGATTTTGCGAAAAGTTATACAAAACAAAAGGGCAAAATTTGGCAATAGACAAAATAAACAAAAATAAAAAAGTTTTGGTTCTATTTTCCTGAGTCGAAAAAGCTGGAAAATAGAGAGAAAAGAGCGCTAAAAATGCCCGAAAACCGAGTTATCCACGAAGTTATCCACATTATCCACATAAAGTTATCCACAACGTGAAAAATGTGGATAACTTTTTTGCGTGAACAAATGTTTTGTAAAAAAGTTACATAGGGCAAAAAAAAGACACTTTTTGACGAAAAATGAATTGTCAAAAAGTGTCTGAAAATTAAAAGAAAAATGAATTTTTACTTCAAAGGAAACTTGAAATATCTCTTTGCGTTGTTGTAAGAGATATCTGTAACGATTTCTTCTAATAAGTCCATATCAGCAGGATATTCTCCGTTTTCTACCCATTTACCGATGAGGTTGCAAAGGATACGGCGGAAATATTCATGTCTTGTGTAAGATAAGAAACTTCTGGAGTCTGTAAGCATACCAACAAAGCCGCTCAAATTACCGAGGTTAGCAAGAGAAGTCATCTGGTCTTCCATACCTACTTTATTATCATTGAACCACCATGCACTGCCTTGCTGTACTTTACCAACAGCTTCTGAGTTCTGGAAGCAGCCGATGATTGTTCCAATTGCAGCGTTATCTACTGGGTTTAAAGAGTAGATGACAGTTCTTGGAAGTTCATCTGTTACAGCTAATGCATCTAAGAAGTCAGCAAGCTGAGCACTTGGAGCGTAGTTGCTGATACAGTCATAACCAGTATCTACACCGAGTTTGTTGAACTGTGCAGTATTGTTGTCACGTTTTACACCGTAGTGAAGCTGCATAGCCCAATCTAAACGATGATATTCACGTCCCATTGCTAATAAGAAAGCAGTTTTGAATTTTAATTCTTCTTCACGAGTGATTGCTTCGCCAGCTAATCTCTTTGCAAAGATTGCTTCGATTTCCTCATCTGTTGCAGGAACATGGAAAACATATTCCAGACCATGATCGGAAACGTTACAGCCGTTTGCATGGAAGTATTCCATACGGTTTACTAAAGCAGCCTTTAAATCAGCAAAAGAAGCAATTGGAGTATTGCTTGCTTTAGATAAATCTGCAAGATAATCTAAATAAGATGGCTTTTCGATATTCATAGCCTTGTCAGGTCTCCAAGCAGGAAGCACTTTTACATCAAAGCTGTCATCTTCAGCAATCTGCTTGTGCCATTCTAATGTATCAGCAGGATCATCTGTTGTACAAACTAAAGTAACGTTTGACTGGATGATAAGATTACGAGCAGACATAGAAGGATCCTGTAACTTTTCGTTACATAAATTCCAAACTTCTTCTGCAGTCTTTGCACTTAATACACCATGATAACCAAAATATCTCTGAAGCTCTAAATGAGACCAGTGGAATAATGGATTTCCGATTGCTTTTCCAAGACATTCAGCCCATTTGAAGAATTTTTCTTTGTCGCTTGCATCACCAGTGATGTATTTTTCTTCTACACCGCAAGAACGCATAAAACGCCATTTATAATGGTCACCACCAAGCCAAACCTGTGTGATATTGTCAAATTTACGATCCTCAGCGATTTCCTTTGGAGCGATATGGCAATGATAGTCTAAGATAGGGGTTTTCTCTGCAAAGTTATGATACAGAGTTTTTGCGGTTTCTGTTTCTAACAAAAAATCCGCATCCATAAAATTTTTCATGGTAGATACCTCCAAAATATTGTTGCAAAATATTGTTATTTTGAATACAACCTTAGTATAAAGCAAGAGTAAGGTTTATTCAAGAGTTGCTTTCGTGAAAATCTATCGCAAGAAATTCTCCATATTCTAAAACGATATCGTATGTATTTGTATAGGTTGCCTTGATGGTATCAAGATCACTTTGATGTATGATGTACAAAGCATTTGTATCAAAATCAGTTTCTTTTACAAGGTCTACGAAATGGTAGCGTTCTGAATAAGGAAGCAAGGTGCGTCCGTTCAATTCGGTTGTACGTTCCTGATAGTATAAAGCATCGATTTGACAACTGTATTGTGTCAAAATTTCTGCCATGCGGGCATTTGTCTGCCAGCCCATGTTAGAAGAAACATAAAGGGTATCGTATGCGTCCAATACATCCGCTTCTTTTACGATAGAAAGAAAATCTACGTTAAACATGGTACGAATCTGTTGTGGAAATGTTGTAAAATACTGTACAAAGAAGCAAGCGGCACTTCCAGCATATACAGTAAGAAATACAGCAGTAAGTGTACGACAGAGTGTTGCTTCTTTTATAGGTTTCTTAAAACGTGGCAGTGCAGAAGTTAAAAACCAGCGAATTGTACATACGATGCCATAGATGGTGAAAAACATAAATGGATAAAAAATAATATTAATTCGGTTTACGTTTACTTCGTATGTAATCAGTCCCGCCCAAATTCCCATAATCAAAAAGCCAAGCAAAGCAAGATCTAATGTCTGCTGACGGGTTGCATTTCTTGTGCAAAACAGATCCTTGATTGGATGCGCATTTTTCTTTTTGAGACCAAGAAAACGAACAGCAAACTGCCAGATGCCCAAAAATAAAAATGGTGTACTGATGTGGTACATTGCACCGAAGGCAGGAAGCGTGTTAAAAATATGATCCGGACATTGCAGGAATGCCTGCTTTAACATACAGAGTGCATTTTTTCCTAATTGATAAAAAGAAAAATTCAAAAAGAGAATATCGTTGCTTCGGATGCTGTCTGGGAAATATGGAATCGTAAAAAATGGTGTTTGGATTGTTTCAAGATGAAACATATTTAATACCATCGTTAAAATTTCAGGCAATGCGATTACAAAGAAGATGGCAACGCTGATTACAATATCGCGAAGCGGAAGCTCTTTTTTCCATAAACACCATGCAGCATATACAAATAGGAATACTGGAACGGTATAAACGGCAATGCCATAGCAATAAAACGTCAATCCAAAAAATACCATGGACAGATATAAATATCTTCGTTTTTCAAGACCGCACAGCAGCAAGTAGAAAGCAAGCAAAAATATATGTGGAAATAAGTTACAGTCTAAAGACCAGCGGCTTTGCATAAATTGCCAAGGATTGATTGCTGCAAATGCCATAACAGCAAGTGATATTTCAGCAGAAAAAAACTTTTTGGCAACTAAGTATACGAGAGCGATTCCCATTGTGCTTGCAAATACGATTGGAAGTCGAATAGTAAATGTACTAAATCCGAACAGCTTGATAAAAGGTATCATGCAGTAGCTTAATAAGACGCTCATATGGCTGTATTTCCATGCTTGAAAATGAACGGGCCATTCCATGCCATAACGATCTGTACCATATTTAGAAAGCGCAAGTGCATCCATAGCTCCCATCGCTTCATCTTGATTGATACCGGAAGGAATGTTTGCGATATTTACAAATCGTATGATAAAGGCAAAGAGCAAAATCACCCAGAATAAAAGAAGGTGATAGTGCTTTTTGTTTTGCTTAATTGCTATCGAATTCATGAATTCCTCCATTCATATATTCATATATCTCTTTTGGAATAGTGTGTATATAGTGATAATATATAATGAGTGATGGCTTCATTTTTTGTACCATATCCAGTGTTATTTGGTTATGGATACAATAGATTTCTTTGTTATTATAAATCTTTAGTAGTTCATTTTTTTGATTTGTATAATCTTTGGAACTCGTAAGAAATAAAATATTATTAGGTGCAAGCATATTAAAAGAAAATGGAGTACCACGTTCAATATCACAACATACTTTAAGTCCAAGTATATCATCTATATATTTTGGTTTTTCACCATATCCTGGACGGATAATGCGTACATTTTCGGCAGACAGGATATCTCCTTTTTTTAAATCTTTTGTTACAAAAATAGAACGGCGAAATACGACATTATTTTCTTCTTGTGGACTAACTCCATAAAACACATCGCCCATTGCCTTTTCTACCTGACGGATTTGAGTTACCATTTCTTTAAAT
This sequence comes from uncultured Lachnospiraceae bacterium, assembly GCA_964424345.1. GTDB lineage: Bacteria > Bacillota > Clostridia > Lachnospirales > Lachnospiraceae > RGIG6307. The sequence goes on from CAYRIK010000009.1 coordinate 18,117, forward strand.
TCATCTGGTTCCATAGAAAAAGAAGAATCTGGATTTTCAATGCCTCTGCTTAAACAGAAATGTTTTTCGATAATGTTTGCACCGAGTGCAACAGCTGTAGCAGCTCCTAAATGTCCCATGGAATGATCGGACAGACCGACTGGAATATCAAAGCATTGCTTCATGTCTGTGATGGTTTTTAAGTGCATATCTGCAGAAATGGCAGGATAAGCACTGCTGCATTTTAAAATGGCTACCTGACGATTACCTGTTTCATAAATAGCTTCTAATGCTTCTTTGATTTCTTCTTTGCTGCCCATACCAGTAGACATGATGATTGGTTTTCCTTTGGAAGCGATATAACGCAGTAATGGTAAGTCAATCATTTCAAAAGAAGCAATTTTGTAAAATTCCATGCCAAGTTCTTCTAAGAAATCAACACTGGTTGTATCAAAGGGAGTAGAAAAGAAGTCAATGCCGATACGGTCAGCTTCTTCTTTTAATTCTTTCTGCCATTCCCAAGGTGTATATGCTTTTCCGTAAAGGCTATATAAATTTTCGCCTTCCCATGTGCCATTTTCAACTTGAAAATATTTGTTATGGCAATCAATGGTGAGGGTATCTGGTGTATAAGTCTGAATCTTTACACAATCTGCACCACTTTCTTTTGCAGCACGAATGATTTCTTTTGCTCGTTCAATACTGCCGGAATGATTTGCAGACATTTCTGCAATGATATACGCAGGATGTCCATCACCAATAATACGGTTTTTTATAGTTATTGTATTCATAAAACTCCTTTCCCATTTTTAATGAATTGAAATTAACAAATATTATAACATAATGAATACTTTGAAATCAATAAGTGTTCTTGGAGAAGTATTTTCTAGGAATAGAAGTATTATGAAAAAGAACTTTACTTTTCAAAGTGATTTGATTACAATACTTGTAGTAAATACTTAATAATTAATGTAGAGGTCATGAAAGTGATGAGAGGTGTGTTATGAGTATTGGAAATCAAATGTATGAATTAGCCAAAGAATTATATCCAATCGGCAGAAGTTTAACTGGTGAGGGAGTTAGAAAGACTCTGTCTATTTTACAAAGAGAATTACAAGATCTTACAATACATGAAGTTCCTAGTGGTACAAAAGTATTTGATTGGACAGTTCCCAAAGAATGGGTGATTAGAAAGGCTTATATTGAAGATGAAGCTGGTAATAAAATTGTAGATTATGATAAATTAAATTTACATGTAGTAGGCTATTCTACTGCTGTGGATCGTTGGGTCGATTTAGATGAGTTAAAACAATATATTTATGTACAAGAAGGACAGCCAGATGCAGTTCCATATGTTACTTCTTATTATAAGGAGCGTTATGGATTTTGCATGTCTCAAAATCAGAGAGATAGTTTAAAACCAGGAAAATATCATATGTATATAGATAGTGAATTGTTTGATGGAAGTTTGACTTATGGTGAGTTGATATTACGTGGGAAGGAAGAGAAAGAAATTTTGATTTCAACTTATGTATGTCATCCATCTATGGCAAATAATGAATTATCAGGTCCAGTATTAGCTACTGCATTAGCAAAGAAACTTGCAGAACAAGAAAATAGGAAGTATACCTATCGTTTTGTTTGGATACCAGAAACGATAGGTTCTATTACATATCTGTCAAAACATTTTAATGAAATGAAGCGTAATACGATTGCAGGTTTTGTTCTTTCGTGTGTAGGAGATGATAGAACATATTCTTATATACCTAGTCGAGCAGGAGATACACTAGCTGATAAAGCTGCTAAAAATGTATTACAGTTTTTCTATCCGAATTATTGTGTTTATACATTTTTAAATAGAGGCTCTGATGAACGTCAGTATAATGCACCAGGAGTAGATTTACCAGTTTGTGTAGTTTGTCGCAGCAAGTATGGAGAATATCCGGAATATCATACTTCTTTGGATGATTTGAATTTAATTTCTCCTGAAGGTTTACAAGGAGCTTTTGATGTATATATGGCTATATTTGAGGCTATAGAATATAATGCTTATTATCGTATTAAATGTTTATGTGAACCGCAGTTAGGAAAGAGAGGTTTATATCCTAATATCAGTCAAAAGGGGTCTTACGATGGCGTTAAGAGTATGGTAGACTTTATTGCTTATGCGGATGGAAAGAGAGATTTATTAGAGATTAGTAATATCATTCATGTACCAGTAAGTTATTTGATACCAATTATTAAAAAACTGATAGATGCAGATTTGTTGGAGTGTTTTTATGAAATCAAAAAAGACTAAAGGTAGTATTTATGTATGTCATACATATTATCATGTATATGTTACTTTTTTAAAAGAATTAAATAAACCTAAAGAAGAATGGGGGAAAGCTACACTTATTCTAAGTAAAATGTCTATTGACTTTGAAAACTTAAAAGAACGTGTGGAAAAGGTTGGACTTTTTGAAGAAGTATTAGAGTATGATGAAAAACGTCAGAGTGCTTATCCTGAGTTGGATAAGTATATGGTACAAGGGGGTCATATTGTAGGCAATATGGTCAGACGTATTATAATGACCAAAAAATTCGGTAAACTTAGTGAAAAAGATATACCAGTAGATTTTAATCAATATCAAGATATTTATGTATTTTGTGATAGTGACCCTATTGGTTATTATCTGAATTATAAGCATATTTATTACCATGCTGTCGAAGATGGTATGAATTTAGCTAGATATTGTGATTATGCACGTTTTGATAATAGGGGATTTTTTCCATTAAAAGCATTTATGTCTTCTAAATTAAATTTGATATTTGTCCAAAATGGTTATGGTAAATATTGCTTAGATATGGAAGTTAATGATATTAGTCTTAATAATCCAGGTCCTAAATATGTTGAAATTAAAAGACAGATGTTAGTAGATCATTTAACAGATGAGGGAAAAGATATCTTGTTAAGGGCATTTGTAAGAGATTTTGAGTCTATTAAAAAACAAGTTCAGGAAAGTGTAGGAAAAGATAAAATTTTAATTCTTACAGAACCATTGTGTGATTTGAAAACACGTGAGCGTATTTTCCGAGATATTATTTCTATGTATGAAAAAGAGGGAGATATTTATATTAAACCACATCCAAGAGATGAGTTGGATTATCGAACTTTATTTTCAGAATATCCACAGTTTGATGCTACAGTACCAATGGAAATGTTGAATTTTTTCAAGGAATTTCACGTGAAAAAAGTAATTTCTGTGTTTACAGAAGTAGAAGCACTTAAATTTGCAGATTCTTCTGTATGGTTAGGTCCGGATTTTATGGACAAATATGAAGCACCAGAACTACATAAACAAAATGAAATGACGAATTTGGCAGTAAAATAATATATAAGAGAAGAGACACGCTATAAGAAATATAAAATATTTCTTATAGCGTGATTTTCTTTTGACCCAATCACTATTGTGGTGTATACTTAAACTGATTATATCTATGTGAAAATGCATGGGACAGGAGAAATTCATGAACAAAAAAGTAAAAGATTCTATTCCGCAGATTTTATTTATTCTGTTGACCATTTTTTACAGTTTCATAATGTTTGTGCTGTTTTATAGACAATGCGTGGAATATCAGGGTATGTATTTATCTGATATGAAAGCATACATTTTAGAAGCACAAGGGTTAGACAGTGGTTATTCTTTTCCATATCCGCTTATGTTTTTGGTTGCAAAACTATTTATGCTGTTTTGTAAGCCGCCTATTGCTATGGCGTGTGCTGTTACGTTGTTGAACAGTCTCAGCCTTATTATTTTGAAATATTATATGGATATTTATGTTAAGGATATATTAAAAAAGCAGCAAAAAGTATGGAATGGAGTATGGGATATGCTCGTTAGTCTGTTGGCATTGTCTTTGTTGTTTGTATCTATGTTGTACGCACCGAGAGGACATGGATTTTTTGGATTTGATTATATTTATCGATGCAGCGGCAGCTATACACCAAATCCATATTGGAATGCAACTTATTTGGCAACAAGACCATTCAGTATCGTAAGCTTTTTTTCAGGTATCCGTTTGTTATCTATGTATGAGAAACAGACAAGTATGAAAGAACTTAGACAAACGGTTGGTAAAGATTATCTTATCTTTGCAATATCGTTATTTTTAACAACAATCACAAAGCCTTCTTATACATTAGTGGCAGTAGCAGCATTTGCAGTGTTGATGTTATATCGCTTTATAAAAAGTAAGTTTAAAAATTTCAAACAAAGTATCTGGTTTGGCTGTATGTTTTTGCCGACAGGAGCTGCACTGCTGTATCAGTATTCTGGTGTGTTTATTGGTACAAATGCATTAGGAGAAGAAACAGGCATTGGAATTGAGATTGCAAAAGCATGGGGATTGTATTCGTTTAATATTCCTTTGAGTATTTTTATGGCAGCAGCGTTTCCACTTGGCGTATTGTTAATCAATCTTCCACATTTGAAAGATACAGCATGGTTTCGACATGGCTGGCAGATTTGGCTTTCAGGATTTTTGATGTTTTTATTTCTATATGAAAAAGGGTTCCGTTTATCACATGTGAATTTCTCATGGGGATATATGCATGGACTGTTTTTTGTATTTTTAGTGAGTGTATTAATGCTGTTGAAAAATACAATCGAGAAAAAGGGGAAGATACGTACACTCATAGTAGTAGCAGGATGGCTTGGCTATATATGGCATCTTGGCTGTGGACTTGTCTATTTTGCATATATTTATTCTGGACAAAATTCTGGATTGTTTTAAAAGAGAAAAGGAAGGTAGAAATAAATGGAAAATACAATTTATTTACGTGATATGACAGAAGAAGATGCAGATTTGATAGTAGCGTGGCGTAATAACCCAGAATTAAAAAAATTTTTTATCAGTCAAGCAGATTTTACACGAGAAGGACATTTGGCATGGTTTCGTAATATGAAGGAATCTGGACGAGCTTGTCAGATGATGATTTGTGACAAAGAAACAGATAAGCCATTGGGGTCTGTAGATATAAAGAATATTGATATAGATCATAAAAAAGGGGAATATGGCATTTTTATTGGAGAAGAGGATGCAAGAGGCCGCGGTATTGGCACACAGGCAGCAAAACTTATGATACAGTATGGCTTTGAAACATTGGGACTGCATCGCATTTATCTACGTGCTCTTGCAGATAATGCTCAAGCCATTCGAAGTTATGAAAAAGCAGGTTTTGAAAAAGAGGGCTATTTAAAAGATGATGTGTGCATTCATGGAAAATATGTAGATATTGTTTGGATGGCAATCGTAAAAAAAGAAGATCAGGAGAGATGTTGTGAAAGTTAGTTTTGTAATTCCTTGCTATCGTTCTGAGCATATGATAGGAAAGGTAGTAGAAGAAATCAATCGTACAATGGAAGGTATGCCTCAGTATACATATGAAGTCGTTTTGGTAAATGACTGTTCTCCAGACGATACATTTGGTGCAATCAAAGCGTTGGCAGAAACATATAGCTTTGTAAAAGGTATTAATCTGGCGAAAAATTTTGGTCAGCATTCTGCATTAATGGCAGGTTTTCGTCATATAACAGGTGATGTTGTTGTATGCTTGGACGATGATGGACAGACTCCAGCCGATGAAGTAGGAAAGCTTTTGGCAAGAATTGAAGAAGGCGAAGATGTTGTTTATGCAAAATATGATCATAAACAGCATTCTGCATTCCGAAATATGGGAAGTAAAGTAAATGAACTGATGACTCGTTTTATGCTCGGAAAACCAAAAGAACTGTATATCAGCAGTTATTTTGCAGCAAGAAGATTTGTAATCGATGATGTAATTCGTTATGAAAATTCGTATCCATATGTAATCGGTCTGGTACTTCGTGCAACAAAGCGTATTAGTAATGTAAGTGTAAATCATAGAGAACGAGAAGAAGGTACAAGTGGTTATACAATCAAAAAATTATTAGGTCTTTGGTTTAATGGATTTACTGCATTCAGTGTAAAACCTTTGCGTATAGCAACATTGATGGGTGGAGTAAGTGCTGCTTGTGGTTTTGCATACGGTCTTTATACGATTATAAAAAAAATGGTTATACCAGATGTACCAGTTGGATTTAGTGCATTGATGAGTGCAATTGTAGTATTTGGCGGTATGATTATGCTTATGCTTGGTCTGATTGGAGAGTACATTGGTCGTATTTATATTAGTTTAAACAGTGCACCGCAGTATGTTATCCGAGATGTAGTAAATATAGAAACAAAAGAAGATACTAACGACAAAGAAAAATAACGAACGATGGGAAGGTTTATGAACGGAAAGATACAGGAACATATCAAAAAAAATATTCGTTTTTATAAGGCTGTGCTGATGGCGATGCTTCCACTTGTGGTATGTATTGTTACTTGTGCATTGCAGGGACAGTCTGTGTTAGATGCATACATTCCAGCATCTGAGTGGAATGATGAGCTTTTTTACTTTAAACAAGTGGAAGGCATGGTAAAGTATGGTTTTCCATATGGATATTTTGGTTTTAATGAAAGTCATGCCGAGGTATTAAGCTTTGCGGCATGGAGTCCAGTGCTTGTATGGCCTTGGTTGATATGGGGCTTTTTATTTGGTTGGAATTTGTTGTCTCCAATTCTTTGTAATATTGCGATTATGATGATTTCCGTATTTTTATTTACATGGATTGTAAAACCAAATGGAAAACAGATGATTCGCATGGCAGTATTGTTTGTACTGTTTCCGCTTTTTACAAGATATATGCTTTCTGGTATGCCGGAATGTACTTGCTTTGGAATGCTGATTGTATTTTTTGGATATGCGTATGCTTATATGCAGAAGGAAAATAAAAGTTCTTTGATTGGAATGTTTGTAATTTCTGCACTGCTTACGTTGATGCGTCCGTATATGATCGTGTTTATGGTGCTTCCAATGTTGTTGCTTACATTACAGAAAAAATGGCTTGGAGCAGGTGTCAGTGTTGGAATTGTGGGTATTACAGGAATCGTATATATCTTGATTAAAAAGTTTTTATCCGCAGAATATTTCACTCCGTTGTTTGATACAACATGGATTACCACATATTTCAGAGAAGGCATTGTAGAAGGCTGGACATATATGTGGGATAAGCTCTATGTAAAGGGCTGGGATTTTATCGGTAAATGTATGCAGGGCTTTGAGGAAGGACTTGCAACAGGCTCTTTCTTTATTGGATTTATTTTATTGATGGTCATTATCGGTGTGTATGCTGTATATAAACTCGTTTGCAAAAATTGGAAGCAGGGTTTATTGTATGGTCATTTGGCATTTTGTTTTTTTGCTATGTGGATGGCACTTCTTTTAATGTATAAAATGCAGGAAGGAAGTAAGCATTTACTTACATTTATAGCAGCAGGTTTATTTGCAATGGCATTGATGGAAGTAAAATGGAACATACAGGTAATTATAACAGGTGTGACATTTATTTATTTGTATGTGATTATGGCAATAGATCCATATGACTATCAGAATCGTTTTCAGAATGAAGCGTTGGTAGCAGAAATGGAGCGTACAAAAGCAGATTTTGAAGAAAAGCTGATATTAAATACAGAACAAGTGCCAAATTATGATAACGATGTGATTTGGGTAGTGTATGATTTTGATGCCGAAACAGGAGAACAGCACATGGTCGATTATCAGATTTTATACAATACTCCGGTTGGTTTTGGTATTAACTGCTGTTATCAGGATTATGTATTAGAACATTTTGATGAACTTTCTTGTAAATATATTTTTACATTAAAGGGCGGAGAAATTGACAAGGTGTGTGAGAAACGTGGATTAGAAGTGATCACACAGGGCTTAAATGGTATTTGCTACAAATTAAGATAGAAAAGGAAGTGCTTAGATGCGTTTGGAAGAAAAAAACTGGAAGACAATAGAATATATATTAAGAGCGGGGTTACTTTGTCTGCTTGCTTATCTGATCTTTTTTCTGACTTATCATCAGGCAGTCAGTGCAGTGACAGATGGGTATTTGTACAAATCTGACATTCTTGCATATATGAAGGAAGCACAGGGAATAGATAGTGGATATCAATTCCCTTATCCTATCATGTTCTGGTGCATGTCCTTTTTCCATATATTTTTCTCTATGGAATGTGCTAGTGCAATCGTGATTACGATATTTTATGGTGCAAGTTTTCTTTTATTAAGATATTATTTTGCGGCATATCTTTCTAAGGCGTGTCCAAAGGCTCATGCAGGCTGGCAGCAGGTACTTATAACGCTGGCAGCCTTTGGCATTCTGTTTTATTCCATGATCTTTGTATACAATCATTATTTCCCGGGAACAAGATTTTATTATCTTGGTGTATTTACACCAAATCCGTTCCACAATGCAACATATGCGTCTGCAAGACCTTTTAGTATTGTGGCAACTTTTATGTTTGCAGATTTATTAGAGCAGTATGAGGCTCGTTTTGATGTGAAAAAATCAGTTGCATTTAGCGTGATTTTGTTGTTGGCAACGATGACAAAGCCAAGTTTTACAATCGTTTTTTGTGGAGCTGCAGGATTAATCATGCTGTTTCGTATGTTTAAAACGAAATTCCAGAATTTCAAAAATACGATTTTGTTAGGCTGTATGTTTATTCCAACGTTTATTGATCTTTTATATCAGTTTGGCGGTGTGTTTACAGGACAAAATTCCAAAGGAGAAGATACTGGAATCGGGTTTGCATTATTTAAAGTGTGGGGAGAATACTGCGATAACTATATCGTAGCAATTGTGCTTTTGATTTTCTTCCCTATCGTAGTATTTTGTTTCCAGCATCGCAAAATAAAAACAAATACGCTGTATCGCTTTGGCTGGCAGATGTATGGAATGGGTCTGGCGATGTTTATCTTATTGTATGAAAAAGGTTTTCGTGCTGCAGATGCGAATTTCTCTTGGGGATATATGATAGGAGCTTTCTTCTTAACTATGGCTTCTTTGCTTGTCCTATTAGAGGAAACGGTCGTTGCTTCTAAAAAAGATTGGAAGCTTGCTATACAGTGGGGAGCATTTGCAATCCATCTTGCTTGCGGACTTTACTATTTTTATATGATTTTTAGAGGCGGTTTTTATTACTAAATTAAGGAGAAAATTGTGAAAAGGATTTTAAAAAAATTAGATGTAATTTTAGATAGTAAGCAAAAAAGCAGAATGAAACTTCTGGTAGTGATGATGGTAATCGCTGCATGCTTAGAAACGATGAGTGTTTCTTTGATTCTTCCGATTGCTACCGTATTGACAAATCCAAGCAGTATTGAAGGCGATGGAATTGTTGCAGTTTTATATCGTGTACTTGGATGTCAGAGCGTACAGCAGTTTGCAATCGTTATGTTAGTAGCGATTTTGCTTGCATTTATTGCCAAAAATGGATTTTTATTTATTCAGACAAAGATGCAGTTAGATTTTGTATATGATAATCAGTTTGAAACTTCGCGTAAGATGATGATTAATTTTATGAAGCGACCATACGAATATTATCTGAATGCGGAAACAGCAGTAATTCAGAGAAATATTACCTCAGATGTCAACAACATGTATGCGATGGTATTGTCTATCTTACAGCTTATGAGTGAATTTGTTGTGTGTTTCTGTTTAGGAACATATTTGGTCATTCAGGATGCAGTCATGTTTTTTGTAATCGGTGGGTTGTTAGTGTCCGTATTATTGGTCATTAAAGTAGTATTAAAGCCAATCATGGTGCGTGCCGGAAAAGAAAATCAGGATTATTATTCTGGTCTGTTTAAATGGATCAATCAGGCAGTAACAGGTATCAAAGAAATCAAGATTGCAAACAAAGAAAGTTATTTTATCAGTGAATATGCAAAATGCGGTAATGGATATGTGCAGGCGGTAAAGAAATATTCTCTTTACAATAATGTACCAAAACTTTTGATTGAAACAATCTGTATCGCAGGATTTGTTGTGTATATGTTGATTGCATTTGCAATGGGAAGGGATATGGAAAGCATTATCGTATCTATTTCTGCTTTTGCAGTTGCTGCACTCAAGTTATTGCCAAGTGCAAATCGTATTAACAATCAGCTTACAAATATTGCATATTTTGAACCATTTTTCTATGGTGCAAGTGACAATCTTCAGGCCGATATCAGCGATAAGACAATCGTATATGATGCAGGTGCATATACAGGCGAAGAAACGATTGAAAAACTTCCAGTTCATAAAGAAATTTTATTGCAGGATATTTGTTATAAGTATCCAAATACGGATAACTATATTTTTGACCATATGGATATGCAGATTCCAATCGGTCAGAGTGTTGGTATCGTAGGTACTTCCGGTTCTGGTAAAACAACCGTTGTAGATATTTTATTAGGTCTTTTAGATATGGAAGGCGGTACGATTACAGCAGATGGTGCAGATGTAAATACCCCAAAAAATTATCCTGGATGGCTTAGCAATGTCGGATATATCCCTCAGACCATTTTTATGTTAGACAGTGATATCCGTCATAACGTTGCATTTGGTGTTCCTGATAAATTGATTGATGATGATAAGGTATGGAGAGCATTAAAGGAAGCGCAGTTAGATACGTTTGTAAAAACACTTCCAAAGGGACTTTCTACAGAGATTGGAGAACGAGGTATTCGTTTATCAGGCGGTCAGCGTCAGCGTATCGGTATTGCAAGAGCATTGTTTAATGATCCTGAAGTGCTTGTATTAGATGAAGCAACTTCTGCATTAGATAATGGTACAGAGGCTGCAATTATGGAATCTGTAAACAGTCTGCATGGTAAAAAGACATTGATTATTATTGCACACAGATTACAGACGATTGAAAAGTGCGATATGGTATATCGCGTAGAAAACGGAAAAGCAAAACGTGAGAGATAAATAAAAAAGATAGGAGGTGCCGTTTTGGAATTAAGTATTATTTTATCTGTATACAATATGTCTGAAGATGAACGTCTGGAAAATTGCTTGAATAGTTTGCTGGAGCAGACCATTTCTGATTATGAAATTATTGTAGTAGATGATGCGTCTACAGACGGCACAGCTGAGTCCTTGCTGGATTTTGCAGCACATTATCCAGATGCCTTTCAAGTTATCCTTTCTACAGAGCATATTGGAATGGGAGGAGCAAGAAATCTTGCATTAAAACAGGCAAAAGGCAAATGGATTGCTTTTATGGAGAGCTGTGATTATGCAGCTCCGGATATGTATGAAAAGCTTTTACAGAAAGCAAACAAAGAACAAGCAGATATGGTAGCTTGTGATTATCAGATTATAGAAAATGGCATACAGCAGGACAAAGAAATCGTGCATACACATAAAATGGAGCAGACAGGTGTATTAGATACAGAAAAGCATAAATCACTGCTTCTTGATTTTGGTACGTTATATACGAAGATTTATAAAAGAAAGTTGTTGGAAACATGTGGTTTAGCTTTTCCAGATTATTTACACTGTAATGAACGAGCAATGGAATGTGCCCTCGTATTGCATGCAAAAAAGTTTGCGTATGTGCCTGAAGCATTGTATACAAAGTGTGTAGATACAAATGAGCAAGAGCTTTGTAATGACAATCAAGAAGAGCTAGAAGAATATTGTGAGCATTATGCACAGGCTGCACTGGTCATGTTGGAAGATGCACAGCAAGCTGGTTATTTAGAAACCTATTCTAATGAGATTGAATATAAATTTATCGAATTGTTTTATGTGATTCCAATGTTTTTGGCATTAGAGCATGGAGCTTCCAGAAAATATCTGGCAAAAAGATGTCATGAAATGAAGGCAGTGTTCCCAGCTTTTGAAAAAAATATATATTATCGGGAACGTATTTCAAAAGAGAAGCGTTTTCTTATGCACATACAAAGGAAAAGCACTCGCTTGATGCTGTTATATTACCGTTTTAGAAATTTACTAGAACAGATGCAACAAGGAGATTGGAAAATTTGGATGAAAAAGGCAGGCATGAAGTGCTTAGGTATTTTATTGTGTCTTGCATTTTTGCATCGTGTTTTGTGGCAGGATAAGCCGTTGGAATATGATGTTGTGTTGCTTGGCGATAGTATTATAGCAAACGACTATTATGGAAAAGATATGCACGAGATGCTTTCCGAAAATTTGGAATGTGAAGTATTTAACGGTGGATTTGGCGGTTCTTATTTGTGTGACAATAATATAGGGGCATATGAAACAATGGGAGATGAAGTCCTTTCGTTAGAGCTTCTTACAAAAAGCATTGTAACCGGTGATTTTCTTGTGCAGAAGGGCGTAATTGAAAAAATCAGCAAGCTGGATTATTTTGAGGAACGCTTGGACACACTTGCAAAGATTAATTTTGATAAGACAAATACACTGATTATAGAGCATGGAGTCAATGATTATCTGCTCCAGATAGAACCACAAAAAGTAGGAGAAACATTAAAAGAAGCATTAGAAATACTTTCTAAGAGGTATCCGAATATGCAGATTTTTGTTTGTTCTCCAACGTATTGTTTTATTGAACATGAAGGGGAAAAATGGTATTGTGATACGACAGATTTGGGCGAATATGTATTAGAAGATTACATTGAAGCAGAAAGACAGGTATGTGAAGAACTGCAAATCTGTTTTATAGACAATTATCATCAAGACATCATTACAAGAGAAACGATAGAAGAGTATGTAATAGATGGTCTGCATTTAAACGAAGCAGGAAGACAGATTATGGCAGACAATATCGTGTCTGCAATGAGACAACAAGAGCAGGCAAAGTAATAGAAAGGAAACAGTATGTCACCAGAGCAGTTTTTTGTGAAATGCAAAAAGAATATTACAAAAAAGGATTATAATACATTTCTTACTGCGATTATCGCAGGATTGTTGACGCATATGCGTATATTTGTGCAGGATATTCCAAACCATGACGGTATGGACAGTCTCTTTTTTGATCAGAATATGATTACATCAGGACGATGGTTTTTACGTGTAGCGTGCGGTATTTCTTCCGATTACACACTCCCATGGCTGATTGGGGTATGCTGTGTCGTATATCTGGCACTTACAGCAGTGTTGTTACAGCGTTTTTTCAAAGTAAAGCATACACATACTGCGATGCTGTTGGCAGCTTTGTTAGCAGTTTATCCAACACTTTCTTCTAACTTTGCATATATATTTACTGCAGATGGGTATATGTTGGCATTATTGCTGGCAGTCTTAGCAGTATTTTTAGTAGAACAAAGTCATTTTGGCTTTTTATTTGGTGCATTGGCATTAGGATTCAGTATGGGAATTTATCAGGCATATATTTCTTTTGCAATGATTTTAGCTGTATATGCAGTGTGCCGTAAGTGGTTTTTTGGAACAAACTTAAAAGAAAAATGGAATGTAACATGGCGATATGTGGCAATGGGTGGAATTGGAGCAGTATTTTATTTTGTAATGCTTCAGATTTTACTTAAAGTACAGCATACAAGTCTTTCAGGATATCAGGGAATTGGAGAAGGAAACAGTCAGCCGCTTACACAGACTATCATTCATATTTATAAAGATTTTGTCAGCCATACAATCAAAGGAAATATTTTGATGCAAAAAGGCTTATTAGCTGTATGTATGGTAGTGCTTTTAGGGGCAGCAGCAGTTGTATTGTTGTTGGCATTATATCAGGCAGGAAGTCTGAAGGATATTTGGACATACCTGTGTGCAATTGCAGCGGTAGTTGTACTGCCAATCTGTTTTAATGCGATATTAGTTATCTCTCCAGATGTTACATATCATTCTTTGATGCGTTATCAGTGGGTATTGATACCGATGATAGCACTTGTAATTTTAGATAGATTAACGGACAGTGTATGGAAAAAAACGACAAAGACTATTCCATATGCGACAGTAAGCTGGCTTGCATTTGGACTTGCATTTGTCATTTCTTTTCAGTATGCAGTCATTTGTAATATCGGATATTTTAATTTGGAAAAGAAATATGAAAAGACATACGCATATTGCTTGCGTTTATTAGATCGTATGGAAGAAACCGAAGGATATTATCATGGAATGCCTGTTGTAATGATTGGAGTAGTAGGAGATCATTATCTTCCAAGTACAGATTTGACCGTTGGTGTAACAGACAGTTTAATCGGTATTAGCGGTGATTATCTGTTCTATACTGCGGAAAACTATCGAGCATTTATGGAATATTACTTTGGTGTAAAAATAGAGATGGTAGACATAGAAGATGTTCCAAAATATATTTCAACTCCGGAATATATTGAAATGGAAGTATTTCCAAAACAAAATTCTATGAAGGTAGTAGACGGAGTGTTATATATCCGAACAGAAAACAAAGGAGAATTTAATTAATGGCTTTATTATCTGTAGTAATTCCAGCTTATAATGAAGAAGACAATATTGCAAGAACAGCGGCACGTCTGCGAGAAATTCTCGTAGAAGCAGGTATTGCGTATGAGATTTTATTTATGAGTGATGGTTCCAGAGACCGTACATTTGAAGAGATAGAAAAGGCTGCAAAGAAAGATCCGAATGTAAGAGGATATGAGTTCAGCCGAAATTTTGGAAAAGAGGCGGCAGTTTTTTGTGGATTAAAATATGCAAAAGGAAACTGCGTCGTTGTCATCGACTGTGACTTGCAGCATCCGCCTGAAAAAATTCCTGAAATGTTCCAGCTTTGGAGAGATGGGTATGATGTAGTAGAAGGTATCAAGAGTGATCGTGGGGAAGAAAGCCGTATGCATAAGATGTTTACGAGTATTTTCTATGGTGTGATGAGTAAATTGATGCAGATCAATATGAATGATACTTCTGATTATAAATTGTTAGACCGCAGAGTCGTAGATGTATTATTAGACTTAAAGGAACGCAATACATTTTTTAGAGCATTGAGCTTTTGGGCAGGTTTTAAATCTACGAGTGTAACGTATGAAGTACAGGAACGTGCTGCTGGAGAAAGCAAATGGAGTTTTTGGAGTTTGTTAAAGTATGCAATTATGAATACAACTTCTTTTACGACAGTTCCATTGCAGATTGTTACATTTTTAGGTATCGTTTCCATTATTTTGGCAGGTGTTATGGGCGTTCAGACACTGCTTAGATTTTTGCTTGGAAATTCCGTAGAAGGATTTACAACAGTTATTTTACTGATTTTGATTATTGGTGGATTTATTATGCTGAGTCTTGGTATTATCGGTCATTATCTTGCAAGAATTTATGAAGAAGTCAAAGGCAGACCAAGATATATCGTTGCAAGAGAAACAGGTAAAGAGGAACCAAAGCATGAATAAACATTCTATGACAAAGAGACAGAATAATTTTGAAGCACTGCGAATTCTTGCTATGTTTATGATTATTGTACTGCATTATCTGGATAAAGGCGGTGTGCTTACTTCAACAGTACAGCCATTTACAGCAGAATCTTATGTAGTCTGGCTTGTGGAAAGTTTTGCAATCGTAGCAGTAAATGTATATGTATTGATCACGGGATATTTTATGTGTGAGAGCAGTATGAAGCTAAGCAGAGTATTGCAAATTATTTGTCAAGTTTGGTGGTATGCATTGCTTGTGCCGATCGTTCTTGGAGTATGCGGCATCGTAGATATTCGCAGTTTTACATTATATGATATATTGCAGTTCGTATTTCCGGTTCATATGAAACATTATTGGTTTGTAACAGCATATCTCATCTTGATGTTATTTGTTCCTTTTTTGAATATGGGCATCAAATATATGAGTAAAAAACAGCTTGCTTTTACAACCATTTGCATGAGTGTGTATCAGATGCTTCCAAAGTCTGTACTTCCAGTAAAGTTTACAGATGATGATGCAGGAAATGGAGTATTGTGGTTAATTTGTTTATATTTGATTGCAGCATACATTCGAAAATATGGTATTCCGTTCTTTTCTTCTTTTAAAAGAAGCCTTTGTTGTTATATCGGTGGAAGCCTTTGTATATTTGCAAGTTTGCTTGTGATGCGACAAGTGTATTTTAAATTAGATGCGTTTGGAGAAAGCCTGAATTTTGGATATCATTATAATCATATCCTATGTCTGTTTGCTTCTGTAGCATTATTTTATACGATAAAGCATTGGACACTGCAGGAAGGAACTCTATCTCGTTTTATTGGAAAAATAGCACCATATACATTTGGCGTATATTTGCTGCATGAGCATGTATTAGTACGTTATCAATGGGTGAAGTGGTTAAATGTATCACCAAGCAGCAATTTGTTTGTATTTGCAGGAAACCTTTTATGGAAATGTTTGCTTGTGTTAGTCATTGGTCTTGTTTTAGACTGGATTAGAGCAATGATATTTAGCGTAGTACAAAAGGGATTGGCAAAAACACCTGTTCATACATGGATTAGCAAGATGGACCAGATCTTAAAAGGGTAGTAGGAGGCTTGTTTGGAACAGACAAAGAAAAAACGAAACCAAAATATTTATTTTTGGGGATTTGCGATAGTTTTATTTTTATATGCATTTAGAAATGTAAATCAAGGTATGGATACAACCGATACAGGATACCATTTCAGTAATTTCCTTTATATGAGTGAAATGGATCCGATGTGGATATTTTCTACTTATTTAGCAAGTGTATTGGGACATCTGTTTACATTGCTGCCAGGTGGAAAAACACTGCTTGGTATCAATGTGTACACTGCCTGTTTGCCGGCAATACTTGGCGTAATCACATTTTATTTCTTTGTAAAAGTTATTAAAATGGATATGCTTGGTGCTTTTTTAGGCAGTTTGATTTCTTTATCTTTGTGTTGGTGTCCGACAACGTGTGTGTATAATTATCTCACCTATTTGTTTTTTGCAGCAGGAGCAATGTTATTGTATATAGGTCTTGTGAAAGATGATTGCAAATATCTTGTTGCAGCAGGTATATTTTTAGGAATGAACGTATTGGTACGTTTTCCAAATGCAGCAGAAGCAGCTCTGATTTTGGCTGTATGGTATGTATGTTTTATCCGAAAATATAAATGGATACAGTATGTACAGAAAACAGCGTGGTGTTTACTTGGATATGTAATAGGACTTGGAGTGATTTTTGTACAGATTGGCATTCAGTATGGAATTGGAGAATATATCAATGGTATTATCCGATTGCTCGGTATGACAAGTGATGCTTCTGATTATACATTATATTCTATGGTTGTTTCTTTGATTCAGGCATATATATTCAGCGGAAAATGGGTGCTGATTATAGCAGTCTGTGTGGGACTTGGTATACTTGGATTTAAAGTATTTCCAAAGAAATTTCAGATGATAAAAGTGATTGGCTATGGTGCATGCTGTCTTGTATTATTCCGTTGTTTTTACGGACAGGGAATGTTTAGTTTGGCATATGATGGCTATGGTGCAATCTTTAACTGGAGTGCTGTATTTTTGATTTTTACTATCTTATTTGCTTTGTGGATGATTGTATTTGCAAAGGTTCCAGAACAGGATAAGATTTTGGCAGCCATTGTTTTGATTGTAATCGGCATTACACCGCTTGGCAGCAACAATCAATTATATGCAAATATCAATAATCTGTTTTTAGTGCTTCCATTTGTATGGCACGCATTTCAGAAATTGTATAAAAAAGCAGTGCAGGAAAAAGAAGAACGACTGTATTCAACTGTTATCATGTTTACACTGTGCAGTGTTATGCTTTTATGGCAGAGTATACAGTTTGGAAATACGTTTGTATTTCGTGATGCAGTGCCTCGTGACAGTCAGGTAACAACAATCGATGCATTGGCAGGCATGAAGACAAATAAAGAACATGCAAAGTCTTTGGACGAGCTTGGAGCTTATGTAAAGGAACAAGGATTAAAAGGCGAAAAAGTATTGCTGTTTGGAGATGTTCCAGCATTAAGTGCTTACTTGGAAATGCCGTTTGTAATGAGTCCATGGCCGGAACTTGCTTCTTATTCCAATGTTACGTTTCAGACAGAATTAGAAAAAGTAGAAGCAAACATTGAAGAAAGCCGCCCAGTCATCATTATGGGAGCTAAATTTTATCAGTTCTTAACAAATCAGTTGGAAAATGAGGAGGAAAAAAATACATATGAGAAAAAATATGGATTTAAAACTTCGCTTCTGCGTGATATGATAGAAGAAAATGATTATACAGTTACATTTACAAATGAAGATTATGTAGTTTTGGAATAAAGGAGAGTTTAGAATGATTAATTTTAACGTGCCTCCATTTACAGGCAAAGAAATGGATTATATTAAAATTGCAATAGAAAATGAAAAGATTTGCGGTGATGGTCAGTTTACAAAAAAGTGCAACGCATGGATTGAAGAACGTACTGGTACAAGCAAAGCACTTTTGACAACTTCCTGCACACATGCATTGGAAATGGCAGCATTATTGGCAGATATCAAACCAGGTGATGAAGTTATTATGCCATCCTTTACATTTGTATCTACAGCAGATGCATTTGTATTAAGAGGAGCAACGGTTGTATTCGTAGATATTCGTCCTGATACAATGAACATTGATGAAACAAAGATTGAAGATGCCATTACAGAAAAGACAAAAGCAATCGTTCCTGTACACTATGCAGGTGTTGCTTGTGAAATGGATACCATCATGGACATTGCAAGACGACATAACCTTATTGTAGTAGAAGATGCTGCACAGGGCGTTATGAGCACATATAAAGGAAAAGCACTTGGTGCAATCGGTGATTACGGCTGCTATAGTTTCCATGAAACAAAAAATTACAGCATGGGTGAAGGCGGTGCCTTGCTGATTCAGGATCCAAATATGGTTGAAAAGGCTGAGATTATTCGTGAAAAAGGTACAGACAGAAGTAAATTTTTCCGTGGTCAGGTAGATAAGTATAGATGGCAGACATGTGGTTCTTCTTATTTGCCAAGTGATATGAATGCTGCTTATTTATGGGCACAGTTAGAGCTTGCGGAAGAAATCAATGAAAAGAGACTTCATATTTGGAACAGATATTATGAAGGCTTAAAAGAGTTAGAAGAAGCAGGAAAGATTACATTGCCGGTTATTCCAGAAGGCTGTGTACACAATGCACATATGTTTTATCTCAAGACAAAAGATTTAGAAGAAAATACAGCATTCCTTGCATTCTTAAAAGAAAATGGAATTTATGGAGTTATTCATTATGTTCCGTTACATTCTGCTCCAGCAGGTCTGAAATTTGGTCGTTTCCATGGAGAAGATGTTTACACAACAAAAGAAAGTGAAAGATTATCTCGTCTGCCAATGTATTACACATTAAAAGATGAGCAGGTAGACTATATTATTTCTAAAATAAAAGAGTTTTACGCATAGACGTAGCTTGGTTTGGAACAAAATATGAAGAAATGTTATGATTTTATCTGGACTGTTATGAGAGGGTTTGGATATTGTGCAATGACGATACAGATTGTATTGGGCATTCTGTATATGGGAAGCAATATGCTGAGCATACCGCAGTTTCAGGAAACATACCAATATTTGGAGATGGCTGAGACACTTGTAATAGATGAGTATACAGGCATTTTGTACCCATTGTTGGTTCGTTTTTGCAGTAAAATTCCTTTCATACCATTTCAGATACCGATTTATAGTTTGCAGATTGTGCTTGGACTTGTAATCGCATACCAGCTCATATATGTTTTTACAAAACGAAAAGCAAAATCTGTATTTGGTTCTTTATGGATCAATACAATCCCATTTTTAGCGCAGGCACACGTTACTCTGCTTCCACATTCTCTGATTTGTTCTTTGTTGACAGTGATGTTTGTTTTTGTCATAAAAGCAGGGAGAGATAAAAAACCGCTTGCATTATCAGAACTGATCGTTTGTATGTGCAGTTATTTGCTCATTACCCAGTTGGGCAGAGCGTATTTTGGTGTTGCAACAGGAATGTTAGTATGGATTTTACTCGTACAGTTATACGAACAAGCACATAAACTGTTGTTAATGGGTATCACTCTTTTGATTAGTATTGGTGTTGTCGTTAGTACGAGTGCTGTTTATGGTGCAACGCAGACAACGGGAGCATATGGTCATATGCAGCGTTCTTTTTCAGCTTCTTTTTTCAAAAGAGTTGGTATGTCAACGATGATGGAACGTTTTATGATTTATATGCCGGAAGAAATAGAACAGACTTTTACAGGCACACAATTAGAAGAATTTGCAAAATATCCATATAAGCTGGATACAGAATTTGGACCGACGTTAGAAAGCAAGTATGGAAAAGATGCTGCAAATGATTTGTATTGGAAATTAGGATTATTGGGCTTTGGAAATGCGACAAAGGACAATCTGACAGCAATTGCAGAAGATATGGCAGATTATGCAGTACCGGCAGCCATGTATTTTTCTTGGAGAAACGAAAGACTTCAAGGAAGCACAAGTTGGAATTATAGTCAGTTTTTAAAGCAAAGACCAATATTTTCAGCAGCCTATATAAAGACAAGTCAATATGCATGGCTTGTTGGCGTTTTACTTAGCTTTGCAGCAGCTGTAAAAAGATTGTTTGACACAAAAAAACTTTATATCAGAGTATGGCTTCCATTTGGCATATATCTTGCGTGGTATGCATGTTATTTTGCTGTGCAGGGAACAAATATATATGATTATAAACTTGCATTGTTTCCACTTGTGTTGAATTACATGGGAGCATTATATTGGATATTCAGGAAGGAAGAAAAATGAAAAAACCAAAGAAAAACTGGCTGGACTATGCAAGTATCATAGCACTTGGCGGTGTATTTTTGATTTTAGTTGTATTAAATATTGGCTGGGGAAATAACTGGCTTGATTCAGATATGGCAGCAGAAATGATTTTTTCTAAGCTGTTAGCGGAAGAAGGAAAGTTTATTGCAACGGCAGACTGGTATTATTCAACAGAATTTCGTGTATTGTATACACAGCTTGTTATGGGCATTCTGCATCGGTTTTGTTCTAGTTGGCATACGATTCGCGTAATCACCAATATCGTATTTTATATACTGATGCTTGGAAGTTTTTATTTTGCATGCAAGCCATTACAGATAAAAAAAAGAAATATCCGTTTGTGTGCTTTGGCTCTTTTTGTACCGGTTTCTGAAGCTGTTATGACACATCTGCAAATGGGAAATACGTATATGTCCCATGTAATTTTGTGCTTTTTGACTTTTGGATTATTTTTACGTTTATCAGATCAAACGTATCACATAAAGCACAAAAAAAGTATCTTATATGGAATATGCTATGTAGTGTTGTGCGTAATATTAGGTATTTCTGGTGTGCGCTATATGTTAGATCTTTTAGTTCCGCTTGTACTTGCTGCAATGATTTTATGTATGCAGAGCAAAGCATTTCAGAGATTTCGCAGAGAGCCATCGAAGGAACATTTGCTTTTATGTGCAAAAAGTGGACAGGCAAGATATTTGTATACTGCCATGGTTGGAGCTGTGACAGGCTGTGTAGGTTATTTGATTAATGTACTTTATATAAGTAAGACATATCAATTCCAGACATATGATGCAACAAACTTTATCAAAGTTTACGGAAATGAAGGCGTGTTTATGGAGCGTGTCCAAAACGCAGTTGGACAGCTTTTACAAATGTTTGGTTACATTGAAAATAAATCCTTTCTTTCTTTAAGAGGTCTCATTACAATGTTGGCATTTGTGATGATTGCAGGGCTTGGCTTTGCATGGTACAAATCATTACAATATGCACAGAAAAAAGAAGAGCTGGAAACAGAACAAGAACACAGAACAATTACAGTATTGTTTGCGGGCGTAAGTTTTATATTGCACTTATTTGTATTTATTTTTACAACAAGTACAATGGTAGATCGTTATTTTATTCCGATAGCAATTTTCTTCTTGCTCGTATTAGCAATTTATATGGAATGGGAAGAACTTGTATTTGATCGTGTGGCATTGTGTATGGTGCTTGGAGCGTGTCTAAGCCTTGCAGGAATGAAGACATATTTTTCTTTCCTTACAAACGACAAAAATGCAAGCCGTTATGAAGTCGCTTCGTATTTGGTTGAAGAAGGATATAGCTTTGGATATGCAAGTTATTGGAATAGCAATATTATGACAGAAGTTTCCAATGGAGCATTGGAAATGGCAAATTTATGGTCATTAGAATCACTTGGAGATTTTAAATGGTCTTCTAAAATGTCTAGTTACGAGCCAAAAGAAGGCAAGGTATTTTTGATTGCATCTAAAGATGAATTAGGGGCATTAGAGCAATACGATATGTTAGAAAAGCAGACAGTAATCTTTGAAAATGAAGATTATACAGTATTGCATTTTGACAGTCAGGAACAATTTCTGGAATATAGAGAGTAGGGGTGTATATGAAATTAAGCATTATTGTACCAGTGTACAACATGGTTGCAGATGGAAAACTGGAAAACTGCCTCAAGTCTTTGATACAACAGGATGTAGAAGATATGGAAATTATAGCGGTGGACGATAAGTCCACCGATGCTTCTTTAGAGGTACTTTATCGCTACAGCCAACAGTATAAGGAACGATTTATTACGATTGCTTCCGAAGAAAATAAACGTCAAGGCGGAGCAAAAAATCTCGGGTTGGAACGAGCAAGTGGAGAATGGATTGGATTTATTGACAGTGATGACTGGATTGCAAAAGATATGTTTTCCAAGCTTTTAAAGAAAGCAGAGGAAACAGGCGCAGATGTAGTAGGCTGTGATTATCTTTTGACTGATCAGATTGGAAAAGAGACAGGAAGTGTTGTTGTAAATAATGGCAACGTAAAAACAGGTGTATTAGATCAGGAATCTTATCGCCAGCTTGTCTTAAATCCTGGAAGCATGGTCATTAAAATTTATAAAAGGGCATTGTTTGAAGAACATCATATCCGTTTTCCAGAAAAAATGTTTTATGAAGATAATGCGATCGGAACATTGCCGTTATTGTATGCAACGCATTTTGAACGTGTACCGGAAGCGATGTATTATTATTATCAAAATCCCAATTCTACTGTACATACGATTAGTGTAGAGCGTTGCAAAGATAGAATGCGTGCAGCAAAAATTTATCGCACAGAATGCAGCGAACGAGGATTTTATAAACAATATAAAGAAGAAATCGATTATAAAGTATTTGAACTTGGATACCGAAACACATTGTTTTCTTATTTACAGGCAACAAAAAGACCTTCTTTTGCGTTTGTAAAAGAGATGCGCGCCTTTTTATTAGAGGAAGTACCTGATTTTGCATCTAATTCTTATGTGCAATCTAAGATGGATGCAGAAAATAAGAAGTTAGCGCAGATGCATGCAAAAAATGCGTTGGTATTTTATGTATATTATGAATTATTGCAATTATACAGACAATTACGTTATGGAAAGAAACAGTAATATAATGAAGAAATTTATAAAAAAATATAGTGTGCGTATATGTATCCTTGTGATGTCGATGTTCTTTTTATGTACGTTTATCGCTAGAAAAGAAGGGTATCATCTGGACGAAATTTTAGCGTATGAACTGGCAAATGCAGAATACAATCCTTGGATTGTGCCAACACAACCGGTAGGACGATTGGCAAAGTTTATGGGAGAATATATAGATGCAGATACCATTACACAAACTTGTGCTAATGCAGCTTTTATTATAGAAGATACATTGAAAAATCGCGGAAGCAGTATTTTAGCAAATTACAAAGCAGATGTATACGATGCACCGATATGGATAGAAAATACGTTGTTTCAGGATTATGTCAGATGTACTCCAAAAGATGATTTTAATCTGTTTAGCGTATACTTTAATGTAAAAGACGACAATCATCCGCCGCTTCATTTTATGTGTCTGCATTTGATGTGTTCTTTATTTAAAGGAGAAATTTCTGTATGGCATGGCTGCGTGATTAATCTGGTTGCTATGGCAGGTGTGCTGTGGATTTTAGGACGCATTGGAGATCTTGTGTTCCGAAAAAAGAGCAGTGTATATGCATTGATGATATTGGCAGGATTTTCTATTGGAATGACTGCGACAACGTTGTGGATTCGTATGTATGGCTTATTGACACTTTGGACTGTATGGCTGTTATATGTGCATCTTCGCAAATATATGCAGACAGAAGGCGATTGCTTTATTCGTTATCATGCAAAAACAAATAAAGCAAAGTGGATTGGAAGTTTTAGTATTTTCTGGCTGACTGTCTTATCTTTTTGGACACAGTATTTTGGACTGTTTTTCATTCTGCCGTTAGCAGGCGTGACAGCAATCTATTTGCTTTCTCATAAGCGAAATAAAGAGTTTTGGGCATATTGTCGTACGATGGTGACAGCAGGTGTCGTTGGCGTTTGTGTATTTCCATTTGTAATCAGTGATGTATTCCAGTCTGAACGAGGAACAGAAGCATTATCTCAGTGGAAGAATGGATTATCTGAATATGGTGAGCGTCTTTGTAAGTTCTTTGATATTCTTGCCCAAAATGTTATGGGAAGCAGCATGCTGCTTGCAGCAGCAATCCTTGTTCCAACTATTGTATGGATTGCATATCATAAAAAAATCAAAACAGCTAAAAGTATATGCAAAGACAGTTTCATGTTAGCGATGATTCCAACTGCCGTATACTTTTTACTGGCAGCTAAAATGTCTCCTTATTTTGTAGACCGCTATATTATGGCAATCTTTCCGATTACAGCACTTCTTGTTGTATGGCTATGGGATATGCTGTGGCATTTTATGAGTGTGTATACAAAAACAGAAAAATATATGACGCTCAAACGTACTTCTGCAATCGGTGTCATGTGTGCAATCGTAATTAGTTTGGCAGCACAGATTTCTATAAAAGGACAGCATCCATATTTGTATACAGGATATAAAGAACAGCTTGCAGTTGCAGAGCAATACAAAGAATATCCGTTAGTATGTCTCTATGAAGGTTCTGGTTTCTATGAAAATGTTATGGAAATGGAACAGTATGAACAGACAATACTTGTAAAATCAGCAGAGCTTGTGCAGATGGATGAAAGTCGTACACAGGTTACAAAGAATGGATATGTAGCATTGATAAAATATCCTTCTGAGCATAGTGGAGAAAAACAGTTGGCACAAGTAATGGAAGTATTTGGCGGAACAAAAGCAGAGCTTTTATATGAAGGCGGTGCTTTTGGCGATGTGATTTATGTAATATATTAGGAAACGAGTATGGGATATTTGATTTTATTTGGATGGCTGATGATACTGCCATTTTGTACAGGTGCTGGTTTTTGCAGCTTAGGAAAAACAAAAAAAGAATACTCTCTTACAGCAAGATGGCTTTGGGGACAAGTTCTGTTATGGGCATTGTTTCAGATCATTGCAGTACACTTTGTATTGCAAGGCGGAACATTGACAGATGTTGTATATGTGTATACTATCGCAGCTGCAGTTGTTGGAATCGGTGGAGTACTGCTCTCTATACGCACTTGGAAAGACGTGGATAAACATACGCTTTTTAAATGCCCTATGTGGATAAAAGAACAAAAATGGCTATGTGGATTGTTTACTTTATTATGGCTTGTGCAAATGGGAATGTTGTTGTTTGCAGCAGTCAATGACGGAGACGATGCGTTTTACATGGCAGTAGCAAAAAAAGCAGAAGAAGCAGGTTCTTTGTATACAGCAAATGTGTATTCTTTTGGAAATACAGAATTGAATTATCGTTATGCATTGGCTCCGTTCCCTATTTGGATTGCATATTTGTCTAAAATCAGTGGTGTGCATACACTTGTGATTGGTCATGTGATATTGGGTATTGTGTTAGTGACAATGAGTTATGTTGTATATGCACAGATTGGCCGAGTATTATTTGGAGAAGATTACAAAAAGAGAATGTTGTTTTTGATATTTGTAGCTGTTCTTTATATATTTGGCAATACGTCCAGTCATACGGCAGAGAGCTTTTTACTTTTGAGAACAAGACAAGGAAAAGCACTTGTTGCAGGATTGGTATTTCCAATTTTGATTTGTTTACTGCTGCAGATTGGTAAGCGTTTAGAGCAGAAAAAACAGGTCATGGCAGAACATTATATATTAGCGGCAGCAGTCATTTTGAGTGGTTGTCTTGGAAGTACCTTAGGAGGTGCATTGGTAATCTTGTTATGGGCGAGTGCCATGTTTTTGCTTGCAGTAGGATATCGAACTTGGAAACTGCTTTTATTTGGCGCATTAAGTGCTTTACCTGGATTTGTGTATGCACTGTTGTATTTGATGAATTGAGAAAATAAAGGAATGGTGGCTTATGCAGAATACAGCGTTTGGAGTGTGGCAGAACATAAGCGGAAGCGGAATGCTGACAGCATTATATGTGTGTATGTTGGTACTTCTTTTCTTCAAGGAAGAAGAAACATATAAGCGTATCTTAGTTGTATATTTACCGTTAATGTGGCTTGGTATTTTATTTTTGCCAATCACATATAAGGTCATTGCAGAGATTATAGATGAAGAATTATATTATCGCTTTTTTTGGATGCTTCCTATGACGATGACAATCGCTTATGGATTTGTGAAAATATATAGTTGGTATCATGGCAGATGCAAAAAACTGATTGCAGCATTACTTGCAGCAGTTATCATGTTTGGCGGAGATTTTGTGTATGATAACTGGAGATATTCCGCAGCAGATAATAAATATCATGTACCGCAGAGTGTAGTAGATATATGCGATTTGATTCATGCAGAAGGCAGAGAAGTTATGGCAGTATTTCCAGCTGAAATGATGCAGTATGTGCGACAGTATGACAGTACGATTTGTATGCCGTATGGACGAAACGTATTGGTAGCAGACTGGAGAATTGACCATGAGTTAAATGACATTATGGAAGCGGAAATCTTAGATGGAGATTTATTAGGAAAAACAGCATCAGATGCTGCATCTGCTTCTAAATGTGTATATATTATTGTAAGAACTGACAAAGAAACGACAGGAGATTTAGAAAAAGACTTATCAAAATATGGCTATGTAAAAAAAGCCGTTATGCATGAATATGAAGTGTATTATAATGATGAGATTTTCTGGTCTATTTACAAATGAGAGATGATAAGGAGTGACTATGAAACAAAAACGAATGCTTCATTATGACCTATTGCGTATAGTTGCTGCATTTAGTGTAGTAATGCTGCATTGTGCAGCTCAGTTTTGGTATACGTTAGAAATTCATAGTACGGAATGGCTGATTGCAAATGCATATGATGCGGTATTTCGTTTTGGAGTACCAATCTTTGTCATGCTTAGCGGAGTGCTGTTTTTAAATCCTGATTATACATTAAATATCAAACGTTTATATACGCATAATATTTTACGCATGGTAGTTTTATATGTAGTATGGTCTTGCTTGTATGGATTGTATGACTGTACAGGATTTGATATCAAGGCAGCAGGAATCAAAAATATATTAAGAGAAATGCTTGCAGGAAGATATCATTTATGGTTTTTACCGATGATTGTTGGAATTTATGTATTGCTTCCAATATTAAAAAGCTGGGTTACACATGCATCGAAACAGAATATCCAATATTTTCTTGCATTATTCTTTATATTAAAGATTGGAACAGAGACGATTCGTGCGTTGACTGTCATGGATGAACTGCATGAAATCTTGGATAAAACACAAGTACCGCTTATATGTAGTTATGTTGGATATTTTATATGGGGATATTATCTTGCACATGTAGGAGTCAGCAAGAAATTTCAAATATGGATATACCGATTGACAATTCCGGCTATCGTGTGCAATGTCGTGTTTGGAACATGGATGAGCTGGCGTTTGGATGCACCAAATGGTGCTGTGTTTGACAGTTACAGTTTATTTACATTTATTGTTGTAACGGCTGTATTTTTATTTACACTGGATAAGGGAAAGCATCTTTCTTTTAATGCCAGACAATCGGCTCTTATTAAAGAACTTTCAGCAGATACATTAGGCGTATATGTGATGCACATTGGAGTTATTGAAATATTAGAACATGCAGGAATTCATTGTATGTTGCTTCCAATCTGGATTGGAATACCATTATTAGCAGTTGGTATATTTGTACTCACAGTCATAATTTCTGCGTTGCTTCGCAGAATTCCAAAGATTGGAACATATTTGTGTTAAAATAAGGCCCTTGTTACTGGTTATAGTAACAAGGGCTTTACTTTGTTATAAACTGTTTGTTTTCTAGTAAGATGTATACGAGAAAACATTATTTACCGTAAAAAATTTGTGCGATTGGAGAATCAGGTGAAAGGATGATTGTTTTGTTGTCACCTGTCATAGTAGTTTTCACAGCATCTAAGCTTCGTACAAAGGAATAAAAATCTGCTTTGGAAGCATCGTTGTAGGCTTCTGAAAGGATTCTCATATATTCTGCTTCACCTTCTGCTAAAAGGATTTCTGCATTTTTCTCAGCTTCTGATAATAAAACAGTGATTTCCGCATCTGTGGAGTTACGGATGATACGGGCTTCAGAAGCACCTTCTGCAGTATAAGTAGCAGCGATATTATCACGTTCAGAAATCATACGCTCATATACAGCAGCTTTGTTGTCACTAGGAAGGTCGAGACGTTTTAATTCAAAACTATAAATATGAATACCATAATTTTCTAAAGAAGAATCAATACTATTTAATACAGCTTCAGAAAGTTCGCCGTCACGACTTTGGATTACTTCTTCTTGTGTCATGCTAGAGATTACGTTTTTTGCTGCGTTGTAAACGGTAGTGTCTAAACGGTTCTCAGCACTGGAAATAGAAGAGTTTAATGTCTGTGCAAAAACGAGAGGGTCTGCAATTTCCCATAAAACATAGCTGTCAGAAATCATCGTTTTTTTGTCGGCAGTAATAACATCACTAGGTGTTAAATCGTACATTAAGATTTGCTTTGGAAGTTTATCAACTGTCTGGATAAATGGTATTTTAAAACTTACGCCAGCTTCCGTTTCCACATGATCGATTTTACCAAATTGACGGATAAGGGAATATTCATCTTCTTCTGTGACTACAAAGCAGGAAGAAGAACATATAAATAGTGCGATAGCACCAATCACTACAAATTTAAAAAATTTTTTCATAACAATGCTCCTTAATTTTCAGAACTGTTTTCAGAATCTGTTGTAGTTACAAAAGATTCCAGAGGGTAAAAGGTCTGTATGTTTCCAGTTGGACTTTCGATAATAACTTTTAAATCAGGAAGAACATCTTCCATTGCTTCAAAGAACATTCTCTTTTTTGTAATCTCTGGATTTTTGATATATTCTTCATACATTGCATTAAAACGTGCAACCTGAGCAGTTGCTTCATTGATTCGTTCTGTTTTGCTTGCTTCTGCTGATTTCATAATTGCATCAGCACTTGCCTGCGCTTCTGGAAGTTTTTCATTTCGATATTTATTTGCATTATTCAATGCAGTTTCTTTTCCCTGTTTTGCAGTTTCTACTGCTTTAAAGGCTTCCATAACTTCTGTTGTAGGAGGTTCGGAGTCCTGAATTGTAATATTTACTAACTGAATACCAAGATTTTGTTCGTCTAAACGATATAAGATGAGATCTCGGATAGCAGCCTGAATTTCATTTTTTCCAGTTGTTAAAACGTCATCTACTGGATAGCTGCCAATTACAGTACGGATACAGCTTTGGCAGATATTTTCTAAAATATCGACTGGATTATTAGAAGCATATACTGCTTTTACAGGATCTGAATAACGATATTCTACGAAAAAGTCTACGTTTACAAAGTTGTAATCGTTTGTGATCATCAAAGATTCATCTTCTAAGCTGTCATTATTGGATGTATAACCAATTGCAAAGCCTTGAATGGTTGTGTCTACTTTAATTACTTTTTGTACAAAAGGTATTTTAAAGTGAAGACCAGGAGTAGTGACACTAGATGCATGACCAAGTGTTACTAACACTGCTTGTTCTTGCTCATTAATCGTATATATGGACTGAAATCCTAAAAAAGCGATCAGAATAAGTAAGAGGAGTCCAATACCGGCACCGCCAACTTTTTTGAAAAAATTACCTGGATAGGAATTGGATGGAGGAATTTCATCGTAAGTTTCATGATTTGTCTGTTGTTTTTTGAACATAAGTAAGTCCCTTCTTTCATTTTCTGTTATAAGCATATTCTCTTTGGCAAAAATCTACAAGATATATTTTTGGCACGATATGAAAAATAACGTGCAACCTAAAGCATGGTATGGTATGATATAAAGAAGAGATGTGATAAACTTACAGGAAACAGGAGAAAGGTGACGGTAATGACAAGAGAAGAATTTATCAAAACAATTTCCAGTATAAATAATTTATATGTGGTATATTCCAAATTGACAAGAATGCCAATGGTATTTTGCCATGAGGAAACAATGGATGATTATATATATGTATATGAAAATGAACAGGGTGCATTAGATAAAGTAAAAGAATTATTTGAGGACAAGATTCCGGCAGCAGTTGTACAGTGCAAAGAAAAAGAAGTGCTTGCATTTTTTGCAGAACTTCATTTAACAGGTGTAAATGCAGTATGTTTTGTATTATCAGAAGAAGAACAGTTTATGGTACAGTTAAACGAGTTTTTGAAAATGCCTGATTTAGCTACTATTCCAGAAGACAAACGTCCAACAGATAATATAAGTTTGCATTTATCTATGTTGTATTTTGTACAGGAGATGCGTAAACCGGTTGATAATAAGGAAAAGAAAAACCTTGCAGCATTGGAAGAAGAAACGAGTGCAAACATTACAAGAGCAAAATTTATTATTCCAATGAATGAAATCAAAGAGGGTGAAAATCAAGGAAAGAAAGCAGTTGTATTATTGAAAAATGATAAAGGAGAAGTGGCTCTCCCATTATTTACCGATATTGCAGAAATCCGTAAGTTTTCACAAGGAAAATCCTGCCCAATCGCAACCGTAGATTTTCAGGGGGTTTTAAATATTCTCCAGCAGGGAAATGCTGCAACAGTAGTAATCAATCCTACAAGTAGTAATGTGATTTTAGGAAAACAGGGTGTGCTTGCTTTAGCAACACGCTTTGCAGAATAAAGAAAAGTATGTTCACTTCTTGAAAAAGAAAAGAGGAAGTGTTACGATAAGGTATCAAGAACAAGGTGTAGTAAGGAGTATTGCTATGAATTATCAGGAAGCGTATGCAAAATTAGAAGCAGCAGATCAGTTGCACGTATTACGATATTTTGAAGAACTTTCCGATGTGGAAAAAGAAGCATTATTAAGCCAAATCGAAGCAACAGATTTTAGTGTGATCAAGGAATGTAAGAGAGAACATCTTGCAGTAGAAAAAGGGGAAATTTCTCCTTTGGCATCTATGGAAATCGATGAAATTGAAGAAAAGAAAGAATTTTTTAAAGAAATCGGTGTTAAGGCAATCCAGAATGGCAAACTTGGTGCAGTTTTATTAGCTGGTGGTATGGGTACAAGACTTGGTTCTGATGATCCAAAGGGAATGTACAATATTGGACTTACAAAAGATGTATTTATTTTCCAGAGATTGATTGAAAACTTATTAGATGTAGTAAGAGAGACAAGTACTTATATACATTTATTTATCATGACAAGTGAAAAAAATGACGAGGCAACTCAGAAGTTTTTAAAAGAAAAAGCATACTTTGGTTACAAAGAAGAATTTATACATTTCTTCTCACAGGATATGGCCCCTGCTACTGATTATGATGGTCATGTATATATGGAAAGCAAGAGCAGAATTTCTACTTCTCCAAATGGAAATGCTGGCTGGTTTACAAGTTTAAAGAAAGCTGGTCTTTTAGAATTGGCACATCAGACCGGAATTGAATGGTTTAATATTTTTGCAGTAGACAATGTACTTCAAAAAATTGCAGACCCAGTTTTCTTTGGTGCAACAATTGATGCCAACGTAAATGTTGGTGCGAAGGTAGTTCGTAAGAATGCACCAGATGAAAAAATTGGTGTTATGTGTTTAGAAGATGGACTTCCAAGCATTGTAGAATATTATGAATTGACAGATGAGCTGATGAATTCTAAAAATGAAAAGGGAGATCCTGCTTATAACTTCGGCGTTATTTTAAATTATTTATTCTCTTTAGATGCTTTAGAGCATAAATTCTCAGAAGAAATACCAATCCATGTAGTGGAAAAGAAGATTCCATATATAAATGAAAATGGAGAATTGATAAAACCAGAAGAGCCAAATGGATATAAGTTTGAAGGACTTGTAATTGACTTTATCCATCAGTTAAATACTTGTCTTCCATACGAAGTTGTTCGTAACAAAGAGTTTGCACCAATCAAAAATAAAACTGGTGTGGACAGTGTAGAAAGTGCAAGAGTGCTTTGCCAGGAAAATGGCATTGAGTTATAGAGGAGGGTTATTATGTCTATTTTAGTTACAGGTGGTGCAGGATTTATTGGAAGCCACACAGTAGTATTGCTTCAGGAAGCTGGATATGATGTTGTTGTATTGGACAACTTATCTAATTCTAGTGAAAAATCTTTAGAAAGAGTAAGTGCAATCACAGGAAAGCCAGTAAAGTTTTACAAAGCTGACATCTTGGACAGAGAAGCATTAGAAGATATTTTCACTAAGGAAGATATTACAGCATGTATTCATTTCGCAGGCTTAAAGGCTGTTGGTGAAAGTGTTGCAAAACCTTGGGAATATTATGAAAACAATATTGCAGGTACATTAACATTAGTAGATGTTATGAGAAAACATAATTGCAAAAATATTATTTTCTCTTCTTCCGCTACTGTTTATGGAGATCCAGCAATTATTCCAATTACAGAAGAATGTCCAAAGGGAACTTGTACAAATCCATATGGCTGGACAAAATCTATGTTAGAGCAGATTTTAAGCGATATACAGAAGGCAGATAACGAATGGAATATTGTATTATTAAGATATTTCAATCCAATCGGTGCTCATAAGAGCGGTACAATCGGTGAAAATCCAAATGGCGTTCCAAACAATTTAATGCCATATATTACACAGGTTGCAGTTGGAAAACGTCCTGAATTAAGCGTATTTGGTAATGATTATGATACACCAGACGGAACAGGCGTACGTGACTATATCCATGTAGTAGACTTAGCAGATGGTCACTTAAAGGCATTAAAGAAGATTGAAGAAAATGCAGGACTTTGCATTTACAATCTTGGTACAGGTACTGGATACAGTGTATTAGATGTAGTAAAGAATTTTGAAGAAGCTACAGGCGTAAAAGTTCCATATGTTATCAAAGACAGAAGACCTGGTGATGTTGCTGCTTGTTATGCAGATTCAGCAAAGGCAAAAGCAGAATTAGGCTGGGAAGCAAAATACGGCATTAAAGAAATGTGTGCTGATTCTTGGAGATGGCAGAGCCAGAATCCAAACGGATACGAAGACTAAAATAAATTGTAATTAAAATAAAGATACCCGCAGCTTTTTAAATTACAAAGCTGCGGGTATTTTTCATCATCCTTCTTCGATGACTTGGATTTCCATATAGTCAAAATCAATTTGTTCTACAAAATTGTCTTGATAAAATCTGGCTTTGGAATGCAACTGAAAATCTTTGATTGTAGCATCTAACCAGATTGGTTTGCCAAGGTCAAATTGATTACAGATTTCATCCAGTGCATGAAAAATCTTATGTGTGCGGGTATCGTTGGAAGCATCTTCTATAACAGTATCCTTTAACATACGATTGTCTTTAAAAAGTTTGGCCCATAGTCGAAACATGTTGTCGCTCCTTATAAAAAATAGTACAAATGAGGAGTGCCCAGATGCTAGGCACCTGGGCTATTATGAAAAAAATTTAAAAGCTGAATGGTTGACGTTAAGAACAATTCAGCAGTTTTTGCTTCTGTAATTAATGTACCAAATAAATGTAAATAAACTATGAACAATATGTGAAAAGTTGGTTAAAAGTTATAAAAAATATTTTATAAACTGGAAAAATATAGGCAAATTACACAAAAATAAAAAGTGCCGTAGATAGAAGGGTATGTGTTGTAAAAAAGAAAAAAAGATGCTAAAATATAAATGGGATATTTGTGGCGGAGGCTAGTATGGATCATTTTTTAGATAAAAGTAATCAGAGATTAGATGCACAAGAGACAATAAAAGCAAATTTTATGGCAGAAGTGGCAGATAAAGAAGAGTTGAAAAAGCAGCTTGCAGAAAATGAAGCTGTTTTACAGAGTGTGCGTAATTTGTATTTAAAACAAGAAGAAAATATGGACTTGCTTACAGATATTGCAAAAAAATTGGATGCCTTGGATACACAAAATCCTTCAGGCTATGAAGAACTTTTAAAAGAATGTAAGCAGATGCAGAGTAAAAACGAGGAATTTACACATAAAGAGTGTGTGAAAGTTTATCGTAATGTGCAGGCTGTCTTACAAGAACAGAATGAGCGACTTTTACAGCGTATAGAGTTGCTTGAACAGCAACTTGAAGAAGTGGTAGAAGGCATATCAAAAAGCAGAGATGTTTCTGCGTTGATGACGGAATTAGAGGAAACAAAATCAGTGGCAGATAAAGCAAGAAAGAGTATTAGAAGTAACAAAGTGTTACTTGTGTTTGCTGTATTGTTCAGCATTGCAAATATGGCTTGCGTGTTATTGATTCATTTTGGATTGTTGTAATATAGTATTTTACGGGAGATTATTATGGGAAAACAAGTGTGGAAAGCAGGAAATATGCTCTATCCGCTTCCAGTTGTAATGGTAAGTGTGGCAGATAAAGCAGGAAATTCTAATATTATTACGATTGCATGGGCAGGTACAATCTGTACAAATCCGCCTATGGTATCTATTTCAGTAAGACCTGAGCGTCATTCTTATCAGATGATCAAAGAAACAGGAGAATTTGTAATTAACCTTACAACAAAAGATCTTGTATATGCGACAGATTTTTGTGGCGTTCGAAGTGGAAAAGATATTGACAAATTTAAGGCATGTAAGTTGACAAAAATCAAAGGCGAGCATGTAAATGCACCGATGATTGCAGAGAGTCCTGTGAACATAGAATGTAAAGTGAGAGAAATCAAAGAACTTGGCAGTCATCACATGTTTATTGCAGACGTTGTAGCAGTACATGCAGATGAAAAATATATGAACGAGAAAAATAAATTCTGTCTTGAAAAAGCAGAGCCAATCGTGTATTCACATGGAGCGTATCTGATGACAGGAGAAACATTGGGAACATTTGGATTTAGTGTGAAGAAGGATGCAAAATAAGAAACGATTTTTAAAAAATAAATGTATAGTACACAGTTATCTAATCGGATCAGCTGTGTTTTTTGCGAGCATGTTTTTTGGCCCATGGCTGATACATGATAGTATGGATAAACCAAATATGTATCAGGTTTATGTTTGTGATACGTATGTTGGTACAGTTACAAATAAACAAATTGCACATGAATGTCTGCAGGAGGCAAAAGAAGATGTGTCTGTAAATAGTAAAAATATTACATTTATGGATGCTGGAATACGATTTGAAGGAGAACATAGACTCATTGGTATTGGAAGCAGAAGATCAGAGATGATTCAGAAAATGACCGAGTTATTAGAAGATCATGTACAGCAGACATTACAAAAAAGTTATATGCTTAAAATCAACGATTATCTGGTAGCATTAAAAAGTATTGATGAAGTAGAACAGGTGCTTCAGATGGTCGTAAATGTATACGATGAAGAAGATGGAAGTTTTGATGTAACATTAAAACGAGATACAGAACGAGATTTCAATGTACTTACAGCAGAAATTTCTGATTCAGAAGTAATTTTACCAAGTGGTATTGAAACTGGATTTGCAGGTTTTACTTCTTTGGAAGAAAGTCTTTTTAATGAGGAATATTATAAGGAAGAACTGGATTTTTCTGATTTTGATCTTGGTATTCAGAGCATGCAATTTGAGGATAAAATAGAGATAACAGAATGTTATTTAAAAGAGGAAGATATTTCCAACATGGAAGATGTTGTGACATATTTAACGGAGGCTCAGAATACAGAAGTAATATACAAAGTACAGGCAGGAGATACATTGGGCGGTATTAGTTACAGCACAGGTGTACCGTTAGAAGAAATCATTGCCATGAATGATAGTATAACAAATGAAAGTTCTTTGATTCATGTAGGACAGGAACTGGTTGTAAGTATACCAAAGCCAACATTGACATTATCTTATACAACAACAGAATATGCAGAAGAAGAGTATTCAGCAGAAATACAGTATGTAGATAATGATACATGGTATACAACAAAGCAGGTGACTTTGCAGGAACCATCTAATGGTTTTAGAAAGGCAATCAGCAGCGTGACATATCATAATGGAGAAGCCTACAGTACAGAAGTCTTAAAGCAGGAAGTATTGATGGAGGCAGTACCAAAGATTGTAGAACGAGGTACGATAGATCCTCCTACATATATCAAACCACTTGCAGGCGGCAAGCTTTCATCTGGATTTGGTTATAGAAATTTCCGAGGCAGCGAAAATCATTTTGGCGTCGATTGGTCTACTCCTACTGGAACGACTGTATATGCATCTAGTGCGGGTACGGTTACTAGAGCTGGTTGGAGCAGCAGTTATGGATATTGTGTATATATTCAGCATCCAGATGGAATAGAAACAAGATATGCACATAATAGTAAGTTATTGGTAAGCGTAGGGCAGTATGTAAAACAAGGTCAGTCCATCGCTTTGTCAGGAAATACAGGTGACAGTACAGGACCGCATGTTCACTTTGAAGTACGAGTAAATGGAACTCCGGTAAACCCAATGACATATTTGAATAGATAGCATTTATTTTTTCAGATATTTAGATAATGTGTACGGATTTCAAGGCATTTTGTTCGAAGAAGAGTGCATTTTGTTCTATTTACTTTTTGAAAAAAGTAGTGTATGATGTAATGAGTGAAAGCGAGAAATGTGCAAGTTTATTTGCATTTGATAAGCAACAAATGGACTTGTGATGTTAATAGCAAGTCAATAAGTAAAGGGGTCGGTATGTGCGCATACTTGGCAGATAACGAGTAAGGACAGGAGTGACCAGATGGAACAATACGCAATTTGGGGCGGTAATCCATTGGTTGGTGAAGTGGAAATAGGAGGTGCTAAAAATGCAGCTCTTCCTATTCTTGCTGCGGCCATCATGACGGATGACACTGTAATAATTGACAATTTACCTGATATTAAAGACATCAATGTATTGCTGGCTGCTATGCAAAGTATAGGTGTTATTGTCGAAAAATTAGATAGACATAAAGTAAAGATCAATGCTTCTCAGATACACACAACGGTAGTTGAAGGAGAGAGTATTCGTAAGATGCGAGCTTCCTATTATTTTGTTGGAGCATTGCTTGGTAAATATAAAGCTGCGGACGTAGCATTGCCTGGTGGCTGTGCCATCGGTAATCGTGCCATTGACCAGCACGAAAAAGGATTTAAGGCACTTGGTGCCAAAGTTCGCTATGAGCACGGCAGTATTATTGCAGAAGCCATTGATTTGACTTGTGCAAATATTTTCATGGATGTAGTTTCTGTAGGAGCCACAATCAATATCATATTGGCAGCAGTTTTGGCAGAAGGTCAGACTGTAATAGAAAATGCTGCAAAAGAGCCTCATATTGTAGATTTGGCAAACTTTTTAAATAGTATGGGCGCAAATATTAAGGGCGCTGGTACAGATGTCATCCGAGTAAAGGGTGTAAAGAGTCTGCATGGTACAGAATATACAGTGATTCCAGATCAGATAGAGGCAGGAACTTTTATGATGGCAGCTGCTATCACAAAAGGAGATGTTACAGTTAAGAATGTAATTCCAAAGCATTTGGAATGTATTAGTGCAAAGTTAGAAGAGATTGGTTGTGAAATCATTGAATCTGATGATGAAGTGCGTGTAGTAGCAAGCAAGAAATTAACTGGAACTCAGATTAAAACAATGCCTTATCCTGGCTATCCAACAGATATGCAGCCACAAATGGCAGTTACATTAGGACTTAGTACAGGATATACTAGTATTATTAAGGAAAGTATTTTTGAAAATCGTTTCAAATATCTTGATGAATTAAGAAAGATGGGCGGTAATGTGACAGTAGAGGGCAATATTGCCATTATTGAAGGGGTTGAAAAGTACAAGGGTGCTTCTGTGTCTGCACCAGATCTTCGTGCAGGTGCTGCATTGGTTATTGCTGCGTTGGCAGCAGACGGATTTTCTACAGTGGATCATATTCATTTTATTGAAAGAGGATATGAAGATTTCCCAGAAAAATTGGCTTCTTTAGGTGGTCGTATCCGTAAAGTAAGTAGTGCAGAAGAACTTCAGAAAGCAAAATTAAGAGTAGTATAAGCTACAAATGGATTGTAATCATTCAAAGCCAACATGAGTGAAACATGATTGTTTTGTAAGTGTCTCTGAATGTTTATAAAATATATAACATGTAATGTGTACAGTTAGTACAGAAAGGATACTATGGAAAAATTATTATTTACTTCCGAATCCGTTACAGAAGGACATCCAGATAAAGTCTGTGATGCTATTTCGGATTCTATTTTAGACGCCCTTATGGCGCAGGACCCAATGAGCCGTGTTGCTTGTGAAACAAGCGTAACAACAGATTTTTGCCTGGTTATGGGAGAAATTACAACAAAAGCTCAGATTAATGTAGAGGAAATCATCCGTAATACAATTCGTGAGATTGGTTACAATGATCCAAAGATTGGCTTTGATGCAGACAGCTGTGAGGTAAAGGTTTTATTACATCACCAGTCATCCGATATTGCGATGGGCGTAGACAAAGCGTTAGAAGCAAAAGAAAATCACATGAGTGATGAAGAGTTAGAAGCAATTGGTGCAGGCGATCAGGGTATGATGTTTGGTTATGCAACAAACGAAACAGAAGAATATATGCCTTATCCAATTTCTTTAGCACACAAGCTGGCTCTCAGACTTACAGAAGTTCGTAAAAATGGTACATTACCTTATTTACGTCCAGATGGTAAGAGTCAGGTTTCTGTTCAGTATGATGAAGCAGGCAAGCCTGTTCGTTTAGAGGCTGTTGTATTATCTACTCAGCATGACGAAGAAGTTACTCAGGAACAGATTCATGCTGATATCAAGAAATATGTTTTTGACGAAGTATTACCAGCAGAATTGATCGATGATGAAACAAGATTTTATATCAACCCAACAGGTCGTTTCGTAATCGGTGGTCCAAACGGTGACAGTGGTTTAACAGGTCGTAAGATTATCGTAGATACTTATGGCGGTTATGCTCGTCATGGCGGCGGTGCATTTTCTGGTAAAGACTGCACAAAGGTAGACCGTAGTGCAGCTTATGCAGCAAGATACGTTGCAAAGAATATTGTAGCAGCAGGTCTTGCAGAAAAATGTGAAATTCAGCTTTCTTATGCAATCGGTGTTGCTCGTCCAACTTCTATCATGGTAGATACATTTGGCACAGGTGTATTGGAAGATGACAAATTAGTAGAGATTATTCGTAACGAATTTGATTTAAGACCAGCAGGTATTATCAAAATGTTAAATTTACGCAGACCTATTTATAGAGGTACTGCTGCATATGGACATTTTGGTCGTCATGATTTGAACCTTCCTTGGGAACAGTTAGACCGTGTTGATGCATTAAAGGCATATTTAGCTTAATGAGCATAAAACAAAAGCAGTCCTTAGGGGCTGCTTTTCTTGTATATTAGGAAATTATTTATTTCCTAAAAAACATTCCGAGAGGATGAAGATGAGCGTATATGGAAAGTATTGCTTCGCAAAAAACGCTCGGCACCGCAAAGAGGAGAAAGTCTCTTATGCGTGAGGAATATAGGAAGTTGAAGTGGACTTGTCCGCTTTGTTCTTTTATATAAAGAAAATCCAAAGCAGACAAGTCTGCTTTGCTTTCATAAAGACAGACGTTTGTGAAATAATTATATTTGGAAAATGTTTCGTATTGTCTGTAAATAAAAAGTGAGATAAGGAGGAAGAAATGGCTTTTACACATTTACATGTGCATACAGAATACAGCCTTTTAGATGGTTCTAATAAGATTAAAGAGTATGTAAAACGTGTCAAGGAACTTGGCATGAACAGTGCGGCGATTACAGATCATGGCGTTATGTACGGCGCAATCGATTTTTATAGAGCCTGTAAAGCAGAGGGAATAAACCCTATTATTGGCTGTGAAGTTTATGTTGCACCAAATTCCCGTTTTGACAAAGAACTAACGGGTGGAGAAGACAGATATTATCATCTGGTACTTTTGGCAGAGAATAATACAGGTTATCAAAATCTGATGAAGATTGTTTCAAAAGGTTTTACAGAAGGATATTATTATAAACCGCGAGTAGATATGGAAGTGTTGAAAAAATATCATGAAGGCATTATCGCATTGAGTGCCTGTCTTGCGGGAGAAGTACAGCGTTACATTATAAAAGGGCTTTATGATGAAGCCAAAAAGATGGCGTTAAAATATGAAGAATGTTTTGGAAAAGGAAATTATTTTCTGGAGCTGCAAGATCATGGCTTAGCAGATCAAAGAATGGTAAATCCACAATTGATTCGTATGAGTCAGGAACTGCAGATTCCGTTAGTAGCCACAAACGATGTACATTACACATATGAAGATGACGTAGAGTCCCATGATATTTTGCTTTGTCTGCAAACAGGCAAAAAGTTGGCAGATGAAGATCGAATGCGATATGAAGGCGGTCAATATTATGTAAAGAGTGAGCAGGAGATGCGAGCCTTGTTTCCCTATGCGTTGCAGGCAATCGATAATACACAGCGTATTGCAGATCGCTGTCATGTAGAAATCGAATTTGGCGTAACAAAGCTGCCTCATTTTGAAGTACCGCAAGGCTTTACTTCATGGAGTTATTTAAATCACCTTTGTTACAGTGGCTTGAAAGAGCGTTATGGTGATGCATATAAAACAAAGACAGACAGTACAGGAAAAACATTAGAACAGCGTTTGAATTATGAATTGGATATTATTCAGACGATGGGATATGTAGATTACTTCTTGATTGTTTGGGATTTTATTCATTATGCCAAAAATCAACATATTGCAGTAGGACCGGGAAGAGGTTCTGGTGCAGGTTCTATCGTAGCATATTGTCTTCATATTACAGATGTTGATCCGATTAAATATAGTCTTTTATTTGAACGTTTCTTAAATCCAGAGCGAGTATCTATGCCGGATATTGATATTGACTTTTGTTTTGAAAGACGACAGGAAGTAATTGATTATGTAAGCCGTAAGTATGGTTCAGAAAAAGTAGTTCAGATTGTTACTTTTGGTACACTTCAGGCAAAGGGTGTAATCCGAGATGTTGCACGTGTTATGGACCTTCCATATGCATATGCAGATGCGTTAGCAAAACAGATTCCAAATGAATTAAATATCACATTAGACAGAGCATTGGAAATTAATCCAGAACTTCGTTCTCAATATGAAAAAGATCCGCAAGTGAAATATCTGATTGATATGTGTAAACGTTTGGAAGGTTTGCCAAGACATACTTCCATGCATGCAGCAGGCGTAGTTATCTGTCCAAGAGAAGCCGATGATTTTGTTCCGCTTTCCAGGGGAAGTGATGGCTCTTTTACGACACAGTTTACGATGACAACGTTGGAAGAACTAGGACTTTTAAAAATGGATGTGCGAATTGTTCGCTAACGAAACACTTTAGAAATGGAAACAAGTTAGCGGAACAAGGAAATGAAATATTTGAGTACAGTTGGTACAAAGTGGCTAGAGCCCGCCTGCTAGAAAGAATAAAGTAAAGAACTTGTTTAACTGTTTGTTTGATTAGAATAGTGAAAATCTATTTGTTGGGTAAATGTCGATACCCAATCCCCTAATACTCCGTTATGCTGTTTGGTCTTAATACCAAATGGTATAAAGCACGGTGAAGTCGGCTGAAAAGCACCTAAATGGCTGAAATATATAAGTAATATTGGTACAAAAGAGGCTAGATCCCACCTGTATGAAAGTATAAAGTAAAAAATATGGTGACGAAGTAAGTCGGGGGTCCTTAAGATGATATTTTAGAATTGTTAGTATAGACCGAAGCATTAACTGCTGAGATCGTATGAGAATGATAAAATGCAAAAATCCCATTGCGAAGCAATTTTAAATGGATTTTTGCGTTGTAACTGTGAAGGTACTGAACAGTTGCAACTCTTTAAAATGTAATATGCCTACACATCAGGAACTACCGTATGAAAGGCTCGTAATTTAAGACCGAAACGAAAGTTTTGTTGTTCCTATCGGGATATTAGTCGTAGTAATTTTATTGTCCATTGAAATTACTATACTTAACTAGTAAAGGTTAAGTGTTCTTATTCCATTCGACTAACGGGAGAAAGAATGGCTAACGGGTTAAAGGTAGAGGCTAAGTTACAATAATAAAGGATAAAACAAACGGAACAATTGAACCCTGAAAGAAAATGTTAATGCTATTAAGAGCAGATGTTTCTAACAAGTAGGAAATGACTTGTGAATTTAGGGGGCAGCAGCCCGTAGTAGTAATGAAGCAGAGTAATGTCTGTGGAGCGAAGGGGCATAGTCGTAGATTAGAATATTGGCTTTAATAAACTTCTGACAATATTCGAAAATAGATTACCGTAGTCTATTTATCTACGATGGAACGCCGTGTGCGGTGAAAGTCGCACGCACGGTGTGAAGGAGGGGAAAACGACCCATAACAGGTAATGCTGATGGTGTTCGTTACCTATTCCTATTTTTTAGGCCTTCGAACGCTTACTGTTATTCAAAAAGCAGTGGATTTGATTAAGGAAAGCACTGGAATAGAATTAAATATGAGCGATATCGATTATGATGATAAAGCTGTTTTAAATTATATTGGAACTGGAAAAACAGAAGGTATATTCCAGTTGGAAAGTGCTGGAATGAAGAGTTTCATGAAGGAATTAAAACCGGAAAGTCTGGAAGATATCATTGCAGGTGTATCTTTATACAGACCAGGTCCGATGGACTTCATTCCACAATATGTCAAAGGCAAAAATAGTGGTGAAGAAATACAGTATCTTTGTCCACAATTAGAGCCTATTTTAGCTCCAACATACGGATGTATTGTGTATCAGGGTGCGACTCGTTCTTCGCTTAAATAAACAAAGGTGAAGCACATCTTTTGAATAGATATTTTATATATTGGTTCAAATAAAAGGGAATTCAATTTGGAATGTCGAAACAAAGGATGGAGAACTAATAATTTCGAAGTAAGGAATGATAAGGTAACGCTTTCCCTAAAGGGACGCCCATAAAGGGTGTGAAACTTACTCTTTGAGACTCCGACATGCATTGTTTGGAAACGAACTTTGTATGAAGCTCGGTAAAGTCGGCAGAAGCAAGTCTAAGTTAATGAAATAATTGAGTATGGTTGGTTCAAAAGTAGCTAGAGCTTGCCCGCCAAGAAAGATTAAAGTAAAAGATATGATTTGTGATATGTCGGAAGCCTATAAAATACCTATGGTGAGTATGTCAAAACGACTGACGAACTCGAGAAATTAAAGGGTCTATATACGACCTTATGGAAACATAAG
>CAYRIK010000010.1:0-1374 GCA_964424345.1 uncultured Lachnospiraceae bacterium
CATTTGTATACTATTAAACTGAGCCGCATGACTGCGGCTCATCCCCCACATGAAATTTTACTGAAAACTAATCACTTCTTCTTTTGGAGCTTTTGTCTTCACTACAGAAATAGCTTTCAGAACAGGGCCTTCTCCCTGATAATCTTCCCAATATTTCTTTTCTACAACAGCAGTAACTTCTACCCAATCCTTTTCTTCTAATAACATAGAAGCATTTTTGTACTCACATGCAAAACCAAGGAAAGCCATATCGTCTTCACAACAAGTCATAGCGAGTCTGCCAGGTACAAAATAATCCTTTTGGAAATGTTCAGGTCTTGCTACCATGCCGATAAAGCGGAATGTTTTTCCAACATATCTTTCAATATGATCTAATGCATCTAAGAACCAAATACCATATGTCTGGTCATCTAACTCAATAATATCTGCATTTAAGTCAAATGGAAGATCCTCTTCAAATAATGTATTGATTTCACCTTCAGAATCTTCAAATACAATTTCAGCCTGCTGATTTACTGCCTTTATATTTCTCTTATACATGCTTAACTGATCTTCTAAGCCGTCACAACGATTGAAAATAATAAGCTCAGATTTTCTAATCATCTCTGCTAAAAGAGAACGCATATTAGAATAATACAACTGGAATGTACTTCCATCGATAGTCGTAATCTGCTGTTCTACTTTCCAATGCCATGGAAGACGCATCTCTTTAAAATTCCACATACCATTCCATTCAATAATAATACGGCCTGGTTTGTATTTTTTTTCTAAAAGCAAAAGCTTTTCAGGAGTAAAATCTTCTTTTTCTTCAATAAACTCACAAACAGTCTTTGCTTTTTTGAGTACTGCTTCATCGTATTCAATCTCGCCTTCTTCGCAAACAATCAATAAAGTAGTTTCTTTTGCCTGAAAATACGGCTGTGCAATCGTATAACTGATAAATTCACTTTTACCGCTTTCTAAAAAGCCATTAATAACATATACTGGTTTCATGCTGTATCCTTATTTTGTAAATAATTTTTCCAAGTTTTCTTCGTTTAATTTAGAACCAATCACACAGAACTTACCTGTAACATCTGGTTTACCTGTTCTTACATCTACTTCGCCTGGTACGTAATCAAAATAAATCCATGTACCATCTTCTGCTGGTACAATACCCTTTGCACGTAAAATCATACCATACTTGTCTTGTTCCTCTAAAGACTCTAAAATGTGGTGGATTTCATCAGATGTATACTTAACAGGAGTT
The DNA here is from genome assembly GCA_964424345.1 of uncultured Lachnospiraceae bacterium. Taxonomy (GTDB): domain Bacteria; phylum Bacillota; class Clostridia; order Lachnospirales; family Lachnospiraceae; genus RGIG6307. Next base: position 1,250 of record CAYRIK010000010.1, read on the forward strand.
TCTAATCCCCAGCTTGTAAACACTTCGTCTGCATGATGATGACCATGTTCATGATGACCGCCGCAACCACAGCTGCATTCTTCTCCATGCTCATGATGATGTTCTTCATGGTGATGATGATGACC
>CAYRIK010000010.1:1474-52452 GCA_964424345.1 uncultured Lachnospiraceae bacterium
CGTGTTCTTCTTCGTCATCGTGGTGATGGTGATGACCGCAACATTCGTGTTCTTCGTCATCATGGTGATGGTGATGACCGCAACATTCGTGTTCTTCTTCGTCATCATGGTGATGATGATGGCCACAGCATTCATGCTCCTCGTCATCATGGTGATGGTGGTGATGACAGCACTCATGTTCTTCATCATGATGATGTTCCATTTCTTCTAACATAGAAGAAAGCAAATCATTTTCCTGTTCGATTGTTGCAAGAATATCTGCACCACTGATTTCATCCCAAGGTGTTGTAATAATTGTTGCATGTTCATTATAGTTACGAAGCAGCTCTACTGTCTTTTCTAACTTTTCCTGAGAAAGCTTGTCTGTTCTGCTAAGTACAATTGTATCTGCATGTTCAATTTGATCGATAAAGAACTCACCAAAGTTTTTAATGTACATCTTGCACTTTCCAGCATCTACTACTGCAACTTTGCTGTTTAAGGAAGCTTCCACATCTGTATCTACGTTTAATACTGCCTTTTCTACGTCAGAAAGTTTTCCTACACCGCTTGGCTCAATAATAACACGATCTGGTTTGTATGTGTCTAATACTTCCTTTAAAGAAGTACCAAAATCACCTACTAAAGAACAACAAATACATCCGCTGTTCATCTCTTTAATTTCAATACCTGCTTCTTTTAAAAAGCCGCCGTCAATACCGATTTCACCAAATTCGTTTTCAATCAGGACAACCTTTGTATCTGCAAGTGCTTCTTTTAAAAGCTTCTTAATCAATGTTGTTTTGCCTGCGCCTAAAAAGCCAGACATAATATCTATTTTTGTCATCTTTGTATTTCCTTTCTAAAACTTCTTATTCAATGGTATCTTAAAACTTCTTTGGTTTGAAGTCAAGACAAAATACATTCTTTATGCCAACATTCCGCCTAGCATTCCCCCTCCTGTCATACAAAGAAATGCCATAAATGCAGCCTTTCCATCCACTGTTCCACCATGCATACAAACACTAGCTAAAAGCACTGCACAGCCCCACAATATTCCAGCAATTGCACCCCATATAAACTTTTTCTCTTTTTGTAATTTTCCTGCTGTAATACCTGCTGCAAATGCTGACAACAAATATACTGCATATATCGCTATGGAAACCTGATTTTGAGACAGCCCTACTTTATCCATAAGCAATGCAATTAAAGTAATCAAAATAAAGGTTATAATAACTGCTGCCAATATAGACATAAAATACATTTTACTGTAATACAGCATATCCTTATTTTTTGTTTTTTTCATCCAAAATACACCTTACCTCTTTTGTAATCATATATATGCCTTTCATATAAAAAAGAGACCTGCAAGCCACTTGACTTTTCCCATTGTAAACGCTATACTTAAAGTTAAAATTATAATTTTTATTACAAAGGAGTGTGATTTTTTTGGATCCGTCGAGTGCCGTCCAACTAGTTACTATTTTTATTTTAGTCTTACTTTCAGGTTTCTTCTCTAGTGCTGAAACCGCTTTTTCATCTATTAACCGAGTGAGGTTAAAAGCAATGATTGATGATGGAAGTAAGCGTGCTGTGTTAGTTGATAAAATATTAGAAAACTACAGCAAAATGATCAGTACCATTTTAATTGGTAATAATATCGTAAACTTAGGAGCATCTGCTCTTGCTACTACTTTTGTTATGGATGTCTTTGGCTCTAACTTTGTAGCCATCGGTACTGGTGTCTTAACTTTAGTCGTATTGCTTGCAGGAGAAATTCTTCCAAAAACAGTTGCAAAAACTTATGCAGAAAAATTAGCGTTTGCTTATGCTTTTATCATTGACAAACTTATGTGGATACTTACTCCGGTTATTTTCTTTGTAGATAAACTTTCCGGTGCTATTATGAAAGTATTACACATTGACCCAAATGCCAAAACAGATTCTATGACAGAAACAGAATTAAAAACTTATGTAGATGTCAGTCATGAAGATGGTGTTATTGAAACAGAAGAACGTGAAATCATTTATAATGTATTTGATTTTTCCGATGCTGTTGCAAAGGATATCATGATTCCTCGTATCAATATGGTCACTGTTGATAAAAACGCTACGTATTCAGAGATTGCAGAATTGTTTAAGGAACATATGTACACCCGTATTCCGGTGTATGAAGATGACCAGGATAATATGATCGGTCTGGTCAATATTAAAGATTTCCTCTTTATTGAAAATAAAGAAACCTTTCAGATTTCTTCTATTTTACGAAAGGCACATTATACGTACGAATACAAAAAAAGTGCTGACTTATTATTAGAAATGCGTGAAAAATCCTACAATGTTACCTTTGTTTTAAACGAATATGGTGCTTGCGTAGGTATGATCACAATGGAAGACATTTTAGAAGAGATTGTTGGTGAAATTCGTGATGAATATGATGATGATGAAAAAGAAAATATCGTCAAAATAGATGACAACCAATATCTTGTCGAAGGCAGCATGAAAATTGATGATATAAACGACTATTTAGGAACTGCTATGAACAGCGAAGATTATGATTCTATTGCCGGTCTTATGATCGAACATTTAGACCGACTTCCTGAAGTAGGGGAATGTGTTACATTAGAAGATCATATTGAACTTTGTGTTTCTGAAACAGACCAAAACCGCGTAACACGTGTTTTGATCAATCTTCCTGAAACAAGTGTTGATTCTTCCGACACAGAAGAAACAGAGCATTAATTAAAAGATGCTGATATACCTTTTTACTTGGTATATCAGCATCTTTTTATATTTACTCTCCAAGATATGCCTTTTTGATTTCATCGTTGTTCAAAAGCTCACTCGCTTTTCCTTCTAATACGATATTTCCAGTCTCTAGTACATACGCACGATCTGCAATCGCAAGTGCCTTTTTCGCATTTTGCTCTACTAACAAAACAGTCGTTCCTGACTTACTTACATCCTGAATAATATCAAAAATCTCTTTTACATAGATTGGGGACAATCCCATACTTGGTTCATCCATTAAAATAATCTTAGGCTGGCTCATCAATGCTCGTCCCATAGCAAGCATCTGCTGTTCCCCTCCGGAAAGTGTTCCTGCCAACTGATTTTGACGCTCTTCCAATCTTGGAAAACGCTTATAAATCATTTCCAGTGTTTTCTGTGCTTTTGCTTTGTCTTTACAAGTATACGCTCCCATTTTTAAATTCTGCAATACTGTTAAATCCGCAAATACACGTCTGCCCTCTGGCACATGTGCCATGCCCATAGGAACAATTTTATGAGCCGGAATTTTAGTAATATCTGTTCCTTCAAATAATACACTGCCCTCTTTTGGTGCAATTAGTCCTGTAATCGTATGCAAAATTGTTGTTTTTCCTGCTCCGTTTGCACCAATCAAAGCAATAACTTCTCCTTCTTCTACATGAAAAGATACCCCTTTGATAGCTTGAATCATGCCATAATTTACTTTTAAATCTTTTACTTCTAACATAGACATAAGCTGTCCTCCTCATTACGCACCCAGATAAGCCTTTATAACCTCTGGATCATTTAATACTTCACTTGTTTTTCCCTGTGCCAATACCTGACCAAAATTCAATACTGTCAGCTCTTCACAAATACCGCTTACAAGTTTCATATCATGCTCAATCAGAAGGATTGTCATATTAAAATGTTTTCTTACAAACAAGATTGTTTCCATCAATTCTTCTGTTTCATGCGGATTCATACCGGCCGCCGGTTCATCCAACAATAACAGCTTTGGATTTGTTGCAAGTGCTCTTGCAATCTCTAATTTTCTCTGTTTTCCGTATGGAAGATTACTTGCTAATGTATCCGCTTCCTCATCCAATCCGAATACTTTCAAAAGCTCCATCGCTTTTTCCTGCATTTCTTTTTCCACTTTATGGTATCTTGGAAGACGTAAAATACCCTCGATTGCAGAATAACCTTGTCCATTGTGTAACCCAATTTTTACATTGTCGATTACACTCAGGTCTTTAAATAAACGAATATTTTGAAACGTTCTTGCAATCCCTGCTTTATTAATTTCAATTGTACTCTTTCCAGTAATATTTTCACCATCTAAAATAATATTTCCATCTGTAGGTTTATAAACACCTGTAAGCAAGTTAAATACGGTTGTCTTTCCTGCTCCATTTGGTCCAATCAGACCATATAATCTTCCCTTTTCGATTGAAATATGAAATTCATCAACTGCTCGAAGTCCTCCAAATGAAACTCCAAGATAATTAACCTCTAGTAAAGCCATGTGATTTCTCCTTTCCAGGAAGTTTATGTTTTATAAACGCTGTAAGATTTTCTCGAAAACGAATAAATGCTGGTGCTGAATTAAATAACATTACAGCAATCAAAACAACTGCATACATTAACATACGAAGATTATCTAAATTAAAACTTCTTAACAATTCCGGAAGCAAAGTTAATACAACAGCACCAATTACGGAACCTCTAATATTTCCAATACCGCCTAATACAACAAATACAAGAATATTAATAGACATATTATAGCCAAAATTATTTGTTGTTGCAGTCAATGTATTTAAATTGTGAGCATAAAGTACACCTGCGCTGCCTGCTAAAGCTGCTGAAATAGAAAATGCCATCAATTTATATTTTGTGATATTAATGCCAACACTCTCTGCAGCGATACGATTGTCACGAATTGCCATGATTGCACGACCGGCACGACTATTGATCAAATTTAATACAATAAACAACGTAACCAATAATAAAATGATACCAATTGTAAACGTAGCATCCTTTGGTGTTCCTGTAATGCCCTGTGCGCCTTTTACAATCGTTTTTCCATTTTCTGTCATATTCAAAGCCATATTGCTTTCCATAGAAAAATGAAAACCATTTTCATCTTTACCGATATACATAACATTTACTACTGTTTTAATAATCTCACCAAAACCAAGTGTAACGATTGCAAGATAATCACCTTTTAAACGAAGTACCGGCATACCAATCAAAAATCCAAATATACCTGCCACAGATGCACCTAATAAAATGGCGATTGTGATACGAATCCATCCAACTGTAATTACATTCTGTACACATTTAGAAAAGAAAGCTCCAACAAATGCACCAATACACATAAAACCAGCATGTCCAAGACTCAACTCTCCTAAAATACCTACTGTTAAATTCAACGAAACTGCTAAAATAGAATATACACATAATGGAACAAGAAGTCCTTTCATAAGACTTGAAATGTTCCCAGTTTTTAATAAAATCTCAACAATCACAAAAGCTGCGATTACCATTCCGTATGTAATAAGATTGCGGCTGTTCTTTTTATCCAGCTTTTTTTTGCTTTTCTCCTTCATACAATCCCTCCTCTATACCTTTTCCTGTCTGTTCTTTCCTAAGATACCTCCTGGTTTTACAACCAACACAAGAATCAGTACTGCAAAAACGATAGCGTCTGATAACTGGCTTGATATATATGCCTTACTGAAAATTTCAATAATTCCAAGCAATACGCCACCAATCAATGCACCAGGAATAGATCCAATACCACCAAATACGGCTGCGGTAAATGCTTTGATACCTGGCATAGAACCTGTATATGGAGACAATGTTGGATATGCACTGCAAAGCAATGCTCCTGCGATTGCTGCAAGACCAGAACCAATTGCAAAAGTAAGTGCGATTGTCTGATTTACATTAATTCCCATAAGAACTGCTGCACCTCTGTCTTCACTTACTGCTAACATCGCTTGTCCTGCTTTTGTTTTATTTACAAATCTAGTCAATACGAGCATGATAATGATACAACTGATGATTGTAATCAATGTTTCGCCTGAGATAACCAATCCACCAATGTGGAATGGGCCAAACTTTACAATAGAATTAAATGCTTTTGTATCTGCTCCAAATAAAATCAATGCCATATTCTGTAAAAAATAGCTGACACCAATTGCTGTAATCAATACTGCCAAAGAAGATGCACCTCTTAATGGCTTATAAGCGATTCTTTCTATTACGACACCTAATATCGTACATAATACAACTGCTACGGCAACTCCTATAACTGGAGAATATCCCATTGTAGAAACAAATGTAAAAATAATATAACCGCCAATCATGATAACGTCACCATGTGCGAAATTTAACATCTTAGCAATGCCATAAACCATGGTATAGCCTAATGCGATGATTGCATAAACGCTTCCAAGACTGATACCATTGATCAAATACTGTAAAAAACTCATTTCAGTCTTCTTTTCCTTTCTTTATTTTCATAAAAAGGCTATCCACGAAAGAATGGATAGCCTCATCTTTATATCAATAGCTTACATATACGCCATCCTTAATAATCATGGCTTTTGGACTCTTTGAAACTTCACCACTGTCTTTCCATGTCATATCTAAACCTGTAAGACCATCTATTTTAAGATTAACCATAACCTGTTTTAATGCTTCACAAATATCACTTACACTCATGTCTGGTGTCACCTTTGCCTCTTCTATAGCAGCCTTTAAAATATATATGCCGTCATACGCATCTGCTGCGAACTGATTTGGTATTTCACCTGTGATATCTTTATATTTTGTTACGAAATTAACTGTTGCATCATCTGTTGCGTCTGCAACGAAAGGAGTTAATAAAATAACATCTTCAGCTAATGCTACATCAAAATTATCCAAAGCAAGAATACCATCCATACCATCGCAGCTAAAGATAATTGGCTTATATCCCATTGCATTTGCCTGTGTTAAAATTAAAGCAGACTGTTCACAATAAATTGGTAAAAACAGTAAATCTGCTTCTGCATTTTTAGCTTTTTGTAACTGTACTGAGAAATCGGTATTGCTGTCTGAAGTAAATGCTTCTGCTGATACAATTTCAAAAGAATATTTTTGAGCTTCTGATGTGAATTTTTCAAAAATTCCTACAGAATAAGCATTGGAACTATCATAAATAACGGCAACTTTCTTTGCCATATTGTTTTCTCCAATATACTGAGCACTTCCCTGTCCTTGATTTGGATCGGTAAAACATACCTGAAATACATTGTCTTTATCTTCAATAATCTCTGTAGAAGAACCGGATGGTGTAATCATAAACATATTATCAGCTGCAGTTTCTGCTGATACTGCAATACTAGAACCTGTTGTAACTGCACCAAGCAGTACATCCATTCCCCAGTCTTTTAAAGAGTTGTAAGCATTTACAGATTTTTCTGCATTGTTTTCATCATCTTCAAAGGAGCATTCTATTTTGATGCCGTTGATTCCGCCTGCTGCATTGATTTCTTCTACTGCAATCTGAGCACCCGTCTTTACAGCCTGTCCATATACAGCCGCTCCACCTGTAGTAGGTCCAATTATGCCAATCTTCCAGGTAACTTCAGCACTGTCTTTTGATCCTGTCTGTGCATCTTTTTCTCCACATGCAGTTGTCGTAAATACACTAACAGCAGCTAATGCAAGGGCTAATAATTTTTTTGACTTTTTCATAATCTTCTCCTCCTCATCTTTTGAAAAATGATTTTCTTGTATTGTATCACTATTTCAACAAATGTCAACATGAATTTTTACACAATTTTTATATTTTCTTTATTCTTGTATAACTTTTGCATTTTTTCTTTATGTAGAGGGACATCATATGGTTTTACAGCAAGAAAACCGACAACTTTTGGTTGCATTTTTGACAACTAACGCGTGCAAAAACCGCCCATACAGTACAGAAACACTTCTGATACTATACGAGCGGCAAATATTTTATGCCTTATAAAATTTGTAATAATCTTTCAAAATATGCTGGTAAAGGAGCATTTACTTCTATATACTCTTGTGTTCTAGGATGGATAAATCCTAACGTCATGGCATGCAGACATTGCCCTTGCAATTTAAATGGACAGCTTCTGGCACTGTACACTTCATCTCCTAATAATGGATGACCAATACTTGCCATATGTACACGAATCTGATGTGTTCTGCCTGTTTCTAATTTACACGCAATATATGTATATTTTCCAAAACGCTTCAACACCTTATAATGTGTAATTGCATCTTTTCCTTGTGGATTTACAGCCATTTTTTTACGATCTACTGGATGACGACCAATTGGTTTATGAATCGTGCCTTCGTCTTCTTTGATATCCCCATAGCAAATGGCATGATATACTCTGTTAATGCTGTGTTCTTTTAACTGTGCTGCAATACTGTTATGTGCCATATCATTTTTGCACACAATAAGAGAACCTGTTGTATCCATATCAATACGATGGACAATTCCAGGCCGCATTACACCATTGATTCCTGAAAGCTCACTTCCGCAATGATACATCAAAGCATTTACTAATGTTCCATTATAATGTCCTGCTGCCGGATGAACGACCATTCCTTTTGGTTTATTCACTACGATTACATCCTCATCTTCATAGAGAATGTCTAATGGAATATTTTCTGCCGGAATATCTGGTTCTACCGCTTCTGGAAGTTCAAATACTACCTCATCCTCGGCAGCAACTTTTGCACTTGCTTTTACTACCGTTCCGTTTACAGTAACTTTACCATCTTTGATAAATTTCTGGATAAAAGAACGAGAAAGAGAATCAATTAAGCAGCCCAAAGCCTTATCAATACGTTCTCCATCCAATTCTTCTGTGATTTTAAAAACATAGGTATGCATCATGATTCTTTATCCTTTTTCTTCTTTGCTGCAAAACATGGGAATATATGCTCAAACTCTGCATCATTATAATAAAAAAGAATCAATAACATTACAAGAACAACTGCAATTGTAATATAACAATCAGCCAGATTAAATATTGGGAAATTGATCAGCTTAAAATAAAGAAAATCAATTACATATTTATTGGCAATACGATCTATAAAATTACCTACTGCACCTGCAAGCACTAAAAATAAGCTGTATACAAACGGTGTATAACGAGGTTCTTTATATAGTCTGTAAATTTCAAATACTACAACTGCACAAAAAACAATCGTGAGAATGTAGAAAAATAATTGCTGATTTTTCATCATTCCCCAAGCAGCACCAGTATTTTCAAAGTAATAAAATTCAAACACACCATCCCATATTACAAATGGATTCTGGCCTTTTAAACACGTTACAGCAAGCCATTTGCTAAACTGATCCAGACCAATAAGCAATACACTTATGGCAGTTGCCAAAACGAGAAGATGCTTTTGAAAAAATGTTCTCATTATTCTTTCATATCCTCTTCACTGAAATGGATTTCTTTGATAGCTTCCATGATTTCTTCTTCTGTCACAGTTGTTTCTACCATAGACTTACCAATTCTCTTTAATACAACGAAATTAATCTTTCCATTTTCCATTTTCTTATCTGCTTTTGTCAATGCTAAAACTTCTTCTGGATTGATATCTTCGATTGTAATTGGCAGATAGAATGGAACAAACATATCTCTTATTTCAAGATATTCATCTAATGTAATCAAATCACGCTTATAAGAAACATGTGCTGCTGCAACACAACCAAGTGCTACACATTCTCCATGTAATAATTCAAAGCCTTTTGCTTTTTCAATCGCATGACCTACTGTATGACCAAAGTTTAATAATCTTCTTTCGCCCTGTTCTAATGGATCTTTTTCTACGATCAGTTTTTTAATCGTACAGCTCTGAATAATCATTTCTTCTACGATTTCTAAGTCTCTTTCACAAATTTCATACATATTTGTGATTAACCATTCATAAAAACTTGCATCTTTGATCAATGCATGCTTCATAACTTCTGCGAAACCATTAAAATACTGTCTTCCACTTAAAGTCGTTAATGTGCTTACATTCATGTAAACAAGTACTGGCATTTTGAAAGCGCCAACCATATTTTTGTAGCCATCAAAATCTACACCTGTCTTACCGCCAATGCTGGAATCTGCCTGTGCAAGTAATGTAGTTGGAATCTGAACATAATCAATTCCTCTTAAATAAGTTGCTGCTACATATCCTGTAAGGTCTCCTACTACACCGCCACCTACTGCAAGCAATAAATCCTTGCGGTCAAAGCCTTCTTCGATGAGCTGCTTATAAATTTCTTTTGCTGTGTCTAAATTTTTGCTTGCTTCTCCTGCTTCAAAGCTGAAAATAGAAGCCTTTACACACTTATCCTGTAATCCATTTAATAATTCTTCTGCATATAATGGACGAACATTAGAATCTGTAACGATCATCACGCGTCTGTTTTCTATGCCAAGTTCTGTTAAATCAAACCATAAATCATCAAAATTCTGGCTGAATACGATGTCGTAACATGGTTTTTTGTTAAATAAAATAGGTAATCTCTGTGCCATATTTCCTCCAAAAATGTATAATCTGAAAAAGGCTCCATTCTATATGGAAGCCTTATTCTTTCCTATATTGATTAAATAGTAGTTACCTCTTCACTACTTCCGCCTGCTGGAAAGATATCCTGAAAATCACCGGAAATCTCTACAGTCTTTGGTGTTATAATAAAAATATAATTAGAAATTTTCTGTAAGTTACCAGAAATCGCATAACAGCTTCCTGATGTAAAATCAATGATACGCTGTGCAACATCTACTTCCAAACCCTCTAGATTTAATACAACTGCTCGATCCTGCAAAAGTGTCTCTGTAACATTTCTGGCTTCTTCAATACTTACTGGTTTGATTACACAAACCTCCAGGCCACTTCCTAAATTCATATTACTGCTCTTTCTGCCCTTCATAGGAGCAATTTTATTATTGTTGTTTACATTGCTACGTCTTACCGCTTTAGGAGCTTCATACTCTCTTACAGGCTCTTCATAAGCAGTACTATCATCATAGTCATCATCTAAATAATCACCATTTTCTTCGTAGCCTTCTTCATATTCATCGTCATCATCATTTCTTAAAGATACCATATTTACTATTTTGTTAACTACGCTCATAAACTCTCCTTAGTCGTTCCCCTATTGATATACTCTATTGCCAAAAATGCTGGAACCTACTCTTACATAAGAAGCTCCTTCACTCACAGCAACCAAATAATCTCCTGACATTCCCATTGACAAGACATTCATAGGTACATTATCTATGTTTTGAGCAGATATGTCAACCGCTAATTGCTTTAACTTAGCAAAATAAATTCTGTTTTCTTCTGAATTTTCGACAAACGGAGCTACTGTCATCAAACCCTTCACAACGATTCCCGGCAACGCTGCGATTTCCTTTACAACTTCCAGCAGCTCTTCTTCCATAAAACCATACTTAGATTCTTCTTTGGCCACATTAATTTCTAACAAAATTGGCATGCAGATTCCTTTTTTCACAGCTTCTTTACTGATCTCTTTTGCAAGTTTTACAGAATCTACACTATGAATCAAACTCACTTTATCTATAATATATTTTACTTTGTTGGTCTGAAGATGTCCGATCATATGCCAACGAATATCGTTTGGCAGTTTATCATATTTTTCTAATATTTCCTGTACTTTATTTTCACCAAAGTCTCGGCATCCTGCATCATAAGCTTCCTGCAACAACTCTACCGGCTTTGTTTTACTTACTGCAATCAATGTACAATCTGTTTCATCTCTGTTAGAAGCTTTGCACATATCCGCTACGTGTTGTTTAATTTCTAAATACTGTTCTCTTACCATAATATTTCCGCTCCTATCAATCATACACAAAATCATTTTCGCTTACTGCATTAGCATTTAATACAATGTAATCATACACATTTAATCCATACTGTGTATTAGAAGCTACAATTGCATAAGAATCATTCTGCTGTTTTACAGTAATTTGTTTAAAATCTGCATATCCCTTATTAATATTGTACACACCTGTCAAAGACCCTTTTTGTGTGACTACATAAGAATCAGAAGAGTCCGATTTTACCAAACGTGTTCCAAGTGAAATATTAATATCATCCAAATAGTATTGTTCCTCTTTTAAAGAAGCAGGAGATACTTCATATTTTTGAAGTGTCATAACACCTGTTTCAGAATAAGTTTCTTCATAAATGTAATATGCAGCTTCATCTTCTACATACGTTACAAAATCCTGTGGAATCAAGAAAAATTCTTTTTGTGCAATTGCAGAAACAGGAATCTTTAATCCTTCTTCATCTTCCATTACAATCTCTATTTCTACAAAACGATCCATCGCAAAATTAATGCTTCCACTTTGGAAATCCAGACAGACAACCGTTTCTCCCAATGTATTTTGTGTCAAAGATACGGTTCCCCATAATGTAATATCATTTTTTAGGAAATGCACTTCCACAACTTCTTCTTTTAAATATTGCTGTGCTTTTTCCATATCTTCTATTGGAAATGCAATAGACCATTTTTCACTGTCATACAATTTATATACAACATCTTCTGTTGTTACAAGCTGATTGCTCGTCATATAAGTTACTTCATATTCTTTTTTATCAAAAAGTTCGCTTGTCACCTCTGCTAAGGAAAGTTCTTCCAGACCGTCCATCCAGTAGACAAGATTTCCCGCTTCTTCTGCTTTATAATACTGTATCAATCCGCTTGCAGAAGAAATATTATTCAAATTCCCAAGCAATCTAGTGTTTGCAATTTTCTGTGTTTGATTTGTAAGATAATTATTCAGCTGGTATAAAGAACTCATATCTTGTCTATCATAATGTTTTACAAAATCATCTAACGTATCACGAAAAGAATCTTTGGTCTCTTTATCTAAAGAATTTTCCTGTGCATCCATTGCCTCTAAATAACTTAATACAGTACCAGATTCATCTAACGTATAGATTAAATTTCCTACGCCAACTTTTTCACGCTCTGCTAAAAAATAATTTACATATCCTGCAGCCTTACTTTTTACAAGCTGCTCATTCCTTAAAACAACTGCCTCATAACGACTATTGCCTACGAGTACACCTTCTCGAACTTCATAACTGACAATGTGCTCTTTAGAAAAAAAAGAATAAATACATACAGCCATATAAACCAACACTGCCAGTAAAATGATCGTTGCAATATTAAATTTTGATTGCTTTGGAAACATAATGACATTGTCTTTTCTTTTCGCCATATTTTTAAAATCCTCTTTCTATTTTCTTATGTTTCAATATACAAAATGAAGTTCTACATAAACAATGAAGAATGTGTGAGTACACACATTCTTCACTATCCTATCCGTCGCATATAAACAACTTATTATAATGCTACTTCAATATAAGATTTGATTGCTTCTGGAATGTCTGCTTCGTCTAAAGAAACATTCAATGTGAAGTCAACCTTAAACTTTTCACTAATGCAAGCAAGTTCTTCTACAGTTTCTGTAATATCTGCACCCTCTAACTTTGCAATCTTGATAAAGCTATCTAAATACATCTGCTGTAAGTCATGGTCCTGAGAAATGATACCCTGAACAAATCCTACAAACTCATCTGCATTCTTGAGTGAAAATTCAGAAATGTCAATTAATCTGACTTTGTTATTTAACTCGTACATATGCTTAGTACTCTTGTCGAGATAAACGATATTTCCTTCTACAGTCTGAATCTGACTATTAACCTTGTCTAATAATACTTTTGTCTTGCCTTTGCCTTTCACACCTACGATTAACTGAACCATATGTATGCCCTCCTAATAGTGAACTGTTATATGAAAATAACTTATTAATATTATAAGTAAAATATAAGCAAAAATCAACAATAAAATAGCGATATTTTAAAATTTATTTATATACTTGTTCTAACAATTGTTTCATTTGTGCATATAAATCGTCCTTGCTGTCTCCTTTCAGCACAATTGCAATATAAGGATTACCAGAAGTATCTTTTACATAAAGTGACAGACAGCTGCCCGCTTCATCTGTCGTACCGGTTTTTCCTCCAATGATTGTAATGTTACCAGGAGAAGCATAGTGTTTTGTAAAAAAAGCATTTGTTGTGTTTACACTGATATTTTTTGTACTTCCATACTTATCTTTAAAAGAAGTAGTATAAGAAGTCATGCCCATAATCTGAGTCAATGCTTCATATTTGACAGCTTCCTTAAAAATCAAATACAAATCATATACCGTCGTATAATGGTCAATATCATGAAGTCCATTTGGATTGACAAAATGAGAATTTGTCGCACCAAGCTTTTGGGCCTCCTCATTCATCAACTCTACAAATGCATCTACACTTCCTGAAATATTTTCCGCAATCAAATTGGCAACATCATTGCCGGAACGAATGAGCAATAAATTCAATGCCTGCTCCATCGTCATTGTATCTCCTGCTTTGATGCCACATATAACGGCCTGTGGATCTGAAACATAAACTTCATTTGTTGCAGTCAGCACCTGATCTAAAGTACCATATTTTACCGCAAGAAGTGCCGTCAATAGCTTGGTCAAACTTGCTGGATAAAGTTTCTGATGCATATTAGAGGCATACAAAACTTCCGCATCATTGAGATCAAATAATGCTGCAGCTCCAACCTGAGAGATTTCGTATCCTTCCATAGACACATTGGTATCTCCCACACAAAGTTCTTTCGCAAACGTCTGTGCTTTTCCTACACTATCTGTTATCAATTTAAAACTGCTGTTATCTGTCATAGCTGTATACGGCAATGTAACCTGACTGCCGCATCCTGTCAACATCGTAATGCACAGACAGCCTGCTAAAACAGCCGCAACTATTCTATCGATACGCTTCACGCCAATCCAAATCTCCTCTATCTAACGCTAATACCATAATCTCTGCTGATGCAAGATTTGTAGCAAGCGGTATATTGTGTATATCACATAAACGCAAAATATTACTGATATCAGGTTCATGCACCTTTGCTGCTAATGGATCTCTTAAAAAGATCACAAGGTCAATCTGATTATGCTCAATCTGAGCACAAAGCTGCTGTTCTCCTCCAAGATGACCTGCTAAAAGTTTGTGCACATTCAAATTAGTCACTTCTTCAATCAATCTTCCTGTGGTACCAGTTGCGTATAACTCATGTTTAGAAAGCAGATTACGATAAGCTATACAAAAGTTTTGCATGAGTTTCTTTTTGTTGTCATTAGCAATTAATCCTATGTTCATAAAAAGACCTCTCCGTTCTTTCTTGGCTGTAATTTTACATTTAAAACAAATCCAATTGCCATATACAGACACCATATAGAGGTCAGACCATAACTGATAAACGGTAACGGAAGACCTGTATTCGGCAATATGAAAGATGCCACTCCAAGGTTTATGAATGTCTGGAATCCAATCCAGGCTCCAACCCCGGCAGCGATAATTCGCCCGGCTGTATCTTTTGCTTTATATGCTACATACAGACATTCTAACACAATCGAAAACAATACTGCAACAAGAATTATACTTCCTTTGAATCCAAATTCTTCACCAATTACTGCAAAAATAAAATCCGTATGTGGTTCCAAAATATAACGGCCATTTTTTACGCTGGTCACTTCGTTATTTTTGTATCCTTTACCATCAAGCTGTCCAGATGCAATCGCTACTACTGAATTTAACTGCTGATAGGCTGTACTATCCGCATATTCCTCTGGATAAATAAAAGATAAAATACGATTTTTTTGATATTGTTGCAGCAAATCATTATCAGGCTGCAATGCAAGAAATACAAATACGCATACAATTGGAACGACAACTGCCACTGCTGTCAGAATATATCTCCAACTAATCCCTCCTACAAACAACAATGTACAAAAAATAGCTGTAATGATAATTGTTGTAGAAAGATCGGGCTGATTTAAAATCAATGCTGCTGGTATTGCAAACAATACACCACAAACAATTAAAGTTGTCAGTTTATTGATTGTTTTCTTATTCTTCATAATAAACTGTGCAAAGAATAAAATCAATACTAATTTTGCTAATTCTGAAGGCTGGAAACGAAATGAACCAATTTCAAACCATCTTTGTGCACCACCACCACTATCACCAGCAGAAGTATAAGAGGTAGCAACCAAAATCAATA
The DNA here is from genome assembly GCA_964424345.1 of uncultured Lachnospiraceae bacterium. Classification (GTDB taxonomy): domain Bacteria; phylum Bacillota; class Clostridia; order Lachnospirales; family Lachnospiraceae; genus RGIG6307. The sequence goes on from CAYRIK010000010.1 coordinate 17,406, forward strand.
CTGTAATGCCATATAAAACCCAACTAAATTTTAATATCCAGCTGTAATCTATAAAGGCAACAAACAGCATCAAGCAAACTCCAATGCCAATACCCATAAACTGTCGGCTTACATATTCTTCATTCGCACTGTTAACTGCTGCAATACTGATACAAGCTGTCAACAAGATCAGGATGACTAATCGAAAGTCAAAATCCCGAAGTTTGTATTTTTTTATCATCCTTTTCTTTCTCCTTGGTCTTACTATTGTGAAAACGGATTTTTGCTGTCTTCTTTGATCTTATTTATTCATATCAATAATAGGAATATTTGCATTTAATACTGGATTCAGATTTCCGCTCGCATGAGAGTTTGTTTTACTAATCTGAATTTCCATACTATCTGCATCGATCTTCATATATTTTGATATCACTTTCGCAATATCGTGTTTAATCATTTCAAGTGTTTCTGCAGAACAGTTGACTCTATCAGAAATTAATAATATTTTCAAACGATCTTTTGCTACTTCCTTGGAACTTTTTCGTCGGAATGGATTTTTAAATTTCATTTTTCCAAACATAGAATCCTCCTAACTTCTGTGAAAGATCCCACTGATCTTTGTCCAAAAAGAAATCTGACCTATTTCCATTGTAAGCGCAACATCTTTTCCAGAAACTCTATCTGCAATATTCTGATATGCTTTTCCAGCAGGTGTATTGCTTCCTACGAGCGGTTCGCCCTGATTGGTCGAAATTACAACATTTTCATCATCAGGAACTACACCTAGTAACGGCACAGATAAAATATCCATAACATCTGCTGCACCCATCATATCTCCGCGTTTGACCATATCATTTCTCATACGATTGATAATTAATTCAATACGTTCAAACTCTCTTGCTTCGAGTAATCCAATGATTCTGTCTGCGTCTCGTATTGCAGATACTTCTGGCGTAGTCACTACGATTGCTCGATCTGCACCTGCTACTGCATTTTGAAATCCTTGTTCAATGCCTGCTGGACAATCCAAAATGATATAATCAAAAATATCTCTCAAATGTCCAATCAATTTAACCATCTGATCCGGATTTACACTCGTCTTATCTCTTGTCTGGGCACATGGCATCAAATATAAGGTAGCATGTCGTTTGTCACGTATCAATGCTTGCTTAATTCTGCAGCTTCCTTCCACTACATCTACAAGATTGTATACAATACGATTTTCCAATCCCATAACGACATCTAAATTCCTAAGTCCTATATCGGTATCGATCATACATACCTTATATCCCATCTTGGCAAGTCCTGTGCCTATATTGGCACAAGTTGTTGTTTTTCCTACACCGCCTTTACCGCTTGTTACTACTAATACTTCACTCATAAGCTCCTCCGATAAAATAAGTTCATCGCTTTTCTTCAAGCTTTATCGAAAGTACTTTATAAACATATCTAATATTAGTGTTCATTTGTAACAGAAGAAGGATCTACTTCAATTGCCTGATCTGTTACTACCTCTTGTTTATTTTCTGCGAAATAGTATTCCATAACTTTATAGCCAACCTGTGATGCAAAACCAGAGCTGTAACCAAAACAAATACGGGCTGAAACTGCTATCTGTGGTGCTTCATATGGAGCATAACCAACAAACAATGCATGGTCTGCTCGTTTTGTATTTTCCTGTGCTGTACCAGTTTTTGCTGCTGCAGTAACAGAAAGCTGATCAAATAAAGAATAAGATGCTGCTGCCTCTTTCATACCTTCATGAATTACATTCCAAGAAGTCTGACTAATCTCTACCTGATTTCTAACGGATGCTTCAAATTCTTCTAATAATGTACCTTCAGAATCTGTCATTTTACTCAACAATGTCAGATCATAACAAGTACCATTATTTGCAATCGTAGATACATAACGTGCCAAACCTACTGTTGTAAAAGAGTTTGTACCCTGACCGATTGCAGAAAGAACCGGAAGTTCTGTAGATACCTGCGGAGCAGATTCTACTATCTCAATACCAGATTTGTCTGTCAAACCAAACATATCTGCATATTTAGCAAGTTTTTCTAATCCAAGTTCTGTCTGATAATTTCCTTCTTCATCCAGACTCAGCCTATAACCCACTTCATAGAAATAACAGTTACAAGAATGTCTGATTGCCTGTGAAGCATATAGTTGACCATGTGAACTTGGATAAATCCAACATCTTGATACTTGTGCAAAACGATCAAATACACCCGTACAATTGATTGTTTCAAATGGAGAAACAATGCCTTCCTCTAAAGCGGCTACTGTAGAAACCATTTTAAACGTAGAACCAGGAGCACTTCTTTGCTGTGTCGCATAATTATACTGTGGATTTGATTTATCTAATTGAATCTTTGCATAGTATGTTGGATCTACTGTATTTGCCATCTGGTTTGTATCAATACTTGGATAAGATACCATTGCAATTGCATCACCTGTATTTGGATCTGTTACTACTACAGAACCTGCATAAGGATCTAATGCAAGCTGTGCTGGTGTAATATCCAGATTTTGAATACGATTACGCATAAACTGATATGCAGAAATTGTACCATTGTACAATGCATCTACATCTTCTGCAGATGTATCAATACAATACTGCTCACACAAAATTTTACAAACATCTATGCCTGTAATTGTATCGTTCAAAAGCATATATTTATAATAATACTTTCGAATCGTATTAGACTCATCCATCATATCAAACATATATTGGATCAAGCTGTCATATATTTCTTTGGAATCTGCATATTCTGACTCTAAATCCAACAGCTTTACATTGATCCAGTTTTTCGCAATACAATATTCCAAAAATGCTGCCATAGACATATCTTCGTCTTTTACCCATTTTACATAAATAGTATCATTGGTATCTACTAAATCCATATCAAGAACGTCATAACTTTTTAATAGTTCAATCATTGCTTCCTGATATGTCTGATATTCTTCTGACAACTGATTGTATTCTGTTTTTTGAGAATACAGTTCTTTTCTAAGTTCTTCTTTTCTATTTTCAGAAAAAGAGACATATGCTGCATATACTGCCTGTTCTGTCTCAGATGCATCTTCTGCTGCTAAATGTGAAATACTAATTACATTATTATCAAATAAAGCATAATATACATCATAAATTGGAATCTTTAATTTATCACTAGACTGATTTGACCCGAGTGTAAATGTTTTGATATTTTCAATCTTATCAAGTAAAATACCAGCAATACTCTGTTCCAAAATATCCATCGTTGCTTTTTGCAAATCTGCATCAATAGTAAGATAAATATCATTTCCTGAAATAGGTTCTACACGTTCCTGCGTTGCAAGCAAACGTCCCATTTTATCTACATATACTTTTTCATATCCATTCGTTCCATGTAAGGATAATTCCATATATTGTTCAATACCAGACTTTCCTACAACATCGCTGGACGTATATTTTGCTTCTTTTCCTTCTTCAACAAGCTGTGCATTCAGATTTTCTAATTCTGTACTGGAAATCTTTCCTGTATAACCAAGTATCTGTGAAAAATACGTACTGTCTACATATCTTCGTACCGTATCTTCTTCTATAGAAACACCCTGCAGTTTATCTTGATTTTCTACAATAACTGCAACCGTCTCTTCGCTAATATCTGTTGCAACCGTTGCGCCAAGATGCACCTGATATGCAACAAGGCTCAATGCATATCGAATTGTAACAATTTGCAGTACTTCTTCTTTGGTGTATCCTTCTCCAATATGAAAAATGTAGTCACCATCTTCGTTTTTGATACGATTTCCTTCTTCATCATACGCATAAGCACCAACTGCATAACGTCCTGTTCCTGCAAGATATTCCATCATCTCTTCGGCACTTGCAGTCTGCTGCCAATATTCCAAATCATCTACATACGCTTCTCCGTAAATATCTGCTTTAAAACGCAATAAAGAGGTACCTGACGCATCAAACGCATAATTTCCTGCATCATCTATGATAATATTAAAATCATTGATAATATGATCTCCATTTTTCTCGATCATTTTAATCAATGTACGAATATTTTCATTTAACTGGGCATTTTTTGTACTAGAACTCTCATATACGTCCTCTATCTTTACTGTATATGCCAGATCATTGTACGCCAACAGTTTTCCGTTCACATCGTAAATATTTCCTCTTGTAGCTGGAATATTTTTCGTTTTTTCAATACTGAGCTCGTATTTTTCCAAATACTCTTCTCCTCTGACTACCTGTAACGAAAACATTCTGCCAATCAAGATACTTGCTAATAAAAGGAAAATTCCTCCCATAAGAAACAATCTGGATTCTGTCAATTTTTCAATCAATTCCCTAAACATCCGATGATTTCTCCTTTTTTACTTCTGCCTTTGCAAAGAAACGATTACATTTACGCAAAATTGGAAGCATACACAAACTTACAAGAAACGTATACAATAATTCTGGAAGAATAATACTTTGTAAATACTGTATAAAATTAAATCTTCCGCGAATCAAAAACATACTTATGTAATATACAAGTCCAAATAAGCCATCGGTAAGCATAATCGTTACATACGGAAAAAGCATATCATCTTGATAAAAGCTCTTTGCTGCAATACCGCCAAAGCCTCCGCAAAGCATAAAAAGAAAAGAATAGATGCCAATATAGGAACCAAAAAAGATGTCACACAACAGTCCACAGAAAAATCCGGTAAGCATACCATTGTTTGTACTGACCGTAAAGCCAAAAAACACTGCGATGACCAACAATAGATTCGGTTTTACTCCATTTAAAGATAATGCAGTAAACAACGTATTCTGAAGTATAAATGCAAGTATCACAATCACACCTTGACCAACTGCTCTTTTCATGGCTCTCCTTTCTATTATATCTGCTTATTCTTCATAGTTTTCTTTGATATCCAAAATGACCAAAACTTCATTTAAGTGGCTGAAATCTACAATCGGAAGAATTGTTCCTGATTTTGTCATATTATTTGCATCTTCCTGCATATAATCTATATATCCGATTACCAATCCAGGCAAATATTTATCACTGATAGAACTCGTAACAACTTTATCTCCTGTATGCACCTGATCATCTGTATCTAAAAGCTGTGCAAATGAAATCGTGCCATTTGTCTTCATAGAAGCCAAATCACCGCTTATGATCAAATTGTCTTCTGTAGACAACACACGTCCCATAACACTAATTTCATCTGAAATGATAGATTTTACTCTTGACCAGTTTGGTGCAACTTCTGTAATGATACCGACCAGGCCGCCATCTGCAATGACATTCATATCGACTGCCATTCCGTCATCGCTGCCCTTATCAATCAAAAAAGAATAATACCAGTTTACACTTTCGCTTCCTACAATTCTTGCACCGACTTTTTCGTAATTTTCGTACTGAGAAGACAACTCAAACAACTGCTGCAAGTGATTTAATTCATATCTGTCCTGCTGCAGTTTATTGTTTTCTAGTGTCATTTCTTCCAGCTTTTGCTTTAACTGGCTGTTTTCTTCCTGAAGAGCCTGTATTTGTTTTAACTCTTCTGCCTTATCTGTCATGAAATTGCCTACATATGTGATTCCACGCTGAAACGGCATAATCACACTGCCTGCTGCTGTATTCAATATATGTTCAAATACATTGGTAAACAGACTTAATACAATCATCAAAACACAAATTAATGTTAATATAAAAAGGAGATATTTACTTGGAATCGTAAATTTTTCTCCTTTTTTCTTTACTATTGGACTCATTTACTCTTTCCTTTGGGCAACAGTCTTAAAGTAGTCTTCTTTGATAACCTTTGCAAGACCTGCTGCAACACTCGTGATCGGATTATCCATCTGCTGAACCTTTAATCCTGTCTCTTTAGAAAGCTTCTCTGCAAGATGAGATACCTGACTTGCACCACCTGTCAAATAAATACCATTTCGATAAATATCTGCACCAAGTTCTGGTGGAGTTCTTTCTAAAATCAATTTTACCTGATCTACAATGGTAGAAAAATGTTCTACAAGGCACTCATTTACCATCTGAACAGGAATCTGTTTCTGCATAGGAAGGCCTGTTACGATATCACGTCCAAAAACTACCGCATCCTCGCCCTTTTCTTCTAATTCTTTTAACTGCATCTTAATCTGTTCTGCAGATTTAGAGCCTATCAATAAATTAAATTCCTTTCGTACTGCTGCTTTGATTGCTTCATCAAACTTGCGTCCGCCAGTTTTGATCAAACGGCTCAATACAATACCACCCAAAGATAAAATAGAAATTTCTGTTGTATCAAATCCTACATTTACGACCAATGCACCATTAGAAGTCTTTACATTGATATCAAGACCTAATCCATCTGCAACTGCTTTTTCTACTACATATACGTTTTTAGCTTTTAAGTTTGCATGCTTTACAAGGTCATAGAAAGCTCTCTTTTCTACTTCTGTAACATCTGTAGGAACTGCCACATAATAATCAGCAGGTACAACCTTTCCTTTCATAATATCTGTAATAAAATATTTGATCAAAACTTCCATATCTCTGATATCTGCAATCACACCATTGTTAAGTGGATAAGAAATCTGGATATTGGATGGTGCTTTTTCGTACATTTCATACGCACTGTCGCCATATGCAAAAATATTTTTCTTGTTTTCGATTGCAATCATATTTTTTTCAATCATGATGCCATCGTCATTTTTAGAGTAAATTTTGATGTTGCAAGTACCTAAATCGATACCATATACATTACTTCCCAAAGTATGTTCCTGCCTTTCTATAGTAATCCAAGTTTTTTAAAACTTGAATATGTATGGTCTCCAATAATAATATGATCTATTAATGGTATATTCATTAGTTTTCCACACTCATAAATCTGTTTGGTAATCAGTTTGTCCTGCACAGATGCAGATGCATCTCCGCTTGGATGATTATGAATCAGTACAATACCACTCGCATCAAATTTTAATGCCTGAATAAAAATCTCTCTTGGTGAAATCAAAGAGGCACTGACCGTTCCTTTGCTGATCACTTTCTGACCTAACAACTGACCTCTATTATCGAGTAATAATGCCAATACGCTCTCTGTTGTAAAATGTCTTAAGCTTTCCATATAATATTCGGCAATCTTTTCAGGACTGTCAAATTTCATATTTGTGTGTACAGACTGCCTTGCCATTCGTATTGCAAGTTCTCCGATTGCTTTAACTTTTACAGCTTTTACTTCACCAATTCCCGGTATTCTTTTAAGCTCTTCAAGAGAAATACGATGAAGCCCTATGAGCTTTCCTTGTGTACTCTCCTGTAAATACAGTATATCATGTGCAAGCTCTGTTGCATTCTTTTCTTTTGTGCCAGTTCTTAATATGATTGCCAAAAGCTCTGCATCTGTCAGTGTTTCTGCTCCATATTTTAAAAACCGTTCATAAGGCATAGCCTCCGTATTTACATAAGCTGTCATAAATCTCCATTCCGTCTCTCCAAGTATGCAGATTCTGTGCTTATCACTTATCTTAGCATAAATCTCAAAAAGTGTATACCTGGAATGGAAAAAATACCGAAAAAGTATCGATTAAAATTTTCTTAAGATTACATTTTTTTACTTTATTCGTTTGAAATCTGCATCTAAAAGACCTGCATCTAAACAGCTTTGTACTGTCTTTAAAATGCCGAATTTTGCATGCTGCCATGTAAGACCGCCCTGGAAATATACTGCATATGGAGGTCTGATTGGTCCATCTGCACTTAATTCAATACTAGAACCTGATACAAATGCACCTGCTGCCATAATAACTGGAGCATCATATCCTGGCATATCCCATGGTTCTGGTGTAACAAAGCTATCTACTGGTGCACCTGCCTGGATGCCTTCACAAAATGCTACAACGCCTTCTGGAGTTCCAAATGTAACAGCCTGAATAATATCGTGTCTGGATTCTGTGCTGTTTGGCACAACTGCATAACCCATTCTCTCATAAAGATTTGCTGCAAAAATAGCACCCTTTAATGCACTGGCTGTTACAGTAGGTGCAAGGAAAAGACCCTGATAGAATTTTGCCATAACGCCAAGAGAGGCACCTACTTCTTTTCCAAGTCCAGGGCTTGTCAAACGATATGCTGCATTTTCTACACATTCTTTTTTACCTACGATATAACCACCGATTGGAGCAAGACCGCCGCCTGGATTTTTAATTAAAGAACCAACTGCCATATCAGCACCAACATCTGTTGGTTCGATTGTTTCTACAAATTCACCATAACAGTTATCTACCATGCAGATTACGTCCGGCTTAATATTTTTTATAAAAGAAATCAATTCTCCAATACGCTTTACAGAAAGTGTTGGTCTTGTCTGATATCCTTTTGAACGCTGAATTGTTACTAATTTTGTACGCTCATTGATTGCTTTACGAATTCCTTCCCAGTCAAATCCACCATCTTCTAATAAATCTACCTGTGCATATGTAATGCCATATTCTGCTAAAGAACCTTTAGATGGACGAATGCCGATTACTTCTTCTAATGTATCATAGGGCTTACCTACTGGGCTTAAAAGCTCATCTCCAGGACGAAGATTACTCATAAGTGCAAGTGCAAGTGCGTGTGTACCACATGTAATCTGTGGACGAACCAATGCATCTTCTGTATGGAAAATATGTGCATAAACTTCTTCTAATGTATCTCGTCCGAGGTCGTTATATCCATATCCTGTTGTTCCAAGCAAACATGCTTCGCTTACTTTACATTCCTGCATTGCATGCACAACTTTCGCCTGATTGTACTCTGCAACACGATCAATGTCTGCAAATCTGTCTTTTAATCCTTCTAAAATATGTTCCCCATAAGAAAATACCTGTTCAGAAATTCCCATAGATGCATACAATGTTTTTAATTCTTCTGTAATCATATCATTCTCCTTATTGTATCTGTTCTAACATATAGCGTAATATTTCTTCTTCTGATGCAAAATCAGAGCGATTTACCCAACGTACATCTCGTTCTCTTCGAAACCATGTAAGCTGTCTTTTTGCAAAATGTCTTGTATCACGTTTTATAATATACACTGCTTCTTCCAAAGAGATGTCTCCCTGCAGATAATCAATGATTTCTTTATATCCAAGGCCCTGCATAGAAACCATATCTCTTGTACATCCCATATCCAAAAGCTTTTGCACTTCCTCCACAAGACCTGCTTCTAACATCTGATCTACGCGCAAATCGATACGCTCATACAACTTTGCTCTGTCATCATTTAATACAAAATAATAAAAATCATATGGGCTTTGTTTTTGACGCTCTGCTTCATTATGTTCTGATATTTTACTGCCTGTCTGATGATAAAATTCCAATGCTCGTATAACACGTTTTACATTGTTATAATGAATTTCTTTCGCTGCTTTTTCATCTTTTTCCAAAAGCATCGCATGCAAATACTCTGCTCCCTTTTCTTCTGCTAACTGTTCTAACATCTTTCGATAAGAAGTATCTGCATCATTTTGCGTAAAATCAATATCATATACAACGGACTGAATATAAAATCCTGTTCCGCCTACCAAAATCGGTATTTTTCCTTCTGCATAAATTTCCTGCATTGCCTGCTTTGCCATATGCTGAAAACGTGTGACATTGAACGCTTCCGGATCATTTGGTTCTAAACAATCGACAAGATAATGTTTGACACCATCCATTTCCTGTGGTGTAATCTTTGCAGAACCAATATCCATATATTTATAAACCTGCATGGAATCTGCTGAAATAATTGCTCCATTTACTGCTTTTGCCAGTGCAATGGACAATTTCGTCTTTCCAACTGCAGTCGGACCTGTCAAAATAATAAGTTTTTTCTTTTCCATATAAATCCCTATACAATACGTTTGAATTTCTTTTCTATTTCCTGTTTTGTCATGGAAATAATCGTTGGTCTTCCATGTGGACAATGATATGGATTTTCCAACGTCAAGAGTTCATCGATCAACTTTACAGCCTCTTGTCTGGACAACTTATTATTGCCCTTTACCGCTGCTTTACAAGCCATGCTTGCCAACTTATCCAGCACAACCTCCGGAGCACCATGAATCGGTCCTTCCATCAATTCATCTAACATTTCTCTAAACAAAACGGTATAACTACATCCAAACAAATCATTTGGAACAGCTCTTAAACAAAATGTATGATCTCCAAATTCTTCTATTTCAAATCCAATCTTTAAAAAATCGTTCCTATGCTCTAATATTACCTGTTCTTCTTTTGCACTAACTTGCATAATAACAGGCGGAACAACGCCCTGACTGAGCACTTCTTTATTTTTCAACGCTTTTACTAAACGTTCATATTTTACTTTTTCATGTGCGGCATGTTGATCGATCATATACATACGATCATGATATGCCACAATCCAATATGTGTCAAATATCTGCCCTAATATCTCATAAGACTCTTTTGCCTTTTGAGATAAAAATGCATCTTCAAACAGCGTTTGCTGTTGTATGTTTTGTAATGGTATCTGCTCTTTTTGCTTTACTACAGGCTCTATAACAGGTTTCTTTGGCTGTTCTTTTTTCACGTCCTGAAGTATCTGTTTTGGAGCAGTTCCATAACGCTTTTCAAGTGGTGTTTCCTCTGCTTTTTGCTCTGGTACATGTACCTTTTGTGGAACCAACGCTTTTTCTTTTTTTTCTTCTTTTTGTTTTGGCAGTTCTACAACCGCTTTATCTTCTGTAAAATTTACAACAAATGGTTCTACTTTTTTGACCTTTAGATGCGGCAATCCAAGCAACGGCTGCAAAATAGAAGAAACATCGCTCGAAGATGGCTTTGTTTTTTCTTCTTCCTTCACAATAGGAACTGACTGCACTGGCTGTTTTGGTACCTTTTTTTCATTCGTATCTTTTCCAAAAGAAGTTTCTACAATCAATTCTTTACTTCGAAACGTCTGAAGAATACTTTGTACGATTGTTCGGTATACATACGGTTCATCAGAAAAACGCACTTCCATTTTAGTCGGATGCACATTGACATCCACTTCTTTTCCGGGCAACTCTAGATGAAAAACGACAAATGGAAATTTATGCTGCATCACATATGGCTTATAGCCTTCTTCGATTGCTTTTGAGATTACTCTGCTTTTTACATAACGAGCATTGATAAAATAATGCTCGAAATTTCTATTGGAACGATTAATTTCTGGTTTTCCCAAAAATCCTTTCATATAAAGACGTTCTTCTTTAATTTCTATCGGTATTAAATGTGATGCGATTTCACGTCCATAAATACGATAAATCACTTCCTTTAAATCATTATTTCCAGGTGTTTGAAATTTCACCTGACCATTTAATATAAATTTAAAAGAAATATCTGGTCGTGCCATCGCCAGTCTTTCAAGCAGTTCTGCCACATAACTGCCTTCTGTCTGTGCTGATTTTAAAAATTTACGGCGTACGGGTGTATTATAAAATAAGTTTTTCACAAGAAATGTCGTTCCGTCCGGAGCACCCACTTCTTCAAACTCTTTTTCTATTGCACCTTCTATTGCATACTTTATACCAGTAAGTGCTTCTTTTGTTTTGGTAATCACTTCCACCTGTGATACCGCAGCAATGCTTGATAGCGCCTCGCCGCGAAATCCCATACTGGAAATACTGCTTAAATCCTCTACTTTTCGTATTTTGCTTGTTGCATGTCTTGCAAATGCAATACGAACTTGATTAGCTGGAATCCCTTTTCCATTATCTGTTACACGAATAAAATCAATACCGCCGTTTTTAATTTCTACTGTAACAGCCAAAGCCCCTGCATCCATGGCATTTTCCACTAATTCTTTTACTACACTCATAGGACGTTCTACCACTTCTCCAGCGGCTATTTTATCTATTGTCTCTTCTGAAAGAATTTGAATATCTGCCATGTTGCAGCCTCCTTATTACCATCTGTTTTTTAATTGATTTTGTAATTTATATAATGTATTTAATGCATCCATTGGAGTCATATTACTGATTTCAAGACTTTCCAACTCTCTTAATACATCTTCATCTCGCACAGTATCAAAGATAGACATTTGTGCAAGATCTACCTCATCGTAATGCTTTACTTTTTTAGTATCCTTTGTGGATTTTTTGTCTTTTTCGGAAAGCATTTCCTGTACTTTGGATGTGATATCATATTCACTTAAGTTTTGAGCAATTTCTTTTGCTCGGTCAATTACAAGATCCGGAACACCTGCCAATTTTGCAACCTGAATACCATAGCTTCTGTCTGCACCACCCTTTACAATCTTTCGAAGGAATACAATATCGTCTCCTTTTTCTTTGACTGCAATACAATAGTTATTGACATTGTCCATTTTATCTTCTAATTCCGTCAACTCATGGTAGTGTGTTGCAAATAATGTTTTTGCACCAAGCAGACGTTTATTGCTGATATGTTCAATGACAGCCCACGCAATACTAAGACCATCAAAGGTTGATGTTCCTCGTCCAATCTCATCCAATATTAAAAGACTCTTACTTGTTGCATTTCGCAAAATATTGGAAACTTCGTTCATTTCCACCATAAATGTAGACTGACCGCTTGCTAAATCATCACTTGCACCTACTCTTGTAAAGATACGGTCTACAATACCAATCTGTGCACTTTCTGCCGGAACAAAAGAACCAATCTGTGCCATAAGTACAATCAACGCACTCTGTCTCATATAAGTAGACTTACCTGCCATATTCGGTCCAGTAATAATGCTGACGCAATGCTTTCCATTATCCAGATATGTGTCGTTTGCAATAAACATATCATGATCTATCATCATTTCTACAACTGGATGACGGCCATTTTTAATATTGATCACGCCTTTTTCATTTAAAGACGGACGTACATAATGGTTACGTTCTGCTACAACTGCCAAAGATGCATATGCATCTAATCTTGCCAGTGCTTTTGCTGTCTTTTGGATACGCTCCATCTGTGCTGCAATCTGCTCTCTGATAGAACAAAATACTTCATATTCTAAACCATAAAGCTTATCTTCTGCATTTAAAATCATATCTTCTAGTTCTTTTAATTTAGGTGTCGTATAACGTTCTGCATTTGCAAGTGTCTGTTTACGCACATAATCATCTGGAACGAGATTTTGATAAGAATTCGTAACTTCAAAATAGTAACCAAATACTTTATTATATTTGATTTTCAAATTTTTAATGCCTGTTCTTTCACGATCCTCTGCTTCTAACTGTGCAAGCCACTGTTTTCCATCATGTTTTGCATTACGAAGTTTATCTACATCCGGATGATATCCTTCTTTGATCATTCCGCCTTCTCGAATAGAAATCGGTGGTTCTTCTTCGATTGCATTGGAAATCAATTCATAAATATCCCCAAGATCATCCAATTCTTCCTGGATTTTTTTCAAATCATCGCAAGAAAAACTTTCTAATACTGCTTTGATATGCGGAAACATTTCCATAGAATTACGAAGTGCAATAAAATCTCTTGGATTTGCAGTACCATAGCTTACTCGGCTCAACAGACGTTCCAAATCATAAATTGGTGTTAAATACTCTCTGATTTCGTCTCTTAAAAAGCTTTCTTTGACCAATGCATCTACTGCATCTAATCGCTCCTCGATTGCTGCTTTTTCAATTAAAGGCTGTTCGATATAAGAACGTAAAAGTCTTGCACCCATTGCAGTTTTTGTTTTGTCTAAAACCCAAAGCAAGGAACCTTTTTTTTGTTTTTCACGCAAGGTCTCTGTCAATTCTAAATTTCTTCTGGAAGAACTATCCAACAGCATAAATTTACTTGTCAAATATGGTGTAATATGACGGATATGTTCCAAAGAATTTTTCTGTGTCTCATACAGATATTGCAAAAGAGCACCTGCTGCAATCAGACCTGTTGGGAAATCTTCAATGCCAAGTCCTGTTAATGTATTCAGATGAAAGTGCTTCATAAGCGTCTTACGACAATTATCATCATCAAACATATGAGCACTAATCGTATAAATGGTAATTCCAAGACGGTTTCTTAAATCATCTAAATCAATGCCGCTTACCATAAATGAATCATTGCATATAATTTCAGAAGGCTGATAACGCATAATTTCATCTAACAGCTTTTTTGTATCGTCTGTTTCTGTCACATAGTAATCACCCGTTGTAACATCACATACAGATATACCGATTTTTCCGCTTATAAATGTAATACACATCAGATAGTTATTTTTTGTATCGTCTAATGCCTGTGTATTCAAATTTGTTCCAGGTGTTACAATTCGGACTACTTCTCGCTTAACAATTCCTTTTGTTGCTTTGGGATCTTCTACCTGCTCACAAATCGCTACTTTATAGCCTTTTGAAACAAGCTTATTCAAATATCCCTCTACAGCATGATAAGGCACCCCACACATAGGTGCCTTTTCATCCTGTCCACAGGACTTGCCTGTCAATGTAATTTCTAATTCCTTAGATGCAGTAATCGCATCCTCGTAAAACATTTCATAAAAATCGCCCAGTCTATAAAACAAAATGCAATCTTTATACTGCTCTTTTGTCTCTACATACTGTTGCATCATTGGTGTCAATGCTGCCATGTTTTTATTCCTTTACTATATTCTTTGCTATAGCAAATGCATCTTGTACGTTTGCTGCAAAATATTGCTCGCCAACTTCCTGCACAAATCCATTTTTCTCCATTGTCTTATATGGCTGTTTTTGTACATTTGCAAATATTACTGTAATACCGCTTTGTACATATTCTTTCTGAATTTTTCTAAGTGCATTCAACGCTGTAATATCCAAAGCAGGTAAAGAGTACATATTTAAAATAAATACCTTTGTTTCTTCTTCTGCTTTCATATGTGATAACTTATCTGCTGCCGCAAAAAACATAGGACCATTTACATGATATACCAATGTATTTTTTGGAGCATCCTGATACGCTTCCTTAGAAACACTTGTTACTTCTGCCATACGCTTCATAAACAGACAAGCAGTTACAATAACACCAACTTCGATTGCTGTCATCAAATCTACAAAAATACCAGTACAGAATGTTGCTGCAAAAATAAAAGCATCTGTCTTTGGTGCTTTTGAAAATAAAGACACAATTGCTGGAACATTGCTCATGTTGTAAGCTACTAAAATAAGGATTGCTGCTAAAGTAGGCATTGGAATATAACCTGCCAACGGCATCATCACTAATAAAATAATCAATACAACAACGCTATGTACTACACCTACGATTGGAGTCTTACCACCATTTTTAACAGAAACGCTGCTTCGTGCAACTGCTCCTGCAACTGGAACTGCGCCAAACAGACCACAGAAAATATTTGCAATACCCTGTCCGATCAATTCTGAATTAGAATCATGTTTGATTCCTGTAAGTCCATCTGTTACTACACAAGATAACAATGATACAATAGCAACCAAAATGGCAAGTGTTACTGCACTTGGAAGTACTGCCTGAACCAATTCCAGACTAAATTCTGGTACTGTCATTGTTGGAAAATGACTTGGAAGCTGTCCATAAACACTCTGAATTGTGTTTACGTTCATTTTTCCTATTAATACAATCGGTGTTGTTACTAAAATAGCAACCAAAGAATTTGGAATTGTCGCATTAATCTTTGGCCATACAATTAAGATTACAAGTGCAAGCACACCGATCAAAAGAGCCTGCCAGTTTGTCGTTGTAATATTTTGTGCATATGCAGTCATACGACCTACATTTTTTACTGGCAAAGAAGCAATCTGCATACCAAAAAATTCTTTTAACTGACCTGTAAAAATACCAACGCCAATTGCTGCAGTAAATGCAAGTGTAACTGGATATGGAATATAAGGAAGCAGAGCACCTACCCTGCAAAGTCCCATGATAATCAGAATAATACCTGCTAACATCGTAGCTACTGCCAAACCACTAAAACCATATTCTCCAATAATAGAAAATACTGTCATTACAGTTGCAGCAGTCGCACCGCCAATCTGAACGCGGCTTCCACCAAATAAAGATACAAATACACCGCCAATAATAGCTGTATATAATCCCTGTTCTGGTCTCATTCCAGAAGAAATGGCAAGTGCCACGCTCAATGGAAATGCAATAATAGCAACGATAATACCTGCTACTATATCTTTTACAAGCTGATTTTTGCTATAGCCTTTTAAACTTTCTAAAATGGCTGGTTTATAAATTTTCATCACTATCTCCCCTTAGAACAGCTTTGCTGTTCTTATACCAATTCACCCATGTAATAGAAGCCTTGACATGTATTTAATTTTACTTTTACAATCTTTCCGATTAATTCTTCGCCACCTTTAAAGTGTACTAATGTATTATTGGAAAGACGACCTGTAACATAACCTTCTTCATGCTCGTTTAATTCTTCTACTAATGCATCCTGAATTTCGCCCTCATAACGTTTTACCTGCTCTCTGGATACTTCCTGTACTGTCTGAAGTACCATATCAAAGTGCTTTTTCACAACATCTTCCGGCACTTGATTTTCCATTGCTGCTGCAGGTGTTCCTGTACGCTTAGAATAAATAAATGTAAATGCATTGTCATATTTTACTTTTTTGATTACATCAATTGTTTCTAAAACATCTTCGTATGTTTCTCCTGGGAAACCTACAATAATATCTGTTGTAAGTGCAATGTCAGGAATTGCTTTACGGATTTTTTCTGCTAATGCTACATACTGTTCTTTTGTATATTTACGATTCATTACTTTTAAAATCTGAGTAGAACCAGACTGTAATGGTAAATGTAAATGTTTACAGATTTTCTTAGAATGTGCCATTACTTCGATTAATTCATCAGATAAATCCTTTGGATGAGAAGTCATAAAACGAATACGTTCTAATCCTTCAATCTTTTCAATTTCCTGTAAAAGCTGTGCAAATGTCATTGGATGTTCCAAATTTTTACCATAGCTGTTTACATTCTGACCTAATAACATGATTTCTACTACGCCATCTGCTACTAAATCTTTAATTTCTGCAATAATATCTTCAGGCTTACGGCTTCGTTCTCTTCCTCGCACATATGGAACGATACAATAGCTACAGAAATTATTACAGCCAAACATAATATTTGTACCAGACTTGAACGCATATTTACGCTCGATTGGTAAATCTTCTACAATCTTGTCTGTATCTTTCCAAATATCGATGACCATTCTCTTTTGTTCAAATGTCGCATTTAACAGCTCTGCAAATTTAAAGATATTGTGTGTACCGAAAATAAGGTCAACAAAACGATAGCTTGTTTTAATTCTTTCTACGACACTTTCTTCCTGCATCATACATCCACAAAGTGCAATCTTCATAGATGGATTTTTCTTTTTGAGGCTCTTTAATTCTCCTAAACGGCCGTAAGTACGCTGATTTGCGTTATCACGAACTGTACAAGTATTAAAAATAACAAAATCTGCTTTTTCTGTTTCTACGATTTCATATCCTACTACTTCTAATATACCAACCAGTTTTTCACTGTCTCTGGCATTCATCTGACATCCAAATGTAGTTACACAGCAAGTAGGTGTTCTTCCAAGCTCCTGTGCTAACTCCTGCACATGTCTTCTTGCTTTTGCCATGAAATAATACTGGCGCTGTGTATCATCCTGTGGTGCTTTTTGTGTTAAATCAATCTCTGCAATTTTGGACAGTAAACTATCCTTTGTTTCATTATTAATATAAACTGACATATTTCGTCCTTCAAAAAATAGATTTTATCGTACAAACATCGCATCGCCAAAGGAGAAGAAACGATATCGCTCCTTCACAGCTTCTTCGTATGCGGAGAGTACGTGTTCTTTGCCTGCAAGGGCACTTACTAACATGATCAATGTACTTTCAGGTAAATGGAAATTGGTAATCAATGCATCCAAAACCTTAAACTGGTAACCTGGAT
Organism: uncultured Lachnospiraceae bacterium; assembly: GCA_964424345.1. Classification (GTDB taxonomy): domain Bacteria; phylum Bacillota; class Clostridia; order Lachnospirales; family Lachnospiraceae; genus RGIG6307. Next base: position 35,297 of record CAYRIK010000010.1, read on the forward strand.
AAATAAAGATTTCTGTATTTCCGCAACCTGCATGTAAAATTCCATCTGCTGTACTTGCACTTTCTACTGTACGACAGCTTGTTGTGCCTACGCAGATAATTCTTCCGCCCTGTGCTTTTGTTTCGTTTACTACTCGGGCTGTTTCTTCTGTCACCTCATAGTATTCACTATGCATATGGTGCTGTGTTACATCATCCACCTTTACTGGACGGAATGTACCAAGACCTACATGCAATGTTACATATGCGATTTTAACGCCCTTTTCTTCGATTTTCTTTAATAATTCCTGTGTAAAATGAAGACCTGCTGTTGGTGCTGCTGCACTTCCTTCGTATTTTGCATATACTGTCTGATAACGGTTTTTATCTTCCAATTTATGTGTAATATATGGTGGAAGCGGCATTTCTCCAAGTGCATCCAAAACTTCTTCCCAAATGCCTTCATATTCAAAAGCAATCAGACGATTTCCTGTTTCGAGTGTTTCTTTGATTTCTGCCTTCAAACGACCATCACCAAATACGATTCTTGCACCTGGTTTACACTTTTTGCCTGGCTTTACAAGACATTCCCAGACATCTTTTTCCAAACGCTTTAAGAGTAAGATTTCAATGCCTGCGCCTGTATCTTCTTTTGTGCCATAAAGTCTTGCTGGAATAACCTTTGTATTATTTAATACAAGGCAGTCTCCTTCTTGAAGCATATCGACAATATCTCGAAAAACATGATGAGATGTCTCACCTGTTTTTTTATCCAAGACAAGCAATCTGGAACTTGTACGATCTTCTAATGGATCTTGTGCAATCAACTCCTGTGGCAAGTCAAAATAAAAGTCACTTGTTTTCATATATGTTCCTTAACTTATGTTTGTAAAATATTGTATAAAGATGCAAGGTAAACTAGTTCCATAAAAGACACGTTTCAAGCATCTGCCAGAAATTTACGTCTTATATGGAACTAGCCTTCAAAACATCTTACCGATTATTTTCTTTTATTAGATATTCTTTGCATTTTTTGCAAATGCCATGTAACCTCTGTATGCTTCGTAAACGTCTGCTTTAGAAGTAGCTTCCCATGGTGCATGCATGTTCATAACAGCTACACCGCTATCGATTACGTTCATGCCATATGTTGCAAGAATATATGCGATTGTACCGCCGCCGCCTAAATCTACGCGACCAAGTTCTGCTGTCTGGAAGTTGATATTTTCTTTTTCCATAATATCTCTAAGATGTGCAAGATATTCTGCATTTGCATCGTTAGAACCACTCTTTCCGCGAGAACCTGTAAATTTATTGAATACCATACCGCCGCCTAAGTAAGCAACGTTCTTTCTGTCAAAGCAAGATGCAAAGCTTGGATCAAATGCACTGCTTACGTCAGAACTTAACATTGTACTTCTGCTTAAACATCTGCGGATATTTAATTCAGAATATTCGCCTGTTAAATTCATTACTTCTGCAAGGCTGTTTTCAAAGAAATAACCCTTCATACCTGTTGCACCAACAGAACCGATTTCTTCTTTATCTACTAAAATACAGCAAAGAGTACGATCTGTAGGTTCTACGTCTAACATTGCCATCATAGATGTGTATGCACAAACTCTATCATCCTGACCATAAGCTAATACGATGCTTCTGTCAAAACCAGCTTCTCTTGCTTTACCAGCTGGAACGATTTCTAATTCAGCAGAAAGGAAATCTTCTTCTTCTACATCATACATATTCTTTAAGATGTCTAAAACACCCTTCTTAACAGCTTCTTTTACAGGCTCTTTTTCTTCGCTGCCTTCTTTTTTGATACAGATTGGCTTATTTCCAACGATTAAGTCTAATGCTTCACCAGGAATTACTTCGCCAGCTTTTTTCTGTAACTGTTCCTGAGCTAAATGAACTAAAATATCAGAAATAAAGAATACTGGATCATCTTCTGCTTCACCAACATTAACGATTACAGTAGAACCATCTTTCTTTACGATTACACCATGAAGAGCAAGTGGAGTTGCTACCCAGTGATATTTCTTAATACCGCCATAGTAATGTGTATCTAAGTATGCGATACCATTGTCTTCATATAAAGGATTCTGCTTTACATCGATTCTTGGAGAGTCAATATGAGCACCTAAAATGTTCATACCATTTTCTAATGGCTCTTTACCAATACGATACATTGCGATGGACTTATTCATCCATACCTGATATACCTTATCGCCTTCTGTTAACTTCTTTCCTTCTTTGATTGCCTGTTCTAATGAAATATAACCAGCATCTTCGATTGTATTTACGATTGTATCAATACATTCTCTTTCTGTCTTACCTTCGTCTAAGAATTTACGGTAACCATCGATAAAAGTATCTACCTTTGCCTGTGTAGCTTCATCATAGATTTCCCATGTATTTTTCTTTTCCATTGTATATTCCTCCTTGAAACGTTAAAACGGGGAATGCGAATATGTTCGCACAAACGCCCATACTGCTTATATCATATCTTTTCTTTATCAAAAATGCAAGTATATAGTTCGTTGTTTTTCACAATAATCTTCCTATCTGTTTTTACAAAGCAATACTTTCTCTTTACGCTCGTGTGCATCTCGGCAGAGCGTTTTTATATACCAACAAATGAGTAATCTCCTGGTATATAAAAAAAGTTCCCTTTACGCACTTTTCGTAAAGAGAACTTTTCCCATATTTGTTTGACATATGAATGTCTATTATATCATGTTACAATATTATTTACGCAATTCTGCTCCAAGCTGCTCTAAACCATTTAAGATTTTCTTCATTGCACCTGTAACATCTGCTTCTTCTAAGTTTCTGTCTTTTGCACGGAATGAAATAGAATATGCAACAGACTTGAAACCTTCTTTGATCTGGCTGCCTTCGTAAACGTCGAATAAGTTTACATTTTCTAAAATCTTACCGCCACGCTGTGTAATGATATGTTCAATATCACCAACTAAAACGTGTTTTGGTACAGTCATGGAAATATCACGTGTTACTGCTGGGAACTTAGAAACACCTTCATACTTATGATCAAAATCAGCTCTTGCTACTACATGAGGCATATCAATAACTGCAACATAAGCCTTTGTATTTAAGTCATAGTTTGCACAAACAGTTGGATGTACTTCACCAAGATAACCGATTACAACACCATCATAAACGATGTCTGCCTGACGGCCTGGGTGTAAGAAAGATTTCTTGTTCTTTGGATCATATTCTGCTTTTTTCTTTAATCCTACAGCAGAAAGGAACTGTTCTACAACACCCTTCATTGTGAAGAAATCGCCATCTCCGTAGAATCCAAGTGTAAACTGCATTCTTTCATCTGGAAGTTCTGTAACAGGCAATGCCTTTGGAAGATAAATGTTTGCAAGTTCATATAATTTTACATCTTTATTACGTCTGTTGTAGTTTGTTGCAAGGCTTGTCAACATACCATTTAAAGAGATTGTTCTCATAACAGAGAAATCTTCACCTAATGGGTTAGAAATTGTAACTGTCTTACGAAGTTCACTGTCAGCAGGTAATAACAATTTGTCAAATACCTTTGGACTTTCAAAGCTGTAGCACATACCCTGAGAAAATCCGTTTGCTTCTGCGATTTCTCTTGCTTTTGCTTCTACTACAAGCTTGAATGGAAGCTTACCGGATGTAGATTCTCCGCCTGGTAAAGAAGTTGGAATCTTATCATATCCATAGAAACGTGCTACTTCTTCTGCAAGGTCAGCCATACGAAGAACATCCTGTCTGAAAGAAGGAACTGTAAGCATATTTGTTTCTGCATCATATTCCATCTCTGTCAACTTAAAGATTTCTAACATTTCTTCATCAGAGATGTCTGTTCCAAGTAAATTATTGATACGTGCAGGCTCGAATGGAAGCTGTACAAGTGGCTTGAACTCTTTTTTCACATCAATCATACCGCTTACTACTTCACCACAGCCAAGTTCCTGAATTAACTGACATGCACGGTTGATAGCAGCTTCTGCATTTCTTGGGTCTAATCCCTTTTCAAACTTACCAGAAGCATCTGTACGAACACCTACTCTCTTTGCACTCTTACGAATGTTAGAGCCATGGAATGTTGCAGCTTCAAACAGAACTGTCTTTACATTATCTGTAATCATGGAGTTTTCGCCACCCATAATACCAGCAATGCCTACTTCTTTTTCTGCATCACAGATCATTAATACTTCGCTGTCAAGCTTTCTTTCCTGACCATCTAATGTTACGAATGTATCACCATCATTTGCACGTTTTACAATAATCTTATTTCCTGCAATTGTGCTAAGATCATATGCATGCATTGGCTGGCCATACTCTTCCATAACATAGTTTGTAATATCTACTAAATTGTTGATTGGACGAATACCGCTCTTTGCAAGTCTTCTCTGCATCCATTCAGGGCTTGGTCCAATCTTAATATTTGTACATACTCTTGCACAATATCTGGAACATAAATCCTGATCTAATACTTCTACAGATACATAATCTTCTACTTTTTCGTCGTTTTCCTTTACTTCTACTACTGGTGGAATAAAAGGTTTGCGGAATGTGATTGCAGCTTCTCTTGCAATACCAAGAACACTGTAGCAATCTACACGATTGGATGTAATTTCATATTCAAATACGGTATCACGAAGACCAAGTAATGCAATCGCATCTTCACCAGGCTTTACGTCAGCTGGTAAAATATAAATACCACTTTCTGGAGCGTCTGGATACATTTCTCTTGTAGAACCTAATTCTTCGATAGAACACATCATACCGTTACTTGGGATACCACGAAGCTTACCTGCTTTGATCTTAATACCATCTTCTGGTAATGGACCACCGTCATGTCCGCCTGCAACTTTACCGCCGTCTAAAACAACAGGTACTTTATCTCCTTCTTTTACGTTAGATGCACCTGTAACGATCTGAATTACTTCAGAGCCTACATTTACCTGACAAATAATCAACTTATCTGCATCTGGATGTCTTTCAATCTTTAAGATTTCACCAACTACAATTTTATCTAAATTTTTGTCTAATTTTTCAAATCCTTCTACTTTTGTACCAGAAAGAGTCATTGCATCACAATACTCCTGATCTGTACATTCTAATTCTGGAACATATGCTTTAATCCATGATAATGCTGTATTCATTAATTTATATCCTCCTGTTAAAACTGCTTCAAGAAACGTTCATCATTTTCATAAAGAAGTCTCATATCATCAATTTCATATTTCAATAATGTGATACGCTCTAAACCTACACCAAATGCAAAGCCAGAGTATACTTCAGGGTCGATATTGCTCATTTCTAATACATGTGGATGAACCATACCACATCCTAAAATTTCAATCCAACCACTTCCCTTACAGAAACGACAGCCTTTTCCTCCGCACTTAAAGCAAGAAACGTCCATTTCTGCACTTGGCTCTGTAAATGGGAAATGATGTGGTCTGAATTTTACTTTTGTATCTTCACCAAACAATTCTTTTGCAAATACAGCTAATGTACCCTTTAAATCTGCAAATGTGATATTTTTATCAATTACAAGACCTTCAATCTGGTGGAAAGATGGGCTATGTGTAGCATCTACTTCGTCAGCACGGAATACACGTCCAGGTGCTAACATACGGATTGGAAGCTTGCCTTTTTCCATTTCATGAACCTGTGTACCAGATGTCTGTGTACGAAGTAAAATATCGCCTGTAATATAGAATGTATCCTGCTCATCCTTTGCTGGGTGATCTGCAGGAATATTTAATGCTTCAAAGTTGTAGTAGTCTTTTTCTACTTCAGGACCTTCTACTACTTCATATCCTAAACCAATAAAAATGTTTTCTACTTCTTCTAAAACAGTTGTATTTGGATGTCTGTGACCTCTTGGCTGAATCTTTGCTGGTAATGTAACGTCAATTTCTTCTGCTGCAAGACGAGCATCTAATGCTGCCTGTTCTAAATGCTTCTTTGCTTTTTCAAGATATGTTTCGATTTCTACACGAACATCATTTACCATCTGACCAACCTTTGGTCTGTCTTCTGGTGCAACATCCTTCATAGATTTTAATACAGCAGTAAGTTCTCCCTTCTTACCAAGTATATTTACTCGCACATCATTTAATTTGTCCAGATTGTCACTGTTTTCAATGCTTGCAAGTGCTTTCTGCTTGATTTCGTCAAGTTTTGCTTTCATATTTTTTCTCCTCTTCTATTTTTTCAAAAATCAGATGTTTTTCCCAATACGCTTATGCTTATTCTAGTGGAGCGTTTTTATATACTAGAAAATGAGTAAGCTCCTAGTGTATAAAAAAAAGTCCCTTACAAGCTCTAACACCTGTAAGGGACGAAATAATTCCGCGATACCACCCACGTTCCTGCCACAAACGGCAGACTCTCAAATTCGCTTAACGCGCTTAAAACGTCCTAACCTACTCTTTGTTCAATCAGGAAGCTCTGGTGGGAAATTCATGTCATATCTATACCTAAGTCAGCTTTCAGCCGATGACTGACTCTCTCTGTAGGAAGTATATCACACTACTGACACCTTCATTGCCTTTTTATTTTCAACTATGGCTTATTTTATTACTTTTTATAAATCCTGTCAACCTCTTTTATTTTTTTCTTGACAGTCTCTTACTTCGATTTGGCTCTGGAAGATTGTATCTTCTGCGGATAAATTCTGCTACTTCTTCCCATGCACGTTTGCTTTCTGGTATCATGTTCAAACTCATTTGGAATTCATGGAACATACCATCATATACACTCAATTTGGAACGACAGCCATCTGCAAGTGCTTTTTTATGTGTATCTAAAGAATCGCTTAAAAGCATTTCATAACTTCCGACCTGAAATAACAGTGGCGGAAGTTTTCTAAAATGTCCGAATAATGGAGAAATATACGGATCTCTTGGGTCCGCATTTCCTATGTAATCAGAATCATACAGCATAGACTCTGTTGCATTGCCAAACAATGGATCATTTTTGAAATTAATGGAATAGCTTGTCCCATTACAAGTCAAATCCGTCCATGGACTCATAAGCACTGCTCCAAGCGGTAATGGATAATCATTATCTCTAAGATACATCATCAACGCTAATGCTAATCCGCCTCCTGCAGAATCCCCAACGACAATAATCTGTTCCGGATCATACTCTTGGTCCTCAATCAGCCATAAATATGCAGCAAATGCATCTTCTAAAGCTGCCGGATATGGATTTTTGGGAGCAACTCTATAATCGATGGTAAGCACATCTCCGCCATGCAATATTTTGGAATATTTTACTGCCATCGTACGATAAATATTTTTCATCGGTCCAATATAAGCTCCACCATGTAATTGTAAGACCACACGACCTGTATTTCCTTTTTTCGGTCTTAAATATTCCATTGTAAACTTTTTATAAGGAAATACTGCATAAGAATACCCTTTTGGACAACTCCACTCTGGTTCTTTTGGATTTTTACGGAATGCTCCCGTCTGTATTGGTTTTTTTAATGGAGTCTCATTGACAAAATCATGAATAAAATTTCTTACTATCTTACCTCTGATACTCGTTTCTTGTTTTCGCACAACTCTCACCTACACCTAAATATGAAATCTTCTAATTAGTTCTCTAAATGTTGCTCTTCGTCTTAATCCAATCGTAAGTGCCATGATACATACTGCAACCACAAATGCCATAATTGCAAAAAATGGCTTCGTAATTGCTCCACATACTACAAGTAAAATTGGAATCAATGACCATATCGTAATGGATATCTGATACATAAAATAACTCTGCCATTTCACACGATGAAAATACATCAACGCCGTGATAATCACATCTGCTGCCATAATAGAAATCGGCATACACACATTCACACTGACTCTTTCCCAGCCAAATATATAATCCATTGCTATGACTAGGAGCTGTACCAATACCATATACCACATAATAACTTTTCCAACACTAAGTTCTTTTTTTAATGTTCCTGTGGAAATTTCTTGTGGAAGCGGATAGTTTCCTTTATCATGCTCTTGGTCTACTACTCCATTGCTTTCTAACGCACAAGAAATACCTTGTTCCTGCAATGTTCCAAAAAATGCCTTAGAAAGACGTTCGTCATCAAACACCGTAGACAACGTGATCATCAAATTGTCCTGATATGCAATAATCGCACATTTTGCTGTCTGCTTATGAGATACACCGATTAATACATAAAAACTCTCAATATAGGCATCATAAGGGGCTTCTACTTTAATTGGACCTAAATTAGATAATGTAACCGTATGCCCGCCATCTTTTTTAGAGAAGATAAGTTTCATTCCAAGTTTTTTCAAAGCAAGCGGAACAATTTTTAAATACCATTTCTTTTCCGTTGATACATTATAAGAAATCTTTTCTTCTAATTTTTCTTTTACAATCTGATCATCTATCTGTGCACCGACACTTGCTAAAATATCTTCAAATGTCACATCTTTTCCTTGTGACTCATAATTGATTGCTGTAACTGCAAAGAAGTTTGCCATCGTCTCTGAATTAAAGATACTGCGAAGATTGATTGGCAGATTCACTCCGATAAAAGGCTTTTTTTCTTTGTCTTTCACATATTCCTTGTAGATTGCAAAAATCATAACAGCAGTAAGATATTTGGTAATACTTACACCATAGGATTTACTCACTTGCTTTAATTCCTTTAATGGAACACTTCCATGTACGATATTTTCTACACCAAAAGCAAGTTTCTTTCCTTCAATATGATATGCCTGTTTATTTTCGTATTTATACTTTGGTACATCTTTATAGTATTTTAAATAACTGTCTTCCGTCTCCGCTTTGATATGCTGTTCTCTTACAATCTCCGGAGTATCTAACTTATGTTTGATCTGAAGATATCTGCATGCCAAAAGTTTAGAAAAATTAACTGCCCCAAGTCCATCACTCAATGCATGATAAATTTCTACATTGATACGATTTTTGTAATAACTTACACGAAACAGATAATATGGTGCAATCTTATGTGATATATACTGACAAGGATAGGTATCTTCTTTTTCCACTGTAATCTTTCTATGATTTGTCTCAAAGAAATACCAAAACAGTCCTCTTTTTAAACGCACACGAAAGCCTTCAAACTGTGGTAAAATATCATCCAATGCCTGCTGTAAGACAACTGGATCTATTTCTTCTTTTAACGTAACTGCAATACGAAACACATTACTTAAAGCAGAATTTGTCACCAACGGAAAAATTTTACCTGTATTATCTAATCTTCTCCACTTTTGTCCTTGTGGATTTTTCTTTTTGGGAATTAATATATCTTTTATACTCATACGCTTCTGCTCCAATCAAGTTCTTGTTTTTGTTATATAAGCTCCAAAATATGCACCATATAACAAAATATACATCGTAAAATACAGCCACAGCATAATAATAACGATAATGCTGATACTTCCATAACTCGAAAAATCATTAAAATTATCTACATACACAGAAAAGCAATAAGAAAACACCGCACATCCTGCTGCTGCCATCACACCTGCATAAAGTTGCTTTCGAATAGATGTTTTGACATTTGGTACAAATGTATACAATATTGTAAAAATAATACCTAATACAAAAACAGACAATACATATCTATATCGTAATACAACATTTGCTATCTCGTACAAAACAGTAATCCGAATTAAAAAGTTTTTATAAATACTTCGTCCGAATACAGACAACAACAAAGTAAACAGCAGACCAAACAACAATAAAATCGTATACAAACTAGAAACAATACGCAATTTTACATATCCTCTTTTTTCTACGATTCCATGAATCTCATTCAGTCCTCTTATCAAAGACAACATTCCTTTGCCCGCAGACCATATCGCAACTACAATTGCAATAGAAATGACTCCTGCATTGTTAGAATACACATATTCTGCCAACGTTACCATAAATTCTCTCGTTGCAAGCGGTAAAAACTGTACGATTGCATCTACTACAAGTTCCTCTGTCAATCCTGTAAACGGAATAATACAGCTAACAATTACCAACATTGGCACAATAGATAAAATTACAAAAAATGCACTGCTCGCTGCATAAATTGAAATATTTTTTGTTCCTGCTCCTTTTACAAAATCTCGAATAGTCTCAATTATTATTCTCATAACTTACAAATATCGTCTCTGGGAAAAACATCTGTAAAATATTTTCACATGAAAATCCGGCTTTCGCCATCCTGTTTGCCCCATTCTGGCTCATACCGACACCATGACCGTAACCTCCTCCATATATAGAATATGATATAACATTTTTTCCATCTTGAACAGTATCTAAGTAAAAAAATCCGCTTGGCAAAAGCGTTCGACAATAAGAACTGCTACCATCAGATTTTTGTACTGTTGTTCCAGAACCATTCAGCACATAACGAATATTGTACTCTAAAAGAACTTTATAAACAGCCTCACTTCCCTCTATTATAATGCTTTTACAAATACCGCCGACACCTCTTTCATCTACTTTGATGCTATGTATATTTCCAAGTTTTTTCACTGGCTGTGAAACAAATTCCCCTTTTTTGTTTTGCGTCAGAATGACATTTTTATTTGCTATATAACGTTCCTGCAAGCGACTTAATATTGCCTGCGTATCTATTGTTACATCGACAGCACTCCAACGATACCAGCTATCCTCTGCTTCATAGCCATCTACAAACGGATGATGTATCATTGCACGAAAATAGGCTTCATCCTGTAATAATTCTAAATAATACTGCTCTGCTTTTTCTCCAATAGCAGTTCCATCTTTTGTCTGAAGCACGCCTCCACCAATACGTTTTGCCTGAAGATACTCTGCTCCATCACTTCCCCATACAGTGCCATCTGTTCCATACCCACAAGACGTAGAATAATAATACACATCTGCAAGATTTTGTTCATGAAATAATAATATCCCAGCTGTTTTTTGCACTGCCTCTGTCGTAGCCTCATTTCTATCAATATTTCCGTATACTTGAAATGCAACACTATCATCTACATTTGCCCCAAATTGAGAATAACCTGGATGTATCAAATATTTATATGCATATGTTCTTGCTAAAATCGCCTGTGCTTCCAATGCTTCTTGTTCATAGCTTGCCGGCATTTCGCTTGGCACGACACTTTCTAAATATGTTTCCAATCCAACATTGTTAATCAACATCAAGCCTGCATCTTCTAAAGATACTTCTAATCTTCCATAATAGCTACATTCTGTTCTGCTTCGTTCAATAGAACGTACAACCAAAGGAGAGTGTTCTTGTGCTGGAACTAATGCAATCAATTTATCTTTTTGAATCGGAAAATCAAACTTATCTCCTATTCCAATACGAACGCTTTTTCCTGCCTTTATGACAGTCCTTACCCAATGATCCTTTTCTCCAACTAATACATAACCACCATCTGGAAACATTACTTCTACTTCTGAATGATATAGTCCATCATAATTTCCTGCCTGTAAAATAACGCGAATATCCGGACTTTCTTCCAAATATTCCCTATCCTCTTTCACCAATTCCGGCGGCATTGTCTCTATGATTTGTTCCTCTTGTTGCTCTTTCCTTGGAACATATAGTATATAACCTATTACACAAAACATAATAAGTAACCAAATGAATTTCTTTTTTTTACGCATACTTTCCTCCCTATCAAAAAGCTTGGCTACACTATTTTACTATATTCCATATAAAAATATGCAAAAAACAGACCACGCAAGTTGTTTGCATGATCTGTTCTTTTTACTCAAAACTCACATTACTGTCCAGACTTTTTAATATTCCTTTGGTAAGTGCTTGTGCAAGCATCTTTTGATAGGATGTATCTGCAAGATTTTTACACTCTTTATTATTAGAAAGATATCCAAGTTCTACTAAAATAGCTGTCATCTGCGTATGCTTTAATACATAAAAATCTTCTTCTTTTACATTTCTAACGTGAATTTCTGCCTGTTCCCGCATCGCATCCAATAATGTTTCTGCACATACTTGTCCATCATCCATTTCAGGATAATGATAACATTCCAAACCATAAACAGAAGAACTTCCTTCATAATAGTTACAATGAATACTTACAAATAATTCTGCATCTGTTTGGTTTGCAAGTTCTGTACGTTCGTCCAAACTTAAATACTCATCTTTTGTATGTGTCATCGTAACTTCTACTCCTGCCTGTTCCAGATATTCTTTTAAATATTCTGTAACTGCAAGATTTACGTCCTTTTCATCGGCATGCTTTCCTATCGTTCCACCGTCTTCTCCTCCATGCCCTGCATCTAATACAACATGCTTTCCTGTTCCTTCTCCATGAAAAACTTCGGATTCTTCTTTCTCTTCCTGTGAAAAAACAATCTGCGTAAGTTCTTCTTCAAAACTTTTCGTCTCTTTTCCATTAACAAGATCATATATGTACATAGCAGAATATGTGAACAGTATCGCAGCAACGATCAATATCGCATATGCCAATATTGCGGATATGATTTTTTGTATTTTTCTTTTTCTTCGTCTTTTCTTTCGTTTTGTCTGGTTCATAAAAGGTCGTTACACTTATTCCTCAATCTGTTTGATCATATGACGACCACATGCAACCAAATACTTGTTTGCAAAATCTGCTGCTTCTCTTGGCATATTTCTAAATATACTACCGATTTCATAAGTAAAATCACCTTTGTAACCGATTTCTTTTAAAGCCTTTGTCATCTTGTCAAAATTAACCTGATGTAAATATGGCAAAGAATGTAAATCATCTTTGTAATCATTGTCATGTACATGCAATGCCTGAATTCTATCGCCAAGCATATGAATTGCACGAGGAACATCTTCACTTACCAATACTACATGACCGATATCTAAGCATGCAACAATCCATTCACTGTCAACTGCATCAATGTAATTACAAAATTCTTCTGCTCTAGAACAAGTGCTGTGAATGCACTGACGAGTAAATCTGTTCCACTGCCACATATTTTCTGCTGCTACTTTGATATTAAACTTTTCACAGTATGGAATCAGACGCTTATACATTTCAATGTTCATTTCTTTTAAACGTTCTGCATTGCCTTCTTCTGCATAAACATAGCACTGGATTGGATGCACGATAATAATCTTTGCACCTAATATAGAAGCGATTTCGATAGAACGAAGTAACGCTGGAACATAGGTCTTGTCTGTCTCAGGAAGACCAAAACGGTTATCCTGTGGTGCATGTGCCTGATTACATACGATTCCTGCTTCTTCTGCGATTGCTTTTAATTCTAACGCATATTCTCTATAATTATCCTGATTAAATGGATGGTCTGGATTACTTAACATTGGACCAAATGACATATCATATGCATCATATCCCATATCTGCCATATAACGGATTGCTTCCGCTTCAGTCATTCCCATATCAACATAACCACCAATTGTATTTGAAAGTAACATAATTTCAAACCTCCTGTTAAATAACACTCTTATGGCTTAGTGTAGCATAGCACACATGAAAACTCAAGTTTAAAAAACGCAAGATTTTCTTAATTTATAACCACATTTCCTCAATATGATTGATATAATCAAGGCTGCGAAGTGCTTCAATAATTTCTGCATGCGTTTTGTATTTTTTTAGCTCTTCACTTCTAATAGAAAGAGAAATCGTATATACACTAAGACCTGACTTACTGTAAGCTGGGTTGGCTTCAATGTCATCAATCGTAAGTCCTAATCTTCTCAGCGTTGTAACAAAATTTTGTAAATATTTACTGCTCTTTAATTCCAAATGAATTTCAAAATAATTAGAACGGTTTTTTAAATAGCGTTCCAATGCTGGAAACATGGATAAACATGCAAGTAATATACAAGATGATACAATTGTAATCGTATAAAGTCCTGCCCCACATGTAAGTCCAACAACTGCACATGTCCACAAGCCTGCCGCTGTAGTAAGACCTTTAATCTGACTTCTGGAACTTACTAACAAAGAATGTACACTGATTACTGCAACACCTATAACACCAGCACAAGACAGCATACAAAAATCCATATTTGTATATTCCATAAAAAAGATATCTAATAACATTAAAACCGTTGTTGCCAAAGATACCAAAATAAACGTACGAAGGCCCGCTGAATGACGCTTACTAGAACGTTCACAGCCAATGATTGCAGAAATGCATACTGCAAGCAAAATACGGAACAAAATGCCTCCTACCGTCAAACTTTGTGACCATTCACCTAACATATTCGCAATTGGATCTATCATCTCTCTACATACCTCCTAGCGCATTTTCTGTAATCTTTGATGTTCTTCAGCAGCTTCTGTAAATGCCTGTTCTTCCTTTGTAATCGCTTCTTGGGCAAGTTCCTGCTGAATTTTTTGAATGCGCTCTATTAAAATATCTACGCTGTTTTTCTGTTCTCCAGATACTGTTTTTTCCTCTACAGGAGCCAGATCTTCCAATTTTGTAGAATAAGATTTAGATAAATACAATGCCATTTTAGCACATACTGGACCTACCAATTCATACAATACACTGGATGCCAAAATAACAGTTTCTAATGCTTCTCCTTGTGCCCCTCCAAGTGTTCTTGCTCCAACTGCAGCAAGACCAATCGCAACACCTGCCTGTGGAATCAATGCAAGGCCAAAATAATTTCGTGTTTCTTTCGGCTTTTTGGCAAATAAACAACCTAAAAAAGCACCAACATATTTTCCGACGATTCTTACTAAAAAATACAGTACGCCAATGACTAATAAAGATACCCCACCAATTGCTCCGGAAGGCTTAACTAATGCATTCAGATCAAAGGAAAGACCGGAACGCACGAAAAACAGCAGCAAAATAGGCGGATTAAAGTAGTTCAACTGACTAAAAAGTTTTTCATCGTCTGTAATATTTATGTATACCGTTCCCATAGACATACAGCCAAGTAATGGAGAAATGCTCATTGCTGCGCAAATACCACAAAATGCAAACAACAGCGCAATAGAAATAATCAATCGGTTATCTGTCGAACGCTGTTGAATCAACAATTTCATAAATACACCAAATACACCGCCAAGAATTAAAATTCCAATATTTTGTACTACTGGAATGATAATGCTTCCTAAATCAAATGCCTTTCCTGTTGCAGAAGATACTGCAACGGAAATAGCAATACTATATGCTAACAAAGCTACAATATCGTCATACGCTACAACCTGAAGCAATGTATCTACGAAATCTCCTTTTGCCTTTGTTTGTCGAATCGTCATCATCGTAGAAGCTGGTGCAGTTGCAGATGCCAATGCCGCAAGCACAATAGAAAAAGAAAGCTCTAAATGTAAAACACCATACGTTACTATAAATACCAATATAGATGCCAACAAAGATTCCATAACGGTAATAACAAGCACTTTTCCAACATTATGCTTCAATTTTGAAAACTTAAAAAACTCTCCCGTACTAAATGCAATAAATGCCAATGCAATATCTGCTAAAAATGCGGAACCTTCTATGATCGTGTTTGGAATAAGATTTAATCCAAACGGCCCTATTAAAATACCCGTCACAATATAGGCCGTAACATTTGGCAATTTAAGTTTTTTCGTAACACGTGTCATCAAAAATCCACAAAGCAACATAAGAGCAATCGATATAATGATCACTGCCACTGACGATTGCTCTCCTAATCTTTCATATAATGCATTTAACATCTTTTTTCCTCCCTTTCCCCAATAGACATTTTTGTTAAAAATACACAAAACTTATTTGCCTATAGTACACCTTTTATTTCAAAATGTCAAATACAAATATGACCGATAATAGAATATGATATATTTTCTCTATTATCGGTCATTTATTTAAAAACATATTTAAGAAATAAAACTTATTTATTGGTACAAGGAGGACAATCAAATCCTGGATTAAATGCATAAAAGTTCTTTTCATTTAATCTGTCCTGTGTCATGCGAAGAGCCTCACCAAATCTTTGAAAATGTACGATTTCTCTTTGTCTCAAAAAGCGAATCGGTGCTATAATGTCAGGATCATCGATAAGACGTAAAATATTATCATAAACAGTTCTGGCCTTTTGTTCTGCTGCCATATCTTCTGTCAAATCTGTAATAATATCGCCCTTGCTTTGAAACTGGTTTGATGTAAAAGGAACACCACCTGCTGCCTGCGGCCATATACCAAGTGTATGATCGATATAATATTTATCAAATCCGCTTGCAACGATTTCTTCCATAGACAAATTTCTTGTAAGCTGATATACAATTGTGCCTACCATCTCAAGGTGGTTAAGTTCTTCCGTTGCGATGTCATTTAATAATCCTGCAACTTCCCGATATGGTGTCGCAAATTTCTGCGAAAAATAACGCATACTGGCACCAAGTTCTCCATCCGGACCACCATACTGACTTATGATTACTTGCGCTGCCTGCGCATTAGGTTTACAGATTTTTACTGGAAACTGCAATCTTTTCTCATATTGAAACATATACTAACACTCTCCTTCCCATGCATTTGGCTGCATATCCCATTCCCATTCTTTACGGCAATTAGATTGTTCTGCAAAAAGCGGGCCATAATTTTCTGCAAATGCTTCCCGCATTTCTTTTAACAATCTTGCATAATGGTGATAATAATCCAACGCATTGCGGTCTGTTGGATGAGTGTCTAGATATAGTTTCATATCTGTCAATAAAAAGTCTACCATACTAATTTCATACA
Source organism: uncultured Lachnospiraceae bacterium (assembly GCA_964424345.1). Taxonomy (GTDB): domain Bacteria; phylum Bacillota; class Clostridia; order Lachnospirales; family Lachnospiraceae; genus RGIG6307. The sequence goes on from CAYRIK010000010.1 coordinate 51,985, forward strand.
AAGCACTGCATCTGTCTTTTTTTGCCATTACTTATTACACCTCCTGCCCTCAAAAGGCTTATCTAATTCAGGGAAAATAGTACCAATGCAAAATGCTTTTTCTAAATCTTCATACACGCGGGTAATATGCTGCCATGGAACATAACACATACCCAAAGGAAACTGATCCAAATGCTCATCAAAGTGTTTATCCTGCATAGAAACGTCCTTTCTGTCATAAAAACGGATGTGATTTAGTATTATAATATGTAGAACTTTTTTATGTGTGACCGACTATAAAAGGAATCGTCCTTCTAATGCCAGATATTGATCAAATAACAGACGGCTGACTTTTGAGCCAAATACTGTTGCTGGATGTTCTGGATAATACATTGCATCGCTGAAATTTTTGTTAAACATAACAATAACATATTCTCCATATGGAGTATGCACGATGCCGCCATCATTTCTGCACGCGTTCATAGAACC
>CAYRIK010000011.1:0-41062 GCA_964424345.1 uncultured Lachnospiraceae bacterium
CAAATGCTTCTCCACCAATATATACTGCATCTGCTCCAAAAATAACTGCTGTTTTTAATACTTCCAAGCTGCTTGCTGGAACTAATAATTCTGCGGTGTTTCTTCTCGCCATGTTATTCCTCTTTCTTTATACTAAGTGTCACGCCGTCTCCAACAGGCAACACTACGGTTTCTAATGTATCATTGTGTGTCAGTGCAAATAAATACTCTCTCATACGACCATGAATCGTACGATTTCTTCTTGTAACTGCAAATCTGGATTCTAATATTTCTCCATCCTGCATTACATTGTCACTGACTAAAAGTCCGCCTGGTTTTAAAAGTCTTAATACATCTGGCATAAAATGAATGTACTGACCTTTGGCAGCATCCATGAAAATCATATCATAGCTGCCTTCTAATTCTCTTAAAATATCTGCGGCATCCCCTTCAAGCAATGTAATCTTGTCTTCATAACCGCTTTCTTTAAAATTTGCTTTTGCCAAAGGAATACGTTTTTCGTATTTTTCAATCGTTGTGATATGACAATCCTTTGGTCCATATTCTGCCATTAAAATTGCAGAAAATCCAATTGCTGTTCCTACCTCTAAAATATTAGAAGGTTTGTAAAGCTTTAATAAAAATCGCATCAGACTCTGCATTGCAGGTCTTATGATCGGTACATCTGTCCGAATCGCTTCTTCTTCTAATTCCGTTAAAAACGGGGTATTGCCTTTATCCAAAGACTGAATAAAGGCAACCATTCTTTCATCTATGATCATCTAGTTTTTCTCCCCTGAAAGCACCGCCATGATGTCTTCATTTTGCATAGAATCATTCAACACATACGTTCCGGCACGAAACGCTCCTTTATAATGTGAAAAGTAGTTCTGGATCTGAAAGATGAAAGAATCTCTTACAACGCCTTCTTCTTCCAACATATCTGCTATTGCAGATGTTCCCATACCTTCTTCGATTGTGACTGTCACATCTCTGCCCGGTGCCATGCTGACTGGTCTTTCTGCAAAAATACGATATCCAAAATCATATGACTTTAATGCAACCACATAAATAAGCATAATAATAACGATTGCCATTAACAGCTTGATAATTCTGCCAAACACAGAATATGCGGTATTTTGTTTTTTCATACTCCTTCTCCTCTACAGTATCTACTCTAGTTCCATCGCCTTTGTAATCTGACTTTGTATTTCCTGTAAAATGCGTCCTAAATTTAACTCTGCTTTCAAAAATCGATCAATCTGTTTATATTGCATCAATTCTTCCCTTTTTTCTTCCAACGCATTTAACTTTTCCATACAAAATGGACCTTTCGCATGATACAGTTCAAATCTGGCCTTACGATAGTCGTCTGCCAACGTTTTCAATTCAGGAAATTCATTTAATTCCTTTAATGCTTCATGGTACTCTCTATAAATGGAAGACTCGGTAAGAACCTGGATCAAATCGGATGTTTTGTCCAATATGGATGTTACTTCATTCATAGCATAAACCCCATTACACCTCTATAATGATTGGTAAAATCATTGGACGTCGTTTGGTCTTTTTCCATACAAAGTCACCGAGATTATCTCGTACACTGCCCTTTAACTTACCCCAATCGGTGATACCTTTATCAAGACAAGCATTGATTGCTTCATTTACAACATCTGTAGCCTCTTCCATCAGGCTTTCGCTTTCTCTTACATATACAAAGCCTCGTGATACGATATCAGGACCGGAAACCAATACACCATTATAGCTGTCTAATGCCATAACTACTACCATAATACCGTCTTCTGCTAAATGCTGTCTGTCACGCAGTACGACATTTCCAACATCACCAACACCAAGACCGTCTACCAAAATAGAGCCAACTGGCACACTTCCTGTTACTTCTGCAGATTCATTGTCCATTTCCAATACATATCCGCTCTTCATAATAAAGATATTTTCTTTTGGAATACCAAGACTTTCTGCAATCTTTTTCTGGGCAATTAAATGCTTATATTCCCCATGAACCGGCATAACATACTTTGGTTTTACAAGGGAATAAATTAATTTTAACTCTTCCTGACATGCATGACCTGAAACATGTGTATCCTGATAAATAACATCTGCACCTTTTTGTAAAATTTCGTTAATTACCTTTGTAACAGCTTTCTCATTACCTGGGATTGGGTTAGATGAGAAAATAACTGTATCATTTGGTGTGATATGAATCTTGCGGTGGATGCCGCCTGCCATACGAGACAATGCTGCCATACTCTCGCCCTGAGAACCTGTTGTGATAATAACAGTCTGATTGTCAGGATAATTGCGAAGCTGGTCAACCTCGATCAATGTGTCTTCTGGTACATTCAGACATTCTAACTTGGCAGCAGTATCAATGATACTTACCATGCTTCTTCCTTCTACAACTACTTTTCTTCCGTACTTATGTGCTGTATTGATAATCTGCTGTACACGGTCTACATTGGATGCAAATGTTGCTACAATAATTCTTGTATCTTTGTGCTCTGCAAAAATGGCTTCAAATGTCTTACCAACAGTTCTTTCAGACTGTGAAAAACCTGGACGTTCTGCATTGGTTGATTCGATCAGTAATGCAAGTACACCTTTTTTTCCGATTTCTGCAAATCTTGTCAAATCGATTGCATCACCAAATACTGGTGTATAATCAACTTTAAAGTCGCCTGTATGCACGACAATACCAGCCGGAGAATAAATAGCAAGTGCTGCTGCATCTACAATACTATGGTTTGTTTTGATAAATTCAATACGAAATGCTCCAAGATTGATAGAATGACCAAATTTTACAATCTTACGTTTTGTATGCTGCATCAAATTATGTTCTTTTAACTTATTTTCAATGATACCCATCGTAAGTCTTGTGCCATAAACCGGTACATTCAAATCCTTTAATATATAAGGCAACGCACCGATATGATCTTCATGACCATGTGTGATCACAAAGCCTTTTACCTTGTCTACGTTGTCTTTTAGATATGTGATATCAGGAATAACAAGATCAATGCCTAACATATCATCTGCTGGGAAAGCCAGACCGCAATCCACAATTACAATACTGTCTTCATACTCAAAGGCAGTAATATTCATACCAATTTGTTCCAGACCGCCTAAAGGAATAATCTTCAGCTTACTTGTCTGAGCATTATTTCCATTTGCGTCTGCAACATTCTTTTTATTTACTTTCACACGTTTTCCTCCAATTTTCTGACAGCAGCTACAGAAAGAAACTTCGTAATTGTTTTGTGAATAGCAGTGTTGCTGTATTTCGTTCCCGTATCACTGATCTTTCAACGCAGTACAATCTGCCAAGTTCTTTCTTATAACTGTTGTATAAGTGTGTTGTTACACTAAATCTACATCTTCTAAAAGATTTTCAAACACAGCTGCAACTGCGTTTAATTCTTCATCTTCAGAAACGATTTCGTAAACAGCTTCTGTATCTGTTTCTTCGGATAAGTCTTTTAAAATCAAAGCCTCTCCATCTCCATCTTCTACATCAGAAACCAGAATATAATTTACTCCACCGATTCTTGTCTGTTCTAATACATAAAATTCTACTTGTTCTTCTCCATCCGGACTAAAAATGATCTTTTCCAAATTTAATTCTCCTGTCTGTTTGCCTGTCCTTTTTTGTAATCCAAGTATCCCTGTAAAATAATTGTAGCAGCAATCTTGTCCACATATTCTTTACGATCTTCTCTGCGTACTCCTGCTTCCATCATAATACGGTCAGCACTTACAGTTGTCAGTCTTTCGTCCCAAAGTGCAACTGGAAGTCCTGTGCGTCGCTCTAACTTTTCTTTAAATTCTAAAGAAAATTCTGCACGTTCTCCCATATCGTTGTTCATATGTTTTGGCAATCCTAATACGATTTCGCTGACTTCATACTCTACGATCAATTCTTCTATACGAGCAAGTGTCTGACGAAGTTTATTCTCATCCTTGCGGCGTATGATTTCTATTCCCTGTGCTGTCAGCTGCAATGCATCACTAATAGCTACACCAACTGTCTTAGTGCCAAGATCCAATCCCATTACTCTCATACATTAATCCCATTTCTTGTTTGTAATATAACTGGATAATAATTCTTCAACCAATTCGTCTCGTTCTACCTTCATGATTAAACTTCTTGCATTATTATAAGAAGTGATAAATGTAGGGTCTCCGCTCATAATATAGCCAACGATCTGATTTACCGGATTATATCCTTTTTCACGCAATGCTTCATAAACAGTAGAAAGAACCATCTGTACTCCTGTCATCGGTTCTGTATCTACTTTGATATATCGTGTATTTCCAAAATCTTCCATACCGTACCTCCATGCAATTTCGAAACTGCCTCATGTTAAATATCTTACTCTACTTTGGAGCAAATTTCAATCATCTGCATTTGATTTTAAGAAAAATATATATCTTACTCTGCTAATAAAATATCATCTGTTAAAAATGCACTTATTGATACACGCACGATTGTGTTGGTTAAAGAATCTGCTGTATTTACTTGCATTGGAACTGCAACCTTCACATATTCTCTTGTGTGGCCAATCATATAATGACTGCCTTGGATTTCTTTTTCTTCCTCTAACAATACATCTACCTGTGTACCAACAAACTGACCGCGGTATTCTTTGCTCTTTCTTGCTTCCATATCTAACAAGACTGCACTTCTTTTTGTTTTTACTGCTTCTGTAAGTTGACCTTTCATGACAGCAGCTCTTGTTCCTTTTCTAACAGAATACTTAAAAATATGCATTTCATACAAAGAAATATCTTCCAAATATGCAACTGTATCTGCAAATTCTTCTTCTGTTTCTCCAGGAAATCCTACGATTACATCGGTAGTAACTGCTGGATTGCCAAATGCCTCTCGCAGTGCTTCCACACTTTCTTTAAACTGTGCTGTTGTATATTTACGATTCATGCGTTTTAATGTCTCATCACAGCCACTTTGTAATGACAAATGGAAATGTGGACAAATCTTAGACAATGCTGCTAATCTCTTTGCACTTTCTTTCGTAACGATACGAGGCTCTAAAGAACCAAGACGAATACGTTCAATTCCTTCGATATCATGAATACGTTCTACTAAGTCCAAGAGTTTGCTTGCTCCTGAATAATCATGACGTTCTTCGCTCTGTTCCTTTTCTACGCATTTACCTTCTGCCCACGCATCATCTTCAAAATCAATACCATAAGAACTAATATGAATACCTGTCAGAACGATTTCCTTGTAACCTGCTTTTGCAAGACCTTCTACTTCCTGATAAATATTTTCTAAATGACGGCTTCTGACACGACCTCGTGCAAACGGAATAATACAATAAGAACAGAACTGATTACAGCCATCCTGAATTTTAATATACGCTCTTGTATGTTCTGCTGTATGTGTAAGCTGCATTTCTTCATAATCAAATGTCGCATTGATATCGATAACACTTGTATCATTCATTGTCTTATCCATACCACAGCTGCCTTGTCTGTCTGCCAAAAATGCTTCCAGAATTTCTACAAGATCTTTTTTCTTATTATTACCAATTGCAAGATCAATACCCGCATCTGTCAACACTTGCTCTTTTCCAGTCTGTACATAACATCCAGCTGCTACAACAACTGCATCTGGATTTCGTTTTTTTGCTTGATGAAGCATCTGACGGCTTTTTCTATCCGCAATATTAGTTACGGTACATGTATTTATAATGTAAATATCTGCCTTTTCGTCAAAAGGCACAATCGTATATCCCTTTTCCTGTAACTTTTGTCCAATCACATCTAATTCATATGAATTTACCTTACAGCCCAGGTTGTGTAATGCTACTTTTTGCATCTTTTTCTCCTCTAAATTTTCCATGTTTTACATTGACTTTTAAGGCTTCTTGAAGTACCATATTAGTAGGGTGAAAGTTTATCAAGGGAGGAAGCAATTCAATGAAAACATTACAGATTTCTTTAAACTCTATCGACAAAGTAAAGTCATTCGTAAATGATATCACAAAATTCGATTGCGATTTCGATTTAGTATCTGGAAGATATGTAATCGATGCAAAATCTATTATGGGTATCTTCAGTTTAGATTTATCTAAACCACTTACTTTGAATGTACATAACGATGACGATGCAGAGATTATGAAAATTCTTTCTAATTACGAAGTATAATTTATAAAAGGGTTGTTGCATTAGCAACAGCCCTTTTCTTTTTCAAACACGCCTTAATTTTCGGTCGCTACAATGATTTCTCTTGTATCAAGTGCGGTCTGTACTAACTCATCAATCTTTTCAGATAAACATAATTCATGCTTTTTGATAATACCAAGACTTGGCTTTGTTACAGGATGCTTTGCAACAAAGATTGTACAGCAATCTTCAAATGGTAAGATAGATGTTTCGTAAGAACCAATCTTCTTAGAGATTGTAACAATATCTTCTTTATCAAATGCAATCAATGGACGGTATACTGGAAGTTCACATACTTCATTTGTTACTGCTAAAGACTGCATTGTCTGGCTTGCTACCTGACCAATACTCTCGCCTGTAATCAGACCAAGGCAATCACTTTCTTTTGCAATCTTTTCTGCGATACTCATCATGTAACGTCTCATAATGATTGTTAACTCATCATGTGGACATTTTTCATAAATATACAACTGAATATCTGTGAAATTGATAATATGCAGATTGATTGGTCCTGTATATTTAGAAATGATACGAGCTAAATCTACAACTTTTTCTTTTGCACGTTCACTTGTATAAGGTGGTGCATGGAAATATACGGCATCAATCGTTACACCGCGCTTTGCAATCATATAACCTGCTACTGGAGAGTCAATACCGCCTGAAAGCAATAACATTGCCTTTCCGCCTGTACCTACTGGCATACCCATAGCACCTGGAATTTCTTCACTGTAGATATAGATCTTTTCACGAATTTCGATATTGAGCTTAATGTCAGGATTGTGTACGTCTACAGAGAGGTTAGAAAATGCATCTAATAATACACCACCCATTTCCATACAAATTTCCTGAGATTCTAAAGGATAATTTTTACGAGCACGTCTTGCAAATACTTTAAATGTCTTCTTTGCATCGCCATAAACATCCTTCATATAATTTACAACAGTTTCACAAAGCTTTTCAAAGCCTTCATCTTCTACATAAACAACAGGACAGATTGCTGTGATACCAAATACTGTCTGTAATCTTTCAACTGTTTCGTCAAAATCAAATTCTGTCAGGGCATCTACATAAATACGTCCCTGTGTCTTACGAATCTTAAATTCACCTTCACACTTTTCCAGTGCATACTTAATCTGTGCTACCAAAGCATCTTCGAACATATATCTGTTCTTTCCTTTGATACCGATTTCACCGTATTTTATTAAAAATGCAGTAAACATTCTTTTTCTCTCTTTCTTAAATTTCTATTGTTATTAGTGTCTTGTATAGCGTCTCAGCATTGGAATCATATCATACAACACCTGCAATGTATAGTCTATTTCTTCTTTGGTCGTAAAAACTGACATACTGAAACGGATGGTAGAATCCCATAAATTTCTGTCCAAATTGATTGCCATCAATGTTTTAGAAGTCTGTGGATGATTAGATGCACAAGCACTTCCTGCTGAAACATAAATGCCTTTATCTTCTAACGCATGAAGCAATACTTCGCTTCGAATGCCTCGTACAGAAAAACTGATTACATGAGGAGCACTTCTGCCATCAGTAAATCCATTTACCTGTGTTTCTGGAATTTTGGACAAACCTTCTACAAAATACTGCTTTAACTCATAAAGACCGATAACTTCTGCATCCAGATTATCATAAAGTGTTTTTGCTGCCAATGCCATACCTGCAATACCAGCCACATTTTCTGTACCAGAACGAAGGTTTTTCTGCTGTCCGCCACCAAAATTGATTGGTACAATCTTTACTTTATCGGATACATATAACAGACCTACACCCTTTGGACCATGAATCTTATGAGAACTTGCAGACATTAAATCAATGCCCATTTTCTTTGGGAAAATACGAGCCTTTCCAAATCCCTGTACTGCATCTACATGAAACAGACACTTTGGATTTAATTCTTTAATACGCTTACCAATCTGTGCGATTGGCTGTAAAGAACCAATTTCATTGTTTGTATGCATAATGGACACTAAAATCGTGTCCTGACGAATGCTTGCTTCTAATTCTTCCATGCGGATAATTCCGTTTCGGTCAACCCCAAGGTATGTCACTTCAAATCCTTGCTTTTCCAGATAAGCACACGTTTCTAATATTGCCGGATGCTCAATCTTTGTTGTAATAATATGTCTGCCGCTTCGCTGATTTGCCATTGCACAGCCAATCAATGCAAGATTGTCAGATTCCGTACCACCAGAAGTAAAATACAATTCTCTTGCATTTACTTTTAATATGCGTGCAAAAATATCTTTGGCTTCTTTTATATAATGCTCTGCCGTCAGACCTTTTTTATGCATACTGGAAGGATTGCCGTAATCTTCACACATAATTTTTGTCATAAACTTTGCTACGTCTGTAAAACATGCAGTCGTCGCAGAGTTATCCAAATAAACTTCCATGTCAGTTCCTTTCCTTTATCTATAATATCCTTAGTATATTTTATGCAAAATGTGCAGAGTGTTAACTTTCCAGTACGTAAACTAACATAGAAAGTACTGCAAGTCCTGCAGTTTCTGTACGCAATATTCTGCGTCCTAACGTAATTGGCTTTGTACCCTGTGATAATGCCAATTCTACTTCTTTTTCATCAAAACCGCCTTCTGGACCAATAAAGATTGCTACACGATTTCCAGCCTGAATACTAGAAAGCTGTCTGCGTGTAAAATCCATTCCTTCTGCGTTTTCATATGGCATCAGGCTCACTTCAAACGTCTCAGCTTCCTGCAACGCCTGCTTTAATGTCATTACATTTCCAATCTGTGGAATGACATCTCGTTTACTCTGTTTTGCTGCTGCTTCTGCAATCTGCTGCCAACGGCTGATTTTAGAAGCCGCCTTTTTTTCATCCAGCTTTACAACACAATGCTTCGTACTTACCGGAACGATACGACTCACACCAAGCTCTACTGCCTTTTGAATAATCCACTCCATCTTGTCTGCTTTTGGAAGCCCTTGATACAATGTAATCTCACATGGAAGTTCGCTTGTTTCTTCGATGCATTGCAAAATTTCGCACACTACCTGTTCATCGGAAGCTGTTTGAAACGCACATAAATACTTTGTACCATGTTCTCCATCTGTAACATAAAACTGTTCGCCTTCTCGCATACGAAGTACATGACAGATATGATTCACATCTTTTCCTGTAATATAAGCCAGCTGCGCTTCTTCGTTTATCTGAGTTTTGTCTACAAAAAACTGAAACATCTTTACCTCTTATATTATATTAAAAATCTTTGCGTGCTGTAACGCTTACCCATTCACCCTGATATGTTACTTCTACAACAGTAAGACCTGCATTTTTCACTGCTTCTACAACAGTTTCTTCCTTGTCATCAATAATACCTGATGTAATATAATAGCCGCCTGTCTTTAACTGATTTACAATTACTGGAGTTAATGGAACTAATACGTCTGCTAAAATATTTGCTACTACGATATCGTATTTGTTGTAACCAACACTGTCCTGTACTTCCTTATCTGTAATGATATTACCAATCATCATATCAAACTGTTCTGGCTGGATACCATTTACTTCACTGTTTTCACGCACTGCTGGAACTGCACAAGGATCAAGGTCTGTACCCACTGCATGCTTTGCACCAAACATCAAAGATAAAATAGATAAGATACCACTGCCTGTACCTACGTCCAACAATTCTGTTTCTGGTGTGATATATTTGCGTAACTGACGAATACAAAGCTGTGTTGTTTCATGCATACCAGTACCAAAAGCTGTACCTGGATCGATATGAAGTACCATCTTTTCTGCATCTTCTGGTTTTACTTCTTCCCAAGAAGGAATAACTAAAATATCATCAATATAGAACTGATGGAAATACTGTTTCCAGTTGTTGATCCAGTCAATATCTTCTGTTTCATCTACTGTTACAGTTCCTTCTCCGATATCCATAAAGCTCTTCCAGCTTTCCAATTCTTCTTCTACAAGAGTAAGAATTGCTTCTTTTGTAGTGATTTCATCCTGAAAAACAAGATCTCCATCTTCATTTTCTTCTACGAAGAAGCTTAAATATGCTACACCATCATCTTCTGGTCCCTGTGGAAGAATGTCTACGAACATCTGCTCTTTTTCAGATGCTGTAAGAGGTACTTTATCTTCAATCTGTGCTCCCTCAAATCCCAGATCATACAATGCAGAAATAATAACATCTTCTGCTTCTGTAACTGTTTTTACACGGAATTTCATCCATTTCATACGTTAATTCTCCTAATTTGTATTTTCGTTACCTTATTTATGTTTAAGCAAATTTTGCTCTGCCTCATCATCGATTTATAACTTTCATAGCTATGCAAATCTGCTTTCACCGCTTGATTCGGTTAAATTATACATTTTTTTAGTACAAAGTGCAACTGTCAAATATCCATGCCAATCGCTATACCAAAACCAATTCCCATTAAAATCTCACTTACTGTCCATCCGCTTTCTATACAGCAAGGTCCCCACATAATGTCATGTGGCATTCCATAGGCTTCTCTGCGTTCTAAATCAATTCCTCTGCACCAGCTTCCATTTAAATGAATATCATCGCTCTCTATCTGCACTTCAGAGAAAAACTGCACGATATCTTTCCATCGTTTTAAAAAGCGTTCATCCTTTGTCACTTTATAACTATAAGCAAATGCCAATGGCAGCCAATTTATAGAATATAAAGCATCTGCAATCGGATCTCCATTATCTGCCAGTAAAGAAGACTCTGTTCCGGATGTTCGGCTTCTTTTTGCCTGATATCCTGTATCATGTTCCAAGTAACCGCCTTTTTCAAAGCGATATTGCTCTAATCGCTCTGTTACACGGTATAAAAATTCTCTATGGCGTTCTTCTTGTGTGATTTCAAATAAACATGCAAGCGGTAAAATCAAACGGCAAAGTTCCTGCGTCTCACTATGTTCACGAATGGTATTCGGAAATGCTTCCATCAATGTTTCGATTCCTTTTTGGGCTATTTCTAAATATCGTTTTTCTCCTGTAAGACGATATGTCATAAGTAACACTGCCATATAGTAGCCATTGTGATGGGCACAAGGAAACTCGGAAGGATTTTCACTCAGATTCTGCATTTTTTCTAATGATAAATGAACTGCATCGGTTCTGGATATACGCAAACCGTCCGTTCCTGTTGTCAATAATAGATAATCTAATGCACCACATATTTTATCTAAGTATGTACGGTCTTCTGTAAACTGCATAGCAAGCAGTGTTCCAAGCATCGTTCTTGCCACATCATCTTGATAGCATACGCCCCATTCTACTGTTGTCCAACGCATCATGCCTTTATGGATTCCTTCTGTTTCATACATTTTTTCAAAACAGAATGTTTGAAGATTACGGAAACGTTCATAAGATTGCTTATTTTGATATAAATACCAATCAAAAAAGCAGGCACCGCCAATTTCTCCCGAACAATCATTTCTCACTTGTTGGTAGCATGGCTGTGTTCCGTCTGGAAGAATGTTATGCGCGATTCCTTCGAGTACACCGCTTTTTCCTTCATCCAGAAACATATTTGCCTGTTCAAACCATTTCATACCATCTTGAAATGTCTTTTCAGGACTCTTTCCAGCATGATTCATCGTCAATACTTCCTGTGTGCATACTTGCACGTTTTCACCAATCAAAAAAGAAATAATTTGGGCTGCAACTGCATCCCATCTTTTTTTAGGTGCAAATCTCGCTTTTACAAAATTGCAGAATCGAAAAGTACAGATCATCGTATTTTCATCGTTTTGCCACAACGTATAATCATAGCCTCGATACTTTGGAACTTCTTCTAATCTGTCGTGTTTGGTCATATGTCCGCCTAACACCAATATAGGTCTTGCATTACCAAGTCCATAGCAATGCATAATCATATTGGCTCTGTCATCTAACAAATCCCCTTTTTGCAGTGCTTCTTCCTCTTCTCCTACATACACCATACGATCAGAAACACTTTCTGTAATTTTATCTCCAAACACATATCCAATGCTTCGACACCATTCTACAAATACTTTTTTTCCACATTTGCGTTCTGCTTCTAATACCAATCTTGCATCTATTGGAAGTCTAATGGCTTCTGTTTCGCAACCGCCCAACACAGCATACGCATCATATCCTGACATATGCTCGGCATCTTCTGGCTGAAGCATTGTCACGTCTCCATATTGTTTTAATAAATTTGAAAAATCACTTTCTTCTCTTGAAATCACTGCTATTTTCATTTTTTATCATACCTTTCTCTGCAGTAACTGCTATATTCATCGTAAAGGAATTTCTTTCTTTTTACAAGCCTCATTTCCCTTTTGGTGAAATCTGATATGCTAAATCTAAATAACGCTGTCTCCACAATCTTCCTTCTTCCTGCATATCCTCTGCCAGTTTTTGCAGTTCTTTATAAGACGTTTCAAATTCTTTCTGTTGCTGCTGCATTTTTTGTTCCTGCTGCTTTCTTAACTGTTCTTGTTGTTTTGCATAAATCTGCTCCTGCCTTAGCTGCTGTTCCAATTCCTGCACCCTGTCCAATCTTCCTAACGGCCCTGGAAGTTCTTCTCCTTCTTTTTTAACGACCTCCTCCGACACCATCTGCATTCTCCGATATACCCATGTATCTTCTATTTTCTCATACACATGCCATATGTCTGCTGACTTAAATATATACTGCACAATTCGTTCCTTTCGCTTTTCTAAAAGACCACATAACGTAAAGTCAGCCTTTCCTGCCTAAAAATATCTCTCGAAATATAATGTTCTACAAAGCAAAAAAACGAATTTCACGTCGGCCCGCTTTCGCTGAATGGCCACTGACAACGGTACTAAGCTCAGCTTCGGTTGATACCTCGCTTTGCTAAGGACCGGTCGTGGACAATCGCCTCCTTAGAAATTGTTTATTTTGCACCAGAATCCATAACAACCGATTTTCGTTACGCAATCTCTGCATTCCCCTTACAGTATATGAAGCTCATACACAAATTCATTATTTTTTTCATATCTTATAATAAAAAGACAAAGGAGTTTATGATGGCAAACTGTAATTGTAAATCCAGATGCTTTACGAGTAGTGGAATCTCGAATTTAAACAATGGCACTTGTACCGACGTATGCACAACTCCTATCTGTGGTACGGCAGATGCACTTTTATTATACGCTCCCGTTATTTATGACTGTATCGGTATCAACCTTTGCAGACAGGTAGACCTTGGTGTTACAATTCCAACCACCTATCCTACTGCTGCTTATGCAACTGCTGAAGCAGTAGACATGACCCCTGGAACTGCTGAAATCACACCGATTGCCAATCGTCCAAACTGCTATAATGTAGAATTAAGTCAGCTTAGTTTTACCATTATTGTCAAACTGTTTGATTGCTGCCAACGACTGCTTGCAACGCTTCCTATTACGGATGTTGTATATCTTCCAGAAACAACTACAGATCCAAATTATGATGAAGATACCAATCCTACTGATGTTACCTTACAGCTTTATGCTCCATATGGTCCATCTTATACGGTCACTACAACAGAAACACAGACAACCGCAACTCCTACCCTTATATTTAACGGAATGACTATAGCACAATCTGCCCAAATGCAAGGTCTTCAGTCTTCTGCTGTTGCAAGGGTATTAAATTTTGATGCAGACGATTCTTCTATAAGCCTTGGTATTACATTGTATGTATTCAGCTTATATAACTCTTTCTATAACTTCTATCAGGCAACCCGCGGAACAATTCCAAAAGGAAATCTCGCAACGGTGGAAGAAAATGTATGTATGAATTTTGTACGCGGCAGCTTGCTTGACCGAAATATCAAACCATTAGAATTAAGTCCACCTACCTGTGAAGCAAACTTAAAGCAAGATTGTTCCACCGATTTAGAAGCATGTGACAATGCACTGTAAATAACAAAATTCCCCTGAAACAAGATATGCTCTGTTTCAGGGGAAAACGATTATCGGCTCATTTCTAAAAGTTTTTCTCTCATTTCATTTTCAATCTGCTGAAGTTCCGCTTCGGCTGCTTTTCGTTTTTCACGACCTTCTGTCTGAATCTTCATCACTTCATCAAAGGTACTGATCAATGTCTGATTGGTTGCTTTTAATGTCTCGATATCCACAATGCCACGTTCTGACTCTTTGGCTGTTTCAATTGTTGCCATTTTCAATGCTTCTGCATTTTTCTTTAATAACAGATTTGTCATATCGCTGACTTCTCTCTGTGCTTTTGCAGCTTCTGTTGAATGGTTCAATCCGATTGCAATGACCATCTGACTCTTCCAAAGTGGAATGGTATTTACGAGAGTAGACTGAATTTTATCACTCATCACTGTGTCGTTGCTCTGAATCAAACGAATCTGTGGTGCCATCTGTAAAGAAATTGTGCGAGTCAATTCCAAATCATGAATTTTCTTTTCGAAGCGATTGCACATCTGAGCAAAATCCTTTGCCTGCTGGGTATCTTCCGGTAAACCACTTTTCTCTGCTTTTGCAACAAGCTCTGGTAATTCTACATTCATTGCATGATCTAATTTCTGTTTTCCGGCAAGAATGTACATTGTCAATTCTTTAAAATAATTGACATTTAACTCATACATTTTATCCAGCATTGCAATGTCTTTTAATAACGTAATCTGATGGCTCTCTAATGCAGTACAGATTTTGTCTACATTTGTTTCCACCTTATCGTATTTTGCTTTCATATTTGCAAGTTTATTACTGCTTTTTTTGAACAGACCAAAAAATCCCTTTTCTTCTTCTGCTTCATCAAAATCCTTTAACTGTGCTACAACATCGGTAAGCATCTGACCTACTTCACCCATATCCTTTGTACGCACGTTATTTAATGCTGTTTCAGAAAAATCTGCAATCTTTTTCTGGCTTCCTGCACCATACTGAAGAACCTGTGCTGCATTAGTAATATCAATCTGAGCTGCAAAATTGTCTACCATCTGTTGTTCTTCTGCTGTAAGCTGTACCTGAATTGCCTGTGCTTCTTCTTTAACCACTTCTGCTTTTGGTGATTCTTTTTCTTCTTTAAAAGGTTCAAATGTTAATGTTGGTGCTTCCTTTAACATTTCATCTAATTCTTTGCTCATGCGCTTTCCTCACTCTCTTTTTCTGAAACATCTAAATTTTACTGCATTTCCTTCGTTAAGCCTTCTCTTGCGAGCATCGTCTTTAACACTTGTGCATCTGTTGTCGCATCAAACGCTCTATCTCGAAACAGTTTATTTAAAAGTTCTGCAAATGCCATGTTGATTGTATCTAATGTTTTTTCGATTTCAGCTTTGGCAGATAAAATATCTTCTCCCGGTACACTGACATGATCAAATTCCTCATATGCCTGTACCAATTTTAATGTAGTAGGTAAATAATAATCCATAAATTTATGCATTTCTGAAACCTGTTCAGGATGATCTTCAATCTGTTCAAAAATTTCTTTTAATAAATTTTCTAATTTAAACAGTTTTTGTGAAATCACTTCTCCTTCAATTGCATCATTTAATGCTCTGAATTGTCGGATATAACGTTTTCCTTCTTCTAGCATGATATCATGTTCTTTTAGTTCTTCTGGAGTGAATTTCTGTGTCTTAGTTCTATCTTTTTCGCTGTCAGAACAATATTCTGTTTCCTGCATACTTTCTGCTTGTTCTTTTGGTGTTTCTGCTTTTGGTTCTTTCTTTGTTTTCTGCTCTTGTTCTTCCAAAAATCTATGTTGCTCGCTATCTTCTTTTGCAAGTACATATCTTCTCTTTTCTAATTGGAGATATTCCCTGTAAGCACTATCATTGACCATAAGACATTGTTCATTCCAATCCAAATGTCCTTCTGGGAAAATGCCAAGTTTAATCATTTTCTTTAAATCTTTTCGGATTTGTTTGTCTGTCGTATTCGTTAAATGTGCAAGGTCTGAAATATTGATATAAGTTTTTCCCTGCATCACATATAAATAACGCTCTGCTCGTTTCACTCTCTGTACTTTCATACGGCCAAGCCAAATCAGCCCTGCACATATTGCAGTCGGCATTAACCAACCAGAAGCAAAATCAAATCCAGCTCCAACCATCAGAAGAATCAAAAAGACTAAGCCAAAAGAAGCAAAACCAATTCCACCAAATACTTCCAATAAAATACCGCTTACGCGCCCTACTTGACGCATTTTGATTTTTTCTAACTTTTTCTTATCCTTCTTATTTACGACAGCATTGTTATTTTGCAAATATATATCTGCATCCTTAGAAATAACACCACTCTTTGTCGCTTTCTTCACATCCTTTGCTGCACTTTTTACCTCTTTTGCTGCACGTTTCACGTCCTTGCTTGCCGTTTTCACTTCTTCTGCTGTTACTTTCGCAAGCTGTTTTTGTGCTTCATCCAATGCTTTATATACTGTGTCTGAAACTACACTATTCAATTTATCGAAGTTTCCAGAAGCTATGATGTCATCCACTGCTGATAAAATCTGGTCACCTATATTACGATTATCACTCATTTTTTCTTGTCTATCCTCATAACAAAAGATTTGTTCTTATATTACTATAGGCACTTGAAAATTGCAAGAATTGCAGGACAAAACAAGAATACCCTCTCTACCAGACCCATAATTGATATATGACTCTAGTAAAGAGGGTATTTATTTTATCATTTATTTTTCCCAGAATTTGCCTTTCTTTTTCTTATGCTCTTCTTCTGGTTTTGCAGCCATGTTCAGAGAATTGTCTGTTGCTGCATCAAACTGCTTTAATAATTCCTTTGCTTCATGAGAAAGCTTCTCTGGTGTCTGTACAACCAATGTTACATAGTGGTCACCACGAACATCTTTGTTTCTCCAAGAAGGAACACCCTTTCCACGAAGACGAATCTTTGTATCTGTCTGTGTACCTGCTTTTACATCGTAAACAACCTTACCGTCAATTGTATCAATTACAATTTCACCGCCAAGTGCTGCGATTGCAAAGCTGATTGGTACTGCTGAGAAGATATTTAAATCCTGACGCTGGAAAATAGGATGACGACCTACGATAAACTCGATAACTACGTCACCTCTTGGACCACCATTTGTACCTGGTTCACCAAGACCTGTCAAACGTTTACGCTGTCCGCTGTCTACACCGGCTGGAATATCCACTTCGTATTTTTTACGCATAGGAATAAATCCTGTACCACGACAATCAGGACATTTTTCGCGAATAATCTTACCTGTACCGCGACAGTCAGGACATGCCTGTACATTACGAACTGTACCAAACATAGACTGCTGTGTAAATACAACCTGACCTTTACCACCGCACTTTGTACAAGTTTCAGGACTTGTACCAGCTTTTGCTCCAGTACCATGACAAGATTTACATTCTTCTTTTACATTTAATTCAATTTCTTTCTTACAGCCTGCTACTGCTTCTTCAAATGTAATTCTTAAACTTGTGCGAATATCCTCACCACGCATTGGTGCATTAGCTCTGCTGCCACTTCTGCGGCTTCCAAAAATATCTCCGAAGCCAAACATGTCTCCAAAAATATCTGAGAAATCTGCACTGCTGAAATCGAATCCGCCGCCAAATCCACCTGCACCTGCACTTCCGTCAAATGCTGCATGACCAAACTGATCATACTGACGTCTCTTTTCAGGATCAGACAACACTGCATATGCCTCAGATGCTTCTTTGAACATCTTTTCTGCCTGTGCATCACCAGGATTTACGTCCGGATGATATTTCTTTGCCAGTACACGATATGCCTTTTTGATGGCTGCATCATCTGCATTCTTATCTATGCCGAGGACTTCATAATAGTCTCGTTTCTGTTCTGCCATAAAAATTCTCCCATTTTGTGTAACATAATATTTAACATATTTATTTTACACAATTTTTATCACAAATCAACCCCGCATATAAAATACGGGGCTGATATCTCAAAAATCTTATACTTCTCTGTAGTCGCCATCGATGATATCATCATCTGCTGCACTGCCTGCATTTGTCTGCTGAGCACCGCTCATGTCAGGGCCAGCACCCTGAGCACCCTGCATAGACTCATACATCTTTGTGAATAAAGACTGTGCTGTTGTCATTAATTTTTCCTTTGCAGCCTTTAATTCATCTAAATCGCTGTCAGACATTTCCTGATTTGCAGTTCTGTCTAAGATAGCCTTTACATTTGCAAGTTCTGCTTCTACATTTGCTTTTTCATCTGCAGAAACCTTATCACCAACTTCGTTTAATGCTTTCTCTGTCTGGAATACGAAAGAGTCTGCTTCGTTTCTTGTGTCGATTGCTTCTTTACGTTTCTTATCCTGTGCTTCAAATTCAGCAGCTTCTTTTACTGCCTTTTCGATTTCGTCATCAGACATAGAAGAACCAGCTGTGATTGTAATGTGCTGTTCCTTACCTGTGCCTAAATCCTTAGCAGATACGTTTACGATACCATTTGCATCGATATCGAATGTAACTTCGATCTGTGGTACACCTCTCATTGCTGGTGGGATACCATCTAAACGGAACTGTCCAAGACTCTTGTTATCACGAGCGAACTGTCTTTCACCCTGAACTACGTTGATATCAACTGCTGTCTGGTTATCTGCTGCTGTAGAGAAAATCTGGCTCTTCTTTGTAGGGATTGTAGTATTTCTTTCGATTAATCTTGTAGCAATACCACCCATTGTCTCGATAGAAAGAGATAATGGAGTTACGTCTAATAAGAGGATTTCGCCTGCACCAGCATCACCTGCTAATTTACCACCCTGAATAGAAGCACCTAAAGCTACACATTCATCTGGGTTTAAGGACTTGTTTGGTTCATGTCCTGTTAACTGTTTTACTTTATCCTGTACAGCTGGGATACGTGTAGAACCACCAACTAATAATACCTTGCTTAATTCGCTTGCATTAAGACCTGCATCCTTTAATGCGTTCTGAACAGGGATTGCTGTTCTTTCTACTAAATCATGTGTTAATTCATCAAATTTAGCACGAGTTAAAGTCATATCAAAGTGCTTTGGACCTTCGCTTGTTGCTGTGATGAATGGTAAGTTAATGTTTGTAGTTGTTGCACTAGATAATTCTTTCTTTGCTTTTTCAGCAGCTTCTTTTAATCTCTGAAGTGCCATCTTATCACCAGATAAGTCAACGCCTTCTGCTTTCTTGAACTCTGCTAACATCCAATCTGTGATTCTCTGGTCGAAGTCATCACCACCAAGTCTGTTATCACCGCTTGTAGCTAATACTTCGATAACACCATCACCGATTTCGATAATGGAAACGTCGAATGTACCACCACCTAAGTCGTATACCATGATCTTCTGTTCTTTTTCATTATCAAGACCATATGCTAAAGCTGCTGCTGTAGGCTCGTTGATGATACGCTTTACATCAAGACCTGCGATCTTACCAGCATCTTTTGTAGCCTGACGCTGAGCATCGTTGAAGTATGCAGGAACTGTAATAACAGCTTCTGTAACTTTTTCACCTAAATAGTTTTCAGCATCTGCTTTTAATTTCTGTAAAATCATAGCAGAAATCTGCTGTGGAGAGTACTTCTTGCCATCGATTGTACGGCCATTGTCTGTACCCATATCTCTCTTAATAGAAGAAATTGTTTTATCTGCGTTTGTAACAGCCTGACGCTTTGCAGGTTCACCAACTAATCTTTCACCTGTTTTTGTAAAAGCAACAACGGATGGTGTTGTTCTTGCACCTTCTGTATTTGCGATAACGGTTGGTTTACCACCTTCCATAACAGCTACACAGCTGTTTGTTGTACCTAAGTCAATACCAATAATTTTTCCCATGATTGTCTCCTCCTAATTTATATAAAAACAATTCATTACTTTTATTACTCTGCTACTGCTACCATACTGTGACGTACTACGCTGTCGCGGTATGTGTAACCTTTTAAAAGTTCCTGTGCAACAATGCCTGACTCGTATTCTTCACTTGCCACCTGCATTACTGCATTGTGTAAATTCGGATCAAATTCCTGACCCAAAGCTTCGATTGGCTTAACACCAATGTTGTCAAGCTCTGTCAAAAGCTGCTTATATATCATATTCATGCCGCTTGCAAAACCTGTTTCAAGTTCCTCTGCAGACACAGTAGATAATCCTCTTTCAAAATTGTCAATCACTGGCAAGATTTTTTCAATAACGCTCTTTGCACCAGTCTCAAACATGGACTGTTTTTCTTTGTCTGTACGACGGCGGAAGTTTTCAAATTCTGCCATCTGACGCATTACTCTGTCTTCCAGTTCTGCAATCTTTTCTTTATCTTTATTATTTTTCTTCAGCCATTTAGAAGGGCCTTTGGCTTCTTTTTCATCTGCCTCTGCATCTTCGTCTGCTTCTTCGATTTCTTCCGCTTCAGCTTCCTCTAATGCTTTTTCTAACTCTTCTGCCTGAGCTTCTAAATCAGATGCTTCTTGTTCTGCTGTTTCCGCATCTAATTTCTTTTCCATATCTGTCATAAATAAACTCCTCGTTATTCTTTATATAACTCATCTAGCTGATGTTTCAGGGTTTTAAGCATATCTACTACCTTTTCGTAGTCCATACGCTTCGGTCCTATAATACCTATCGTTCCTCGCATTCCCTCAGATAATTCATAAGTCGCTGTAACAACGCTGCAGTCTCTCATGCTTTTTACCTTTGTTTCATCTCCGATGTAAATTTGAATGCCATGCTCCTGATCATCTTCCAATGACTTTTCTACGAACTGTCCCAACAACTGCTTTTCTTCAAATGTTGTAATCAGATCACTTGCTTTCTGATTGTCCGCAAGTTCCGGATACTTGAAAATATTATTTGCTCCGGAAGTATATATTTCCAAATCATCATCTGCCTTAATCGTCTGAGCAACTGCATCCAACACTTCACTGATCAAATCACTGTGAATACCAGCTTTTTGCTTGATTGCTGAAATCATTCCAAGATTGATTTCTTCCATGCTCAGCCCATTTAAGTTTGTATTCAACAAAATGTTGAGCTTTAATAAAGTTTCATCATCCAAACACTCTCTTACATGAATAATCGTGTTTTTAATGATATTTCCTTCCGCTACAACAACTGCTAAAATCTGATGTGTATCTACTTTGGAAAGCTGAATGAATTTAAGCTTATTATGATGAACACTCGGTGCAGTAATCATAGTTGCGTAATTGGTTGTTGCTGCAAGCACCTTCGCAACCTGCTTGAGCAGAAGTTCTGTTTTTTCTTCTTTCTCAAGTATCATTTCTTTTAATTCACCGATTTCTTTGTCTTTTTCTTCTAACATCGTATCGACATACAATCGATAACCTTTATCAGAAGGAATACGACCTGCGGAAGTATGCGGCTGTATAATCAGTCCCATTTCCTCTAAGTCTGCCATTTCATTACGAATAGTAGCACTACTAAGATTTAAGTCCGTATATTTAGAAATCGTTCTGCTTCCTACTGGTTCACCTGTATCCAAATAGTTTCGGATAATGGCATGAAGAATTTTTCGTTTTCTTTCATCTAATTGCAACTTGCCACCTCCTCTTAGTTTGTTAGCACTCATTCTTTTTGAGTGCTAATACCTTATGAAAATAAAATATCACTTACTTCGCATAATGTCAACAATTTAAAAATAAATATTTCATAAACATTATTAAGAAACAATAGATACCGAATACTCTGAAATGTGTAATTCCTTAATTATAAAAAAATAAGAACAGTCCAATATTACTATTGTAACTGTTCTTATCGTTTTTATAATTCTTCTGTGAAGAATGTATTATTTTCTAATTCACCAAGCTGCTCTAAAATCACTAAATCCTTCTGAGTTGCTGCTGCGCTTGCATACTTCTTTGCTTCTGCCTTATCAAATGTATTAACGAAGTATCCTTTTGCCTTAGAAACAGAAGCTACATAGCCTTCTTCGCCGCTTAATTTATTTTTCCACTTTAAGTTAACCTTAACCGCTGCCATGCTGGTTCTCCTCTTCTTTTTGGTTTACATTTTTATTTACATTGCAATAGGTTATCATGTTTGGATAAATTTGTCAAATATAACCCTTATTCTGCAACTGCACTTACCTGATAATCAAGTACTTTTCTTAAATCTTCCACTTTCAGTTCTACTTGATATCCAATCTTTCCGCCGCTGAAAAAGATAATATCCAAATGTTCTACAGATGCATCAATCACTGTCTTGAACTGTTTTTTCATTCCAAGTGGAGAACATCCGCCATGTACATAGCCTGTCAAAGGAAGCAGTTCTTTAGATTTCAGCATTTCTACGCTTTTTTCTCCAACTGCCTGAGCTGCTTTCTTTAAGTTCAACTCCTTTTCCACAGGTATCATAAATACATAATTTGTTTTTGATGCACTAGTCGTTACAAGTGTTTTAAAAACATGCTCTGGATTTTGATGAAGAACTGCCGCAATTTCTTTTCCGCTGACTACACCTGACTCCGTATAATCATGGCTTTCATACGGCACTTTGTTTTGATCCAAAATACGCATGACATTTGTTTTCTTTATACTTTTCATGGTTTATTATTTAACAACACCCTTCTGGAGCATGATGTTTGCATATAATGCACTTTCACTTGTGCAGATTACAGCGTATGCCTTTTTTGCTTCTTTGTAAAAGTCAAAACGATCAATGTGCTTAATTGCAGCTGCTCCTCTTTCATCATATTTTGCAATGATGTCTGCATATTCGTCCCAAATAGGAGTTTCTACAGTATCACCAGCCATAACTTCCATTAATGTAATTGGATTTTCTACATAGTTATCTAATGGATATAACTGAAGCATTGCATCCATTACTTCACAAATTCCATGACCATCTAAACGTACGATCACTGTATCTTTATCAATTTCACTTGCTGGGAAATTGCCATCTGCAATCACAACTTTATCGCCATGACCCATTTCACATAAAACCTTTAATAATTCCGGAGATAAAATTTTCGGAATACCTTTTAACATATTTATTGTCCTCCTAAATCCTTAGATTACAATGCCCAAAACATTGCCTCTTTTGTATCATCATATTACAAACCAATTTAGATTGCAAGGCAAACGAATGGAAACCCTCTTGATGATTTTTACTTGCTCTGATGCCACTCTCCATCGTTTTATATAAGACATAAAAAACAAAATATCAAATAAACTGACAGTCTTTGCAAAAAGACTAGAATATGATAAGATGAGCCTTGTGGAAACAGAATGGGTTTCTGCTCTAATACAACAAACTAAATGAGGATTTTTATTATGAATATAGCTATTGATATTGATGATACACTTACACTTTCTTTTGATTATTTTCTTCCTTTCGTTGCTGAATTTTTTGGTGTTGATGTGGAAGACCTGAAAAAAAGAAATATTTCCTACGGCAACCTTCCAGATGAATGGAAAAAGGATGAATTAGCATTCTGTCAGGCCTATTATGATCGTGTTGTTCCTGCTACTCCATTTAAAGAAGATGCTCTTTTTGGTGTAAATGCATTAAGAGAAATGGGACACAAAATTTTTATTATTACTGCAAGAAATACAGAGCTTTATACTGACCCTTACAAAACTACTATGGAAGAGTTAAAAAACGGTGGTATCATGTATGATAAATTGATTTGTACATTAGATAAAGGAACTGCTTGCGAGCAGGAAAATATCTCTTTGCTGATTGATGATTCTATTACAAATTGTAATAGTGCAAAAGAACATGGCGTAAACGCTTTACTTTTTACAAGCAAAGCAAATAAAGATACTGAAACTACCTTTACTCGTGTTTCTTGTTGGAAAGATGTTATAGATATCGTCAGCCAGCTATAATTTGTTTTTCGTTGCTTTTTTGTTTATATTATGCTATACTCTGACCTTGCAGAATCTGTAAAAACAAGGTCTTAATGGGTCTGCCGGCGATTCCCGCCGTAAAATGAATCGAGTGTTCGCGACCTTCCACTCGTAAAACAAAACTAAAGGAGAACTTCATATGAAAAACAAAAGAGTAACTTTCTTGACCCAGTCTGCGATTATTGCCGCAGTCTATGTTGTGCTGAGCGTAGTATTTGCTGCGATTGGAAACGGTGCTGTTCAGATTCGAATTGCTGAATCCCTAACAATCCTTCCAGTATTTACACCTGCTGCCATTCCCGGCTTATTTGTAGGATGTCTGCTAGGCAATATATTAAGTGGTGCTATTCTTCCGGATATCATTTGCGGAAGTCTTGCTACATTAGTCGCTGCATTCGATACTTATAAACTAAAACAGATTCATCCTGTTTTAGGTCCTATTGCTCCTATCGCAGCCAACACAATCGTTGTACCACTTGTATTATATTATGGTTATGGAACACCACTTCCTATCCCTTATATGATGCTTACCGTAGGTATTGGGGAAATTCTTTCCTGCGGAGTACTGGGTATTATACTATACAAAGCACTTCTTCCGAGAAAAGTACATATTTTCGGAAATATACATTAACTTCTGATGCCAAAGAACAAATTAATTATTCTTTGGCATTTTTTATTTTCATATCATTGCAAAATACAAAATACATTGTTATGATATAATAAATACTATCATTAAAGAGAGGTAACGAACATGAAACTCTGTCGTGCAAAAAATTATGATGAATTAAGCAGAAAAGCTGCTAATATCATTGCTTCCCAGATTACTATGAAACCAAACTGTGTACTTGGTCTTGCTACTGGTTCTTCTCCAGTTGGCACTTACAAAGAACTGATCAAATACTACGAAATGGGTGACTTAGATTTCAGCGAAGTATCCACAATCAACTTAGATGAATACAAAGGACTTTCTCCTGAAAACGAACAAAGCTACCGTTATTTTATGAACACTAATTTATTTGACCATGTCAACATTGACAAAGCTCGTACAAACGTTCCTAATGGTCTTGCTAGTGACAGCAAAAAAGCATGTGCTGACTACGATGCTCTCATTGCTCAATATGGCGGTATTGACCTTCAGCTTTTAGGTATTGGTCATAATGGTCACATTGCATTCAACGAGCCTGCTGATACTTTTACAGTAGGAACTAACTGCGTTGATCTTCAGCCAAGTACTATTGAAGCAAACAAACGCTTTTTTGATTCTGAAGCAGATGTTCCACGTCAGGCATACAGCATGGGCATTGGAAATATCATGCAGGCTAAAAAGATTGTTGTTATCGTAAGTGGTGCTGACAAAGCAAAGATCTTAAATGAAATTCTTTGTGGTCCAGTTACTCCAAGAGTACCTGCTTCTGTTTTAAAATTACATGCAGATGTTACAATCATTGCAGATGAAGCTGCTTTATCTGTATTTGATGCTTCTAAATAATTTATAATCAACTGGTAATGGTTACAAAAAGGTGGGGTTAAATATAACCCCACCTTTTAATAAAGTCTATTAAAATGTCTTTTGTATTAAAGTTCGGATGCTCCATTACCTCATCTAATAAACGATTTAATGCTTCTCCTAATTCTTTTCCTGGTTTCATTCCCAGTTCAATCAAATCTTTTCCTGTAACTGCAAGCTGTTTTAAATCTACACAGTATTGCTTTGCTAATACTTCCTCATAAATAACACGAAGTGCAAACAGTTTGTTCAGCTTCTTTTCTCTGTCTAACATGCTCTGTGCCATGATGTCAGCTCTTTTCACTTCAAGCAAGATTGGAAAATTCTCCAATTTTACTTTATGAATAAAACGTCTTGCAAATGCTGGCGTTATATTTACTGAATTTCCATAATCATGATACAACACCAAAAGAGTAACCTTATCGATTGTATCATTATCAAAACGAAGACGCTTTAATATATTTTTTGCCATTTCAGCACCTTTATTTGGATGTCCATGAAAATGATCGATACCCTTTTCGTCTGTCACTTTCGTAGCAGGCTTTCCTATATCATGCAGCAGCATTGTAAGACGCTGTACTTTGTCCGCAGATACCCCCTGCATAGCTTTTATTGTATGTTCACCAACAGAATAAATATGATGCGGATTGTTCTGCTTTGTTTCCATAATAGTATCAAATTCTGGAAGAAAGACTTTTGTAAGTCCTAATTCATATAAACGTGCCATATATTCTGGATGTCCAGATACTAATAATTTGACTAATTCTACCTGAATACGCTCTACACTAATATGCTCTAATGTCTGAGAAAGCTCACGAATCGCTGCTTCTGTCTGCTCTTCAATCTCATATCCTAACTGTGCAGAAAAACGAACAGCTCTCATAATACGCAGTGCATCTTCTTGAAATCTTTCCTTTGGATTTCCTACACAACGAATAATTCCTTTTTGTAAATCTTCCTGACCGCCAAAGAGGTCCACAAGACCTTTTGTTTCATTATACGCCATAGCATTGATTGTAAAATCACGTCTCTTCAAGTCTTCAGAAAGCAGAGAAGTAAAACTTACTTCTTTTGGATGACGGCTGTCCTCGTATTCTCCATCTATACGATAAGTTGTAACCTCATATCCTTCTTTATTCACAAGAACTGTTACCGTTCCATGCTGAATACCCGTATCTACCGTATGTCGAAACATCTTTTTCACATCTTCAGGCTTTGCAGATGTCGTGATATCCCAGTCATCTGGTATACGTCCAAGAATAGAGTCTCTTACGCAACCTCCGACAGCATAAGCCTCAAAGCCATTCTGTTCAATTGTATCAATAATGTGCTGTACCGCATTTGGAAGTTGAATTGTTATCATCTTTTTTGTTACTCCTTTCGCACCCTTGAAAATTCTATCATATTTTGGCGAAAAGTAAAAGTAAAAGATGTGTAAAACTATACAGAATCTATGTGAATATGTATTCTGTTCCTGCAAAACTTACCCTGTCTCCTGTTTTTAATGCATACTTTGTTCTTGGTTTTATTTCCTCTCCATTAATTCTTGTACCATTCGTAGAATTTAGATCTTCTATATAGCAGTCTTCTCCTTCCTGTACAACCAAAGCATGTATACGGCTGATTCCTGTCTTGCAAATACAGACTTGTGCTTTTTCTTTGTCTTTTCCAATAATCTTTGCATCTGTATTGATATAAATATATTGTGGCTCAGATGCTTGTACGCTATACAACATTCGTTCCATATTGGGCATAGAAATAAATTGTGTTCCTTCTGCTTTTTCTTTATGCTGCATTGCTAAATCTTCATATTCTTGAATATAAACCTCTTCTTGTGATTTTTGATTCTTCTTTTTTCTTTGCTGCATTTGTATTTGTAATACAACGAACACAATACCAACGGCTGCTGCAAAAAAAAGTTTGAGCAATGAAAATGGCTGCCAAACTATAAGTATGCCAATATCCAACAACAGCAAAACACAAAGTTCTCGTCTGATATGAAATGGTTCTTTCTTTATCTGCTTATATGCAGAAAGTATATTTTTTATCGTACGATTCTGTACCTTTTTTTCTTTTTCTTCTTGCTCCTCTTCAATACCATCTGGAAATATTTGTATCATCGGTTTAGCTGATTCTATATGTATTGATACAGGTGTTTGTTCTGGTACAGTTTCTTCCTGTAATGATTCATATAACAGCTTCATTTCTGACTGTATCGAAAAGTTTTCTTTTTGCTGTGCAAGCTTTTCATATATTCCAAAAAGTTGTTCCATCAAGCGTTCATCTTTATAATCTAATCTCTCAATACAAAGTTCTAATAACAATTCTAAGGCTTCTATCCCATACACTGTTTCTGAAAAAGAATACAAGAAACGGACTCGTTCTCCATCTGATACAATCATGATATAGCGAGGTTCTAATACAACCTTTTCTATATCTAATGCATATTCTGACAGTTCCTCACATAACTGTATGATAGCTTTAGAAAGTTGAAGGATAAATGGTCGCTTTACTCTTTGTGTCTTCAAATAAACATCAAGTGACTGCATACTGCTGACTTCATAATATAAGTATCTTTTTCCATTTTCACTTCTTTGCTGAAATGACAAAAAACTATTTATCTGATTATAAGAACACATTTGATATTCATAATGTTCTATTATCGTTTCATCTTCCATACAAATACGGATGTAATTTTTTTGATTACCTCGAATAAATTCTGCATTCTTATCCATTGCTTTGTCATCCTTTCCGTTATTTTTATTATTGTGATTTTATATCTTTAAGCAGATTTTTCGCTTGCTTACATACTCTTAATACATCTGCCCCTGAAACTGCTGTTGCTTCGCTTTTTGCATACAATTCCCAATATGTCCCTCCTAATCCAAATACAGAAAGCGGATGAAAGACTTTTCCACTTCCGTTAAGCTGCATTTGATTGCCTTTTACGGAATATGCTGTCTGTAATTGCTCCGCCAATAAGTATTTATCATAATATAAATGCTGTTCGATTGCTTGCAGACACTGTAGCTTTTCCTCTGGTGTTTCTATATATAAAGCAGTGCCTTTTGAACCTAACAAATACATATTCGTTTGTAAAATACATTGATCATATTGATATATTCCTATATATATCAAAAACGTATACAGTAATAATAAAACCGGCAATAACAGCGTATATTCTATTGTAATAAACGCATCTGCCTGTATGTTCCATACTTTTCTCATAAACACATCCCTATATGCACAACACCTAAAAATGGAACGAATGGTAACATAATCTTTCTTTTATGCGAAAACAACTGATAACAAACACCAGTGATCGCTGCTAAACAAAACGCCATCAACAACCAAATGCTAAGTTTTCTCCATCCATAGACCATGCCATACATTACTGCTATTATGCCATCTCCGATTCCTAAACTTTGTGGAAGTAATATAGCAACAATACTTAAAAAAATTCCAGGCAGTGTCATAAAAAACATCATTGCTATTCCAAATTTTTCTACGCTATATATCATACTTCCCAATACACCAAGCATTAAACTCCACAATGGTAATTTTTTATATTTGATATCCACAATACTCAATAAACATAGATATCCACATACAATATAATCCATTTTTATTTATCCTTCTCACTGCATTTTTTACAAGCAGACAATCCTTTCACCTTTGATTTTTCTACCCGATATGTCGTTCTTCGCAATTTCGTACAGCTTGTCTTTGTATGATATCTATCTCCATAATCCGTAATATAATAGGTCGATTGCTTTGTTTCTTTCTCACAACACACGCTGCATGGTTTGTATATTGCTCCTGATTCATTCCGCTTTTGTTCCAGCTCATCTGCTTTAATAGACTTTACAGATGGCTTTAAATATGTACAAGAATCCGTCAAATGATATACACTTCCCGTCTTTGTAATATATACATACTCTGTTTCTGAATCCTCATGTTCTAACGTGTAACCTGTCCACATCCTTCCGCAGTAGCCACTAACCACAGATAACTCTGTTCCTGCAAAAGAAAATAATGGTTTCATCGTATATCGTGCTATCACAGAAACTTCCGATTCTTCTCGGTCCACATAAGATCCAAGTAAAGAAATTCCTTTTGCTCCATTTTCTATTATACTTTCAAATAAATGGTCTGCACATTTTGTACGAATTTGACTATCCAAATACGTTTCTGAAAATACAAGCGAAGAAACTACCTGTTCTCCTAAAGAAATAGCTTTCTCTTCCATAATCTGATCATAAGCATATCCATATACACAAATAGGATCTGCTGTTGTTTTCATTGCATATAACACACCACTATATACAGAGATATAATTTAATAATGACATAATTTCTAAAAAAGAAAACAAAAAGATCGGAATCGCAATCGACGCTTCAATACTTATAAAAGCTCTTATACCTACGGATAATCGAAAAGGTGCTTTTTCGGTTCCAATACTACGCACTTGGAGAGACTTTTTTTGTTGTATAATTTTTTTAATATTACGAGAAGCACTGGTTACATTCTCCCAAAAAGCACCCATCTGATTACCCGTCTGCATAAGTTCCTCTTTCCTTTCCTATTCTTGATAACGTACTGTCTTTGTTATCATATATTCTTTTTCATAAATATCCTGTAAAGTCATTGTAATATCTGCTTTACTGATGCATCCATCTATCCGAAAGTATTCCTGTTCTTTGCGTATATCAGCTTCTATCATATCTATTGTGCGCATTGTAAGCGTTTCTCGATTCTGCATAAGCATCAGCAAATACAAATATTCTTCATACGACAATGTAACTTCAGAAATTCCTTCTAACCCAAGCGATTTTAGAAGTGGAATCGATTTGCCTTGAAATAAGTGCTGTAATTCTTCTATACTTTCTTCATATGCCCAATATATCAATGTTGCCTGTGAAATGATTGGCGCTACCCATGGAACCAACGTTGCTGCAGCTGCTCCAATTGCATCTGCTTCAGCACGTTTGATATCATCTTTTAATAAATTCAAATAATTATCTATCTCCCGTATCACAAGCAATTTCATCGCAACGACTTCCATATTTTGATTATCAGAATTTTTCCCACCTATTATATATTCCAATGGATACTGTAACCCTTCTGTGTCTTCTTTCTGATCTATATAGCTTGTAAAATGGTCTATCGCATATTTACAAAATAAGGCTTTATTCCAGATTCCATCTGTTTCTAATTTTTCTTTTTTCGTACCAACAGCAAGTTGCCTATGTGATGCTAATTGTGATACATCAATCCAAGCATTAGAAATATCTGAATGATTTTCAATAATTTGCCCCAATAACAGATTGTCAGAAAGTATTTGATCTAATGGATTTTCAATGTCTACTGTTTCATATTCCGCTTCTTCCACTATGATTGGATTTCCATTTTGATCCTCTCCCCACACAGCTTCCTCTACTTCCACTTGAGTTCCATTTATTTGTTCAATAACTTCATTTGCTTTTTGACTTTCGGATTCTAAAAGTTCCTGTGTATCCATAATAGAATCCACCTGTTCAAACCATTCTAGTATCTGTTCTATATATGAAATTCCTATAGATGCTTCCATTGCTTTTACTGCCTGTAAGTAAAAATCACTTCCATATTCATCAGAAGCTAACAGCACATTCGACAGTTTGCTGTCTGTTTGTGCTAAAGAAAACCATGCTGCATTATCATATTGCAGATTATCTTCTGCATAATCACTTAGGTGCTGCTTAACATACTCATAATTGGGTAATGCATCTCCATAACTACTGTCTATATAAAGCAAGTCGTAGCTTTCCCACAATCTTTGATGATATTCTGCCATAATACTTTTTACTGCTGTGTCTAACGTGATATCTGCTTTTAATAACATGGCATTTTCTCTTGCACTCTGAATCAATACCATGCAAAAAGAAAGCATCATCGTAATCGTCAGTGCTAAAAATATACTTACAGAACCTGTTACCTGTCTCGTTTGCATCTTTATACTTTCATTGCCTGATTGCTGATTTTATCCATAATGTCCTCTACTAATTCCAACACCTGTTCTTTAAAAATCAATACTACTGCAATTAATACAACCATAAGCAAGATAACTTCTACCGTCGTAATTCCTTGTTCATCCTGCAAACAACTTTTCACTCTGTTCATAAAACGCTTTATCATATTCTTTTATCCACCTTTCTATTTTTGAATGAAATACTTTAAAACTGCATACTTGAAAATGCCGGCAACATGATTAATACAATCACAATACCTAACTGAAGCATCATCGGAGCAATCAAAGCAGTAGATACTTTTTCTCCTTCCACCTTACTCTGCCGTCTTTTTTCTTCTCTTGTTTTTTGTACTTCCTGCTCTAAAGAGTCTGCCAGTCCCAAAGCTCCGTTTATCATTCCCTGGTTTAACAAACCTGCCAGTCTTTTATAATTCACATCATCACTCGTTTCGGACAGCCTTTTCATAGCTTCTAAAAATCCTATTCCATTTTGCATATCCTTTTGAAAATCAAGCAATGCTTCCCTTAACAAATGCCCCTTCGGTTTACGTTTCTTGTAATCATTGATACAAAACTGCATTGCTGTCGGAAGTGTTAAACCTGCTGATATATACAAAGACAAACTTTCTGCAAAATAAATATATTCTGCTTTAAACTGTTGCTGTCTTGTCATTCTGTTTTTATGCAGATCTTGATCTTGTCCAATCCATACTCCTACTGCTCCAACCAATACCAACACTGCAAGAATCAAAACAGTATTGTCTTTTTCTGTTTCCTGGTAATATAAACGCTCCTCTCCCATATATTTAGGAAGTTCCCATTCTGTCTCCTTTCTATTTTCCGCCTGCTCCTGCAATAGCAAAGTTTCCAACGCTCTTTTATATTGTTCTTGATCCGTAAGTACTTCTTTTTTAAGCACAACTGCAAAGGAAGTGCTCCATTCCCAATCCATGTATGTAAATTCTACTGTCAAAGTTACAATTGTATCTTCTAAAAGCCCTGTACGATTTACTGTTCCATATGAATCAATCAATGTTTCATTTGAACTTTTCCAATAAATATCAAATGGATATCCTTCTAACGATTCCATCAAATATAAATCTTCTTCTACTTCTTCCAAACTTTGATTTGCACCTAATATTTCATATTCTAACTCGGAGATTACCTGTTCCACTCCTGCATCTGCTTCTTGTTTCGTCCATAAAACTGGTTCTACTTCAACTGTTATAATATCGTTTTGTTTTCCCGTTTTTAAAGATATTTCCTCAGACTTTTCATATACTTGCGGTCTTTGAACATACTCCACATATACTCCTTTATGAAACCAACTGCCAAATCCATATACAAGAAAAATCCCAATTCCTGCAATACACAGCCCACACACATATCCCAATTTTTTGATATAATAACGTTCTGTTGATTCTCCTAATATATCTATATCTTTCTGTACCGATTTTGGAAAAAATACAACCGACACAGAACTTTTCTGTAAAAATTTGTATAAATAACTGCCAAGCCATTCCAAAAATCGTTCTATCATACACGAACCTCTGTTAATTTCTCTCCCCAAAAGACACAGAAAAGATATAATCCCAAGCAGACACTCATAATCAAAATACCTTTGAGATTGTGATACAATGGTGTAAAATATCCTCCACTCGTTTTCCCAATAAAAAACATAATACAAAATGGCATCATACACATAATTCGCTGTTCTAGTTTCTTAGCTGCTATAAGAGAACTGATTTCCATACGTAAATCAATCTTGTCATAAATCTGCTGCATCGTCTTTTCAAGCGTTGCTGTCATACGTCCTCCTTGTTTTTTGGAAATTTCAAATATAACAGCAAAATCTGCGATAGCATCTACTCCCGTTTCTTCTCCGAAACGATTCAGACATATTTCCAATGGAATGTGTAGCTCCAACCCTCTATAAAGCTGTTCTAACCCAAGTAAGATTGGATGTCCTTCCCCTATAAAGTTAAGAAATGCTTCTTTACTGCTCAATATTGCGTATTCTGCACTCTTTCCAGACTGTAAACCACCTTTTAAATATGAAAGCCAATCTTTAAATCCAGACTCTATCTGCATCAACACTTGCTTCTGCCACTGCTCCCATTGCTTCCATACAAGAACGAGTGCTATCGGCATCAAAAAAGGAATTGCCACCAAACTGTTATAGAAAAAATAAGAAAATAAACATACACAAGCAACACCATATAAAAGCCACATAAAAAAACGTTTTCCCGTTAATCTAGGAAGATAAAGTGATGCCTGCCATCTGCAACTTTCCTGTATGCGTAAGCTCACCCATTTTCTGTAATTTTCCAAACACTTTTCCCTCCCTTTCTCCTTCTTCCTGGAACATATAAAGAAGTTTCATCTGTATCTCCCCCTGTTCGATACCGACCAATTCCCAAACTTCTAATACTTTACGAGAATGATCCCTTAAACGACCTAAATGTACAATAATATGAATACTCAATAATTGTCTGCGAATAGCAGTAAGCGGCAGCTCCTGTGACATTAAACACATCGTTTCTAAACGTGATATCATATCTCTTCCCGAATTACTGTGTCCTGTAGACATACTTCCTTCCTGTCCTGTATTCATTGCCTGAAGCATATCCACACATTCTTCTCCTCTTACTTCACCAACAATAATTCTGGACGGGCGCATTCTTAAAGATGTCTTTATCAAATCTCGCATCGTTATTGCCTTACACTCTGCTCCATTACTGTTGCGTGTTTCTAAACGAACTAAATTTGGTGTATTTTGTAGTTTTAATTCTGCACTGTCTTCCAATGTGATGATACGTTCCTCTTCTGGAATATATCCAGATAAAATATTCAAAAAACTCGTTTTGCCTGCACCAGTTCCACCACTGACAAAAATATTATATTTTGCAACGACTAACTTTTGTAAAAACTCTGCACACTCCCTTGTAATACTGCCCATTCGAATCAAATCTTCCATTTGAAGTGGTTGTTCTTGAAAATGTCGTATCGTCATTGCGGTTCCTTGTAGTGAAATGGGACTTAACACAACATTGACTCTCGAACCATCTTCTAATCTTGCATCAACAATCGGATTAGCACCATTTACAGTACGATTACATCGTGAAACAATCTGCTGAATGATGTCCATATAGCGTTCTTCCGACTCAAATTTCCCATCGTACTTTTCTATACATCCATTTCTTTCGATAAAAATATTGTCATAGCTATTAAACATGATTTCTGTAATATCCTGCTGTTCTAACAATTCTTCTAATAAATCCATTTTTCGGATACTATTAAAAACTTCTTTCAACATACGTTCTTTGTCTTTTGGATGCAGCAAACGATACCCCGCAAATCTTTGTGCAATCTTTTCTATCTGCTCATATACAACTGCATCTTCTAGTGCTTCACAATTTTGCAATAGCTCCATGACTTGATTTTTAATCTGCGTTCTGCACACATCATATCCAGTTGTCATAACAATCCCGCCTTTCTTGCTGACTGTGCTACATATTCTGTTGCTGACTGCTTCAAACACTCCTCAGGATTTACAGAGCATACTGTTATTTTAGAGAGTTCTGTTTTCTGTGTTTTTTGTAAAACATCTTCGTAACCAGTTTCCTGAAGAATGCTGCAATACTGCTGCCACTTTGCTTCTGAACGAGTATCTGACTTTATTAAAGAAAAAATAACCTGACTGGCTCTTAATATAGAAAATGTGCCTTGAATAAAATCACTGACATCCATAATAATGGCGTCATATAAATTACTTTCTCGTAACAAATGCAGAAGTTTCAGCCACTTTTCCTCCGTAATATCCTGTAAATTATACGGATTTAATACAGGCGGCATCATATCAACCTCGCCTAAACGATATACATATTTTTGAATGATTAATGGAATGTTTTCAGATGTCTGTTGAATGTAATAAATGAAATCTGATATGTCTTTAGAATAAGAATCGGCAAATGTCCGTTCTAAACCGGAATAGCCTTCTAAATTTAGATATAAGATACGTTTTTCTTTTGATAATAAGTGTGCCAATGTAATACCGAATGTTGTTTGCAAACTTCGTTTTATTGGCGAATATAAACTAATAATCTGTGTTCCCGAAACAGCATTCTCTGTTTCAAGATAGCCTTCTATTGTATGAAGCAAGACAACAGCACTTCGATACTTAAATACCGACTGTGTATCTTCCATAACATCAGACCACCACAAAATCTTCCCTGATGGTATATGTGAAACCACCGAACGCAGGCTCACATCTAAAATCCATAATTCTGCAGATATAGATGTATAATCCGTCAGCCACTTTTCCTGCTCGGAATAATAAATAATATCATATCCGTTCAGTCCATGACTCAGCCAATAATCTACGAGCTTACCTGCTAACTTCTCGTTTGGCTCAAAAAAACAAATATTTCTTTTCATAGATGTACCCTAAAAATCAACTAAAATTCAGTAACGATATTCGAAATATTTCGGATGTGTTTGTATTATAGCAAAGTAACATCTTTTGTCCATAGCTTTTCGACAGGTTTTTCATTTTCGTAAACTGTCCACAACAAAAGACGATTTATCCACAAACGACCTCAAAAACCGCCTTTTTTTCACATTTTCATATGTCAAAAAACAGGTTTTCTTAGAGTTCTTGTCATACTTTTTGGATGGCATTTTGTGTACTTTTTCCAAATTTGGATTATACTGTATATAGAAACGAGGTGACTTATTTGTGAAAATGACTTTTCAGCAACCCCCTGTAACATTGTCTGAAACAACAGACTTTTCCGAAACAAAAGAAAATCTTTTAGAAGATTTAAAGAAAACAAGATATGCTCTGGAGGTAGCTTACAGTGGTTTTGATAATGTTACCGACCCAGATTTAATAGATTGCTATATCTATCAAGTAAATTCCATTTTAAAACGCTACAAATTTCTTTTAGAAAAAATCAATCTGCAGCACGATGAGACATAAAAATGGGCTGCCCTATTTGGCAACCCATCCTGTCATCTTATTATATTTCGTGTAAAAAATCAGCTTCTGTCAGAATGATCATATCCTCGTTATCATAGCGTCTATGCATGAAAATATCCATAAAATGCTTCAATGTTTTACGATCTACATGAACAATCGCCTCGTCTATAATGCTTTCTGCATCTTCTAATGTCAACGCTTCGTCATTATATAAAATTTCTTCTATTCTGGTACGAAGTGCCAACATACCAAGTTCGTCTACACTATATTCCTTATTATGTGCATATTTTAATGCGTGTTCAATCAGTTCATCACTTGTATAATCTTTAATATCGACACGAAGTTCAAAAACATTATACAAAACACTATTGCGTTCAAACAGACGATTCATGCCCTGCTTGGTATCTGTTAAAAATACTAATATTTCAGAAAGTTGAGACTGTATACATTCCATCAGCTTTTCAACTGTATTTTTTCTAAGTCGGCCAGCTCTTTCAATAATCAAGATACCGCCTTGAACCTTACCCATAATTTCAGACGGCTCTTTTTTATTCAAATTTACTGCTGAAATTTTTGCTGTCTTTCCATTTACAACCATGCCCTGCTTTTTCAGGTCATTTACTAATACTTTAATAAACTCAAAACAAGTACTCTGATCGTGTCCTGTAACGCTGACATTTCCAAATGCAGCTTCCATTGCTGCATTTTCCCATACATTCATAATCTGCATTTCTGTATCCACAGAACGAATGAAGCTGGCATATTTTTTGAAACTCATTGCCTTTTCTTCGACTTCATTTGCTGGAATTGCTACTGTTTCAAGACTCTTCGTTTCTTGATTGCATTCTGCTGTTTCAGAAACTTCTATATTTTTCTCTGCTTCTGGATTTTCTAATTCAGAAACTTCACTTTCCATTTCGGAATTTTCTTCTGTTTCCTCGACTTCTGGTGTTTCTATTCCAGAAACTTCACTTTCCATTTCGGAATTTTCTTCTGTTTCCTCGACTTCTGGTGTTTCTATTCCAGAAACTTCACTTTCCATTTCAGAATTTTCTTCTGTTTCCTCGACTTCTGGTGTTTCTATTTCTGAAACTTCACTTTCTTCGATTTCTTGACTTTCCCAATCAGAATCCTCTTCATTTTCATCGAGTATATCAAATAAATCACGCTGTTTTTCTGCATCAAACTGTGCAAAAATATCTTGTGTTTCATTCTTAATATAATCTGAAATAGAAGATGCTGTCTGCTGTTTTACGATAATCGGATCTGCATCGTATTCAGCTTCTTCCTTTTCCATAGAAGCATCTACAGCGCTTTCTGTATTAGAAACTTCTAATATTTCTTTCAGACTTTCTGCCAATTCTTTTTGTAAATTAATTGTATTATAATTGTTGGCAACATCTAATGTTTTCACATGAATTTCTTCTTGTGGAGGCAGTTCTTCTTCTAAATATTCCTGTGGAATTTCTACTGTTGGAGCATCTGTCACATCAACCATACTCTCATCTGTCATCTGAGAATCACCGGAGTCGATACGTGGCAATACTCTTGTCATATCTTTTGCTTGCTCTAACTGTTCAAAACGACGGTCATATACATACTGCTGTGCTGGTGTCAATGGCTCATGCAGCATTTTTAACTCCATTGCCTTGTACACATAACGGCCTTTACCAAACCATAAAATCAGCTCATCACACTCATCAACACATTCTGTTCCAAGTCCGATTCTATGATATAAATATGCAAGCTCATATGCCCACTTTTCAATATATTCTTCTTTTTTTAACTGCTGCAATACTTCAATACGTTCTTCTAAACTTACATCCTGTGCTTGATATAAGCGATACTGGAGTACATAACGTCCACTGTCTTTTGGTGCAACTTCTATAAACGCTTTATAATATTCGATTGCTGCTACAAATTCTTCTAATTTTATAGATAAATCACAAAGAGAATATAAAATGGTACGGCTCTCCGGATTGCGTTCATAAGCCATATATAAAAGCTCTTTCGCATCTTCATATCTACGGTTTACTTTATACAGATCACTGACTGTACATAACATCATAACACTCTTGACTCTGTTCCAGTCAATCGTATCTGCAATGTGAGAAGCCTCCGCATATTCCCCCAATGATATCAATCTTTTGATTTCTTCTGTTGCTATTCTATATTCTGCTTTATCCAAACCTTTCACCTCTAGTCTATTACTATTTCTCGATCATTTCACCATTCATTTGTGCATCCTTACGGAGAACTTCCCCATATCCATGCATGTCCTCGTAAACATTTCTGTCTACGAAAATTACTTATTTTCCAATAATAAATTAGAGAGTTCTCCAAACTGCTCTAATGTCAATGCTTCTCCTCGTACTGTTGCTGGAAGTCCCATTTTCTCTAATGCCTGTACGATTTGTTCCTTTGTAACATTCAAATTTCCTGCATTTGTCAAACCATTGATCAATGTTTTTCTTCTCTGATTAAAAGATGCACGAATCAATGCAAACATATGGGTTTCATTTTTTACATCTACTGGTGGCTGTTCATGACGAGTAAGGCGAATTACTGCACTGCCTACGTTTGGTCTTGGAATAAAACAATTTGGTGGTACATTTGCAACAATTTCTGGTTTTGCATAATACTGTACCGCCAAACTTAATGCACCGTAATCTTTTGTGCCTGGTCCAACCTGCATTCTGTCTGCAACTTCCTTTTGAACCATAATTGTAATGCTCTTTAATGGTACATGACTTTCAAATAAGCCCATAATAATTGGTGTTGTAATGTAATAAGGAAGATTTGCAACTACTTTAATTGGCTGACCATTATTTTTTTCCTGCACAATCTTATTGATATCTACCTTTAAAATATCATCATTAATAATCGTTACATTGTCATATTCTGCTAATGTATCATTTTGTAAAATCGGAATCAGATTTTTGTCAATTTCAACTGCTACAACTTCTCTTGCAGACTCTGCCAAATACTGTGTCATAGTACCAATACCAGGACCAATTTCTAATACACAATCATCCTTTGTAATTTCTGCACTATCAATAATACGCTCTAATACACGTGTATCAATCAAAAAGTTCTGTCCAAATTTCTTTTGAAAATTAAAATTATATTTCTGTAAAACTGCTATGGTGTTCTGTGGAATACCTAAACTTGCCATTCTTGTCTCCTCTATTTTTGTAAATGATATAAACGATGAGCATTTTCCCACGTTACCTGCTCAACTTCTTCCTTTGAAATTCCCTTTATATTGCTGATTGCTTCTATTACAAGCGGAAGATTTAAAGAAGAATTTCTTTTTCCACGAAACGGAACTGGTGATAAATATGGGCAGTCCGTTTCCAATACAATATGTTCTAATGGAATATATTCTACTGTTTCTTTTAATTTTTTGCCGTTATTAAAAGTAATAACGCCTCCAACTCCAATAAAAAAGCCCATATCAACAAACTGCTTTGCCATTTCTTTGCTATAAGAAAAGCAATGCACTACGCCGCCAGCTTCATCTGCTTTGGCTGCTTTCATCATATCGTAAGTGTCTTTCGCAGCATCTCTGGAATGTACAATCATCGGTTTGTGTATCGTCTTTGCAAGCTCCATCTGTCGTTCAAACCATACTTTTTGAATAGACAGTTCCGGTTCTGGCCAATAGCAATCAAGACCAATTTCTCCTACTGCCACACAACAATCCATACGACACAATTCTTCTATACGTTTAAAATTTTCTTCATTCAATTCTGCTGCTGATCCTGGATGAATACCAAATGCTGCTTTTATAAAATCATACTGTTTTGTCAGTTTTAATGTATACTCATTTGCTTCGAGTGAGGAAGCAACATTTACAATCTTTTCGATTCCATGTTCCCTCATACTCAAAAGAAGCGCTTCTCTATCCTCATCAAATGCCTTATCATCATAATGTGCATGTGTGTCAAATATCATTTTTCATTCCCTCTCTTTGTCGTTCTTCTTACTTTACCACACTTTTCCCATACAAGTACATAGTAAAACAAAAAATTCATAAATTTTAACTTTTTTCAAAAAAAGGGTTGCATTTTGAAAAACACTGTGTTATATTAAATGAGTGCTTGATATGAAGCACAGTGCGAGCGCGATTAGCTCAGTTGGTAGAGCACCTGACTCTTAATCAGGGTGTCCAGGGTTCGAGCCCCTGATCGCGCACGATAAACCAGTAGTCGAAAGATTGCTGGTTTTTATATGAGCGCGATTAGCTCAGCTGGTAGAGCACCTGACTCTTAATCAGGGTGTCCAGGGTTCGAGCCCCTGATGAATCACCATTTCTTTTTTTTGAAACGGTTAAATTAAAGCAATCAGAGAATTTATAAGCTTGCTTAATAAATTATCTGATTGTTTTTATTTAAGGCAAATGAAGTTTGCCCAATGAGAGGTTAGAATAACCTCGAATGTCCGTTTCAAACGGCACGCACTATGTAAAAGATTCATAAATATCCCTACGCAATAAGTAATTTTTCCACATTGCCTTTAAGGCAAATGAAGTTTGCCCAATGAGAGGTTAGAATAACCTCGAATGTCCGT
>CAYRIK010000011.1:41162-42843 GCA_964424345.1 uncultured Lachnospiraceae bacterium
TTCAAACGGCACGCACTAAGTGAAAGAGACAACACAATCTACCCACCAAAATCAATACATTTTTAAAATCGGCTAATAGATGATTATTCTTCGCACAAAATTTTTATGGCATTCCCTTAAATGCACAGAAAAAACGGTGTAACCTCATTATAAGGTTACACCGCATTTTTAAATACTTCTTATTTACCCATGGCAAATGTATATAATCTATCTTAGAATATCCCCTCTGCCATCATTGCTTCGGCAACTTTTTTGAACCCTGCTATGTTTGCACCTGCTACCAAGTCGTAGCCGAGGCCTTCTTCTTCGGCAGCTTTTGCCGATGCGTCATGGATGTTTTTCATTATGCTGTGAAGTTTTTGATCAACTTCTTCGGGTTCCCAGCTGTAGCGCATGGAGTTTTGAGCCATTTCCAGAGCCGATGTGGCAACGCCGCCTGCGTTGACGGCCTTGGACGGAGCAACAACTTTGATATTTTCTTTAAGGTATGCCAATGCTTCATTGGTTGTGGGCATATTGGCAACCTCAATGTAGTACTCAACTTTGTTTTCCACCATTTGCTGAGCTTCTTTCATGCCTATTTCGTTTTGGTATGCGCTTGGCATACAGATATCTACCTTAACACCCCACGGTTTCTCGTTCGGAATGAACTCAACCCCGAATTTGTCCGAATAATCCTGTACTCTGTCGCGGCCGGATGCACGCATTTCGAGAAGATAATCAATCTTTTCTTTGGTGATGATTCCGTCAGGATCGTAGCAATATCCGTCAGGTCCTGCAATGGTAACTACCTTGCCTCCGAGCTGTGCCACTTTTTCGCATACACCCCATGCCACATTGCCAAAGCCTGATACTGCAACGGTTTTGCCCTTTATATCTTCACCGTAGTGCGAAAGAACTTCCTGCAAGTAGTATACTGCACCGTATCCTGTAGCTTCGGGTCTGAAATATGATCCGCCGTAGCTCATTCCTTTGCCTGTGAGAACACCGTTTTCCCAAACATTTTTGATTCTCTTATATTGACCGTATAAATAACCTATTTCTTTTCCGGATACACCGATATCTCCTGCCGGCACATCTACATCAGGACCTATATGGCGATAAAGCTCCGTCATGAATGCTTGACAAAATCTCATTATTTCGGAGTCGCTCTTACCTCTGGGGTCAAAGTCGGAGCCGCCTTTAGCTCCGCCTATGGGCAGGCTTGTAAGGCTGTTTTTAAAGGTTTGTTCAAATGCTAAGAATTTCATCATATCAAGGTTTACCGAAGGGTGGAAGCGAAGCCCTCCCTTATATGGGCCTATTGCACCGTTAAACTGCACACGGTAGCCTCTGTTGACATGAACATTTCCGTTATCATCCGTCCATGCTACACGAAATTGTATTTGTCTGTCCGGTTCGGTTAATCTTTCCAAAAGTCCGACCTGTTCATATTCGGGGTGTTTGTCGATAATATTTTCTATGCTTGAAAATACTTCCTCCACCGTTTGAATGAATAAGTCCTCGCCTGTATTTCGGGCTTTGACTTCGTCTAATACTCTTTGCATATAAGCATTCATAGTAAGTACCCCCATTATAAAAATTATATTATTCTTTTTCGTGAATATATCAGCTTATCACATTACATTTTACTATGCTAAATGATAAAAGCAATATACTTTGTTATATTATATCCTTATAT
>CAYRIK010000012.1:0-42778 GCA_964424345.1 uncultured Lachnospiraceae bacterium
GAACTAATCGTTATTCTTTCTGAATAAAGTCCTACCACCAGCATAAATCCTGCAAGCAAATAACATATGATAGCTCGATATTTTTTATGCATATACACAACTCCTTTCTTTATTCTTTCCAAACAAACGCTTTCTACCATAGAAAACTGACTTTTTACATCTACAACCTTTGCACCAACATTTTAAGATGCATAATAACACAAAAAGCACAGCCATATTTTTATCGTATGACTATGCTTTTTATATGATTATATGTTGCAAAAATACGTCCATTGTCTATGCCTCCAAGTATATAAAAACGTGAAATTGTTTTTATTGTACCACAAATAAGACGCATCAGCAACTTAAAAATCAAGATAAATCTGAGCATATCCTTGTGAAGCATTTTTATATATATAAAACCCTCTCTACCGGATTTCTCCAGTAAAGAGGGTTTCAATATTATTATTTTTTATTCTACAGAAATAACATAATAGTAAATAGGTTGTCCACCATACTGTAATTCTACATCTACAGCTGGATATTTATCAGTGATTGCTTCTGTAAGTGCTTCTGCATCTTCTTCAGCAATATCACTTCCATAATATACGCTGATTAAAGCAGATTCTTCATCTACCATATGCTCAATCATTTCCATTGTAATCTCTGCCATATCTGTACCAACAGCTAAAATACCTTTATCTCCGATACCCATGAAATCACCACATTTGATTTCTTTGTCATCAATCATAGTATCTCGTACTGCATATGTCACCTGACCAGTTTTTAAGTTTTTAATTTCAGCTGTCATATTTGCTTCGTTTTCTTCGATGCTTAAATCAGGAACATAATTGATTACCGCTGTGATACCCTGTGGTACTGTCTTTGTAGGAATAACAATAATTCTCTTATCTTCTACTAAAGCCTTTGCCTGATTTGCAGTAAGAATGATATTGCTGTTATTTGGAAGAATGAAAATAGTATCTGCATTTACTTTTTCGATTGCATTTAACATATCTTCTGTAGAAGGGTTCATTGTCTGACCGCCTTCGATAATGTAATCTACACCAAGACTTGTTAAAATCTCATTCATGCCTTCGCCGATGGATACAGAAATAAATCCAACGTCCTTCTTTGGCATTTCAGGTTCTTTTGCTGCTTCTGCCTGTGCTTTTTCAGCTTCCTTAAAGAGTTTTTCCTGATGTTCTAAGCGCATATTATCAATCTTCATATTGGATAACGCGCCATATGTTAAAGCTCTCTGAATAGCAAGACCAGGATCATTTGTATGAACATGAACTTTTACTACTTCATCATCTGCAACTACCACGATAGAGTCACCAATAGATTCTAAGTAAGACTTAAAG
Source organism: uncultured Lachnospiraceae bacterium (assembly GCA_964424345.1). Classification (GTDB taxonomy): domain Bacteria; phylum Bacillota; class Clostridia; order Lachnospirales; family Lachnospiraceae; genus RGIG6307. The sequence continues at coordinate 1,347 of CAYRIK010000012.1, forward strand.
TCCATTTCCTGTTTTATATTAAATGTCTTGCTGAGCAAAATAATAAATTCTGTACAATATCCAAACTTAATATCTGCTTCTGCCTGTGCATCTAACTTAGCAGCAGGAGCAGAACCTGTTGCCTCTGTAATCGTATAATCAATTTCTTTGCCTAAGAAAGCATCCTGCCATCCATGAAGTACTTCTACAAAGCCCTGTCCGCCTGAGTCAACTACGCCTGCCTGTTTTAATACAGGAAGCATTTCAGGAGTCTGACTAAGTACATACTCTGCATGTTCAATAACACCTGCTAAAAATGCAGTCATATCATCACAGCCTGCATCTGCCAATTCTCTTGCTTTTGTACCAGCACCCTTTGCTACAGTTAAGATAGTACCTTCCTTTGGCTTCATAACAGCCTTATATGCTGTTTCTACTGCTTTTTCAAATGCAACAGCCATAAGTGGAACGTCAATCTCATCTACTTCACGAATCGCCTTTGTAAAACCTCTAAAGAGCTGAGATAAAATAACACCTGAATTACCTCTCGCACCTCTTAAAGAACCGGAAGATATTGCCTTTGCCAATTTTTCCATTGTAAGATCTTCGATATTTGCAACTTCTCTGGCAGCAGCCATGATAGTCATTGTCATATTTGTACCGGTATCTCCATCAGGAACTGGAAAGACGTTTAATTCGTTAATCCATTCTTTTTTACTTTCTAAGTTTTTTGCACCTGCCAAGAACATCTTGGCTAAGAGCTGTGCGTCAATTTTATTCATAGAACACACAATTCCTCCTTCATCCTTAATCAATCACTTTCACGCCTTCAATATAGACGTTGATTTTATCTACCTGCATACCGGTAAACTGCTCTAATTTGTACTTAACGGTCTCTACCAAAACATCGGATACCGCTGCTATGTTCACGCCATAGCTGATGATCACATGAAAATCCAGACTTAATTTATGGTTGTCTACTGAAACGGAAATACCGCGAGTCATAGAATCTTTTTTAAGTAACTGTACAAGTCCGTCTTTTACGTTAACGCTTGCCATACCGACAATACCAAAGCATTCCATCGCAATAGCACCTGCGTACTGTGCCAGAACATCCTTATCAATCTTAATATTGCCCATATTTGTATCAATTGAAGATTTTTTCATAGTTACCTCCTATCTAACATAGATATACTGCATACATTATAACCTCTTTCCTGCAAAAAGTGAATAGTTTTTTTAAAATTTCTTATCTTTTACAAAAAAGGGGCTTGCAAAACAAGGTATCTTATTATATACTGAATAGGTATTTTAATGCAATTGACATGATTTTTAAATTTGCTCTTGCATTTTATTGATTGATTGTGTATAATATCAATGTTGTGAATTTGTAACCGCGAGGAGGTGTGTCGAAATGGCAAAATGTGATATTTGTGCGAAAGGCGTTCATTTTGGTAATGCAGTTAGCCATTCTCATAGAAGATCCAACAAAATCTGGAACTCTAACATTAAGAGTGTAAAATGTAACGTAAACGGAACAAGTAAGAAGTTACATGTATGTACAAGCTGCTTAAAATCCGGTTTAGTTGAAAGAGCTTAATGAGCAAATTATTAGCCTGTCTGTGAAAACAGACAGGCATTTTTTGTGTCAAATTCTTTTTACCAACATCTGCACTGCAAATTATATCCAATCAACAACAGCAGTCCAATTATAATCATTCCAACTACTCTGTTTTCAATTAAGAGCATCAGCAACATTCCTATTGCAATAAAAAACAACATAAATCCAATAAATCTTCGATGCATAATAAAAGGGCTGCCCATACCGTTTTATATAATGTATGTGACACCCCTTATGAATATGTTTATTCTATTTTAGACTTCTGTTTCTTCGTCTGGAAATGCTTTTTCTCTAATTTCCTCATCTGTTACATCTTTGTTTGGTTTCAATTTATGAATGATTTCAGGAATCAAATCTAATGCTCTGGAAACATTATCGGTATTTTTTACATTTACCAGTCTTGTCATTCCATCCTGAATTACAAGCACTGCACTTGGACTCATCTTGCCACTAAGTCCACCGCCGCTTCCACCATTTCCGTTATTTTTATTTCCAGATCCTGCACCAATTCCAAAAGAAACATCTACGAGTGGAATAATGATTGTTTCTCCAATCTGAGTAGCATCTCCAACTACTGTCTTCGTAGATAAAACAGAATCCAATCCTTTCATTAAATCTCCTATGATATCTGTGGTATTATTTACTGCCATATCACTAACTCCTCTTACATTTCTTAATTAGTAGTCTTACGTCCTTATTTATGAGCAATTTTACTGCTGCCACAAGCAAGTGTATCAATCGAATCCTACCTTTTATATCAAATTCTCCTTCCAACACCTGCTCTGTCCACATCGGATGATAATTCAGACCTTTTGGTAAATATGCCTGCAAACCACAATAGGCTGCATATATATATCCTGTTACATCTGGTTGTCCCGTACCCAAAAATACATTTGCTTTACAACGAGTAGGAAGCAGCGTTTTTAATGCCTTCCCTATCGTTTTTAGTACTTTCAGAATAAGTGCTTTATTTTCCTGATACAAGGAAATATAATAACGAATCCCATCCAATTTATCAGAGTTTGCATCCGTCTGTTTCTCACTAGTTTCAATAGCATCTGCTTTTTGTTTAGCTGTATCTTTTTTTTGTTCGGACTGTACGACAGTACCCTTCGTTTCCTGCTCGTTCTTTGGTTTTTTAGGTTGTTTGGTTGTTGTCTGCTCTTTTTCGTTTTCTTTGACAACATCTGTTTTCTTTGGAGTTTCTTTTTTAAAATCCTCTGAAACCACTTTTTGTTCTTTTGTCTGTTTTTCTTCTGCATAACCTGTTTGTTGTTTTCCTTGTTCCTTTTTGGTCTTATATATGGTAAATCCACAAATTTTAATATATACAAGCTCGCCATCTGGATAAGAAATATAGACTCTCACAATTGGATTCAAATAAGAAATAACAGCACTTAGCTTTAAATTTTCTTCGTACTTGCTTCCTTTTGCACGATACCGAATCGGTGCAAACAGCACCAGACATAACAACAGCAAAAAAACTCCAACACATATTCCTATCAGGAGCATTAATACTTTTAATATAAAGAAAATAATTTCTAGCATACATCCTCCCAAAGCATATTTACATAATCTGCAACAGATTTATATACATGGTCTACATAAATCTCTTTTAAAATATCACAGATCATTTCATACGCTTCCTGTTTTTGGTACGCTACACCGAAAATAAGACTCTCTTTGGAAGTAAAATAACGATTTTTTTGCATATACGAAGGAGCAAACTCTAATCTCCCATCCGATGTTGCTAATAATAGATAATATCCAAATGGAAGTTTTCCATTCTGTAACAATTCATATGCTTCTTTTTGTTTGCGTATATGTTTGCCCCATAAAAGTTCAGATTTTATCTGCATCAAAATCCTCCCTTACTATAACTCACCATTTCTTTTTAATTCGTTATATGCTTTGTATGCCTGTTCTAATATCTGTCGTTCATTTGGAAAACGAAGCAAATGATATGCCTCATGATATTTATAAAAACCGGAATCTACAAAATATTCCTCACGTTGTGGTTTACTATAGTAACTATCTGCCAGCATAAGATACCAATGTACTTCTTTTTCTACTATATTTTCTGGTATCTTAAATGAAAATTCACTTTTTCCTATGTACTTTACGATTTTAGCTTTAGCACCGCTTTCTTCAAGTACTTCTCTAAGAGCAGTTTGTTCATATGTTTCTCCCTGCTCTACAGTTCCCCTTGGCAGAAACCATCCTTCATACTTATTATGATAATTTTTATAAAGCAAAAGGATTTTTCCTCTAAAAATAACTACACCGCCACAGCTTGTTGCATTAATCATAATAGCTACCGTCACTGAAAACTTATAAAAAGTTGTACACTTTTATGTTTCATTCTCATTTCCACATGCATGCTTCTATCTTAAAAGCCCTTTTCCCTTTTTACAATGTTACTTGTTTTACAGCAACTATCTCCTTTTTTGTTTGTTCATATCCTTTTGATATGGAACGCTGTAACCTACGTTTTTTTCATTCCGACTGTTGCTCAGACTATGAAATTTCATAGTTCAAACACATCTATTAGTAATAGTATAGTCTATCAGAATACGCTTTGCAAGGTTTTTCTTTTACAGAATATTCTGTCTTTCTTGTTTAATCTTCAAAATATGCATTAAAAATACGTTTTGCTGCTGGCACTGCATAAGCACTTCCTGTACCTGCTTCTTCTAAAATAACAGTAATTGCAATTTCAGGATCTTCTGCTGGAGCAAATCCTGTAAACCAAGAATGAGAGAACTTTTTGCTGGAATCGTATTCTGCAGAACCCGTCTTTCCCGCTACAGAATATTCCAAGTCATTTAATTTAGATGCTGTTCCAACCTTTACCACTTGTACCATAAGATCTGTTAATATATCAGATTCTTCACTTGTCATAAGTGTTTTATACAAAGAAGGCGTATATTTTTTAACCAATGTACCATCTGCCGCACACACTTGGTCTAATACTTGTAGTTTCATTACTTTTCCATCATTTGCAATTGCACAAGTAATCATGTTCATCAATAATGGCGTAACAATTGTTTTTCCTTGCCCAAAAGAAGATTGAATGACTGCATCTTTAGAACCATCTCCAATAAGATCATAACTGCTTATACTAGATGGAAGGTCAATTGCAAGCTCTTCTCCAAACAACAATCCATCTAAAGTATCTGCAAAAGAATCTAAATTTAATCCTACTCCAATATTTGCAAAAGAGGAATTACAGGAATTTGTCACTGACTTCTCATAACTTTGCAAACCATGCACAGTATGATTAAAGCAACTTATCGTTGTATTTCCATAAGAAAATGTACCATTACATGTATAACTATATGTGCTAAGATCATTATCATGCTCTCTTAAATACTCTAATGTAGTCACAATTTTAAAAATAGATCCCGGCGGATACAATCCTTGTGTCGCACGATTTACTAATACACTGCTTTTTGTATCATTAGAAAGCTTTTTAAACAAACTTTCCATATCATTTGGATCAAAGTCTGGCTTTGAAACCATTGCAAGAATACGTCCTGTTTTAATCTCTGTTACAACAATAGCGCCGTCATAAACACCCATCGCTTCTTCTGCAACTTGCTGCAATTTGCTGTCAAATGTTGTATATACATGATCTGCTTGATTTTTTTGTTTTGACATATCATTTGACACCTTTTGAGCAAGTGATATGCTTGAATGACTAAGCTCATAATTGGCGAGTGCCTCTATCCCACTTTTTCCATAATTACTGTAACCTACCACATGCGAAAACAAACTACCAAACGGATATACCCTTTTTTCACTCTGATCTGCTGCTACCTGCGTGTACGCAAGCATTTCACCATCAGAAGAATAAATTGTTCCTCGGATATTTTCTTGTGCCATCAGTTCTTGTCTGGAATTATAAGAATTATTAAATAATTCAGATTTATTTTTCAAGTTATACCACATAAAAAATACAGACATTGCTAAAAAGATTGCAAAAAACACAAGAATAACAAGATGCATCTGCTTATTTTGTTGGTTGTTCTTCTGCTTCTTTTCCTGATCCATGCATGTTCTCCTCTTGTATTTTTAGTTGTTTTCTTGGAAGCTGTATATAAACACTTTGTACTATAAAAAATGCAAAAACAGTAGCCATAACAGAACTTCCTCCATAACTGATAAATGGAAGGGTTACGCCTGTCAGCGGAATAAAATTAACACCTCCGCCAATCGTCAAACAAATCTGTACTGCATACGCAACAGCTAATCCTGTACAAAGAAGTTTATGAAACGTATCCTGTGTTCGGATTCCAATCTGCATAATCATGAAAAAGGATAAAAAACATACAATAATAACCACCAATCCAAACAACATACCCATTTCTTCACAAATTGCAGCAAAAATCATATCATCTTCTACATATGGAATCACTTGTGGATTTCCATTAAATAATCCAACACCAAACAATCCGCCTGAAGAAATTGCAAATAAAGATTGTGTAATTTGATATCCTGATCCATTAATATATGCAAATGGATCTAACCATGCTGTTACTCTATACTGTATATGAGAAAACGTAATGTAAGCTACGTCTGCACCTAATACACCTGCAATCATTCCAGTGAACAGCAAAGTATAACTATTGGTCGCAATAAATAACATAAAAATATATGTCACTCCAAAGATTAATGCTGCTCCTAAATCTTTAGATGCTGCCAAAACTAATATATATAGTCCAGCAACCGCAGCAGATACTGCGATTCTGGTTGGATTTGTTTTATAAAACAGTAATGATGCTACAAAAAAGATAAAAATAATTTTTACAAACTCAGAAGGCTGAAAAGAGACATCATAAATCGTAAAAGAAAGTCTGGAACCATTTGTAATTTCTCCTAATATGTAAACACCTGACAGAAGTACTGCTCCAAGTGCTCCATAAAAAGCCCAACCTTTTTCCAAAATCTTTTTAGCCTTTTTCATAACAAATGGAATTAAAAGTGCAATAAGGAACGCTCCTCCTGCTATAACAATCTGTTTAACCGCTTTTGAAAATGAAAAACGGGAAATCATAATAAAGCCTACTCCAAGCAAGAAACACATATTGTTTAATAAGCCTCGACTGACTTTGTCATAAATAATCGGCGTAATCGACAACATCGAAAACAATAATACTTGCACTACTCCATACAACAAAATATATTTTACATCTTTTGTTTTAATGCACATAGCACAATAACACAAAAACTGTATCAAAAAGATATCTAGCTTTTGTCTGATATAACACCATTTTCTGCTTTTTTGCGTTTTTCTTATAAGGCACATAATACCATCAAGTGCAAATAATGCTCCAAACAGCAATGCCATATATGTTACAAAGTCTGATAAAACAATTCCCATAGCTCTCCCAAATTACTCAACTTGTCTGTTTTCATGTGCAGTCGTATATTCCTTAATTGGAAATTCTGCTGCCTTGTCATGCATCCAATTTTCGTAATAATCCAGTATACTACTCATTTCTGCTGCCTGTTCAATACTAAATTGCAGTCTAAAATGACCGATACGATTTTTATTGTATTTTTTGTGTAACGATAACGGAACACTATTATAAATGATATTATAACAATATTTACAATTTGTTAAAACAGTAAAGATTTTTCCATATCGATCTTTCAGCAATGCCTTGTGCATCTGTTTACCAGAAGAAATCTGACAAGACATATTTGTTTTATAAATACAATTTGCAGTAATCATAAGCGGAATATATCCATATAAAATCTGTTCTGTATCTTCATCTCTCAATGCACGAAGTTCTTTTGCATTTAACTCAAATGGCAATGTTACTCTTTGTGCATACGCTCTAAAAGCAGACTTTGCCTGTACATTCCAACAATATAAAGAAGCATCCGTCATAATCGTATACGGATATGTTTTTTTCATACGTTCAACCAATGCAAGAGATTCTACATTTCGTACCAATACATTTTGTACTTGTTTTTCCCACAGTTTTTGTAAATATTGCTCCATTCTATTAAGGTCTTTAGAACGAAGTACATATGGCATTGCATATACAATCTGTATTTGGGAAGGAATCGTATAAGAACCATTCATATACGCATCCATCGCTTCGTCTTCTAAATAAATAATTTCTATTTGTCCTAAAATATTATGCTGCAGCAATGTCTCAAACTGTTCTGCTGTTTTTACTAAAACACTTGCTGATGATTTTACAGATATCGTTTTTTCTGACTGCGTTTCTGTACAAACTTCTATTGGGTTTCTAAGTGCAATCGTTGGAAAATGATGTGCAATCACTGCATCTTCTAACTGCTCTAGTGCTTCTCTTCTTAAAGCATTTAACACACCATTTGGCAAAAATACATCTCCTTGAATAGAAATATCCATATCTTTCAGTTCAAAGTGTGTACCACCTAATTTTGTAAGCTGTTTTGCAACACTTTCTTGTGTTGCCATAGCCTTCTGTGCTGCATCTACGACTGGGCCTGTTACAGTTACACTGATTCCATCTTCTGTATAAACAGTCAATACACTTTCCTGTCCTACCTCAAAATATCCATATAAGGAAATTGGCAATTTCTTTGTGTAACCAATATATTTAGCACGAATATCTGCAAGAATTGCATCATCTAACGCATTATAGCTAGGAGCTTGTTTTGTTACCATTTCCTGTCCATTATGCTTAAACAAATATCCATCCTGTAATTCACTTCTTATATATAAATGCTTTAATATTTCTTTATCCTTTTTTGATACAGAAAATGGTTTTTCCGGATGTTTATAATACATATCGATATACTTACGATACAACGCCGTTACACCTGCAGCATATTCGCTTCGCTTCATACGTCCTTCTATTTTAAAAGAATCCATACCAGCTTTGATCAAAGAAGGAACATGCTCAATCGTACACATATCTTTTAAACTAAGGGTATATACTTCTTTATCCGTATATTCATCAGTAGAAACCTGATATGGCAGTCTGCAAGGCTGTGCACACTTGCCTCTATTTCCGCTTCTTCCTCCCAAAATACTGCTCATAAGACACATGCCTGAATAGCAATAACACATAGCACCATGAATAAAACACTCTACTTCTATGCCTGCATCCCTAATCTGCTTTAATTCTAAAAGACTCAGCTCTCTTGCCGGAACGACTCTTGAAACACCAAGTTCTTTGCAAAGTGATACAAATTCAGGTCCAGTCACTGCCATTTGTGTACTCGCATGTAATTCCATATTCGGAAAATGTGCTTTTAAAAATCGAAGTACACCAAAATCCTGAATGATCACTCCATCCAAGCCTGCAAGATAAAATGGTTTTACATACTCATATACTTCTGAAAATTCCTGTTCTTTTATTAACGTATTTAATGTCAGATATACTCTTTTTCCAAAAAGATGCGCATAGCGGATGCACGCACACAATGTATCTGTATCAAAATTATCTGCATATGCTCTTGCAGAAAACTTTTCACCGCCTACATATACTGCATCTGCACCTGCATTCACAGCACCTATAAAACTTTCGTAATTTCCTGCTGGAGCAAGAAGTTCTACTTTACCCAATGACATATTTTTCTCCCTTTGTTTATCTATTGCTCAATACCAAGATGTCTGAATGCTAATTCTGTCGCCATTCTTCCCTTTGGTGTACGATTTAACAAACCATTTTGAATCAAATATGGTTCATATACATCTTCGATTGTACCAGCATCTTCTCCTATCGCAGCTGATAACGTATCTAATCCAACCGGTCCTCCACCAAACTTATAAATAATAGTTTCTAAAATATTGCGGTCAAGATGATCCAATCCCAACTTATCTACATCCATAAGGTCAAGTGCAATATTGGCTACCTGTTCTGTAATCTCGCCATTATATTTTACTTGTGCAAAATCTCGAACTCTTTTTAAAATACGATTTGCAAGACGAGGCGTTCCTCGACTTCTTCGTGCCAGCTCTACTGCACCCTTCTCATCAATCTTTACATCTAAAATACGCGCAGAGTGCTGTATAATTAACTTCAACTGTTCTGTATCATAAAATTCCAAATGATGGATAATTCCAAAACGATCACGCAACGGTGCTGTCAAAAGACCAGCTCTTGTTGTTGCGCCTACTAGTGTAAAATGCGGCAAATCTAATCTAATAGATCTTGCACTTGCACCTTTTCCAATCATAATATCTATCGCAAAATCTTCCATTGCTGGATATAAAACTTCTTCTACTTGACGATTTAAGCGATGGATTTCATCTACAAAGAGAACATCTCCTTCTTGCAGATTATTTAAAATAGCTGCCATTTCACCTGGTTTTTCAATAGCTGGTCCACTTGTTACTTTACAATGTACCCCCATCTCATTAGCAATGATATTGGCAAGAGTTGTCTTTCCAAGTCCTGGAGGCCCATAAAACAATACATGATCCAGACTATCTCCTCTGCTTTTTGCAGCATCTATATATATTTTTAACGTATCCTTTACCTTGTCCTGTCCTATATAATCACATAAAAACTGTGGACGTAAAGAACCTTCTATCTTAACATCTTCTTCCTGTAAGGTTGTTTCAATCATTCTTTTGGCCATACTTTACCTCAAAACATATTTTTCAACGCAGCTTTCAGCAAGCTTTCTACATCCATATTCGCATCAAAAGATTCTGCTGCACCCTTTACTGCTCTTAAAGAATCTGTTGCTGAATATCCCAAAGAAACCAACGCTTCTACCGCTTCTTCTATTACATGACTGTGATTTCCTACTTTTGTCTGAACGCCTTCGCTTTCTCTCTTTACCAAAACATCTTCTACTGAGATTTTATCTTTTAACTCTAAGATTAAACGCTGTGCTGTTTTTGCGCCAATTCCAGGAGCTTTGGCAATTGCTTTGGCATCTCCAGACAAAATTGCAAAACGCAATGCATCCGCATCCATAACAGACAAAATAGCCATTCCACCCTTGGGACCGATTCCGCTTACTGTGATGCACTTTTTAAAGATTTCCAAATCATCATGATTCAAAAATCCATATAACCAAATAGCATCTTCTCTTACACTTGTATAAGTGTACAAGCACACCTCTTCTCCAATATTTGGTAAATATGCAATGCTCGCTGGAGAGAGCAAAATACGATATCCTACATCATGAACATCCAAGATGATGCTATCTTCCCCAACATAAGCTAATTTCCCTTTAAAATATGCGTACATATATATTTTCCTGCCTTTTCTTTATTCTGCACTTGGATGTGTCTTTTTCAATTTCTGATATACAACGATTAAACAAATGGCATGTACACTTGCAGTAAGAATCCAAGAAACCGGATAAGATATGTATAAAATCCTTAAGGTCTTATAAGATGCAAAGACTGTCTTTACCCACACTACGCGGAACAGACAAGCACCTGTCAAAGATACGAGCATTGGCATAACTGCATATCCTAATCCTCTTAAAATTCCAACCAATGTATCCATAATACCGCATAAAAAGTACATACTGCATATAATAGATAAACGCACCAGACCATATTCTACTTCTTTGGCTCCCGCTCCATATAAATGCAGCAATGGCTTTCCAAATGTCAGAGCAACCACGCCTAACATCATACCAAATACTGTTACAAATCCTACGCATACAAAAGAAATCTTCTTAATTCGTTTCATATTGCCAGCACCATAGTTTTGTCCTACAAACGTAAGTGCTGTCTGATAAAATGCATTCATACCTGTATAAATGAAACTTTCAATATTACTTGCAGCTGTATTACCAGAAACTGCAAAAGAACCAAATCCATTTACAGAAGACTGAATGATAACATTAGATAAGGAAAACAAACAGCTCTGTAAACCTGCTGGAAGCCCGATACGAAGCATCATTCCTAACTTATCACCTGATATTTTCAATTCTTTTAATATAAGTTTATATGGTCTGTCTGTCGTCAAAAGTGTATGTATAAGCAATACAACAGAAACAAGCTGACTTAATACAGTTCCAAGTGCAACACCTGCTGTTTCCATATATAAAAATTTTACGAATATAATATTTAATATCACATTCACAATACCAGCAGCTAAAATATAATATAATGGTCTTCTGGAATCTCCTACCCCACGCAAAATAGCACTGCCGAAATTGTATAACATAATAAACGGCATACCTGCAAAATAAATACGCATATATGTTGCTGCATAATCTAATAATTCTTCCGGTGTATCCATTAATATAAGAACTGGCTTAGATATAACAATACCAATTACCGCAAGCAATGCACCACCTATTACAGAAAGTGCAATCGCAGTATGAACAACTTCTTTTAAGTCCTTTTCCTGATTTGCACCATAAAAACGGGCGACTAAAACATTCACTCCCGCTGATATTCCAATAAATAAGCTGACAATCAAATTGGTTAAAGAAGAAGTACAGCCTACTGCACCCATCGCATTACTTCCGGCAAACTGATCAACTACAATCAAATCTACTGCATTAAATGCAAGCTGCAGTACACCTGATAATATAAGCGGTGCTGCATATAAAAGAACCTTACTTATAAGCGGTCCATGTAACATATCAATTTCATAAGTTGCTTTTTTTGTTTTTATCATAAGTTTTCGTACCTTTCTAAAAATACTCTATAAACGCACTATAAGTGATGATACCACAAGTATGTTTGAAAAACAAGCAAACGTCTGCCGTCACTTGATTGCTAAAAATTAAGAATTTCTTCTTATATGAGAAATCTCTAAATGCTTGCCGAAAGCACTACAATATGATAGACTAGGAAAGAATTTACATTTTAAAAGGAATATACACATGAAAAAATTAATTATGATCACCCTAATCTGTCTATGTACATACACAGCTACCGCTTGCGGTGTTGATAACTCTGAACAAATACTTGCTTTTCAAAACAACCTTAATACCGTTGTCTTAAAAATGGAACAGTTAGATGCTGAATTAAACAACTTAGATGTCAGTGCTTCTGACGCTGTCGAAACTGCTTTGAATGCCTTAGACGAATTAAATACTGCCTTTGAAACATTAGCAGATATCAAAGTTTCTGATGAAAATCATGCCTATATCACTTCTTTGGCAGATGAAGGAGCTGACTATATGGCACATGCCTATGAACTTTTCAAAAAAGCATATACACAAGAAACGTTTGATGAAGCCAACGCAAAACTTGCATACCAATATTTGGAACGAGCTACAAAACGTGTACGTGTTATCGTATCTATGCTCCATGGAAATATTCCAGATGATGTCATCATCCAATAGTATTGTTATTGTAGTCCTACTATCTCAAAAAGTAAAGTATTTTTCACCAAAAATCGAACATATTTTCGAGAATATATGTTTGCTTTTTTCAAAAAATTATGCTATGATGAGAAAAATACTATTATAATTCTACAGCTTAACACTACATTAAAAGCGAGGATGAAACTATGGATAAAAAACTTACCGATAAACAAAAACAAATTTTAGAATATTTAAAGGAATGTATATTAAAGAAAGGATATCCACCTGCAGTTCGTGAGATTTGTGAAGCAGTAAACTTACGTTCCACATCTTCTGTACATTCTCATTTAGAAACACTCGAAAAAAAAGGTTATATTCAAAGAGACCCAGCAAAACCTCGTGCGATTGAAATCTGTGATGATAGTTTCCAGATGGTTCGTACAGAAATGGTCAGCATACCAGTTGTTGGAAATGTTGCTGCTGGAGCTCCAATCTTTGCTGAGCAAAACATCGAAGGATATTTTCCTATTCCATCTGATTATGTACCAAGCGGAGAAACATTTTCTTTGCGTGTCCGCGGCACTTCTATGATTAATGCCGGTATTTTTGATGGAGATCAGATTTTTGTACAAGCCTGCAATACTGCTGAAAATGGAGATATCGTAGTAGCACTCATAAATGATGAGGCTACTGTTAAAACATTTTATAAAGAAAATGGTCACATCCGTTTACAGCCTGAAAATGATACAATGGAACCAATCATTGTAGATGACTGTATGATTCTCGGAAAAGTATTTGGTGTATTCCATTTATGCCACTAATTTTTTCTGCATAAAACTTCTTTCCTATGGATATATTAAAGGAAAAGGAGGTAACTTTTATGCAAAACAAAGTTTTAGATTTTACTGCTCTTACTATTGCTATCATCGGAGCTGTCAACTGGGGACTCATTGGATTTTTCCGATTTGATCTAGTAGCTTTTTTATTCGGTGATATGTCATGGCTGAGCCGAATCGTTTATGCACTTGTAGGTTTATGCGGATTATACCTCATTTCCTTCTATATGCGAATTGATACAGATGATGCAGCATAAATCTTTTCATAAATTTTTAAAGCAAAGCGGAATTTCCTGCTTTGCTTTTTCTTTGTGTAGAACGAAATGGACAAATCCACTTCCTATATTCCTCACATATAAGTAACTTGCTCCACTTTGCTGAGCCGAGCGTTTTGATAAAGCAATATTTTCCATACACGCTCATATTCATCTTCTTGAAGCGTTAGAAACAATCTCCTAGTATAAAAAAAACAACTGCTACAGCCTGCCAATCAGGTTATACCAGTTGTTTTGATTCATCTATAAAGACAGTTCAAAAATACCGCCTTCAAAAATGTGATGCAGTATCAAAACGATATGTGACAGAATTTTTCCATGTTTCTTCGTCTTGCATATCTTCTCCTATCACACTTCCACCCATTTTCTCATAAAAACATCTGGCATTTTCATTTTGAGGTACACAGCTTAATGTAAAAGATGTTACACCATTTTCCCTACAATATGCTTTTACAAACTCAAATGCTTTTCTTCCAATGCCCTGACGCTGATAATCTGCAATAACATAAAATGATTCTAAAACAATGCCTTCTGTCGTCTTTTTTATGATTATATATCCTATTGGAAGTCCATTGTTTTCAATAAAAAATTCTCTATACTGCGGACTTTTTATATGCTGCGTTTCTCTTTCCATATGCCAATCAAAATCAAACTGGTCCAACATAGCATCAGGATATATTCCACGATATGTTGTTTCCCACACGATTTTTCTTAACACTACTATAACTATAGCATCTTGTTCTGTCACAGGTGTAAACGTCAACATACAGAGTTCCTCCAGTAGTTTCCTTTTTATTATGATAACATACCATTTTATACTTCGTCAAATATATATCATTTCGCTAACCTTAAGCGAGTGAAAAAGCCGCTATTTTCTTCTCGCTCCTGTGCGGATTCTCAAAATTTTTTATTCTTAGTATACAAAAAACACCCTCTTTACTGGATGTCCAGTAAAGAGGGTACCTATCAGCCATCAAAACTGCTGTGCTTAAAAAGTCTAACGTTTTGAATTATCTCAAATCCTATATACTCTTTTATTTTATAAGCTGTCTGCTTCTACAATCTTACCATCTCTCCAGATACGTTCTAAATCATAGAATAAACGATTTTCTTTGTCAAATACATGAACGATGATATCACCGAAATCAAGTAAGATCCAGTTTGCAGATTCATATCCTTCTACCTGCTTTGTGTGTACGCCAGCACGACCAAGTGTCTCTGCTACGTTATCACTCAACGCCTGCACCTGACTTCTGTTAGAACCGTTTGCAATAATAAAATAATCAGCAAGTACAGATACTTCACTAATATCGATTACTCTGATTTCTTCGCCTTTTTTATCTTCTAATGCTTTTACGGCAAGCTTTGCCATTTCTTTGGATACCATAAGTCATTCCTCCATATCCTAATATATTTATTTCTGTTGATTTCCAAGTACATAAAAATCTAACGTTTCTTTTGTATTAGGGTCAATTTCCGTTCCGGTACCTTCCAGATATTTTAATGTATCTTCTAATATTTTTACCAAAGCTGCATCAATATCTGAAAAAGCTAATTTACGTATCAAGGTAAGATTTTGTGCCTTGCTTCTGTTTGGTTCTATATAGTCTGCAATAAAAACGATCTTTTCCAGCATACTCATATTTTCTCTTCCGGTTGTATGATTTTCAATCGCATTTAAAACATCAACATCTGTTTCCCCATACTTTTCTTTCGCAAGTACAGCTCCTAATTTTGCATGTAAAAGAGAAGGATTTCGTTTCTCGATTGCAGATACTGCAATTCCATACTGCTTGCAAAGAGAAAGCTTTTGCTCTGTAGGAATACATTTTGCACAGTCATGTAATAAACCTGCTCGTAAGGCCTTTTCTGCTTCTACATCATTTAATGTAGCAAGACATGCAGAAGTATAGGCTACTGCAAGTGTATGTTCATATCTGTCTTTATCCTGAACTTTCTTCATTGCTTTTCTAAGCTGTTCCATCTCCATTTGTGTAAGTCCCTTCATACAACTGATTCTCGTATATATATGCAAGCACTTTCGCAGGCAGCATTTCTTCTACTGTTTCTTCATTTGAAAGTTTTTTTCTGATTGTGCTGGAAGAAATATTGACCTTTTTAAATGGTACTAATATAATACGAGCATTTAGTGTTTTTTCTAAGTATTTCTGTCCAGATTCTAATTCCTGCATATTTACGTCATCTCTCACTACTGCTACTAAAGTACACAGCATGGCGATCCTATCAGGATCTTTCCACTTAGTAAGTGCTAAAAGAGAATCTGCTCCCATGATAAAATAAAACTCATCAGTCGGATACAGTTTATTTAGTTCTTCTAACGTATCTACTGTATAAGTATTTCCTTCTCTTTTTACTTCCAAATCAGAACATTTAAAAAATGGATACCCATCTATCGCAAGGCGAGTCATATTGATTCTGTCCTCTCCTGTCACGATTTCTGCTCTGTTTTTGAAATAGGAATATCCGCTTGGCATAAACCACACTTCATTCAGACCGCAATGATCCATTGCTGCCTTTGCCAATGCTATATGCCCATTATGAATAGGATTAAATGTACCACCCATAATACCAATCTTTTTCATGAAAGCATCTCCCACTTTTTCGTTACTGCCAAATCAGATTATCTTGGCAGCTCAATTTTTTTATTGTCTTTATTTTCCTTGTAAAGAACGATTTTTTTACCGATTACCTGAATAACCTGTGAATGTGTTCTTTCTGCAAGTGCATAAGCCATTTCTTTTGGATCATCAAAACAGTTCTTTAATACGTTGATTTTAATGAGTTCATGTGTATTAAAGCACTCTGCTACTGCCTGTGTAATTTCTGGAGTAAGAGAAGATTTTCCAATCTGGAATACTGGATCCAAATTACTTGCAAGGCTCATTAAATATGCTCTCTGTTTACTTGTCATATTCTTTTCCTCTTATTTATAATAATCAAAACCAAGACCGTACATACGTACAGAATCGCCTTCTTTGATACCAAGTTCCTCTAACTGCTCTAATATACCAGTTTCTTTTAAGAAATTCTGGAAGAATCTAAAGCCTTTTTCTGACTCAAGATTTGTATATCCAAGCATCTTTTCAATACGAGGACCTTCGATTACATATTCATCTTCTTCCTCGTCATAATATACTTCAAATGGTTCTTCATCTAAAGGTTTTTCGATTTCAGGGAAGTATTCCTGCTCAAATACGACTGGAGTATCGTCCACTTTTTCAAGCATCTCTGAAACCTTATATAATAACGCTTTTACACCTTCTCCTGTTACCGCTGAGATTGGCATTACTTCTACGCCCTGAGGCTCAAATTCAGCCTTTAAACGTGCTACAGGATCATTTTCAGGATCAAAAATAGCATCTATTTTATTTGCTGCAATGATCTGTGGTCTATGTGCGATATCTGCATTATATGCTGCAAGTTCTTTGTTGATCGCATATACGTCTTCAACTGGATCTCTTCCTTCTGTTCCTGCCGCATCTACAATGTGAATCATAACTTTTGTTCTTTCAATGTGACGAAGGAATTCATATCCAAGTCCAACACCTTCAGAAGCACCTTCAATCAAACCAGGAATGTCTGCAATTACAAAACTCTTGCAGTCATCCATATCTACTACGCCTAAATTAGGCTGTAATGTTGTGAAATGATAATTTGCAATCTTTGGTCTTGCGTTTGTTACACGACTGATAAATGTTGATTTTCCTACATTTGGAAATCCAACCAAACCAACGTCTGCAATTACTTTTAATTCTAACAACAATTCTAATTCCTGTGCTGGCTGTCCTGGCTGTGCATACTTTGGAGCCTGCATTGTACTTGTTGCATAATGCTGATTTCCTTTTCCGCCTCTTCCGCCTCTTAATAATACAACTTCTGTATTATCACCTGACATATCTGCAATAACCTTACCGGATTCTGCTTCCTTGATTACAGTACCAGCTGGAACCTTTATAATAATATCTTCGCCATTTCTTCCGCGGCAATTTTTCTTACCGCCTTCTTCGCCGCTCTGTGCAGCATATTTTCTAACATGTCTAAAATCTGTTAAAGTATTTAATCCTTCATCTACTTTAAAGATAACGCTTCCGCCATGACCGCCGTCACCGCCGTCTGGACCACCATCCGGAACGTATTTTTCTCGTCGGAAGGAAACATGACCGTCGCCGCCTTTGCCACTTTTAACAAATATTCTAGCTCTATCTGCAAACATTTATACTCCTTTTCTGGAAACAAAACTGTTACCTAAAAAAAGGCTTCAAACACCTAGTTTGAAGCCTTAAAAAATGTCCGTATTATTCTGCTACTGGGTATACAGAAGCCTGCTTCTTATCGCGGCCCTTTCTTTCGAAACGAAGAACGCCATCAGTTAAAGCAAACAGTGTATCATCGCCACCGATACCTACGTTCACACCTGGGTGAATCTTTGTACCGCGCTGTCTGTATAAAATGTTACCAGCCTTAACGAACTGTCCGTCAGCTCTTTTCGCACCAAGTCTCTTAGATTCGGAGTCTCTACCGTTCTTAGTAGAACCTACACCTTTCTTATGAGCGAAAAATTGAAGGTTTAATTTTAACATGGTCTACACCTCCTTGAAATTTACGTTGCAATACTTATTGCCATATTCCTGGCAAATCTGTTCTAAACCAAGGATCATGGTATCGATAAGTAAAATCGCCTTATCGGATAAACCATCCTGAAACACACATCTTAAAAACCCTGTCTCTTCGTTTGTAGTAATCTCCATCTTTGTATCTGTAAACTTTTCTAACCCATTCAGAGTATTAATCACTAATACAGAAATGGATGCACAAACTAAGTCTTTTTCAAACCACAGTCGTTTCTTTCCTGCGTGTCCCATACAAGTAATGCTCTTGTATGATGCACTTGATTTTTCAATAATTATAGTCGTCATATACCAAAATTAAGCGTTAATCTTTTCAATCTTAACCTGAGTGTATGCTTGTCTATGACCGTTTTTCTTATGGTAACCGGTTTTTCTCTTATACTTGTAAACGATAACTTTCTTACCCTTACCCTGTTCCATAACAGAAGCTGTTACAGTTGCATTAGCTACATCTGCACCAACCTTAAGGCTGTCACCACTTACTGCGATTACCTGGTCAAAAGTAACTTCACTTCCAACTTCTACGTCAAGCTTTTCAACTTTGATTACGTCGCCTTCAGCTACTTTGTACTGTTTTCCACCTGTTGCAATAATTGCGTACATAAGGCACCTCCTAATAAAATACTCGCTAACTTCGGTGATGCGCTTGCATTCTTAAACCTCGTTAAGCGGCATACCTCAATTATAATAGCAAGCACCCTCTAAAAAGTCAATACCTTTTTTGCATTTATTTTTATTTTTTTATCATCTATCTTACAAGCGAAAATACCAAGCATTTTAAATGACCTAACATGATCTAAGCCGCCTGCTCCATAAAAGGAGCAGACGGCTTAGATCTTAGTTTAGCGCGTTAGTAATTATTACTATGTAGGATTTATGGTATAAAGAACATTATTCTTTTTCTTCTAACTTCTTAACATAATCTACAAGGAATTCTACTGTGCCATCAATGCCGAGCTTACCACTGTCAATACATAATTCATAAGTATCTGCACGACCCCATTTCTTATCTGCATAATAGTTGTAGTAACTCTGACGTTTCTTATCCTGTTTTGCACAAACTTTCTTTGCTTCATCTTCTGTAAGATTATAAAGAGAAGAAATACGATGTGCTTTATCTTCTTCTTTACCGAAAATGAAGATATTTAATACGTTAGGTTCATCGCGAAGTACATAATCTGCGCATCTACCGATGATTACACAAGAACCTTCACTAGCGATTGCTTTGATGCTGTCAAACTGTGCTAAGAAAACTTTCTGTCCCATTGGAAGTTCTGCACTTGTATGAGTGATGTAACCAAAACTATCAATTGCTACGTTGTATAACAAGGAGTTATTTGGTTTTTCATCATGATTACGAATCATTTCTTCTGAGAAACCGCTTTCTTTTGCAACTCTCTCTAATAATTCTTTGTCATAAAAAGGAATACCTAATTTTTCAGCAAGCTTCTTGCCAATCTCACGACCACCTGAACCATACTGTCTACTAATAGTGATAATAGTCTTCATACCAAATCCTCCTGTTTATTTATACATTTTAAAAAAATTAAAACTAGAACTTTCACAAATAATTCTCTGAACTATTGCCAACTTCTTGTTTAATGTTGAATTCATTATAACGCATTTGTGTGCGAAATGCAATATATTTTTTCAAAATTTCTCTTAAATTTGTGATATTTTGCTGCTCATTTTTTATTTGGGCAACAATACTCATTTTAAAGTTAATTTTCAACAAAAAATATACAGTCGTGAAAGTATGACATTATATAGTTACTATGTTACCACATTTTTTGATAACTGCTTATGCATTTTCCTGTTATTTTCTGTATTTTTCTAACGGATTCATAATCATGAAGTGCCACAATACTATCTTATTTTATAAGACCACATTCTTTTTTATGGTACCATGAAGAGTACAAAACCGGAATCAAAGCCATTACACTAAGCAACATAATAAACAGTATGACCGAATAACTTTCAGGAATACAGATAGAAAATAACATCAATGCTCCACCAACAAACCATACTTTTCCGGCAATACGATGTGTTGCATTCCAGTTTTCTTCACTCAACAACGTCCATTTTATTTTTATTCCTATCGTAGTATTTTGCTTGCATTTAGGAAGATAATTTCCGATACACATAAAAAGCAAACCACAGAAAGCAAACACAACTCCTGATATATTTAAGTTTATTCCAAAAGCTGTTGCATAGATAATTCCATTGGCAACTAATGATACAAGTGGACAAATCCATACTAATAAATCCATGACTTTACTATTCTGTGATTTATTTGCCACATCTTTCCATGTGACAAGCATGCAAATCCAATGTGCCAGTAAAATAAAGAGCGGCATTCTAAAAACTGTTGCAATACGATTGCTCCATTCATTCGCTTCTCCAGCCGCATTCCAATGTACTGCTACTTTTTCTGGCAACTGATCCCAAAACAAAATGCCAACTACAATCGGCAATAAAATAACAATAGATGAAATAATCATTTTTCTCTTATTTTTCATTATCACTCTCTCCTTTCAAATCTGTAATCCAAAGCATGATTTCTTCTAAAACAGAAGCATTCAGTTCGTAAAAAATAAATTGTCCTTCTCTTGTATCTCTAACCAAATCCGCCTCTTTTAATACTGACAAATGCCTTGATATAGAAGCAGCTGTAACAGGAAACTGTTCACATATCTCTCCAGCAGACATTCTTCCTTGTTTCAGCATGTTTAAAATTTCTCGTCTGATTGGATCTGCAAGTGCTTTTAACGTTTGTTGCAACGCCACTCAAAATCCCTCCTTCCTATAATTAACATTTTGGTTAAATGTTAATTATAGGATACAAAATTTTTGCCATATTGTCAATACACTTTCTTAGTATAAAACAAAGTGGACAAGTCCACTTCCTATATTCCTCACACATGATAGACTTCCTCCACTTTGCGGAGCCAAGTGTTTTTGCGAAGCAATACTTTCCCTATACGCTCGTGTTCATCTTTGCGGAGCTTTGTATACTAGGAAATAAATAATTTCCTAGTATACAAAAAATCCCCGTCTATGCGAACATAGACGAGGATTCTAATATCATTTTAAATTATTCAGCGTCTTCTTCCTGAGCAGCAATTGCAGCTTCGATATCTACAGATACAACATCTGCATCATCTTCTACTTTCTTTTCTGCCTTTGGTTCTGGAGCTAATAAAGCTTTTACGCTTAAGCTGATCTTCTTTGTATCTTCATTGAAGTCTGTAATCTTTGCAGTTACTTCATCACCAACGTTTAATACGTCTGATGGCTTTTCGATACGTTCCTTAGAAATCTGAGATACATGTAATAAAGCATCTACGCCTGGCTCGATTTCAACGAATGCACCAAAATCTGTCATACGAGCAACTTTACCTGTTACTACGTTGCCTACTGCAAACTTTGTAGCAGCGTCTTTCCAAGGATTCATTTCATCAAATTTAAGAGATAAAGCAATCTTTGTGCCGTTAATTTCTTTGATAAGAACATTTAATTTCTGACCAACCTTGAATACCTTCATAGGATGTTCAATGCGTCCCCAGCTCATTTCAGAGATGTGAAGTAAACCGTCAACACCGCCTAAATCAACGAATGCACCGAAGTCTGTAACGTTCTTTACAGTACCTTCTACGATGTCACCTTCCTGAATACGGGAAAGTACAGCAGCCTGTAATTCAGCCTTTGCAGCAACGATTAACTGCTTTCTGTCGCCGATATAGCGTCTTCTCTTTGGATTGTATTCTGTGATAACGAATTCGATTTCCTGACCTGCATACTTAGATAAATCTTTTTCATAAGTATCAGATACTAAGCTTGCTGGGATAAATACTCTAACTTCATCGATTACAACACTTAAACCACCATCTAATACCTGTGCTACTGGAGCCTTTAATACTTCGTGGTTGTTGAATGCTTCTTCGATTCTCTTGCTGCTCTTTTCAGCTGCTAAACGCTTGTAAGTAAGAGCAACCTGGCCATCACCATCGTTAACCTTTAATACTTTAACTTCCATAGTGTCGCCTACGTTTACAACCTGTGTTAAATCAACAGTGTTGTCGTTTGTGTATTCATTTCTGGAAAGAATACCGTCTGACTTGTAACCGATGTTTAACACGATTTCGTCAGGCTTTACAGCGATAACAGTGCCATTAACTACCTCTCCTGTATGAATTGTTTTTAATGATCCTTCTAACATTTGTTCAAAAGTTAATTCTGACATAATTTTGAACCTCCTCGATAATATTGTTTGGGGTTGATGCCCCTGCAGTAATACCTACCAATCCAACAGATTTATTAGGTAGCGCTTCTAACTTCAGATCAGCAAGTGTCTGTATGAAGTAGGTATGCTCACATTCCTTGGCGCATATCTCGTACAGTTTTCTTGTATTGGAACTGTGCTTACCACCTATGACAATCATTACATCGGCCTTACGGGCTATTTCCCTCGCCTCCGTTTGCCGCTCCTCGGTTGCATTGCAAATAGTATTCACAACACTAATATTATAGCCCTTCTTCTCAAGTTTTTCAACTATTTTATTAAATTTTATGTAATTAAATGTCGTTTGAGAGACTACACATACTTCTGTATCCTGTGAAACAGTAAAATTTTCAGCTTCCTCTTCTGTTTCCAGAACAATTGCCGGTGTCATACTCCATCCCATAATCCCTTTTACTTCCGGATGAGCTGCACTTCCTACGATTACAATCTGTTTTCCAGCTGCACTTTCTTTTTCAACGACTTTATGAATACGTTTTACGAACGGACAAGTCGCATCTACACATTCTAATCCAACTGCACAAATACGTTCATATACAGATTTTTCTACACCATGAGAACGAATGATTACCGTTCCTTCTGTTAAGGAATCCAGATTTTCTTCTTCGATCACACGCACACCTTTTGCTTCTAAATCTTTTACGACCTCTTCATTATGAATGATTGGTCCGTAAGTATAAATATTTCCGCCTTTTTCTGCATGCATATAAACTTGTTCTACTGCTCTTTTTACACCAAAGCAAAAGCCAGCAGACTTTGCCAGACAAACTTCCATGCCTATATCCTCCATTGTTTCCTTTTTGGGGATTTTTATACATTATTTATTTTACTTTTTGCGCAAGCTCTATAATGCAATCTACCACTTCTTCAATTGTCATATCAGAACTATCTACAAGAATAGCATCTTTGGCTTGCTTTAATGGAGATATCTCACGATTCATATCACGTTGGTCACGTTCGATAATGTCAGCTTCTATAACATCTAAATCGCAAGCTTCCCCTTTTGCTTTTAATTCTTCATAACGACGCATTGCACGCACTTTAGAAGAAGCTGTCAAATATACTTTTAAAGGTGCATTTGGAAGTACACATGTACCAATATCTCTGCCATCCATGATCAATTCGGTATCTTCTGCCATTTTTTGCTGAAGCTGTACTAATTTAGCTCTTACAGTTGGATTTGCACTAGAAATAGATGCTACTTTTCCTACTGCTTCGATTCTTAAATAAGGATTTACATTTTCCCCATTTAACATTACAACCTGTTCTGCATTTTCATAAAGAATACGGATATCTGCATTTTGACATTTCAAAGAAATATCTTCTGCATTATCAAAATCTGCATTCTGTTTTAAAAGATAATATGCCATTGCACGATACATCGCACCTGTATCCACATATATTAAATTCATCTTCTTTGCTACCATTTTAGCAATGGTACTTTTTCCTGCACCTGCAGGGCCATCTACTGCTATACAAAAGCTCATACGTTTTCTCCTTTTATTCTATACTGCTTCCTGCCAAATATCCTGTAGACCAAGCAATCTGTAAATTAAATCCACCTGTCACTGCATCTAAATCCAACACTTCGCCTGCAAAATAAAGTCCTGATACTGTTTTAGATTCCATAGTGGATGGATTGATTTCTTTTGTTTTGACACCACCTTGCGTAATAATCGCTTCTGCAAAGCTTCTCGTTCCAGTAATTGTAAGCGGTAAATGTTTGATTACATCAATAAAATGCTGTCGTTCTTCTTTGCTGATTTCATTTACCTTTTTGTCGGGATCAATTCCGGATAACTTAATCATAACCGGAATCAGCTTACTTGGAAAAAGTCCGCCAATAGAATTTTTGAACTGCTTATTGATATTTTCTTCAAAATCACGCAGCACACGCTTATCTAACTGTTCTGTTGTAAGTGCCGGCTTTAAGTCAATATACAGCGGAAGTTCTTTTTGATAATATTTTTTAACATAGTGACTGCTTGCAGATAAAATCAATGGACCTGTTACACCAAAATGTGTAAAAAGCATTTCGCCAAATTCCTGAAATACCTTTTTTTTGCCGTCTAAAATCGTCACTTCTACATTTCTCAAAGAAAGTCCCATTAATTCCTTGCACCAATCTTCTTTACATTCTAAAGGAACCAATGCCGGTTTTGCCTCTACAACGTCCATTTCTGCATCTTTCGCAAATCGGTAACCATCCCCTGTAGATCCTGTAGATGCATAGGAAATACCGCCTGTACAAACGATTACAGCATCTGCCAAAAGCATTTCGCCACGTTTTGTCTTAATCCCTGTAATACGTTTTTTGCCATCTTCAGCGTCTTTTGTCATACAAAGCTCAGATACTTCTGTATGTAAACGAATATCTACATTGTATGCTTTTAAAGCTCTGTGGAGTGCTGATATTACATCAGAAGAATGGTCGCTCACTGGAAAAACTCTGTCACCACGTTCTACCTTTGTCATACATCCATACTCTTGCAGCAATTCTACAATAGCCTGATTGTCAAAAGAATAAAAACTGCTGTACAAAAACTTTGGATTAGAAATAACATTTTTAAATAAATCTTCTACGTCACAAGCATTTGTTACGTTGCAGCGTCCTTTTCCTGTAATAAATACTTTTTTGCCTAATTTTTCATTTTTTTCTAATAAAATAACCTGATGTCCATGCTTTGCAGCACTATATGCAGCAAGCATACCGGCAGCTCCGCCGCCTATTACTATACATTTACTCATCTTTACTTCCTGTCTTTGGCGTCAAGGATATATCCTCATCTAAATAATTAATCTCATCATGGGTATAAACCTGATAGTTTTCCCATACATATTCCAGATTTTTCAAGCCCTTTTTTACTTTTTCAGGGCTCTTTAAACACATTGCAACAATCAAAGCATTAATCAAACTCAACGGAGCAACCAACGACTCCGCTACACCATTCATTTCGCTGTGTGCCAATAGAGAAATGCTGGAATACATTGTGATTGGAGAATGTTGTGTATCAGTGATTGCAATTACTTCTGCTCGTCTGTCACTTGCAAGTTCCATCGCTTTTAACGTACGCATGGAATATCTTGGAAAAGAAATGCCGATAAATGCATCTTTAGAATTAATGTGCACCATCTGCTCAAACAACTCAGTAGTAGAAGTCGTATCTAATAAAATTACATCCGGCCTTATCATGTTCAAATAAAAATATAGAAAATTTGCAATCGGTGCGCTATTTCTAAGTCCTAATATGTAAACATGCTTTGCTGATAATAATGCTTCTACTGCTGAAGCAAATGATTCTCCAGAAAGTTCCTCTAACGTATCATGAATCTTTTGCATATCAGATTGCATCACAGCTGCAACAACGCCCCATTGTTCTTCGGTTTTTTTGGAAAATTTCGGTTTTTTAACTTTCACATTTTTCCTTCTTTCGCTGTTTCATCTCATACTGTACCACAATGTGATACTAGTTATTCTTTGGCTAGTATACCATATCTACAATCTTCATTCAAGAAAAAAAGAAAGCTGCGCACAAATCTGTGCTGCAGCTTTCTTTGAAAAATTGCTTATTTAAAATTATACAGGATAAGCTCCGTTCTTTGTATCAGAAACTGTCATATCAACCTTTTCCTGCTGTGCCTGACGATACTTGAAGAAATCAGTAGCAACCTGTGGGAATAAAGCGTAAGATAATACGTCTTCATCCTGCTGCTTCCAAACTTCCATTTCTTTTTCGATAGTCTTAAGTTCTGGCTTAAGTAAATCAGCATAACGATGATTGATTCTTTCTTCACCAGGGATAACCTTATCGATTACTTCCTGATTCATAGGCTTAACAGTCTGACCGTATTCACCACGAAGAACAGCCTTTGTTTCCTTTGTAGCCATCTTGTATCTTTCGCCTAATAATACGTTAAATACAGCCTGTGTACCAACGATCTGAGAAGAAGGTGTAACAAGTGGTGGCTCACCTAAGTCCTTACGAACCTTTGGAATTTCCTTTAATACATCATAATATCTGTCTTCTGCATTCTGTTCCTTTAACTGGCTAACCATGTTAGATAACATACCGCCTGGTACCTGATAAAGAAGAGTCTTGATATCAACACCCATAACCTTTGGATTAAGTAATCCATCAGCAAGACATTTATCTCTGTATGGACGGAAGTAATCAGCGATTTCAGCAAGTAAGTTCTGATCAAATCCTGTATCATAAGGTGTGCCCTTGAATGTTTCAACCATAACTTCTGTTGCTGGCTGGCTTGTTCCAAGTGCAAATGGGCTCATTGCTGTGTCGATTACGTCAACACCTGCTTCTACAGCCTTTAAATATGTCATACTAGCTACACCAGAAGTATAGTGTGTATGTAACTGGATTGGTAACTTTGTAACAGACTTCATAGCAGAAATTAATTCTGTTGCCTTATAAGGAACTAATAAACCTGCCATATCTTTGATACAGATAGAATCTGCACCCATTTCTTCGATCTTCTTTGCCATATCTGTCCAATACTCTAATGTGTAAGCATCACCTAAAGTATAAGATAAAGCAACCTGTGCGTGACCTCTTCCTTCCTGAGCTTTGAACTTATTTGTAGCATCTACTGCAGCCTGTAAGTTAGGAAGGTAGTTCAAACAGTCAAAAATACGAATAATATCAATACCATTTGAAATAGATTTCTGTACGAAATACTCTACTACGTCATCTGCGTATGGTCTGTATCCTAAGATATTCTGACCACGGAATAACATCTGTAACTGTGTATTTTTGAAACCATCACGAATCTTACGAAGTCTATCCCATGGATCTTCCTTTAAGAAACGAAGGGAAGCATCGAATGTAGCACCGCCCCAACATTCTACAGAATGATAACCAACTTTGTCCATCTTATCAAGAATTGGAAGCATGAGTTCGGTTGGCATTCTTGTTGCGATCAGAGACTGATGTGCATCACGCAAAATAGTTTCAGTAATTTTAATAGGTTTTTTCACCTGTTCTGCCATTGTTTATATCCTCCAAATAATATATAAAATAAAATCAAAATACTCCGAAAATAGCCATAAATGTTCCGGCTGCTACAGCTGTACCGATAACACCTGCTACGTTAGGACCCATAGCGTGCATTAAGAGGAAGTTTGTAGGATCTGCTTCTGCACCAACCTTCTGAGAAACACGTGCTGCCATAGGAACGGCAGATACACCAGCAGAACCGATTAATGGGTTGATCTTTCCGCCTGTCAACTTGCACATAATCTTACCAAATACAACACCTGCTGCAGTACCAAATGCGAAAGCAATTAAACCTAATGCTACGATTTTAAGTGTATCTAAGTTTAAGAATGCTTCTGCACTTGTAGT
The DNA here is from genome assembly GCA_964424345.1 of uncultured Lachnospiraceae bacterium. Taxonomy (GTDB): domain Bacteria; phylum Bacillota; class Clostridia; order Lachnospirales; family Lachnospiraceae; genus RGIG6307. The sequence continues at coordinate 29,602 of CAYRIK010000012.1, forward strand.
TGCACCTACAGATGTACCAAGTAAAATAACTACGATATACATAAGTGCATTACTTGCTGTATCTGTAAGCTGACGAACAACACCAGATTCTTTGAATAAGTTACCAAGCATTAACATACCTACTAATGGAGCTGTTGTAGGAAGGATTAAGCTTACTACGATAGTAACTACGATAGGGAATAAGATCTTTTCTAATTTAGATACAGGACGAAGCTGACCCATTTTGATCTTACGTTCTTTTTCTGTAGTTAATGCCTTCATAATTGGTGGCTGAATAATTGGTACTAAAGACATATAAGAATATGCCGCCACCGCAATCGGACCAAGCAATGCTGTCTGTCCAAGCTTACTTGCAAGGAAGATAGATGTAGGACCGTCAGCACCACCGATGATAGAAATTGCTGCTGCAGCCATATCGTTGAAACCTAATGCAATCGCACCAAAATATGCTGCAAAAATACCAAACTGTGCTGCTGCACCAAGTAAAAAGCTCTTAGGGTTTGCAATCAATGGACCAAAGTCTGTCATCGCACCAACACCCATAAAGATAAGAGATGGAAGGATTGCCCATTCATCTAACAAATAAAAATAATGAAGCAAACCGCCCTCTGCCATAATATCTGGGTAGATATTAACAAGCAGCATACCAAAAGAAATTGGTAACAAGAGCAGTGGCTCGTATTCCTTAGCAATCGCTAAGTAAAGGAAAACACATGCAACCAGAATCATGATATAGTTTCCTACTTCCAAATTAAAGAAAGCAGTCTGATGAATCAGGTTATCAAGTGTAGTTAAAATGTATTCCATATTAACACCTCGTTAGAATTTTCGTTCAAAGTTAGGAGTGATTAGTTTAATGTAGCAAGAACTGCACCAGCTTCTACAGAATCACCAACAGATACTTCAAAGCTTGCAACTGTACCATCCTGTGGAGCTACTACAGGGATTTCCATCTTCATAGCTTCTAAGATAAGAACTGTATCACCAGCCTTTACAGCCTGTCCTACTTTTGCTTCTAACTTAAAGATTTTACCAGCTGCACCAGCTTCTACTTTGATGCTGCCTGCTGTACCTGCTGCTGCCTTTGGTGCTGCAGGGGCTGGAGCTGCTTTAGGAGCTGCCTTTGGTGCTGCTTTAGGAGCAGAAGCTGCTGCACCTGTTGTGCCTTCTTCTACTACTACATCGTATGCTACGCCATTTACTGTAATTGTATAATTCTTCATATTGTAATTCCTCCAAATCGATTAACGTCTTTTTGACTTCTTAATAGACCTTACAACAAAACCATCTGTAGTTGTCTGTCCTTCATATGCTGCAATTGCAGCTGCAATTACTGCAACTAATTCCATATCATCTGCTTCTTCAGCTACTTCTTCCACTACAGGTGCTGCAGGAGCTGGAGCTGGGGCTGGAGCTGCAGCCTTTGGCTCTTCTTTCTTTGCAAAAGCAGCCTGAATCTTTGGAATGAAGGCAAACAGATAAATGATACCCATGATTAAGATCAATACACTGAATACAGAACCCACACCAAGAAGTGTATTTAATGCAGCTCTAACCATAAGTTCACCAAATGTAGAATTTACGTTTAATGTGCAAGAGCTTACTTTTGCAAAATAATCGTTAGATAAAATCAATTCAATCTGACCATCTTTGATCTCACCTGTTACATCTACATTGATGATAAGTTCTTCACCATCAATCTTAGTTGTGATATCACCGATAGATGTAATAGCTCCCATCTGCTCGTAACCTGTTAAGAAAGATTCTAAGCCTTTTAAGTAAGCATCACCATCTATTGTTACATCATAAGTTCCTAAAATAGCAGTTTCCCATTCCGCTGCTGTATATCCATTATTGTTATAAACGTCTAATACGCTCTCATTAGCAATGGATTCTTCCATAAGCGGAATAATGCTGTCTACTGCATACTGCTCAGCCAACGCTACCTTTTCAGCCTGATACACATTCATAGTATCGTCACCGCCGCAGGCTGTCAAACTGAAAACGCAAGTGAGCATGCAGAGAAACGCAACAAATCTCTTCATATTATCTCACCTTTCTTATACAGTACCATGCTTCTTTGCAGGACGTGTTTCCACCTTGTTGTAAAGCATCTCCAAAGCACCGATTACATATTTTCTGGTGTCTGCTGGTTCTACGATATGGTCTACATAACCACGTTTTGCAGCACTCTGAGCAGATGTCTGAAGTGCCTTATATTCTGCTGCTTTTGCTTTGATTGTATCGGAATCTTTTCCATCATACATAATCTTTGCAGCTAAATCTGCATCCATAGCACCGATCTGTGCATCTGGCCAAGCCATAACGATGTCTGCACCGATTGCCTTAGAGTTCATAGCAACATATGCACTGCCGAATGCATCGCCAATTACTACATTGATCTTAGCAACTGTTGCATCTGCAAAAGCATGTGTTAATTTTGCAACTGCTGTTGCAATGTTCTTTTCACTTCCAACTGTAGCTTCATAGCCTTTTACATTTGTAAGTGTAAGTACTGGAATATTGAAAGCATCACAGAATTTTACAAAATCTGCTGCTTTGTTACATCCATTTACAGTAAGTGCTGCATCCATCTTCTTTGCTACGTTGCCTTCTGCATCGTAAACTTCTGTTCTGTTTGCTACTGCACCAACAGTCATACCATCTAATTTGATGAATCCTGTTACCATTTCTGGAGCATATTTTTCTTTGATTTCAAAGAATACACCACCATCAGAAATCTGAGATAATGCAATTGCTGTATCACCCTTGCAGTTTACAAGTGTATCACATACTCTGTTTAAATCATCTTCACACTCTTCAGAAACTTCTTCTTCAAAGTTAGATGGGAGTAAAGAAACCAATTCTCTGATCTTAGATAATAATTCGCTTTCTTCTGCTACTACATCAACGATACCACTTTCTGTTGCGTGGAACTCAGCAGATGCACTGTCACACTTTGCAACAGTATTTCCGTCTAATGCGTTTGGAGCATTTACGAATAACTTTGCATTTTTTGCTTCCATAAATGTAAAGTCTGTTAAAGTAGGAATGATAGCTAAACCGCCACCACAGTTGCCAAATACTGCTGTGATCTGTGGAATCACACCGGAAGCAAGAGTCTGCTTCATGTAAATCTCACCAAATGCGTTTAAAGCATCTGTAGCTTCCTGAAGTCTTAAACCTGTAGAATCGATTAAACCGATAACAGGTGCTCCTGTCTTGCTTGCCAAGTCATAAAGCTTGGTAATTTTCTTTGCATGCATTTCACCAACAGAACCATTCATTACAGATGCATCCTGACTGTAAACATAAACAGGGTTGCCATCGATAACACCATATCCGGTAATAACACCGTCTGATGGAGTCTGGTTCTCAGCCATATTAAAATCTGTTGCTCTTGCAGTAACAAGTGCTCCTATTTCAACAAAGCTGTTGTCGTCAAGCAGTGCATTAATTCTTTCACTTGCTTTAGAAGTATTACTCATTATAGTTCCTCCATGTACATGTATTAAAACAAACTTTGCGAATGTATATGAATATATCGCATGATTTTTATTGTAGCACACATTTTTCCTTTTTCAAACATTTTTTTAAAGTTTATTTACGAAATTTTCATTTTCTATTCCAATAAAAACAATCCGCATACATAATTCCAAACATCTAAAAAGGTTTGCTTTTCTATAGATTGTGTACATATAATGTCAAAATGTGCCAAAAGTGTGCCATTTAAATGCACCTCTACTGTTCCTGCCACTTGGCCTTTGCGTATAGGTGCCTGCAAGACAGAAGCCTGCTTTTTACTGACCTTAGCTTCTTCCCATTGTGCTAACAGCATCGTAATTGGCATATCTCCTGATACAATCGTTGGCACATATTGCTGCTCCCAAAAATGTACATGTTCTTTTTTTCCATTTTCAATCATAACCGCTTCTGTTTGTGTTGTCCCATCGTATATCGTCTGCATGGAAAAATACGTCAATCCAAAATCCATCAATTTTCTCGTATCTTTCCATTTATTCGATTTATTTGCACTTCCATATGCTCCCGTATTTAAAAGAGCTGCAATATACATTCGTCCATCTCTTTGCAGTGCTCCTACATAACAATATCCTGCACGTCCTGTATATCCTGTTTTTCCACTGACTGCACCTTCCATCATATTTAAAAACGCATTATGATTGTTGCATACAAAACTTCTTGTTTTTTCTACATTCGTAAAATCATAACTATATGTGCCTGTTATTTTTAAAAATGCATCTTTTTTCGGTGACTGCATCACACAATAACTCATAATACGTGCAAGCTCTTTTGCTGTCGTACTATGAAATCGTTCCTCTTTTATTTCTGCTTCCGATGAAAATACTTCTGTAGCATCCAAACCATTTGGCGTAATAAACCATGTATTATAACATTGTAATTGGGATGCTTTTTCATTCATACATTGGATAAAGGCTCGTACTGCTTCTTTTGATTGTTCCTGCGTACGTGCTATTACAGCTTCTTTCTCATTTTCCCAACCAAGCAATGACGCACCAATATGCTCTGCAATCGCAACTGCGGTATCATTATGTGACTCTAACATAAGGGAATACAATAAATCTTCTAAAAGCACCTGTTCTCCCTTATTTAGATATAGTTTCACTTTAGGCTGTGAAGCCGCATATGCTGATGCCGTAACTATTTCTGAGCCTTCTGCCTGCTCCAATGCCACAATACAAGTCATAATCTTTGTCGTACTTGCCATTGCAAGCTGCATATCTTCATTTTTTCCATACAACACACGTCCGCTTGCTGCATCCATCAATACTGCTGCCTGTGCAAAAAGATCTGCTTCCTTAATTGTTTGCGGTTCATTCAAAGGTTGTGCATACGCAACATCTGAAAGTAAAAAAAGAAGCAACAGTCCTGCACAATATAACGAAAAAATTTTTTTCATACTATTTCTGCCACGTTAAGACTATTGCTTCACTATATGCTTTTTTTAGTTTGTTTATACCCCTACACTAAGTCCAATCTCTTGTTCTGCTTCTTCTCGAAATTCTTCCATTTTGTCTATTTCAAGATTTGGCATCTGAGAAAGATTTTCTAATCCAAAACTTCTTAAAAATTGTTCTGTCGTACCAAACAAAACGGGTCTTCCTGGTGCTTCGAGTCTTCCTAACTCCTGCACAAAATCGTATTCTAACAGCTTTTCAATGGCTCTATGTGCAGAAACACCTCGTATCTTTTCTATTTCTACTCTTGTAATTGGCTGCTTATATGCAATAATGGCCAGCGTTTCTAACACTGCTTCTGAAAGGGTAATCTTCTTTGGCTCTTTTGCAATACGAATAATGTATTCATACAGCTCTTTTTTGGTGCCAAGCTGAACAGCATCTTCTAAAATCAAAAGCTGGATACCGCCTTCTCGTTCCATATATTCTTTTTGCATTTCCAAAAGAATCGGTCTGATATCTTCCTCTTTTGTCTCTGTGATTTCTGCTAGTTTTGTAATTTCTACACTTTCCCCCATTGCAAATAGGACTGCTTCTATAATTGCTTTTACTTTTTTGATATCCATATCCTCAACCTATCACTTCCTTTGATGTGATCAAAATATCATCAAATAATTCTTCCTGTACAATTGTAATTCTTCCTGTTTTCATCAGTTCTAATATTACAAGGAATGTAACTACTATTTCTAATTTAGATCCTTGCTTTTCTAAAAGATCGCGAAAAGAAAATTGTCTGTTTTTTTGCATATATGCTTCGATATAAGCTGTTTTTCGCTCTACATCGACTTCTGCACGAACGATATTGCCATAATTGCTTCGAATTGGATCTGTACGGTCAATCTGGCGTTTCATAATATTTTGAAAGATATGATGCAGTTTCTGCAACGTCATATCTCCAAGCAGCTGCTGATGGTCAACGGGTTGTTTATATTGCTTTACTTCTTCTGGAAGCACCATTTCTCTGCAATATACATTACCTGTTTCTGTCATTTTATCTTTCAATTCATAAGACATATATTTATACAGTTTGTATTCCAATAATTGCTGTACTAATTGTGCTCTTGGATCTTCTTCCTCTCCATCTTCATTAACTTCTTTTGGAAGAAGCATGCGACATTTAATATCTATCAATGTAGCACCCATAACCAAAAATTCACTGACAACATTCATGTCTTCTCGTTCCATAGCCTGTACATATTCCAAATATTGATCTGTAATCTCTGCAATCGGAATATCATAAATATCCACTTTATTTTTTTCTATTAAGTGCAGTAATAAATCCAACGGACCTTCAAACACTTCTAATTTTACTGATATCGCCATAAATTTCTCTATTCCTTTGTCGGTACAATATTTACTACTACGAGCTCTGCTGTATTCCACATACGAAACTCTATACTATGGATTCCAAGCCCTCTGCTTATAATCATCTTCGTACCATTTTTTAAAAACAGACCGCCATCATATTTTGGAAACAAATGCAAGTTTGGAGCAATCACTCCACCAAAAAACGGCAAACGTACTAATCCGCCATGTACATGACCGCTTAATACAAGGTCTGGTTTACATCGTTCATATGCTTCAAAATACATCGGATTGTGTGCAAGTAAAATATTAAAATACGTTTGGTCAAGTTTTCCTAATGTTTTTTCTATGTAATCATGTTCCATCGGTGTCTGTTTAAAACGTTTATAGTATTTTTCATCAATATTTAACCCATAGATACGAATACCATCTGCTTGTACAAATTGATTATCCAATATATTAGCTTTACTGTCTTTGATTTCTTTCATGTATGGTTCATACAATTCACCAAGCTCTTGTTTCCATTTCATTTTTGCTTCATGATTTCCAAGACCATAATATACAGGATATTTCTTTGCAAGTTCTCTTACAAGATGTTCCGCTGTTTTTTCACGCTCTTTTGTTGCTGTCAGCATATCACCTGCAATTAAAATTCCAGACGGCTGTTCGCTTTCTATTGCTTCTAACAGCTTTATATTATTTTCACCATATATTTGGTCATGCAAATCTGCCAATACAACAAATGTTGTTTCTTTCTGTACTTTATCACTTTCTATCGTATAATACACTTTATGAAAATGTGTAGATGCATACCAAATACAAAGTATACAAACCAAACATATAATCAGCAATATTCCAACTACAAGCCACATATTTTATTCTCCATAATATTATTTAGGGTATATTGCAGTACATTTACTCCAATACACCCTATATCTTTATATCTTCTTTACAGATTCTAGTTATTATAGCACAATCTAGGAATTTCTTGCAAGCCTTGTTTCTATTGCTCTAGTTCTTTCACTTCTTAATTTCATTCAAAATAACATCCATGCTATTACTTGTCGAAAGTAATCTGTAAAAGAGGCTTTTTCAATATTTTCTGTATAAATAATCTCTGTCCTTCCAATTTCTATTCCCTGCAAAGTGTATACAGCATATCCTGCTACGTCTCCTTTTGTAACAGGAGCTTGTGTATATTCCGGCAATTCTAAGCTTTTTTGAATACCTGAAATATCTCTATTTTCCACATCTAAATATACAAATGGTTCTTTAAATGCAATAGGTGCTTGCTTTTGTAATGCGCCCTTGATTGGAAGTGCTTCTAGAGCAAAGTCATTTTCATCCCGAAATAATTTACTGACTGAAAATCCATAACTAAGTAAAGAAGCAGCTTCCGCAAAGCGAACTTTTCCATTTTCGCATCCCATAACAACTGCTATCAAATCTATTCCATCTTTTCGTGCAGTAGCTGAAACACAAAATTTTGCTTTAGAGGTAGAACCTGTCTTTAATCCTGTCGTATACGGATACTGCTTTAATAATTTATTCGTACTAGAAAGGGTAAATGTACTTTCTCCCCGTCTTGTCGTATGTACAATATCTTCCATCCAAATACCGCAATAATCATAAATCTGCGGATATTTTGTAATCAATTCTCTAGACATAACTGCTACATCTTTTGCACTCGTATAATGCAAATCAGAATCTGTCAACCCACAACAATCTTCAAAATGAGTATCAGCCATGCCTAGTGCTGCTGCCTTTTCGTTCATTTGGTCTACAAAGGCCTGTTCACTTCCTGCAATATGTTCCGCCATTGCAACAGAAGCATCATTTGCACTGGCAATTACAATACATTTTATCATTGTTTCCAATGTCTGCATTTCTCCAGCTTCCAAATAAACCTGACTGCCTCCCATACTTGCTGCATATTCACTTGTAAATACTGCATCCTGCAATGAAACATCGCCTTTCTCCAGTGCCTCAAATATCAAAAGCAACGTCATAATCTTTGTAATAGATGCAGGAGAACGCCGTTGTTGTGCATTTTTTTCGTATATTACCTTTCCTGTAGAGGCTTCCACCAAAACAGCCGATGCAGATGTAATTTCCATAGCTGCCTGTGATGGTATTTTCATGGAACAAAGAAGCAAAAAGACCGACAGAAATGCGGATAATATCTTTTTCATACAATATGTAATCCATCGATTATTTATTATCATGCTATGCATTTCTTCGGTCTTATAGAACACTATTTTATTTTACGTCTACCCAGACGATCATTCCGCTTTCTCCTCTGTTTGCAAATGCAAAATATGGAATAAAACGTAAGGAAGTTTTTTCATAATCAGCAGTATATCTCTTATACAATCCACTGCTTTCTTTTTTGCGATATCCTTCTGTAAGAAGCACTGGAACATGATATTCTTCAGAATATTCTGCTTCAAATAAGGCATCTGCATCTAATTTGATACTGCGAAGATGTTCTCCGTTATCTACCTCTTCTAAACAGTAAACAACTGGTCCTCTTGCTACTGCAACACGTCCTGCATTATTCTGTACTGCATTATTTGCTTCGTATAATACAACTTCCATCTCAAAATTAATACAAATTTCAGAAACTGTATCAAAATATGCATATCCATCCTGTAATGTATATGCTGCACTGGCAGTAAAGTTTTTGCACCATCCAGGAATACGGACTGCAATTTTTTTGAAGTCATCTCCCGTAATTGTTAATTTCAATGCACCATCTGAAGGATAGTTTGTTGTCTGTGTAATATGTGTCTGTTCCACATCTGCTTCGCTTGCCATAAACTGGTGTACAAATAATGTTTCCGCATCATATGTATACATTAACTCCTGAATAGAAGAAGTAAAACGGAAAATGTTTGGAGGGCAGCAAGAACAGCCAAACAATTCTACACGCTGAGAAATTGGAAGCCAGCGTTTTGTAACAGTAGAGGTATTTACGTCTCTATACTCTCTTATGATTTCCAATGGATTAGTATAGAAGAAAGATTTACCATCTAAAGATACACCTGAAATTGCTGCATTATAAATAACACGTTCTGCAATATCTGCAAATCTGGAATCTTTGTACATTTTCTGCATTCTCTTACAAAACAGTGCCAATGCGATTGCTGCACAAGTTTCTGTATAAGAAGTCTCATTTGGAAGAAAATAATCCACACTAAAAGCTTCTCCAATATTTGTGGATCCAACACCACCTGTAACATACATTCTCTTATTTCTGATATTTTCAAAAATAGCTTCACATGCTTCTTTATATTCTGCATCATCATATAATCTTGCAATATCTGCCATAGCAGCATATAAATATAATGCTCTTACGCTATGACCTTCTGCAGTACGCTGCTGCTTTGTTGGAAGGTAATCTTGTGTATTTTTCTTTGGATAAGAATAACAGATTGCCTTATCTTTATTATTATTTCCTCGTTTGTCTACGAAAAACTTTGCTAATTCCAAATATTTTTCTACGCCTGTTGTTTCATATAAACGAACAAGTGCAAGTTCGATTTCTTCATGACCTGGTGTCATAAAAGAAGCAGTCTGATATACATAAAATACATCATAAATATAATCTGCATATTTGCACATTGCCTTTAAGAAACGATCTTTTCCAGTTGCTTCATAGTATGCACAAGCAGCTTCCATAAAATGGCCTGCACAATATAATTCATGCTGAATACGATGTTTAAAACGTTCATCCTGTTCTGTTACAAGGAAATGACTGTTAAAATAGCCTTCTGGTGTCTGATTTTTAATAATAGAGTCAATAGCATGTTCACATAACAATTCTAATTTTTCATCATGATTTTTAGAGAATGTATATGCTGCACCTTCTATCCATTTTGCAACGTCTGAATCCCAATATACATGTGGTGTATAATCCATATGCTCATTCCATTTGCAATCTAATGCTTCAAATCGATGAGAGTCTGAAAAACGATTGTATACCGCATATGCTGTCTTTTGTGCATTCACTTCCTGACGATTTTTCCAAAAACCATCTGTCAATGTAATATTTCTATAATCAACACTTTTCATATTATTTTGCCCTTTCGCTCTTTATTTTACAGCTACCCATACAAGCATTTCACTTTCACCACGATTTGCAAATGCAAAATATGGAATAAAACGCAAGGAAGTTTCTTCGTATTCTGCGCTATATGGCTGATATAATCCTTCTTGCTCCACTTTACGATAGCCTTTTGTAAGAAGTGCTGGAACGTGGTATTCTGTTGAATTTTCCAAGCTAAATTCTGTTGTGCTGTCTAACTTAATACTGCGAAGATATGCACCATTATCTACTGCTTCCATACAATATACGACTGGACCTCTTGCTACTGCAACACGACCTGCATTGTTCTGTACCGCATTATTTGCTTCATATAATGCAACTTCCATTTCAAAATTCACATGAATTTCAGAAACATGTTCAAAGTAAGCATATCCATCTTTTAATGTATATGCTGCATCTGCAGTAAAGTTTGTACACCATCCTGGAACACGAACAGCAATCTGTTTGAAATCATTTCCATCCACTTTGATAGTCACTGCTCCATTTGCCGGATAATCAGTTGTCTGTGTGACATGTGTATTCTGAATGTCAGCTTTACTTGCCATAAACTGATGTACGAACAATGTTTCTTCGTCATAAGTATACATCAATTCCTGAATAGAGGAAACAAAACGAAGTATGTTTGGAGGGCAGCAAGAACAGTCAAATAATTCTACACGCTGAGAAATAGGCATATAACGTTTTTTCATTGTAGATGTATTTACATCTTTAAATTCCGGCTGAATTTCCAATGGATTTGTATAGAAGAAGGCTTTACCGTCTAAAGATACACCTGACAGGAAACCATTATAAATAACACGTTCTGCTACGTCTGCAAACTTAGAATCTGCAGATGTTTTCTGCATTCTCTTACAGAATAATGCAAGGGAGATTGCTGCACAAGTTTCTGTATAAGCAGTCTCATTTGGAAGGAAATATTCTGTTGTAAAAGATTCTCCAAGGTCACTAGAACCAACGCCGCCTGTAATGTACATCTTCTGATTTGCAATATTTTCAAAGATTGCTTCACACGCTTCTTCATATTCTTCATCTTCGTACAATCTTGCAATATCTGCCATAGCAGAATATAAATATAACGCTCTTACGCTGTGACCTTCAGCAGTACGCTGTTTCTTTAATGGCATCTGGTCCTGTGCATAGTATTTATTTGCCATTTTTACATAAGACTCATCCCAGTCATCTTTTGTATTATTTCCATGTTTATCTACAAAAGATTTGGATAATTCTAAATACTTTTCTATGCCTGTTGTTTCATATAAACGAACAAGTGCAAGCTCGATTTCCGGATGACCGCAAGTTGCAAAAGATGCTGTCTGATATACATAAAATACATCATAAATATAATCTGCATATTTACACATTGCCTTTAAGAAACGATCTCTTCCTGTTGCTTCATAGTATGCACAAGCAGCTTCCATCAAATGACCCGCACAGTACAATTCATGTTTGGAACGGCGTTTAAAACGATCTTCCTGCTCCATAACGATAAAATGGCTGTTAAAATAGCCTTCTGGTGTCTGATTATTTACAATACTATCAATTGCCTTTTCGCACAGAGCTTCCAATTTTCTATCTGGTGTTTTCTGTAAAATATAAGCTGCACCTTCTATCCACTTTGCAACATCTGAATCCCAGAAAATATGTGGCTTATAGTTCATATGCTCATTCCATTTGCAGTCTAATGCTTCAAAACGATGAGAATCTGAAAAACGATTATATACCGCATACGCTGTTTTTTGGGCATTTACGTCCTGACGTTCTTTCCAAAAACCTTCTGTAAGGGTAATATTTTGATAATTTACGCCTTGATAATGTTTCATAATTCGTATATCCTTTCTATATGGGGTAAAAAACCTTTTCTTTAAGGTGATTATATCCTGTAATACACAAGAAACAAACCTAAAAAAAAGAAGAAAAGGGGTAAAAAAGAGACTTTTATGTTAGATCATATCACATTTGCATACGGTGGCATGTTTTCTTCAGAAGGAAACTGGATACACCCTTCCGTTACTATATCCACAACCGAATTGATCATTATGATAAAAGGTGTTGCACATTTAGAAGAAGAACAAGAACAATTTCATATTTCTTCCGGTCAGTATCTTTTTTTTGATGCCGAAAAATTACATGGAGGTATACAAGAAACAAAAGAATATGTATCTTTTTATTGGTTTCATTTTCATGGGACACTCCCTGATGATTTCTTAAAAAAATCAGGTACTTTTTCTGAAAAAAGTCGTGTAGAATTGCTTTGTAAGCAGCTTTTGCATTATGCGAATACACCTTCTTGTCCGCAAGAAGCAATCGACTGCTGTTTAAGACTTTTATTATTTGAAATGGAATTACAATCAAAACAAGCGACCGATGGAACTGTCCGCTTTAGTGAAATTTGTGAGTGGATTCGTATGCATTCTGACAAACCGCTTACTTCTAAACAGACTGCTGAAGAATTTGGATATCATGAAGACTATCTTGCAAGGTTATTCCGTAAATATTTGAACTGTTCTATGAAACAATATATCATTCAAATGAGACTTTCTTACTTAAAAGCCCAACTGTTATCTACAAATTTAAGTCTAAAAGAAATTGCATACCTTGCTGGTTTTAAAGAATACAAATATTTTTTGAAATTTTTTACTTTGTATGAACATATGACACCGACAGAATATCGCAATATTTATTTTCATACACATAAAAATCAAAAATAATTATAAATTTATACTATAAAAAAGAAAAAAGAGAGCTCATCTATGGAACTCTCTTATCT
>CAYRIK010000013.1:0-20603 GCA_964424345.1 uncultured Lachnospiraceae bacterium
CAAGTTGCAGCAGATTTACAGTCTGTCCCCTTTGGCCTCTCGGGAATCTGTCCATGTAAGGGTTTCTCCCTGACAAGAACTAATATTAGCACACTCTACAGAAAAATGCAAGCATTTTTTTATTTTCAGTTTTTTTATTTTTTTTAAACAAATTGAAGTAAAATGATTGCTTTTCACCTACTATATGAAGTATAATTACGATATGAACAAAAAACACAAAATAATATCTATTTTTTTACTTGTAGTTGGTATTTTTGCCCTATGTTTGGGTTTTGCAGGAGTAATCCGCAGGATTCATGATACGAAACAAACGATACAAAAAGAATCCAATATAGCATCTTCGGATTCAAATTTACTCTTAACAGAAATAAGTTCTGAACTTTCTTCTTTAGTATCAGAATCCGAGACAGAAGCCTTATCTGAAACAGAAACATCAGAAGACATCACTTCTTCTACAGAGACAATGCTCTCTTCTGAAACAGAAACAGCACTTTCTACAGAATCTGAGCAAACCTCTGAAACAGAAGTTGCTAGTGTATATGTGAGTCCGTATGACGATTATTTTACAACCTATCCAGACATTGCGGCATGGTTTCAGATTCCTGGTACAAACATTGATTATCCGGTTATGTGGACACCAGGAGACGAAACATACTACTTATATCGAAATTATGATGGAAGTGACAATATAAACGGTTCTCTGTTATTGGATACAGACAGTTCTTTAACTCCGCTTACAACAAACCTCATTATTCATGGACATAACATGAAATCCGGTGCAATGTTTGGTAGTTTGCCGAAGTATAAAGACGAAAGTTACTATGAGCAGCATAAGGAGATGCTCCTTTATACTCCAGACGGAGAACGCACTTATGAAATCGTTGCAGTATTTCGCTCTCAGGTATTTAAAAAATCAGATACTTGTTTCAAATTTTACAAGTTCTTCCAAGCCGATACCGAAGAGGAATTTTATGATTTCTATGACAATATAAAAGCACTATCCCTCTACGATACTGGCGTAACTGCCGAATTTGGTGACCATTTCATCACATTATCTACTTGTGTTTCTCATGTAGAAAATGGACGATTTGTAGTCGTCGCAAAGGAAGTTCCGAATGAACTTACCCCAACTGATTAAGAACAGTTTAGATTTTGTGATTTAATAAACAGCTTGCTGTTGCGTCATTTCACAAACTATCTATTGTTAATAACGAATACAGGAGGTTTCACTATGAAGAAATTATTTTCTATCTTTTCTGTAGCTCTATTTGCTGTTATCTTGCTTTGCCAAAATATTGTTCAGGCCGAAGCTGCAGATCCAACAACATATTGTATCCGATACGACAGTGACAAAGACCAATGGTACTATCAAGTAGGTTCTAGTTGGGATGATACCGTTCCACCACCAAGACGAGAGGTTTATTACATGTTCCAGACAATGAAGGATGGCGATTATGTAGTAGTGGACTCTCCAGATGACTGTGGAAAGATTACTATTGATTTTAATTTAGGAAATCTTACGATTCTTCCTAACAGTTCTGCAATCATTAGCTGTAAGAGCGTTGCTGAATATTATCAGCTTCATGACTCTACCGTTTCTATCAGTGGAAATGTAGAAAAAGCTTTTGTATACGACAATGCAGTTGCAAACTTCAATAACAACGTAAACTATTTAGAATTGATTTATGCAACAGAACCTGAACCAACTATGGTTGCCCATGTCAGCGGAACTTGCTATGAACTTTGGGTTCATTCTTCTGACAATACTACTTTATACAGCCTTTGGAACTTCAAAGATGAATTGGATTTCTATGATGGCACATTACAGACAAAGTATGGTAAATATGATGTAAATCCACCATCTTCAAAACCATCTGCTGTTACACCAAGCACTACAACAACTACTCCTACGCCAGCTGCACCATCCAAACCAGCACCAAGCACTTCTGCTGATGAATACGATGATGTACCAAAAACTGGTGAATCCAGTGCTTATCTTTGGATGTTTGCTCTTTCTGCTCTTTGTTTAGCAGGCAGCTATTCTATCCGCAAAAAAGACTTCTAAATAATGAAACACCAAGTATTATAGAATAAAAAATCCTGAGAGCCAAAAGCTCTCAGGATTTTATTTTTCATATCGTAATACAATAGCAGATGTCTTTGGAAGTTCTAATATAATCTTTCCATTTTGTACCTGTACACGAACTGGATTTGTCGTAAATGTTGTATCTGTTGTAAGTACAAGTCTTGTCATTTCTGCTTGCATTGGGATACCAAGCTCCCATACAGAAATTGTCTTCTGCATCATTTGATCAGAATTATTCACCGCAATCACACATGCTGCCTTTGCATCAAATCTTCCATAAGAAAGGAAATTATAAGCACAATCCAAACGTTTTAAAGAACCCGTTTTTAATTCCTGATACTTTTTATGGATTGCGATTGTTGCCTTATGGAATGCAATCAATTCCTTATCTTCTTTTCCCCATGGATATGTTCTTCTGTTATCTGGATCTGTAAATCCACAAACTCCCGCTTCATCTCCATAATAAACCGTTGGTGCTCCCGGCCATGTCATCTGCATAACGACCGCCTCTCGCATAACAGCTTTATTGATTCCTTCGTTTGCAGCTTCCGGACCAAGTGTATTGATTCTTCCAACCTTACGATTGGTACGAGTCAAGAAACGAGAATGATCATGATTAGAAAGCTCATTCATTGCTACATATGCACTTGGCATCGTCATAGTAAAATACGTCATTGCATTCCAGAACGCTTCTGCATTGCCAAGCATATCACTTCGATAGCTGTCACTATGCTTTTGCATTCCTGTCAAAAACCACGTTACAGGCTCCATAAACGCATCATAATTCATAATGCTGTCCCATTCATTTCCCTGCAGCCAAGGTCTTGCATCACCGTAATGCTCTGCCAAAATCAATGCCTGTGGATTGACACTTTTTACTTTTTTACGGAATTTACGCCAAAACTCATGATTGTACTCTGCTGAATTTCCAAGGTCAGCCGCCACATCCAATCTCCAACCATCAATATTATAAGGTGGTGAAATCCATTTTTGACTGATATATAAAATATAGTCTTCTAATTGTTTGCTCTGTTCATAATTAAGCTTTGGTAATGTATCGTGTCCCCACCAGCCTTCATAACTTTTGTTATAAGGCCATTTATCCTGTTCTTTAAATTTAAAAAAGCTGTGATATGGGCTTTGGGCACTAATATATGCTCCATTGGCATATCCTGGTGCATGTTCGTAGATGCACTCTCTGTCCAGCCATTTATTAAAAGAACCACAATGATTAAAGACACCGTCCATAATAACCTTGATGCCTCGTTTATGTGCTTCCGCTACTACTTTAGCAAACAGCTCATTGCTCGCTTCAAGATTTTTTTTATTTGTAACACGATTGATATATTTTGTTGCAAGACGGTTTTCACGTTCTCCGTCTTTTAATATTTCGCCCTTTTCTTCTACGATACGTCCAATATGTGGATCGATATAATCATAATCCTGAATATCATACTTGTGATTAGAAGGAGAAACAAACAGAGGATTAAAGTACAAGACCTCAACTCCCAGTTCTTCCAAATAATCCATCTTATCAAGTACACCTTGAAGGTCACCGCCATAAAATTCGCGGACCCCCATCTGAGCCGGATATTTGAACCAGTCATCTACCTTTTGTGTATAATCATTGATATACAGGTACTCTTTTGTTTCTACATCATTTGTTTTGTCCCCATTATAGAAACGATCAACATAAATCTGGTACATGACAGCACCTTTTGCCCATGCCGGTGTAGAAAATCCAGGAATGACACGAAACCACATACGTTCATCCGGCTTCGTCACCAATCCTCTTACGTCATAATATCCATACGCATTTCCTACATGTACTTCAAAATAATATTTGATCATTTCTGCCTGTAACTGATATTCCGTCTCATAATAATCAAACATCTCATCATGATGCACTTTTTGCATTTTCTGTCTTTTTTCTTTGATAATCAAATAGACATTATCTACATTATCCTTAGCAGTACGAAAGCGGATTTTGATTTTCTCGTACAATTTAGGCTCTGCAGGAATTACATATTCACCTGTTGTATCGCTAAATAATGCTCTGGCATGAAATACAGGGCGTAATTCTTGAATATATTGTTTTTGTAATTCTAATTTTTCGTCATGCTTCCACGCAGTCACTATTAAACCCCCTTAAAACAGAGCCTATTCCTCATTCCAAAGTGCTTCAAACTCTTCACGAGTAATACGTTCTTTTTCTAACAGTAAGTCTGCACACTTATGCAGTATTGTTTCATGTTCCATAATGATTGCTTTCGCATCATCATAACATTTGCGTACAATGTCACGAACTTCTTCGTCAATTGTATTGGCTGTTTCATCGCCATAGCTTCTTGTTTGACCAAAATCTCTTCCAATGAATACTTCCTGACCATCATCATAATTGATTAAACCAAGTTTTTCACTCATACCAAAGCGTGTCACCATGCTTCTTGCCATAGAAGTTGCTTTCTGAATATCACTGGAAGCCCCTGTTGTAATATCATGGAAAATGATTTCTTCAGCAATACGACCGCCTAAAGATACCATAATATCCTGTGTCATCTTGCCCTTTGTCATAAACATTTCATCTTTTTCAGGAAGCGGCATGGTATAACCAGCTGCGCCATTTCCTGTTGGAATAATAGAAACTGTATAAACCGGATCCATATCTGGCAGACAATGGAATAAAATCGCATGACCAGCTTCATGATATGCTGTAATACGTTTTTCTTTGTCGGAAATTACACGACTCTTCTTTTCAGCACCAATACCAACTTTGATAAACGCCTTTTGGATATCTGCTTTTGTAATATACTTACGCTGATCCATTGCTGCGATAATAGAACTTTCATTTAACAGATTTTCCAAATCAGCTCCTGTAAAGCCAACCGTTGTCATTGCAATCTGTTCTAAATCTACATCATCTCCAAGAGGTCTGTTCTTTGCGTGTACTTTTAAGATTTCAATACGACCGCCTACGTCTGGACGATTTACTGTAATCTTTCTGTCAAAACGACCTGGACGAAGGATTGCTGGATCTAATATATCTACACGATTGGTTGCTGCTAATACGATAATACCAGTATTCGCTGTAAATCCATCCATTTCTACCAGCAATTGATTTAAGGTCTGCTCTCTCTCATCATGACCGCCGCCCATTCCTGTGCCACGCTTTCTTGCAACACCATCGATTTCATCGATAAAAATGATACAAGGTGCATTTTTCTTTGCATCTGCGAATAAATCTCTTACTCTGGATGCACCTACACCTACAAACATTTCCATAAAGTCAGAACCAGATACTGTAAAGAACGGAACACCTGCTTCTCCTGCGATTGCTTTTGCAAGCAATGTCTTACCTGTTCCCGGAGGACCTTCTAATAAAACACCTTTTGGAATACGAGCGCCTACTTCTGTAAACTTAGAAGGATTTTTCAAAAATTCAATAATTTCTTCTAAATCTTCTTTTTCTTCTTTTAAGCCTGCAACATCTTTTAATTTTGTGTTGCTGTTGCTCTTTCTGGCACGACTCTTACCAAAATCGTTCATTTTATTGCCGCCATTCTGCTGTGCGTTCATCATACCAAAGAACAACATCACAAGGGCAGCTACAATTAAAAGCGGTAATAACTGATTGATAAACCAACTTTCTTCTGGTACTGCTTCTACATAAACAGGAACATCTTCCTGTACATCTACATCATTGACAAGATTTTCAATTTCTTTTGTATCTGTCACATGAAAACTATATCCGCCATCTTCGGTATACACATAAACCGTACCGGTCGGAACGTCTTTACTTGGGCTTAAAGTAATGTACTTTACCTGTCCTTCCTTTAAGTCCGTCTTTAAATCTGTTTTGGTATAACTAGTTGCTCGATTGGTTAGGTTTCCAACCCAAAGAAAGCAGCACAAAAGAGCACCTACTATAAGTAAGTACCAAAACATCCCATTGCTTCTTCTTTTTTTCACAAAAACTCCTCACACTTTTTATTCGTCAAATTTTACAATTCCAATAAATGGAAGGTTGCGGTATTTCTGAGCATAATCTAAACCGAATCCTACTACAAATTCATCTGGAATTTCAAAACCGATATAATCTACATCCACTGGCTTTCTGCGTCTTTCTGGCTTATCTAATAATGTACAGAGTTTTAAGCTCTTTGGCTGTCTGTTCTGTAACATATCTAATAAATAGCTTAATGTATTTCCTGAGTCTACGATATCTTCGATTACAAGAACATCTCTTTCTAAAATAGATTCATCTAAATCCTTTGCAATCTTAATAACACCACTGGATTTTGTATCGTTTCCGTAGCTTGATACAGACATAAAATCTAACGTTACAGGAACAGTGATTCTCTTTGCTAATTCACAAGTAAAGAAAATACTTCCCTTTAAGATACATATAATGTGTAATTCTTTTCCTTCATAATCTTTAGAAATCTGTGCTGCAAGTTCTTCAATTCTTTTTGTAACCTTTTCTTCACTAAGCATTACTTCTATTCTCTCTGCCATTTTACATTCCTCCCATGTATACCTGCAAAATATGATTTGTTTGTGGCGTAACTTTATAATATGCACTTATTCGCATTCCCGGAACCCATACAATATGAGAACCATCCGCTAATACGAGAAGCTTGTCACGTTCACTTTTTGGCACTTTCTCATTTACCAGATAATCCTGAAGCTTTTTTTTGCTTCCGTTATCATTGATTGTGAGAAAATCCCCTTGTTCTCTATTTCTTAGCATAAGAACACTTCTTATTTTATCATAGTCAAACCATTTAGTACAATCGTTTTTCGGTATATTTTCCAAATTATTGCTGAAAATCAAAGAAGTTTGCAATGTACGTCCATCTGGCAGTAAATATATCTGATTCGGATGAATTTCTATCGGCAGTTCTGCTCCTATACTATCTTCAGAATTTTGGAACTGCTGTTCAAAAATAAACTGCTCATATTGCTTGACTACCTGACACTGTTTTGGAAGCTGAATTGTTTTTTCACCCTCTTTTTCAAGAAGCTGCAATATCGCCTCAATATGCTTTTGCGTAATATCTTTTCTACTGTCAAATGCACATTCCATCGCTTCTATGATAATCATTTTCTGCAATGCCGGATGTAATGCTGCAAATGGCTGCAATGCGATTGTCAGTTTTCCATTTGCCTGTTCTTGATTACTGTGCTGTGCTAAAAATTCTCGTGCCTGTTTTTGCATAAAATCAAATATCTCACCAAGCTGTTCCCCTGTACGATTCATATTTTCTACTGCTTTTGGTGCAATTTCTTCCGCAACCGGAAGGATATGCTGACGAATTTTATTTCTTGTATACACATCCATCAAATTTGTAGCATCTGTTACAAAGCTTCTATTTTTTTGTTTCAGATATGCTTCAATTTCAGTGCGGTTTACTGCAAGCAGCGGACGAATAATTGTATCTCTTTTTACTGGAATTCCTGACATTCCACGCAAACCTGTACCACGAAAAAGCTGAAACAGCATCGTCTCTGCCTGATCATTTTGATGATGTGCTACTGCAACTGCATCTAAATGCAGTTTTTGTCTATATTGTTCAAACAATATATACCTTGCTTTTCGTCCTGCTTCTTCTACCGTTAACTTTTCCTCTTTTGCCAACTTTGGAACGTCTACATATTCACAATAAAATGCAATTTGGCGTTCTTTGCACAATGCTTCGCAAAAATCTGCATCTTGTTGAGCTTCTTTGCGAATCCCATGATGCACATGTACTGCCGCTAACTTTAAATCCCATGTTTTACGCATATGACACAGAACTTCTAATAGTGCAACAGAATCTGCCCCGCCTGATAAACCAATTAAAATGCCTTGATGTGGTGCAATCATATCATGTTTTTTCACAAATGCCATTACTTTTTGTTCCACGTTCACCACTTTTGTATCTCCATTTCTTTGCATGTCTGCAATCACTTATAAACAGCATTATAGTGATGCCAAAACAAGTTTGCAAGAATTAGTTCTTCCACATTCCAAACACCATAACAGACATATCATCCTGTATATGCCCTTTACACGCTCCAATACAAAATTGCAAAATACGCTGTGCAATGTCTCTCGGATTTTTAATGGTCAATCCGCTAATAAATTCTGTAAGTTTTTCTTCCATATGAACTGCAATCAAGCCTTCTAAAATACCATCTGTCAGCATAATAATATAATCGCCTTCTTCTAATCTGCGTCTTACAACGTCTAAATCCATTGCCTGAAATGCACCAAGTGGTAGATTTTCTATCCATATTTTTTCTACAAAATAATCTCGTTTATGGTAACTTGCAGACGCACCAATCTTATTAAATTCGCAAACCCCTTTGTATAAATTCAAATCACACATATCTAATGTAGACATGGCATCTTCCTGGCCATCCTGTAACAGCAATCCATTCAAAACCTGTATTGCTGTTTCTTTTGCATATCCTGCCTGCAAAAACTTTTCCATAAATTCCAATACTTTCTCGCTCTGTTTTGCTGCAAACGCTCCGCTTCCCACGCCATCTGCCATCATAAAATATACATGCCCATCCATGTTATCGGATACTAAAATGCTGTCACCTGATATTTCTTCTCCGTGTTTGATTGCAGTCGCCTGACCATACAGCACACAATACGCCGGCTCCTGAATAAACGTAAAGCTCTGAAACTCATGTTCTACAAAATATGGGCTTTTATAAGATGGTTTTAAATGCATATCATAATAAATACCAAGTGCCTCTGCAACATCTGCTGCTGAAATACGCTCTGTCAAAGAAACCGTTCGCATCGTAATTTCAATCACACCATCCCTGTTTTCATTTTCCATTAGGTAAATATGCTTGATTTCAATCCCATCTTTTTTCATGTAACGTGCTAACTGTTTATACTTTTTATCTTCCTCTGGTACAAATTGATAGCTTCTGCTTACTACATCTGACAACGTATCTGCCATGTGCAAAAACTGTTCTGCCATAAAACTTTGATTTTCCTGCATTTGTCTTTGGCAAATACGCTCACGCCTGTTTACGATTTCTTCTGATTCTGTCTTTCTTTGAAAATTTAAAAATACTTTTGCAATGCCTCGATAAGATTCTGCACACTGTTTCATCTTCTGAATACCATATTCTGGTAATGCAATCACAGTTGGTTCTATTCTGTCATTTTCTTTCATCATTCTATCCCCTTTTTATTTCAACATAATAAGCATGGTATATAGTATAATCCATCTTTTTTAAAAAGGTTGTCGAAAGCAAGCAGTCGGCCAACCATTATTGATTGACCGACTGCTCGAAAAAATAACTATTTTATTGATCTATTGGAAACTCCGTAATTTCCTATATATGAGAGAGAGCTTCTTTTGCTTCTTTATTTGCATCAGCAAAAGTTGTTTGACGGATTATTTTTTTTACACGATTTACTTGACCAAGAGACATACTAAATTCATCCAGTCCCATTCCAAGCAACAACTTGGTTGCTTTTGTATCTCCTGCAAATTCTCCGCACATACCAGCTTTAATACCTGCCCTATGTGCCGCATCTATAATATGAGCGATGGCTCGCAGCACTGCTGGATGGTAGGAGTTGTAGGATGAGGCAATTTTTTTATTTCCGCGATCCACCGCTAATATATACTGTGTTAAATCATTTGTACCAATGCTGAAAAAATCAACTCTTTTTGCAAATTCATCTGCCAACAATACAGACGCTGGTGTTTCCATCATCATACCGACTGCTATGTTTGGATCAAACGCGATATGTTCTTTTCTAAGTTCTTCTTTACATTCTTCTAATACTGCATTTGCTTCTTCTAATTCTTCAATCGAAATAATCATCGGATACATGATTTTTACTTTCCCAAATGCACTTGCTCTTAAAATCGCTCTTAACTGCGTCTTAAACATTTCCTTCATGCTAAGACTGATACGAATTGCTCTCCATCCAAGAAATGGATTTTCTTCTTTTTCAAATTCGTAATAAGAAAGACTCTTATCTCCTCCAATATCCAATGTACGGATAATCAATTCCTCACTAGCAAGCTCCGCTGCTTTCTTATAAGCATCAAACTGTTCTTCTTCTGTTGGAAAATGCGTATTTTCCATATATAAAAATTCACTGCGAAGCAATCCGACACCATATACATGATGTGAAGCTGCTTTCTGTACATCTTCCACACTGCCTGCATTCACAAATACCTGCACGTTGTGTCCGTCCAATGTCACTGCTTCTTCCTTTTCTAAGGCTGCTAATTCCTGCACTTCTTCTTCATAGCATGCCTGCTTGCTTATAACTTCTTCCTGTACAGCTACATCTGGTTCTAATACGATACGACCATTTTGTGCATCCATACAGATAAGCATATCTTTAGAAACCTGCTCTAAGATACCACTTACACCAACGAGTGCCGGAATACCAAGCATATTTGCCATAATACTGACGTGACTGGTCACTCCGCCTTCCTGTGTAATAAAGCCAAGCACCTTTTTTACATCCATCGTTGCTGTATCAGAAGGAGCTAAATCCTGTGCTACAACAATAACCGGCTCTTTCAGATTTGCAAGGTCTACTGCTTCTTTTCCCTGTAAAATACGCATGATGCGATTTCTTACATCAAGGACATCAGCAGCTCGTTCCCTCATATACGCATCGTCCATTGCTTGAAACATTTCATAATATGCATTGCTCGCATCGTATAATGCCTGCTGTGCATTTTTTGCTTCTTCTGCAATGAGTTCTGCAACATTTTGTTTTAAGATTTCATCACCTGCAAGCATCAGATGTGCCTGAAAGATTTCAGACTGTTCTGCTAAGACTGCTAATTCTTCTTGTGCAGTTTCTACAGCCTTTTCATACTTTTCACATTCTGCCTGCTTGTCTTCTTTCGTATGCACAAGATATGTTTCTGGCTCATAGCTTGGTTTTTGGTAAATCAGCGCCTTGCCTGTCGCATATCCGTTAGAAGATGTTTTTTTTACCAGAATTTCTCTCATATAAGCCTGCCTTTCTGCTGTAAAGGTTATTCGCCTAAACCGTTATTAATCACATCAAGAATTTTCTGCATATCTTCCTGTTCAGTTTCACCATCACACTGAATTTCAATTTCAGAACCACATTTGATTGCTGCTGCCATAATATTTAAAATACTCTTTCCTTCAATCAGCTTTCCATTGTATAAAATCTTTACGTTGGATTTGCATTTACTAGTTGTCTGAACAAAAACGCTCGCTGGTCTTGCATGGATTCCTGACTTATTTTTAATAATTGCTTTTTCTTTAATCATAACTTTCCTCTTTCTGTGCTGTTACGTCTCACCCTACGTCAGCACCAACATCTCTTTTTTACAATTTCAAGATACCATATGAAGTTATGAACCTCAAGGTACTTTTTTTCCAGATTGAAACGGCAACCATACTACCAATTTTATAGATTACATATCAGTATTTCCATTTGTCTCTATAATATGCTTATAATAATCATAGGAATCTTTTAATCTGCGCTGTAAAGTACCATTGCCTTCGTTATCTTTATCCACATAAATAAAACCATAACGCTTTTTCATTTCTCCAGTCCCAGCACTTACAATATCGATTGGTCCCCACCATGTATATCCAAAAATATCACAGCCATCCTTGATTGCTTCCTGCATTGCTTCCACATGTTCTTTTAAATACATCATACGTTCTGTATCATGAATTTTACCATCCGGGGTAATCTCATCAATACAGCCAAGTCCATTTTCTGCAATAAACATCGGTTTTTGATAACGATCCCACAATTCATTGCATACATAGCGAAAACCTAATGGATCAATTGGCCATCCAAAAGAAGATTTCTTTAAATATGGATTATCCTTTCCAACATGTCCACCTGTATTAAAACGAGCGGTCGCTCCAGCAGCATGATTTGATGTCATATAATAGCTAAAAGACAAATAATCATTTGTATATGTTTTGATCAAATCCAAATCGCCTTCCTGCATCTGAATATGTACATCATTTTCTTCCCATATCCTTTTTACATAATTTGGATATGTTCCACGCAGCATCACATCTGAGAAAAATAATGATTTTCTGCGAAGCTGGTATGTTTCAAATACATCTTCCGGTGCACATGTATTAGGATACGATGTACTTAAAGAAAGCATACATCCAATCTTTGCATCTGGAATGATTTCATGGCATAATTTCACCGCATTTGCATTTGCTACAAACATATGATGTGCTGCTTGATACTCTCTTTGCAGTATATTATCATCATGTTCCTGAATAAATAAACCGCCTCCTAATAATGGAAGTTTTAATA
Organism: uncultured Lachnospiraceae bacterium; assembly: GCA_964424345.1. GTDB lineage: Bacteria > Bacillota > Clostridia > Lachnospirales > Lachnospiraceae > RGIG6307. The sequence continues at coordinate 12,396 of CAYRIK010000013.1, forward strand.
CACAGTTAATCTCATTAAAGGTCATCCAATAAGTAACCTTTTTCTGGTAACGGGTAAATACTGTACGACAATATTTTTCAAAAAACGCAATCAATTTTCGATTTTCCCAACCACCATATTCTGTCACAAGATGTAGTGGTGTTTCATAATGAGATAATGTCACAATTGGTTCTATCCCATATTTATGCAGTTCATCAAAAAGACTGTCATAAAATGCAAGTCCCTTCTCATTTGGAGTTTCTTCTGTTCCATTTGGGAAAATGCGAGACCACGCAATAGAAGTACGAAAACACTTCAATCCCATACCAGCTAAAAGTTTTATATCTTCCTTATAGTGATGATAAAAATCAATCGCTTCGTGAGAAGGATAATATTTATCTGGATGAATTGTTAAATCTGTATTACGGAAACGTTCTTTTCCTACTTCTAACACATCACTGACACACAATCCCTTTCCATCTTCTAAATAAGCTCCTTCTATCTGATTGGCGGCTACTGCACCACCCCATAAAAACTCCTTTGGAAATGCCATAGTTTTCTTCCTTTCTACGCTAAATCACGACCATTTGTATGAATGACTTTTTTATACCAGTCAAATGACTTTTTCTTTTTTCTATCGTATGTACCATGTCCCTGATCATCTACATCTACATACACAAATCCATATCGTTTAGACATTTGGCATGTTGACATACTGACAAGATCAATGCATCCCCAAGGCGTATATCCCATAACATCTACACCTTCTTCGATTGCTTCTCCAATTGCTGCGATATGATCTCGAAAATAATCAATACGATAATCATCTATAATACTACCGTCTGCTTCTACTCTATCCTTACTTCCAATACCATTTTCTACAATAAATAATGGTTTATGATATCGGTCATACATATCAATCAACGAATAGGTCAAGCCCATTGGATCAATCTGCCAGCCCCAATCGGTCATACCCAAATATGGATTTTTTACCCCTGTCGCAAGATTTCCGCAAACTTTTTCACGTTCTTTTTCATCTATACTGCATACCATTGTCATGTAATAACTAAATGATACAAAATCAACGGTATAACTCTTTAAAATTGCAATTTCTGCATCTGTAATTTCTACTTCTATATGATTTCTTTTCCAATAATTTAAAACATGCTGAGGATATTCTCCAAACACCTGCACATCTGCATAATAATAATTTTCCCTATTTCTTTTAAGTGCCATCATCATATTTTTAGGATTACAGTTTTCCGGATATGTCAATGTTCGTGTCAGCATACATCCCATTTTGGCTTCTGGTATCATTTCACGCATATATTTTGTTGCCAATGCACTTGCAACAAACTGATTATGTACGCACTGATAAATAATTTCTTCTAATTTTTCCTGTGGGTAACGGTCAGGAACTATGCCAATTGTTGTGAATGGATGACGAAATACGCTGTCAATCTCATTAAATGTAAGCCAATATGTTACGAGTTTTTTATAACGTGCAAATACAGTCTTGCAAAAACGTAAAAATAATGTGATTACCTCTTTGTCATACCATCCATCATAATGATTTGCTAAATATAACGGCATTTCATAATGATGTAATGTTACCAAAGGTTCTATACCATTCTTTTTCATTTCCGTAAACATATCTTCATAAAATGCCAAACCTTCTTCATTTGGCTCATCTTCTATTCCATTTGGATAAATTCTTGTCCACTGGATAGAAACTCTCATAACTTTAAATCCCATTTCTGCACAAAGTGCAATATCTTCTTTGTAATGGTGATAAAAATCATTTCCATGACGTTTTCCATACAAATAAATATCATCGGAGTTCATTGCTGCTTCTACATCTGCACTTGTAATACCGTGCTGAGCTTTATAATCTTTTGGATCTACATTTGCTTTATAAGTACTGCAATCTGCAACAGACATACCTTTATTGCCTTCATTCCATGCACCTTCACACTGATTGCCTGCCAATGCACCACCCCATAAAAAATTTTCAGGAAATGTATATGTTTTCATAAAATACTGCCTCGTTTCTTTTGTTAGTTTTAAGAAAGCTGTTGTAACTAGATACAACAGCTTTCTTGAATGAGTTTATGTGAGAATGGAAGGATTTATTTATTTCGCAGCCTGCTTATTAGATACCAATACAAATGGAGTCCATACAACTGTTGCTACTGCGATACAAATAAGCTGTACTACAACACCCTGCCAACCATGTCCGAGAAATGCACTTAAAATAACCGGTACACCAAATGGACAGTCAACGGTATTACATGGCAAGAAACCAATATTCGTGAAGAATAAAGCAATACCTGTAGAAATTGCAGAGTTAAAAATAAATGGAATAGCAAAAGTTGGATTTAATACAAGCGGAAGTCCGAATACAACCGGCTCACTAATACCGCATAAACTTGGTAAAATACCTAACTTTGCAATCATTCTGTGGTCTTCTCTCTTAGAAAAGAGGAATATTGCGATTAATAAAGACAAGATCATTCCGGCACCGCCAGTTACGATAAAGTTTAACCAAAAACCATATGTGATTGGCTGAGTTGCTACTCCGCCTGCCTCTACTGCTGCAATATTTGCTGCAACCGCTGCAGCGATTAATGGATTTCTAATAGGCTGGATTACGAGTCCGCCATGAATGCCTAAGAACCAGAATAACTGAGAGATAATAACGATAGCAATAATACCTGCTGGGCTCTGGAATACTACTTCCATCGGTGCCTGCAATACTTTATAAATCCATTCATTTAAATAACTTCCAGTTACATTTCTAAAAATACCGCCTACAACTGCAGTTATAGTTATTGTCACGAAAATAGGAATTAATGTATTAAAAGAAGTGGCAATAGCTGGAGGTACAGAAGCTGGCATCTTAATCTTGATTTTTTCAAATTTCATAAGCCATGAGAACAACATTGTTACAAGTACTGCAATAATCATGCCTACAAAAAGTCCTTGTGCTCCTACTGCTGTAGATGGAATTGCAGAAGCAGTTCCTGTTGCTTCATCAACTGTTACTGTTACGACACTTGGTACAACAGAAATATAAGATGCTAATGCTACCACACCTGCGATCAACTCAGGTACTTTATTTGCTTTTGCTAAATTCACTGCAATCAAAAATACGATTGGTAATGTCATAACACCCATTGTTGCAAAATTGATTGCACTAAATGCATCATTTAAGTTTGCAAGGATTGGAATCCATTTTGCCAATCCTGTCGTTGTACTGCTAATCAATGCTTTAAACAAGGTTGCAAAAGAACCAACAATAATAAATGGCATAAATGCTGAAAATGTATTTTTTATTGCTGTAAGATATTTATTGCTGTCTACCTTCTCGGCAATATCAAGCAATAAATCTTCTGCTTTTTCTGAAAATTTAGACATATTTGTTTCCTCTTTCTTTCGTTCTATGGCTTTTATTTTTTACTGTTTACTTGCGTAAAGTTCTTCTGCTTGTTTTAAAACAGCTTCTCCATTGCAAGTTCCATATGCAACTGGATTGATAATATCCATTGGAAAATCTTCGCCAACGATTTTTCTTACTTTTCTTTGAATATGTCTTACCTGAGGTCCTAACAACAAGACATCAAATTCTCCTTTCAGGCTTTCGATTTCTGTCTGGTCTGCTGCCCAAATCTTATAATCTTTTCCTTGATTTTTGGCTGCCTCCTGCATCTTTGTTACAACAAGACTTGTTGACATACCTAATGCACACGCTAACATGATTCTCATACTTTTATTCCTCCAAATCCAAGACTTTTCATCTTCGCTCATAATCTTCTGTTTTTGCTAGATTATATCTGTTTTTTCAACTCTGCAATCGTCTTATATAAGTCAATAAACTGTTCTGCTAATTCTTTCGCTGTGATTGCCATACTTAAATGATCTTGTGCATGCACAAGAATAATATTTACATCTACAGGATTTCCCGCTGCCTCCTGCTGAAGCATATCCATCTGTGCCTGATGTGCATTTCTCATCTCGTTTTCTGCTTCCTTCAGGTTTCTGTCAGCTTCTTCAAAATCAAACTCTTTGGCTGCCTCTATTGCCATCATTGCGGCTGATTTTGCATTTCCTGCTTTCACAATCAAATCAAATGCGGCTGCATATTTATTTTCTTCCACTGTATCACCTTCTTTCTTTTTTATTTTTATTTCTTCCTTCGTTGTAACTAAATGATAGCATTGCTTCCACATAACCTCAATCACGACTTTTTCCACAATCAAAGTGGAAACTGTCTTCCATTTCTTGACAATACACAATCGCTTGCCGTACAATAGCTAACAGAAAACAGGCTTATCTTTCTTTTTATCAAAAAGCCTGTCAGGAGGACTAAAATGGTTATTTCATGTATCGGAGACAGCCTTACACAAGGCGATTATGGTATTTATGGAAAAAGAGGTATCGCAAATGTTCAGCCAGAAAACTATCCATATTTTCTTACACAATTAACAAATGCTGAAGTTAGAAATTTTGGGAAATGTGGTTTTACTTCTACCGGCTGGAAAACATTCTACGATAATGGAAATGTAAATTTAGAAGGTTCTGATATCATTATCATCTTACTTGGAACAAATGGCGGTTTAGATGACAAACAGGACATTCAGGGAAATGAAGATTATAAGTATATTGTGGATGTATGCAAAAAGGACGCACCAAATGCAAAAATCTTTTTATGCACCCCTCCTCATGTTACAAAAAATCCAGAGTATTCTAATTGTGGTTATGCAGATCAAGTTGAAAAAGCAGTTGCTTTTGTAAGAAACTTCGCAAAAAAAGAGCAGCTCCCTTTAATAGATACTGCTCTTTGCCCTTTCTTTACAGAAGAAACCGAACATATTATGCAGCCAAATGATGGCTTACATTTTGGAAAAGAAGGCTATCAGAAACTTGCAGAGTTTATCTTTACACATCTGTAAGCTCTTCTGCTTTCCACAAAATCTTTAGCAGCGTTTCGTAATTTTTTTCTCGTATCAATTCCTGGATTGCCTGCTTATTAAGCAATACAGAAGAAGTTACACTATAAAACTCCCGCGGTGGTTTCTCACCGCTGGCTGCTACAGATATTAAAAATATCACGCGGACCATCGTCCCTGGAATCCATTCTATCGGCTTATCTAAAACAGAAACACTTACAAACGTATCCTTTGTCATCGCTTCGCAAGTATGCGGCATAGCGGCTGGAAGACCAAATACCGTCTGAGCCAATGACTCTCGTTCCAAAACAGATTCCAAAAATCCATTCGGAAGCGCATATACATTTTGAATACGTCCACAGATTTCTGCCAACACATCTTCTTTTGTAGTGGATACCAAATCTGTAAAAAACATTTCTTGTGGATAGAAGCGTGCAATCGTATTTTGTGAGGTATCTCTTTTCAGAAGTTTTCTCACCTGCATCACTTCCTCGTCTTTAATAAAAAATTGTACGTCACAAATCGGTACAGGAATAGGCTCTTCAATCGGTACAGAAGTAAATATATAATCCACATTTGTGAAATCTAATTTTCCAACATGTCGAACATCACAAGTTGTCATCTGTGCAATACAATCTCCAAACAACTCCTGCATTTTGTATTCCATCAATTTTGCTGTACCATAACCTGATGCACATACTAAAACGATATTTTTCTTTTCAGACTGCTTCTGTCGTCTTTCTAACGCAAGCATAAACGCAAGTGCTATATAGCCAATCTCGTCTGGAGACAGTGCCTTATGGTAATGTCTCGTAATGACACTGCACGCAAAAGAAGACATCAAATATGCCATACAAAACTTTTCTTTGATTTCTTTCAAAACCGGATTTTTCATACGCATGCCAAACTGAAGTCTAATCAGCAATGGCTCCATATGCTTGCCTAAAGACATTACAAGCTCTAAATCTTTGCGGAAATCCACACGAAATACGCGATAGATTTCTTCTAACATTTCCATGACCAGTTCATTGATTTCTGTACTGATAATCAGATTTTCTTCGCCATTTTCATCTGCCTTTTTACCAGCCAAATGAACTGCGATATAATAAATCTCCTCTTTCGGAAACACAACATCAAACGCTTTGGCTATTTGTTCTGCACATTCTCTTGCCAACAAAACCTCTCGTTCTGGCAGCCATTTTTTGTAATCTTCTACATCCATAAAGACGTAGTTTTGTTCCTGTACACGTTTTATTGCAATATCTAAATGCACTGCAAGACTCTTTAATGCTATATCTGTAATCAAAAAGCCGTTTTTGTCAAAGCAATCACTCAATATCATGATTAGCTTTCGTATTGTTTCATTTTGTTCAGAATCAAATCCAAGACTGACTCGTTCATTCTTTCTTTGCATACATTGTGCCATACAGAGACGAATTTTAAATTCATCACGCACAATACGCATTCCATAGTATGGTTTACGCTCTATCGCAATGTCATATTGGGACAAAATACGCTCTACTTCTTTAATATCAGAAGTGAGCGTTTTTTTGCATACACACAGCATATCGCATAAATCATCTGTCTTAATAAATTCATCTGTCTGGAGAAAATACTCCAACAAATATTGTACTCTCTTTTCAGAGGTATCGATAAAGCCTTCCTCTTGTGGTATCAGGAAGCTTCGTAACTTATCTTCATTTTTAACCAGAAGCCGATACCCGTACCCATGCTTTGACTCAATATTTGCACCATGTTTTTCCAACGCCGCCTCTAACTGTTTAATTTCATTTCGAACGGTTTTGGTACTGACACCTAATATCTGTGCAATCTGCTCTGCCGTAGTATAATGCTCCTGAGAAAGTATACTAATGATTTTACTCCATCTTTCTTCTATCACAGCACATTCTCGCTTTTCTTTTTATTTGCCGTTTTTAAAAACAATCTCATCTTTAAAAACCATGCCAAGGCGTTCTCTTGCAATCTGAGCATAGCTTTCCTTGGTCTGGAGAGATTTTTCAAGTTCTTGCAATTCGATTGTATATTTTTGCTGGTATTCTAATGCCTGCTGTTGCTGCACCTTCTCTTCCTGCAAAGAAACAACCTTGCTACTAAGAGAATTACAGTTAATGACTAGAGCAACTGCAAATACAAGTAAAAAACTAAAAACGATATAAATGGATAACTTACTATGATATTTTGTCTGATATGCAGCTCTTCTTGCCACGTTTCTTTCCCTCTCTTTTCTTTTTTCGTCTTAATTTTATAATAGTCATTTTCCAAATGCCCGTCAAGGCTTTCTTAATACGCATACAGCCATTTTTCCATGTACTTAATGTTATCACTCCAACCCAAACGATAAAACGGCTCAATATGTTCATATACAGCCCTAAAACAACGATTGCAGAAAAGACAGCAAACCATCTAAGTTCTCCATTGCTGTAAGTGTGCATAATAAAAAAAGTGCGGTATGCCACAAAGCACCAGAAACTCATATCCATGATTACTGACGCTAATATATGACAATTCCACACTCTTCGGAATATACGAAACAAGTCATACACCAGACCTATTTCCAATCCAAGCATGGCAGCATAGCTTAAAATCGCACTTTCCTCTGCCAAAAAAGATAATGTTTCCATCTGTTATCGAAACAGGCGGCCGAAAAAAGACTCTGCTTTTGCTGCATATCCGGAAACCTCTGAATAAAGCAGACTGTCAACCATTCCACTGACCTCCACCTCGCCCTTTTCCAATGTCAGGCGATTTACATGCAGATCCTGTCCCTTTATCGTAAGCATTCCCGTCTCCGTTTCTAAAAGCACTTCATTCAGATCAAAGCTGATCACATCCACAATTCCTGTAAGGCTGATTGCTGACCTATTTAATAGTACGAGCTTATGTGTCTGTTTGCTCTGATTGTATAATTCTTCCATAACCTGTCCCTCCATATATTTTTAATAATATATGAGACAGACATTGTAAATATTCGCAACTGACTTATTATAAATACTTAAATAAATCCTTTGCTTCTTCTTTGCGGACTGTTTCAGAAACGTCCAACACTTCCACCTTTACGTCCTTATTTCCAAAAGAAATTGCAATGACATCTCCTACTTTTACATTTGCAGATGCTTTTGCAGGTTTATCATTGATTAATACACGACCCGCATCGCAGGCTTCGTTTGCAACGGTTCTTCTCTTAATCAGACGACTCACTTTTAAATATTTATCAAGTCTCATACTATGCTTTCCTTTCTACTTCTAATTTCCTAGTATA
>CAYRIK010000013.1:20703-42743 GCA_964424345.1 uncultured Lachnospiraceae bacterium
TAGTATATAAAAAAATGGAGCCTGTACAGGCTCCATGTAACCACTTTTTATTAAGCGTTGATCATATCCTTTAATGCCTTGCCAGCTTTGAACTTAGGTGCTTTTGCAGCAGCAATCTGCATTGTTTCACCAGTTGCTGGGTTTCTGCCTTCTCTTGCAGCTCTTTCAGATACTTCAAATGTACCAAAACCTACTAACTGAATCTTTTCGCCCTTCTTTAATTCCTCAGAAACAACTTCTGTAAATGCCTTTAATACAGCTTCTGTATCTTTCTTAGATACACCGCTAACTTTTGCCATAGCTGCAACTAATTCTGTCTTATTCATGATAAACCCTCCTACCTAAAACGTGTTTAAACTTTCATCTTTTTTTCTTCGAAAATTACTATAGCTATATTAAAGCTGTTTGTCAAGAAGTTTACATTAATTTACTGCTCTTAATATACGATTTATAAATGCTTTTTTTGCGGCTTCCTGCTCCAACAGTTTTTCAAGCTTTTCCATACTTTTTTCTGGTATAAAAGATTTTTTTCCATTGAAATAATAATTGGCAATCTTCCAAAATTTTTCTGGATATGCAAAGCGATAAATCAAAGAAATCTGTTCCTGATATGGAAGTCTGCGTTCTTTTTGATATACATCTAACATCTCTTTTCCAATCGTCACATCCCAATTATTTTTCTCAAGCAGTTTTCTCAAAAACAGGTACAAATCCTTGCAAGGCATATCAGGCGCAAACTTTTCAAACTGTAATACCATAATCTCATGATAATCCATCCATACGTTATGATGCTGATAGTCTCCATGACAAAACGTCTGCTCCGTATTGGATAAGGTACCTTGTTTTTCATAGTATTCCCATTCCTGCTCCACTTCTAATCCTTGTTCTAAAAACTCAGAAATATGTTTGTACAAAAAACGCTCAAATTCATTTTTCTGACGTTTTTCTTTTAAATATCTTCGTATGCGTCTTAGCTCTGTATTGTGTTTTTCAAATTCTCGCTTTAGGCTATATGGCATAATTGCTTTTGTTTCAGATGTTTTTGGAAGCTGCATACATTTATGCATCGTTGCCAACGTCTCAATTGCACTCGTACAATCCTTTTTTTCCTTTACATTACACTCTCTGCCTTCCATAAACGTTTCTAACACATATGTATTTTCCTCTACATCTTTCGTGAGTAGATTTCCCTCTTTATTTGCAACAATCTGCTGCACGAGTACACCGCTTTCTCTCATAATCTGATCTGTAAGCATTTTTTGCAGATTCAGCTTTTTTTCACTTCCCTTATATTCTTTTAAAACAAACTCTCCTTCTTTTCCGCTGATAATCCAACTATCTCTGCCCCGTCTTACTCCTTTTATTTCCAAATCATATTGATCTAATGTATTTAATGCCAGTTCTACCATAATCCTCCCTTCCGCTTCCAAAAGCTCTTCGTTTTGGACTGCCTATCTCATAATATGAAGCAGACCGTATGTTTTATCACTTTTATGGAAATTTTTTTCACGCTTTTTACTACATAGTTTTTCTTTCTTTACAAAAACTTGCATTAGAGAGTTTTTCATACTCTCATGCAAAGGAGGAAATTATGAAACCGAAATTTTTTGACTATGACTATCTTGGTGCTTCTGCGATGTCAAACGAGTGTACGGGAATGATTCCAATCTCAACACACAATCCAGATGCATTAAACAGCTATGAAGAAATTTATCCCTACCTTCCAATACTTGTAGAAGATATGCCGCCTGGAGAACAGATGCCTCAGTTATTAAATATTATGACACCAGAAAAACACTTTTAACACTTTTTTTTTGCTGTATTATATGTTACAATATTCCTAGTTATTTAGTGCGAATAACATCTATTCGCAACTCTATTCAAAGAACAAGCAAAAGCGGATATTTACAATCTGCTTTGCAACAGAAAGGAAGGTACTCATGTCCGTTTTAAATATTACAAAAGACAATTTCGAACAGGAAGTTTTAAAAAGTGAAAAGCCTGTATTAGTTGATTTCTGGGCAAGCTGGTGTGGTCCTTGCCGTATGGTAGGTCCAATCATTGATGAAATCGCAAATGAGCGTACCGATATTAAAGTATGTAAGGTAAATGTAGACGATGAACAAGAACTCGCTTCTCAGTTCCGCGTTATGAGCATCCCTACTTTAATCGTAATAAAAGATGGCCAGGTTGTAAATCAGTCTTTAGGTGCAAAACCAAAAGCTCAGATTTTAGAATTGCTGAACGTATAAAATAAAATATTTCATATACTCGAAAATATAACATTTCCAGTATATAAAAAAGAGCTGTTGCTTTTAGCAATAGCTCTTTTTTGGTAAAAACACTTTATTTATTTTCTTTTACTGCTGGTGCAATAGAAAGATTTACTGCATGATAAGGAATCAATGTTGCCTGTACTGCATGATAAAGGTCAGATTTTCCTGGCCATACAGTGCCGATTACTTCGTTGTTCTGATTTAACTGATGGAACCAAGAACCATTTACATGGTCTAATACCTTTTCATCTAAATACTGCATAAACTCTGCGTAGTTATCTGCATATTTCTGATTTCCAGTTACACGATATAAAACTGCTGCTGTATTGATTGCTTCTGCTAATGTCCAGTGCATTCTGTCGTGAACAACTGGCTTGCCTTCCCAATCTGTTGTGTATACGACACCTGGTGCACCATCTGCATTCCATGCATCTTCTACTGCTCTGTTAAAGAGATTTTCTGCAAGGTCGATATATTTAGAAGCTGCTTCTTTATCAGCAAATGTAGACATTGCCCACTGTGTAATCAATCTTGCCCATTCTAAACCATGACCTGGAGTTGCACCGTAAGGCTTGAACTGGTCATCTGGCTGTTCTTTGTTGCACTCTAAATCAGCTACCCATTCTTTTGTGAAATGTTCTGGAATACGGTAGTTGTTGTCTGCTGCCCATCCTGCAACGTGATCGATGATGCGACCTGCTCTTACGCGGTATTTCTCATCACCTGTTACATCTGCTGCTGCTAAAAATGCTTCTACTGTATGCATATTTGCATTTAATCCACGATAATCATCTAAAACAGTAAATTCTGTATTCCATGTATCGCAAGAAAGACCTTCTTCTTCATTCCAGAAACGCTTGTCATAAAGAGCAAGTGCTTCATCTAATAATTCCTTTGCACCTGGTCTGCCTGCAAGTACTGCAGAAGAAGCTGCTAAAATAACAAATGCGTGTGCATAGCACTGCTTGTTTGGAACGATTTCGCCATCTGCTGTAAGACCTGCATACCAGCCGCCGTTTACCTTATCATGAAGCTCGCCTGTAAGACCCTTTAAGCCTGCATCTACTAATGCATCACTGCCTTCATGGCCAAGGAAGCCTGCCATACTGTAAACATGTACCATACGGCTTGTAATCCATGTTTCACGATTACGCTCTGTCCATGGAGTACCGTCATCACCAAGATAATAAGAACCACCACCTGGTGAAGGAAACTTATGTCCAAAATTAAATAATGTGTTGCGGACATCTTCTAAAAATTTTTTGTTTTCTTCTGTATCAATGAGATATTTTCTATCCATCGCCCTATCTCCTCTTTTTTATTTTGTGTGTCACTTACCATTCCGTAATCACTCAGTATTTATATTATACTGCATAATTTATAACGTGTAAATTTCTTTTTACGCTTGTTCTGAACGAATCGCCCAACGCATCTTTGTACATTTTGCTCGTCCATTGCGTTCACATTCCTGTGCAGATGGTCGAATGACATCTTTACATACTTCACTGTAAATGCCAGCTTTCTGTAACTCTTTAAAGGAAGCCTTTACAAGACGGTCTTCTCCAGAATGGAATGTTAATACAGCCACTCTTCCGTTTGGTGCAAGTACCTGTGGAAGTTTTTCTAAAAACGCATACAACACTTCAAATTCACTGTTTACGTCAATACGAAGTGCCTGAAAAGATCTCTGACAAGACTTTTTCACTGCTTCTTTTCGCTCTTTTTGCGGTACGATGCTCAATGCTTCTTCGATTACTTCTTTAAACTGTGTCGTTGTTTCAATCGCTTTTCCGCGTTTTCTCCAATTCATAACAGTCTTTGCGATTTCCTGTGCATATGGCTCGTCTGCATTTTCTACAAGCATTCCTACTAATTCCTCATAAGAAACTGTTTTTAAGCGGTCTGCTGCACTTTCTCCTTTTTGCGGATTCATACGAAGGTCTAATGGGCCTTCTACTTTATAAGAAAATCCTCTGTCAGGATTGTCAATCTGCATAGAAGAAACGCCTAAATCGGCTAATATAAAATCAAACTTTTTACCAGTTTCCTTTGTAACAAGATCGATATCTGCAAAATTTTGAAGTCTAACAGTCAGAATTTCTTCGCCATATCCTTGTTTTGCAAGACGTTCTTTTGTTTTAGCAGATTCTATTGGGTCTACATCCAATCCGTAGATATGTCCCTGTCCTTCCAAACGCTCTAACATCGCCTTTGTATGACCGCCATATCCTAATGTAGCATCCAGACCCGTCTGTCCCGGCTTAATCTGCAGAAAATCCAAGATTTCCTGCACCATAATAGAAATATGCATACCGGCTGGTGTACTGCCTTTTTGAATAATATGCTCTATCGTATCTGCATATTTTTCCGGATTGTGTTCCTTATATTTTTCTTTGTAACTTTTTGGATGTGTTCCTGAGTAACGTACACGACGCTTATGTGTCTGTTCCTGATGTTCCATCTATTTTCCTCTTTCCAATCCTATGCTAAATGATAGGTCATCTCATGCCATTCTTCTCCACCCCATGTAGAGTTTGCCATGCCTTCGTCTAAAAATCCAAACTTCTTATACATTTCTACTTTTTCTTCCAGACAAGTTAAATGCAGACATTTTCTGCCATTTGCCTGTTCACGTCTGATATATTCATTTACGATTTCTCGTGCAAGACCCTGTCCTCGATAATCTGGCAGTACATCTAAACCAAGAAGCATGATATTTTCTCCATCTGGATCGTACAGTGTAATATCTGTAAAAAATTCATCGTGGAAAAATGCTTCGTTTGTAGAAATGCCATTTAAAAAGCCTGCCAATTTTCCTGTTTCTTTGTCCACTGCTGCCATAAATAAATGGGATGCTTTTTCTATTCTTGCCTTAATATGTTCTGCAGAATCTGCTTCATTTGGTGGGAAACAAGTCTGTTCTATCATAACAGCCTGATCTGCTTCCTCTACGCGAATGTCCCTAAATTCAAATCGTTCGTGTAACGTATTATGCATGATAAATGTTCTCTCACTTTCTTTATGTTTTTATATGCAGTATACCATACTTTAGTAGAAAAGCAACTTGCAAACCTTATTCTACTACATCGATTATCGCAGAATATGCAAATAACAATACAGCGCTAATCAATACACCGCCTAAAATGTCAGTAAACCAATGTACACCACAAATCAATCTTCCAATTACAGTCACTGCCATGATAACATTGCATACCATACCAAGTACAAAGTGAAGGGTATCATCCTGTACATACTTTTTCAAAAGCATCGCTGCACTGCCCATAATGACACAAATCAACATTGTATGAGAAGATGGGAAGGAAGCCTCTGCTTCTACTGCATCTGCCATAATGATTGGTCTGTAATTTACGATTACTTTTTCAAAAAATACATACACAACTGCCATTACAACGTATAAACCGCCTAATGCAAGTATTTCTTTATCTACTGCAAAGATATTTTTTCTCTGAATCAACTGATATAAACCAAGAAGACCAAATGCTGCAACGACTAATATCGCAACAACGCCTAATACACTTGTAACATTGTACCAAAATGTACTTACGCCAAACAATGTATGTACTGCTCCATTGATTGTGGACAATCCAATACTCGTTCCTGCTGCTCCGATCGCAGCTACATCTACCGTACGAACTAATACAATCAAGCATAAAAATAAAATCATACTTACGCCAGATGCGATTGCTTTGTTTTTTGTGTTCATGAACCTCTCCTTTTATTCTCCTTCAATAACTGCAAGCATCAAGATACCTACAATGATAATTCCAATAAACAAATACTGTTTTTTGGTCAATTTTTCTTTTAAGAAAATACGAGACAACAATAAAGATACAACGCATACAGAAGAAAGAATTGGAGCTGCAATTGCACCGTTTCCACTCATTGCATATACATATGTAAGCTGTCCTGCTGTTTCACAAATAGCTGCGAGTAACTTATCTTTCTGCTTTGTGATTTCAAAATTAACGTGTCTGCATTTCATATAAATAAATAAGATGAGTGCACAGATTGCAAACGTAAATTCATAAGAAACATTTGCCACTAATTCAATATTTTCTTCTGTAATACCAATCAATGGGCTTGTTTCCATTTCCAAAAAGAAAATATCCAAAAAGCTGCCAAGTGCATCTATAAGTGCATAGCAAAATGGCATCGCAAATGCAATGATTGCCATTTTCTTACCTAATTTACGTTTTCTGTCTACTTCAGAAGTATGCTCCAAGTAGCCTACACCCCAAATACCGATTAAGATAATTCCGATTGCAAGTGCTACCATTGGAGAAATGCTCTCTCCTAAAAAAATAACACATAATAAAGAACAAATTGCTCCTGATGTGTTTTCAATTGGATCTGAAATAGATTCTTCAATAAAGCGAATACCGAAAAATGAACAAGCCATAGATAAAATATAGCACATAGAAACCGGCAAATACGCAATTAAGTTCATCGGATCATAATGAATGTCACTTGTCAATAACGTATATACCGCATGGATTCCCATGACTAAACCAACCATAACACAAATTTTTAAATGTCCATACTTTTCGTCTTCGTGTGCACCTTTTTTATAAAAAAGTTCTGCAAGTCCCCATAACAGGGTTGTTGTTAATGTAAAAAATAACCACATATATCTTTCCTTCTTTCATTTTTTGTTTTATACATTCTTACTTTAACAACTTCACCGGCATCGCACGAATCTTATTTGCTGTGGCAATCCCTCTCATAAACGGCATTACTACATTCATCCAAACAGCAACAAATACGGCTCTCCCTTTCCTTTTATTTTTCATCATTTATCCTCAAATAAGTGTATTTTTCTTATACCCATTTATGGGTTGATTTTTTGCTTAATTGTAATATATGTCATTCTGAATTGCAATTTATTTTTTTCGTATTACACCAAGTAAAATATATCTTGCATTTTCATTTTCATAACTACAAGTAGATAAAGTCAACAATGATTCTTCCTCTAAAACTTCCACATCACTCTTAAAAGTGGAGGCTTTAACTGCTCGTTCCACAAGCCCTGTATCTTCACTTAAAGAATATACAGAATCATCGGAAGATGTAATATATCCCGCAAACAATTCTACTTTATACGTCTCATCTGGCGTAATCAGCCACATTATCGGATGTTCATCATAATATTGCTGTTTTTTATACTGAAGTAAAGAACGAAACATAGAACCATTTTTCATACTATGCCCATGGATCATGCTGTTCCAATCTGAAAAATCAGATGTATTCCGGCAATCCAACATCAAAGAACCAGAACTGTTTGGCGTTTTATCTGCCAAATGCTCCAAATAATATGTATTGTCTTCTCCCTGTACAATTGGATAATGAATTTTGGTATTAGGACTGTACAGCCACGCTACTACATCAGGACATGTTTTCCACAGAGCTTCAAAATCTACTGCTATCGGTATGCTTTCTTCTTTTAGAATCATATCATTTTCCTCTACAGTTTCTTCCTCAACGTCTATCGTTTCTTCTTTTGTGAGCGTTTCTGTTGATACCTCCGGCACCTCTATTATCATTTCTTCATACAAATTATCATATACATTTGTTCCAACGTGATATTCCTTATAAATCATATAAACTTCTTTTACAGAATATAAAAATACCGCCATACATATGACAAATAAACATCCTCTAATTATAGAATTCCAACGCTTTTTCATACTTCTGCTTCCTTTCTGTCTATAAATCATAAAATACAAATGACCCATTCTTGTAGCTACTATACCACAAGAATGGGTCATTTGAATATTTTTTATTTTAAAATTTTATAAGGTTTATTGCTTATTCTACAATACCGATTTCAGCAAAATCACTTAAAGAGAATACTGTCTTAATAGTTTCATCCTTTAAAACAACCTCACCACCAAGAACATATCCAGATTTAACATCGCTTTCCTTAATATATTCTGTAGCAGCATTTTCTTTACCTGCAGTTGTTAAAATCAATGGAGCGTTCATTGCATGAGCTAAAGGACCACCACATAAACCATCTGGGAAGTTAAATGAATATGCAACTACTACAGACTCAACATCTTTGAAGTATGTACGTGCAATCTGAGTAGAAGTTTCTTCACGTTTTTCACCGAATACACGCTGAATATCTTTTCCAATAACTTCTTCGATTTCGCTCTCTAATGCTTCACTAATAGCAGCTGTACCACCGATGATGGTGTACTTATTATCCTTATGACTCTTTAAGAATGCAACCTGATCATCTGTTAAAGAACCATTATTAGTATCTGCTAAGAAAATTGGTAAACCTGTTGCGGAAGCAGAAAGGCTATCTGCGAATTCCCAACCTGTTACAATAAGGATTTCTTCATCCTTTACACCAGCTTCTTCTAAAATTTGAAGGTTTGTTTCAAATCTCTTTGCACCAGCTAATCTCTTAACATTATAACCTTCTAAATCTTTTTCTACTTCTTCAGAAAGAACAGCTGTACCACCAAGTAAGTAAACTACACCATCTTCACTCAGATTATTCTTAATATATTCTAAGTTAGATTCTACCATAGCATTCTTATCACGATTTAAAAGGATTGGAGCACTCTTTACATTTGCAAGGTAGCTGCCTGCTAAAGCATCTGCAAAATTGTCACCATATGCAACAATAATTGTATCAAAGCTTTCAACATTTAATACTTCTTTTAACTTATCAGCAACGCCAAGTGCTGTTTCGATACGAGATTCACCAAAGATTCTCTTAACAGAGCAATCACCACAAACGTTACATACACCATCTTCATAGCTATGATCGCCTGGTTCAATTTCTACTGTCTTAGTTGTTTCGTAAGTTACTTTCTTACCATCTTTGCTTGTTACTTCACCAGAAGCACCGTAAACCTGTGTAACACCTTCTGGACAAACACCTTCTTTAGAAATTACAGAAGCTTTTGCAACTACTTTATCAGCTAATTCTAAAGCAATTGTAGTATCTTCAATAAGTACGTCTAAATATGGCTGACGTTCTTCACAAATAGAAGAACATTTTACAGAACTAAATGTAACAGTTGAATTATCAGCTGCCCACTGTGGATCTACAGCATCATAAGTATGACCTGCAGCTTCTTTAATAGCTTCATAAGCAGCTAATTCTTTTTCATATTCTTCTAATGCTTCATCTGTTGCTGCATTACCTGTAGGTTTTACAGGTTCTTCTACTGCATGACCACAAACGATACATACATAGCAAACGCCTGTGTTCCACTTGCCGTTGTCAGCTTTTGTATAATAAGTTTCATTAAACTCAAGGTAGTGATGTTCGCAAGCAGTTCCTTCTTCTTCTACTCGAGTTTCTGCTTCGATACGTCCACAAGTTGTACAACGATTTTCTGTGTATCCATTTTCTTCACAAGTAGGCTCTACAGTTACTTCTGCATAAGAATGTGTATCACCTGCTAAGTGGCTCATAGATAATGTTTCTACAATGTTTGCAGTCCACATGAACTCATCATTGTCGTTCTTTTCTTCTGTAATACCAAACTGACCCATAATATCGCCATAATCACTGTAATCCATATAGCTATTATAATCAGCATTGTAATTGCTTTCCTCGTATACATAACCGTATCCTTCAGAAGCTGGATTTGTACGATCTGCCTTACCGGAAATAAAACCAAGGTTTGTTGCAATAGCAACATACATCTGACCATCTTCTTTAATAGTCATACCTGCAACTGGACGATTTTCAAAAGTAAAATCTGCATTTTCTTTTGTTGTTGTAGTAAATGCCATACCACCGAATGGGTTTGTATTATCACGAACACCATAAACAGTATTGTATTCTTTTACTACAGCAATTTCGTTTGTTTCAATATCACAGCTTAAAATGCAATTAGCAAGGTTGAAGTATACTTTACCATTATATACAGCAGCAGTAAGTGCTAATGATGGATAAGTTTCTTCGTAAGCAGCATGTTTTGCATATAATGCTGTTAACATTTCATTGTCTTCTAATTTTCCTGTTTCTGGATTTAAAACACGTGCAACTGGTTCAGCATCTTCATTTTCTTTATAGTTGAAAACGATTAACTCTTCATATTCATCACATGTTTCTCCAGCATCTTTATCTGTAAGTTTATGACGAACTACTTTATAAACAGTATCTTCTGTTTCTGTGCTGTTGTTAGAATTATAGTTGTCCATCATTGTAAGCATATCTGTGGAATCATACAAGTAATATGCATAACCGCCATCAAAATATGTATTACTCTTAATACGAGAAATCCAAGAATCTTCATAAGATGTATCTGTTGCTACATTTTCATATAAGCTCTTGATTTCTTTGTAATTTCCATCATACAACTGTACAGTTGCAGTATGGCTAAATAAGAAGTATAAATGATTCATGCTGCCGTCTGTTTCAACACGATCACGCATCATTACTTCCATGAAAACGTCTGTATAACAAGGGTCAACATAATACCACTTGCCATCAACTTTTACTGCATTCCAGAAATGATCTGAGTTGAAGTTATCCTGTGTCTCACCATACATTGTTACAGAAGCATCAAATGTAATTCGAACAGCATCCACAAGATAATTCTGTGTAATATCTAACTTATTACCAGTATAATATAAATCAGCTGCAGCTTTCCAATTTTCTGCCTTGTCAATATTAGTTGCACCATCTTTTAAGTATACTTCTGGGTGCATACACTGTACTAAATATGTATAAGCCTTTGTATAACCAAGACAAACGGAAGTTCCAAAGCCTAATGCACCAAACTGAGAACCTTCCCAATAGTTGATAACACCATCTGTTAAACTTGCAGCAGCCTGTGCAGCAAAAACAGGAACAGCTTCTTTTGGTGTCATATGGGTGCCATCTTCTTTTGCTGGAAGATCATCCATAGGTGTATCCATCTGCTGCTCAACAATTTCTTCAATTGTCATCTTATAACCTGGAGCATTTACTGGATCTACTTCAACACCATTTTCTTCTGCATCAGCCCAAAAAGCATCCCAACCAGAATGTAACTGTGCTGCGATTGTCATCATAACAGGCTTTCCATCTGCTCCCATTACATAGTTGCCATCTGCATCTGTTACTGGAACTTCTGTCTGGAACATTTCCTGACTATCTACAAATCCTACTGGATCTTCTTTAATTGCAGCTGCATTTTCTTCCATGTAAGCTGCTGTCTGCTCATCTGCTGCAGCTTCTAACTTGGCAACTGTATCAGCATCACCTTCAACAACTGCTGTTGCCTGTTTTTCTAACTCTTCGGCAGTTATTGCTGCTACAGCGGCATCACCTGCTGCAGTAATTTCTGCTTTTGCTTCCTCTGTTTCTACAGCAGCATCTGCTTTGTCTTTTGCATATGTTTCTGCATCTACATCTTCGCTATAAACTACAACAGCTTCTACTACTGTATCTTCTAAAGATAAAACTGCTACAGATTCTACTTCATCTTCTAAAGATAAAACTGCTACTTCTTCTACTTCGTCTTCTAAAGATAAAGCTGCTACAGATTCATCTGTTGCTGGTGTATCATCTGTTGCTGGTGTATCTGTTGCTGCTTCTTTCTTTTTACCACATCCAGTACATACACCATCATCACCATAAACATGATCTGCAAGTGGTAAATCTACTACTGTTTTACCATCGAATTTACCAAGTACTGTTCCATCTTCATCTTTTACTTCTACAGATGCTGTATATTCTTTTGTACCCTGCTCTTGACAAGTAGATTTCTTTGTAACATCTTCTTTAATATCTGTTGCTGGAACTTCTTTAGTAACTTCTTTACTGCATCCATTATTCTTACATTTAACAGTTACTGTAGCATCTGCCCATGTCTCATCTGCATCCCAGATAAATTTTGCTTCGTATGCATGGTCTGCAAGTGGTAACTTTACTTCTTCTGTATCAGAAAATGTTCCAATTACTGTTCCATCTTCATCTACTACTTCTACAGATACTTTATATTCCTTTGTACCCTGCTCTTGACAAGTAGATTCCTTTGTAACATCTTCTTTAATATCTGTTGCTGCAACATTTGGTGTAATTTCTTTATCGCAACCTTCTGTTTTACATGTAACAGTTACTGTAACGTCTGCGCTTTCTACCTTTGCATCCCAGATAAATTTTGCTTCGTATGCATGATCTGCAAGTGGTAAATCTACTACTTTTTCATTAGAGAAAGTATCAATTTCTGTTCCATCTTCATCTACTACTTTTACAGATGCTGTGTATGTTTTTGTACCCTGTTCTTTACAAGTAGATTCTTTTGTAATAGTTCCCTGAATATTGTCTTCTGGAACTTCTACATTATCAATGTGTTTATCACAATCTTCCTGTGTACATACAACATTTACTGTAGCACTTGCTTTTTCTGCATTTGCATTCCAAGTAAACTCTGCTTTATATGTATGCTCATGATTTTCATCTTCATATTCTTTTAAAGCTTCTTCATATGCAGCATCCCAGATTTCCTGTTTCTTGTCTGCTTCTGCTTTATCACGAATATCTTTCTGAAGTGCTGCCTTAACATCTTCAACAGCCTGAGCTTTTGCCTGTGCAAAAATCATATCATGAACTACAGACTCAATAGCAGCGTTATAATATTTATACTTAAACTCTGCTTTTAATCCATCTGCAATCTGCTGACGGAACTGCTCTTCAACAGACTTTTCATAGTCTGCATAAATAACATTATAAACATCCTGATAATGTTCATGCTGCTGTGGATTTTCTGCCACCATTGGCTTTTCATCTTCTGCTTTGCCAGAGTTCATAATATATGGCATATCAAATGTATTGATATGTGCCATCCAGTCATTTAATACTAATAACTTCTGAGCTTCTGTCTTTGCACCTGATGCTTCGATTAAAGCTAATACTTCATCTCTTTTTTCTTTAATAGCAGTCTTATAGTACTGTACGCCTAATACATCTGCATAAGTAAAGTTCTGAATCATACCGATCAAATCATCGTAGCTATATGCACCACTTCTAACCTGATCTACAGAAACGCCAGCAAGAACTAACATTTCACCTAATACGCCAAGTCCATCTTCTTCATCATTGTATGAGAGGAAAAATGGAGTCTGTACACCTAATACATCTGCATTGGCTGTCCAATGATCTGTATACTGCTGATACAGATATAAGATTGTATTAATCTGTTCATCTGTTAAAGCTACAGTCTCTCCTGTTTCTTCGTTTAATACAACGATGCTGTTCAATTCGGCTTCCAATGTGGCAATTACAGGGTCTGTGTTATCAATTTCTACATCAGAAGCTGCCATTACAGCTGCAGCATCAAACTTTACATCAAATGAAAAATCACCGTTGTCAACAGTAAAACCTTTAAACAAGGAATCTAAAGAAAAATCAATATCATTTCCTGTAAACTGATTGCCTGTTATTTCTGGTACTGTATTGGATGGTTTGATTGCTACTGCTTTCTCTGTTTCTTTTGTCTGTGTATCTACTACAGCCACTTGATCTGCCACTACGTTTTCTACAGTAGTAGCTCCAACTGGCAAGGTAGAACCTAAAACTAAAGACAGAGATAATCCCATACTTAAAATAGCATTCTTATTCTTTGTCATTTTTTTCTTCCTTTCTTCTTATCTTATGTTATAATCGCTAAAAAGCGAAGTGTAACCAATGACATTCCTAGGCGAGTGTAACACTATTCTCATTCTCTTGTCAAGCCTTTACAATAGCGTTTTTTCCTAGTTTATCCTTTTAACGAATCCTCGATAAAATCTACTACATCATTTACTGTAACCATGTCACTTATATCGTTGACTCCTACTTTAATTTCAAACTCTTCTTCCACATATGACATTAAACTTAACACATCCATAGAACTGATTCCAAGATCATTTGAAAGTTCGCTTTCTGCTAAAATTTCTTCATCTGTCATAAGTGAAAATAATTGTGTAACTCTTTTTAAAATATCTTCCCTATCCATTTACTTTATCTCCTTTCGTATCATTTTTCCACTCCCAGTTTTTTTCAACGGTTCAGAGCAATATTTAATTTTTCGTACTTGGTAAGCCAATGGCATTCCCGTATTATATTCTTCTATAAATTCTCGTGCTCTTTCTTCATTTTTCGTATATAAATCGATGCATATTACACTTCCGTTATAATATACAAAACATTCTAAAATTGCTTCACAAGTCTTGAAATAAGCTTCCATTTCTTCTGGATTTACTTTTTCTCCATTTTGCATGACAATAAGATGTTTTTTTCTTCCTGTTATATAATAATATCCATCTTGATCACAAAATCCTAAGTCTCCAGAATGCAGCCATCCATCTTTGACAGTCTTTTCTGTTTCTTCCTTATTTTTATAGTAACCTTTCATAATGGAAGGACCTCTGAACAATAATTCCCCATCTTCTATCTTACATTCTAATTCTTCACTTAATTTTCCGATTGTATTAAAATGCTTCTCATCCCATTGTCCCCAGGTTCCAACTCCTGCTGTTTCAGTCATTGCATAACCACTGTCAATAATAAATCCTTCTTCCATCAAATATTTGCAAACACTTATATCGACTGTAGCACCTCCTATACAAATTCGCTTCAAGTTTTTTCCAAAATATTTTTCACGAACATCCCTTTGTGGAGTATGTTTCATGATTTTTACCATACTATCCGCAATCATCGGTACTAACTGTATATAAGAAGGGGAAAAAATTGGCATATCTTTAAATAAATACATAACGCCTCTTCCAATACATAGTGTTTTGTATCTATATAGCATGGCAAGTACACCTCGTAATCCTGCTATATGATACATTGGAAGTATTGTCATAATCTTTTCTGTTTCAGCCAAAGAAAAGACATTGTCCATACTTGTAACACTGCTGTACATATTTTCGTATGTAATTTCTACAATTTTACTTTTTTCTGTTGTTCCACTTGTAAACATCAAAATTGTAGTATCTTCTTTTGCACAATCTTCTATATCCTGAATAGAAATAGGTTCTTTCCCTTTTATATTTTCATATGGAATTTCAAAGCCTGTATCTGTCAGATTATCAATCAATGCTTTATCACCACAAACTATAGATACATCTGCTAATTTACATTGTTTTTTTTGAACATACTTTGGCAAATCTTGATTCAACAAAACGGCTATATTCCCGCTTGCAATGATAGAAAAAAATGTAACTAACCACTCATAACTATTCGTTCCAAGCAGTGCAATATGTTCTTTTACAATTGCTTTTTCCTTAAAAAAAGAAGTCGCACACAAAATGTCTTCTGCAAATTGCTTATAATTTATATTTTTAATCTGTTTTCCGTCATAAAGCATGAAAGCTATTCTTTTCTTATCATCTTTCTCAAACTGATCCATCAATTTTTGAATATAATTTTTTTGTTTTTCCATATTTCCACTTTTCTACTCTTTTAATTGCTAAGCAACTCGAAAAAATAATCAACGCTTTTATCAGCAATGATACTAAAAATCCTAAATTTGGAGAGCTATGTGTCAAAGCTGCAAACTTCTTCCATGGTAAACATTTTTGTTCTACACTGTGGATACAAATAATCCAATATGAATACAAACCAATTCGCTTTATCAAATTTAAAAATGGATTATTGAAGTTCCCTATATAAATCCCTACTTTGATTAAAAGAAGAGCCAATATGCAAACTCCCACATAATCTATGATAAAGCAAAAAAATTCTCCATAACATAAATCAAAATATCCATACTTAGCATATAACATTGCTGCTATTCCCCATAGCACATAAACATAGGGGGAGTTTACTTTTTTTTCGAGAAGTCTGTATTTTTTTAATAAGTATCCAACATACAGATAACTTGCTGCTATCATTCCTTGTGGAATACAAAAATATGTCAAATCACATATACACAATACATAGCCCAAAAGACCGTATCCCACAACATATATACTTTGTTTGAGCAAACTACTTTTTCGTTTTAATATCCAATTCAATATGTTTTGTCCCCAAAACAAAGCTAACAGGAACCATGCACTAGAACAACTAGCAAATGTATAACGAAAAAAGACTTTTCCTGGTTTTGGCAACCCGAGTAAAAAAGAAAACAGCCACATAATTCCAGAATGAATAGCCGAACTTATATTTCCAGTTTGAACATAAGTTACCAAAGGATACATACAGCAAAATGCCAACATAACAAATATATACGGTATGATTAATGTTTTGATTGTTCTTTTTAATATTTTTTTAGAACTATTCATTTTAAAGCCATATCCGCTTATTATAAAAAACAGTGGAATAAATGGCGTCTTAAAAAATTCCAATACTACAAATAATGGTCGGAACCACGCTAACTGATTCACATCAAATTCTCGTGCAATATGTCCAAACACAATTACTAAAATTGCTATTCCTTTTATAAAACTAAAGCTTCCAATACCGATTCTATTTGTTCTCTTAATCTCTTTTTCCATAAAATACACTCAAAACATTCTCTAATCTATCTTTTTACGATTGTATCATAATTTACTATCTATAACAAGTTTATGCATATTTTTCTTGTCGTAATTTCATGTCTTTTGTATCAAACGCCCCTCATAAAGCTCTTCTTTAACCAAAAACATACTTCTATCGAAAAGAAAAGCCGATAAGAAACGCAAGTTCTATCGGCTTTTTATACTTTATAAACTTCTCAAAAATCCTTCCAGTTTATCAGAAATCTTCTTCTGTCCTTCATCGTTTGGATGAAGTCCGTCTGGCATATATTTTTCTTTTAAGACTTGTACTGCTGGCTGTAATCCACTGACACGATATAAATCAAGTACTGGGATTCCATAATAACCGCTCATTGCAATGATAGCATCTACATAGGTTTCTAATGGGAAATTTCTAGGAAGGCCAATTTCATTTAAGCCAAGCTGATTTTCACTGGTTCTATGTAATGGTGTCATTACGATAATCTGTGCTTCTGGATAACGGTTGATGAGTTTTTGCATCAATGTATGAAAAGCACCGCAAAATGTTTTATCTGTTCTGTCTGTATAAGAACCAAATGGTGCATCACCATGGCCATAGTCGTTTGTTCCGCCAAATACTACAACGATATCTGCATCTGGAATTATTGTTTCTACTCTTGAATTAAAATCCAAATCGTGTCTTGGATTTGCAGAAACTCTGCGCTGTGGTGCAATACGTGTTCCGCCAATTCCATAGCCGTAACACTCTGCTCCTGTATTTTTTTCTAATCTTTTCCAAAATACATTTTCTAAATCTGCAACACCATGACCTTCTGTGATGCTGTCACCTAAAAATGCAATTTTTTTACCTTTTAATTCCATGATTTATTCCTCTTGTTATTGTATTTTACAAACTTGCAAAGGCATTCTAACATACCTCGTCTATCTTTTCCACCTTATTTTCCTCTTTTCCGAGAAATTGTTTATAGCATAGGATTCCTACGATTGTGGTAATTGTTTCGGTCACTGGAAATGTTAGCCAAAAATAATTCAAATAAAATCTTATGAATTTTTTCTGTTCCAAATAGTGATGTTTCCACGTCTTTTCTCCACCCTTATATTATACCAAATGTTCCATATGCTCTCCGATATCCAGCATTTCTTTGAACAAACCATCTTCTTTGGAAAGCGTTGCAAAATTGCCTTGCTGAACAATATTTCCTTTATCAAATACTAAAATCTCATCGACATTTTTAATTGTAGTCAAACGATGTGCAATAATAATAACCATATGGTCTTTCATTAAATCTTCCATCGCATTCTGAATATATTTTTCAGATACGTTGTCCAATGCAGAGGTCGCTTCATCAAAAATCAAAATGTCAGGATTTCCAAGTACTGCTCTTGCAATAGCAATACGCTGTTTCTGACCGCCTGATATGCCAAAGCCACCATCTCCAATCACTGTATTCCAGCCATTTGGCAGTTCATTGACAAACTCATGGACTCTTGCAATCTCCATTGCTTTCATAATATCGTATGTACTTGCTTCCGGACAGGCAATACGGATATTTTCATAAATACTTGTCTGGAACATAAATGGATCTTGCGGTACGATACCAATACTCTTTCTCAGTTCATGGATTGCATATTCTTTTACGTCTCTGCCATACAGCTTGACACAGCCTTCTTCTGCATCGTACAAACGCATAATAAGCTTTGTAATCGTACTTTTTCCACTGCCGCTTGCTCCAACAAGACCATAGCTGTGACGATATTCCATATTGCAGTTAAAATCCTTTAATATCTTGCGGTCATCATATCCAAATGTAACATGTTCAAACGATACACATGGCATATTTTTTCGCTGAGACTTTTCCTTTTCAATCTGAATATTTCTCACACCGCCTACTCGTTCCGGCGTAGAAGTTTGTGTGTTCATAACAGATTCAATGCGCTCTAATCCTGCTTCTGCATTGGATTTAATCAGATTGATGTTAAACCATGTATTCATGGTCGTAAATACAATGCCCATACTGCCGATAAATGCAGAAAGCTCACCGACTGTCATGCCTCGGTAAATACAAGAAAATGCACCTACAAGATAGATGGCTGCTGTACCTACATTTTGTGTCATTTCAGGCTTTGCGTTTTCCACCCACTGCTTAAAAGATAACTGTACACCGCTTTTTTTGAGTTTTCCTAAAGAATCCTCAAAATTAGCATAAATGTCATCTTCAATGGCATACATTTTGATTGCTCGGTCTCCATGCAGCACATCGTCTATATACTTACTTGCTTCAGATTCTATTTTTAACAGATTAGAAGCCATCACATGTACCTTTTTTCTGGAATGATGATTTAGGTATATAGAGCATAAAATAACCAACAGCATAACAGCCGTCAATACCCAGTCATAAGAAATCATTGCAATCAACGAAATGATTGCAGATACTGTCTGGTATGGAACGCCAAGTGCGAACTGCTGAAGGAAATTTTTCAAATTTGCCATCGGAGTTCCCATAATATAGTTAAACAACTCTCCAGAAGATGTATTTTCATAAAAACGCAGACATAAATGCTGTATATGATGAAAAAATCCTGAACGTATGTTAAATAAGAAGCCTTCCATTCCAATAAGTGTATTTTTATATCCGACTGCCCATGACAATACACGACCAACAGAGACTAAAATATAGATAGCACAAAATAAAATAACTTTCTGCATTCTTTGTTCCGAAGCCAACTGTGTATTTTGGATTCCTTGATCGATTACATATTTCAAAACAAGTGGCTGTAATGCAACAAACACACCCGTAATACCTGAAAAGATGACTGCGATTATGATGTTAATATGATGTCCTTCCATGTATTTCCATATCGTTTTCCAAAATGTATTTTTCGTCTTCATAACATTCCCTCTTTCTTGCTTTTCAGCACTCTCCCTCAGTGTACAACCTATATTTTTTTTGTCAATGACTCACAGTGGTAATTTCACGAAAAATGTCGTTCCTTCTTCTAGTACGCTCTGAACTTGTATCGTGCCTTTGCAAAGGTCCATAATGCGCTTTACTAAAGGAAGTCCCAAACCATTTCCTTCTGTTTTTCTGGACGCATCTCCTTGGTAAAATTTTTCAAAAATATGTTTCTGTACTTCTTCTGTCATACCGCATCCATGGTCTTTTACCATAACTTGCAGTTCTTTCTGTTTTTCTATCAGCGTAACATGAATGCATCCGCCTGTTTTAGAATGTTTAATAGCATTGTCCAACAAATTGAGCCATACTTGGTCTAATAAGGATTCACTTCCGTAATAGTACGTCTTTGGAAGGTCTAGTTCAAATTCTATCTGTTTTGCTGTCCACTTATTTTCCAGCATTAAAATACATTGTCTGATTTGCTCATCTAAACGGTACTCTGCTTTATCTAAAATCGTTTCCTGATTTTCCAGTTTAGACAGCATTAATATATTTCCTGATAAATATGTAAGCCTTTTGGAATTTTCCAATATTTTCTCTACATAATGTTCGTGTTTTTCCTGGGAAAGATTGTGATTTTGCAGCAGCATAGCGTAGCCTTCGATAGCTGCAATCGGCGTTTTAAATTCATGGGAAACGTTCGCTACAAAATCATTTCTCAATGTTTCCATATGGGAAAGGTCATAGGTCATTGCATTAAATCGCTGTGCCATTTCACGAATTTCCATAATTTTTTCGTGTTCAGAAAGTTTGACATCAAAATTTCCTTTGGAAAGTTCATCAAATGCCTGTTCCATTTTTTGAATTGGACGAATAATCAATCTTCCTACATAGATTGTAATGACAGCTCCAAGCAATATACTTCCCAATGCAAATAAAAGAATTGGCATATGTCGTTCTCCAGGTGTAATCTGAATAATATTACTTTCAAATAAGACAAACCACACAGCTAATACTACTACGAAAATTGCTAATATCGTTGCAAACACAATTCCTGTAAAATACATCCACAATTTTGAACGTTGTTTTTTATTCCACATGCTTCACCGCCTTGTATCCAAGCCCTCTTACTGTTACAATCTCAAAATCAGTACAGCCTTCCAATCGGTCACGCAGGCGATTGATGTGTGTATTAACGGTTCGTTCATCGGTTTCTGAGAACATCCCCCAAATTTCATCCATAAGCTGCTGCCTTGTAAATATTTTATTTGGATAGGATAATAACTTATATAATAAGTAAAATTCTTTTTGTGGTAAAATGCTCTCCACGCCATGTAATGTGATGGTCAATGCATCATAGTCTAACACAGTCGAACCAACTACAATCTTTTTTTCACTGGAAATCTTTGCTCTACGAAGCAGCGCTTCCACACGCAGCAACAATTCTTTTACATTGATTGGTTTTACCATATAGTCATCAATTCCAAGCTGGAATGCTTTCTGCATATCTTCAAACTGTTCCTTTGCTGTTACAATCAAAATAGGCAGTTCATAATTTGCATCCCGCAATGCCTTTGTCAGTTCATATCCATCCATATTCGGCATCATAATATCTGCAACAATCATATCTATGTATTCTTTATCCATAATATTCAATGCATCTACGCCATCCACTGCCCCGATTGCATGATATCCACCATCTGTAAGCACTGTACAAAATAGCTCTCTCATATCCGCATTATCTTCTACAACAAGAATATTAAACATCATTTTCTCCTTTATCTGCTTTTGCAAGCTTTCTTTCACGCTCTTTTTCCATTGCATTGTAACATACAAGTATCATATATTCATAAACTAATCAAAAAAAATTTATATTTTATTTATAGCTATGTGTCTTTAAGTTTATCTTTGTGTGTTACACTAGCCACGCAAAAAAATAGGAGGATTTTATAAGCAATCAAATACATTGACTAATATAATTAGATGTGTTTAAAGATACTCAAGGGAGTAAATATAATATGAACACATCAAATATCAAGAATTACAAACCAAAAGATTTTGCTGAACTGTTAGGAGTGTATGTTAAAACATTACAGCGCTGGGACAGCGAAGGAACTCTGAAAGCAAATCGAACCCAAACTGATAGGCGTTATTACACTTACAACCAATATCTTAAATTCAAAGGTATAAATACCGAAAACGATCAACGACAAGTAGTTATTTATGCCAGGGTATCTACAAAAAATCAGAAAGATGCTTTACAAAACCAAGTCTCATTTTTGCGACAGTTTTGTAACGCTAAAGGTATTATTGTTGATCACTGTATTGAGGCGTATGGAAGTGGTCTGAATTATAATCGTAAGAAGTGGAACGAATTATTAGATGAAGTGATGGAGCAGAAAATCAA
>CAYRIK010000014.1:0-42264 GCA_964424345.1 uncultured Lachnospiraceae bacterium
TAGGGGAATCATCCAACGGCAGGATGCCAGTCTCCAAAACTGTTCATGGGGGTTCGAATCCCTCTTCCCCTGCTAATAAAAAGACCGAGTAGTGAAAGCTGCTCGGTCTTTTGCGTTGTTGTAAAAAAGAACAAAGCCTATCTTTTTGTTAGGAGCAAGTTTGTATTTTGAAAATAATGTATATAAACGCTAGTCGCAAAGCTGTTAATTTGGTATAATGCTTTTATAAAAATCATCGTAAGATTTGAGGTTGGATATGGATTTTAAATAGATTGGAGAGGAATTAATGTCCTTCGTGTAGAAATTAATGGTGTAGAGAAAGTGCTTTTGACAAATGATCAGTTAGAGTTAAAATCTTTTGGAGCAAATGGTATTACAAAGGTACGATTTACGTTATACAACAATTTAAGAAACTTGCTTGGCCCTCATCATAGACAGGAGGGAGAATTGTATGCAGTAGATCCGGCATCTTTCTTTAAAGAACCTTGTGTATGGACAATGAAAAAAGAAATTCCATGGAACGATGATTATTGTTTTGTAGAGATGGGATTATAATAAAAGGAGAATCAAAATGGATTTTAAAAACATTCCTAACAAGTATCGTCCGGTTCCGTTTTGGAGCTGGAATGAAAAATTAGAAACCGAAGAGACAAAAAGACAGGTTCGTGAAATGGAACAAGTTGGTATCGGCGGATTTTTTATGCATGCCAGAGGTGGTCTTCAAACAGAATATATGGGAGAAGAATGGTTTGATAATGTAGAGGCTGCGATTGAAGAAGCAGAACAACAGCAAATGTTTCCATGGGCATACGATGAAAATGGCTGGCCAAGTGGATTTGGAGCTGGTGTTGTAAATGGACTTGGTTTAGAGTATCAGCAGAAATATCTTCGTATGGAAGATGCGTTAGAACATACAGAGACAGCAATCTGTCAAAGCGGAAGCCATTATTTTTATTATGATGTAAATCCATATTATGTAGATACGATGGATAAAAAAGTTATTGCGAAGTTTATTGAGACAGCATATCAGCCATATTACGAAAAGTATCAGAACCGCATTGAAGGATTTTTTACAGATGAGCCTCAGATTTCCAGAAATGGTATTCCATGGAGCTTTGTGTTCGAGGAAGAATATCAAAAGCGTTATGGAGAAAATTTATTAGAAAGTCTGGAAGAATTATATCTTCCAATCGGAAACTTTGAAAAAACAAGAGTACAATTCTGGAAAATGGTAACAGAATTATTTGCAGAAGCATATATGAAGCAAATTTATGAATGGTGTAACGAGCGAGGATTAAAGTTGACAGGACATTTGGTATTAGAAGATAATTTGGAATGTCAAATTACAACAAATGGTGCTTGTATGCCACATTATGAATATATGCATATTCCTGGTATGGATTGGCTTAGCAGAAAAGTAGGTCCAGATATTATTCCATTACAGGTTTCTTCTATCGCAGAACAGACTGGAAAAGAAGCAGTGCTTTCAGAAACATTCGCACTTTGCGGTCATAATGTAAACTTTGCAGAATTAAAAGGATTATATGAATGGCAGATGGTACATGGCATTAACTTGCTTTGTCAGCACTTAGAAGGATATTCTATCCGAGGAATCCGTAAGAGAGATTATCCGCCTGCAATGTATTTACAGCAGCCTTGGTGGGCAGAATATCGCAGATTTAATGATGCGATGTCCAGAGAAAGTATGATTTTGCGTGACGGAGAGCATCATGTAGAAGTGCTTTTGTTACATCCTGAAACAACAGCATGGAAATATTACGGCAGAGGTACTACAGTAAAGGTAAGAGAACTGAATACAGTATTTTTCAATGCAATGCAAAATCTTCAGGAAAAGCATGTAGAATTTCATCTTGGAGATGAAATCAGCATGGAACGTCATGCAAAAGTGGAAAATGGCAAATTGATTATTGGAAAACAGAGCTACAGCGTAGTTGTAGATCCAGGCTGTGAAGTATTGTTAGAGCATACAAAGCAGTTGTTAGAGCAGTTTAAACAAGAAGGCGGAAAGGTAGTTACAGTAGAAGATATCAAAGAAAATCCAGTAATAGATCGAGCAGATATTACTTACACAAAGAGAAGCTATGACAACTATCAAGTACATTTCTTTGTAAATACATCCGATGAACGTAAACAGGCAAAGGTTTTTGTACATGGTAAGAAGTTAGATATTTATACAGGAGAGCTGGAAGCATTTGACGGAGTACACGAATTTGAGCCATGGGGCAGCTTGATGCTGATAGAAGATGTACAGGAACATGTAAGTGAAAAAACATATGTACAGGAAGAAAAGCATTACATCAGCCCACAGGGAACATTCCAAATCGTAGAAAGTACACCAAACAGTATTACATTAGACAAATGTGACTATTACTTCGACGGAGAACTTCAGGAAGAAAATGGATATGTATTAAATATATGCGAAAGAGCAAATGAACTTGGAAGAGGTGTTAGATTACATCAGGATTACCATGTGAGTGCAGAATACATTCCAGAACCATTGTATTTAGTATGTGAAACACCAGAAAAGTTCAGTATTTGTGTAAATGGAACAGCAATCGAGCAGAAGATAGAAGGCACTTTTGTAGATAAGAGTTTTTGTAAGATTGAGATTAGCAAATATATGCAGGTTGGAGAAAATACAATCTCTTTTGACTGTGAATTAAAGCAATCAGAAGTATTTTATGAAAATCTGAAAAAGTCTAAACTGTTTGAGAGCGAAAAGAACAAACTTGTATACGATATGGAAATCGAAGCTGTTTATCTGTTGGGTGATTTTGGTGTAAAGACAGAAGGCGAGTGGACTGCGTTAGATAAAAAAGCAGTCAGATACCATGGTCCATTTGTATTGACAGCACCAAAGAAAGAGATAGATATCAAACATATGGAACAGCAAGGATATCCATTCTTCTGCGGACATATGACATTGGAAGGTACATTGGATATTTGCGGCGAAAATCCGGTTCTTGCAATCGATTGGAGAGGAATCAATGTACTTCGTGTAGAAATTAACGGCGTAGAGAAAGTGCTTTTGACAAATGATCAGTTAGAGTTAAAATCTTTTGGAGCAAATGGTACGACAAAGGTACGATTTACGTTATACAACAATTTAAGAAACTTGCTTGGTCCTCATCATAGAGAAGAAGGAGAACTGTATGGAGTAAGCCCATCAGCATTCTTTAAAGAACCATGTGTATGGACAGGTAAGAAAGAAATACCATGGAATGATGATTATTGTTTCGTAGAGATGGGATTATAAAATAAAAATGCAGGGATTTTTTATCCCTGCATTTTTGTATTTCATAAATATTTTTATGATTCTTCATCGTTGAAAAATTCTTCTACTTTTTCAACGGTATCTTCAGCTTCATACCATGCTTTTTCAACAGCAGAAGCAACGTTTTCAGCAGCAGCACCAGCCATTTTTTTGGCATCTTCGTAAGCGTCTTCTGCTTTGTCTTTTAATTCTTCTGCAATATCACCAGCTTTTTCCTGTGCAATATCAGCCCATTCCTCTGCTTTTGTTTTTACGTCCTGAGCCATTTCTTTTGCTTTTGTTTTCATAGACTCGGTATCTACATGAATATAAGTTCTTTTCGCATTATTTGTATCTTCTTCAGAGAAGTTGTCCAAATCTTCATCTGTTTCATCAGTGATAACTTGGATATAACCATGTTTCTTTAAGTAAGAGAAAGCACCGCCTGCAACTGCACCGATTGCAGCTATTTTAAATAAGCATTTTGTAAATTTTTTCATAATGATAAGTCCTTTCTATAAAATATCAAATCATACATCTTTAGTATGCAGCAATCATACAAAGTTATGCAAATAGTTATAAACCTGGTTTATAAGGTCCATCGGCAGGATAGCCGCCTTTTAATTTCTGCATACCACGCTGAATGGCATCTTTGGAATTTTTCCAATCAGCATCTTTGTTTAAATAATCGAATTTCTCAATCATCCATGCAACATCGCCATGAATACGTTCTAAATTTTCAGTCATTAATTTTTCTACATCTGCATAAAATGATTGCAGCATTTTTTCTTTCAGATGGCTGTCTGCTTGTTCACAAAGGTCGCCAAAGTGTGTAAGACAAAAGCCTTTGCTGTTACGGATGCGTGTACGGAAATCTTCGTCATTTGTATACATATAAAAGAAGGTGTTCATATAGCGGTCGTAATTGTATTTGAAATGATCACATACATAACAAGATGCTTCTTGTTTGCGAACCCATTCTACAATAGCGTTTCCATTAGAAGATGGCTTTCCAAATAACTTCATGCCGCTTCTTGTAGGTGTGTGTGATTTGAATACCTGTTGTAATTCACGTTGTTTTTTTTCATAGTGTGTTTTTAAAATCCATGCATTGCCAAGTGTATTTCCATAATCAAACATTTTTTGGAAATGGGCACGACAAAAACCTGCTTTGTCTGTATTTTCGCGAATATCACTTTCCATATATGAGGAACTGTTTCCTAAAACAAAGTCCAGCGTATCACGTTCCAGTTTTCGTTCGATGTAACAAAATGGGCATTCATCCCCTGCATTTACTGCGTCATTTAATGGTATTGTATATAATTTTTCTTTCATAAGCATACCTCATATAAGTTTTCTCTGAAATTATTATAGTATGGAAATGAATTATGGGCAAGGGATAATGCGAATGAAAAATATGAAAAAATAATAAATACTATACTTTTGGCTTTGTATCTGTTAAAATTTCTAGGAGATTTTGCATTTTGGTTTACCCCAAAAGGTTAAAATAAAGATAAAAGATAGGGGAGAAAACATGAGTATTTATGATACATTAAACGATATGCAGCGAAAAGGAGTAGAGACAACAGAAGGTCCTGTACTGATTTTAGCGGGTGCCGGAAGTGGAAAAACTCGTGTGCTGACACATAGAATTGCCTATTTGATTGAAGAACAGCAAGTGATTCCATGGTATATTTTAGCAATCACATTTACGAATAAAGCAGCAAAAGAAATGCGTACAAGAGTAGACCAGTTGGTAGATTTTGGAAGTGATCAAGTATGGGTGGCAACATTTCATTCTACCTGTGTGCGTATTTTAAAAAGATATGCAGACAGACTTGGTTATGATACGAATTTTACGATTTATGATACCGATGATCAGAAAACCGTTATGAAGGATATCTGCAAGCAATTAAATATCGACACAAAAATGTATAAGGAACGTGCAATATTAGCGGAAATCTCCAATGCCAAAAATGAGTTGATCAGTCCCTTAGACTATGCAATTGCCCATCAAAATGACTGGCAGAAAAAGAAAATTTCTGATGCGTATACAGAGTACCAGAATACGTTGAAGAAAAACAATGCGATGGACTTTGATGACTTGATCATGAAGACAGTAGAATTGTTTAAAAGCTGTCCGGAAGTGTTAGAACAGTATCAGGAACGTTTCCAGTACATTATGGTCGATGAATATCAGGATACCAATACAGCACAGTTTGAATTGATACGTCTTTTGGCAGCAAAATATCGTAATTTGTGTGTAGTTGGCGATGATGACCAGTCTATTTATAAATTCCGAGGAGCAAATATTAAAAATATCCTTGGATTTGAAGAAACATACCCAGATGCAACAGTTATTAAGTTGGAGCAGAATTATCGTTCTGTTGGAAATGTTTTGGCAGCAGCAAATGCAGTCATTTCCCACAACAAAGGACGAAAAGGTAAAAAACTTTGGACTGCAAAAGAAGATGGAGAAAAGCTGCATTTAAGACAGTTTGATACGGCACCAGAGGAAGCAGCATTTATTTCTGAGGATATTTTAAAAAAGGTACGTACAGGAGAAGCAGAATATAAAGATTGTGCAGTATTATATCGTACAAATGCACAGTCTCGTTTATTAGAAGAACGTATGGTGCTTCGTGGAATTCCATATACAGTCGTTGGCGGACAAAATTTCTATGGTCGTAAAGAAATTAAAGATATGCTTGCTTATTTAAAAACAATTGATAATGGTCGTGATGATGTGGCAGTAAAGCGTATCATCAACATTCCAAAAAGAGGTATTGGTGCGACAAGCATTGGAAAAGTACAGGCTTATGCTGATGCACATAATATCAGCTTTTTTGATGCGTTATGTCATTGTGAGGAGATTCCTTCTCTTGGAAAAGCCACAGCAAAGATGAATGCGTTTGTTACTTTAATTCAGGGATTTCGTAGTAAGATATCATATTATGGTCTGGAAGGATTGATTCATGATATTTTGGAAATGACACAATATGAGGAATATTTAAAAGAAACAGAAGAAGATGCACAAGATCGTATGGAAAATGTGCAGGAATTGGTCAATAAGATTATTTCTTATGAAATAGAGCATGATCATCCTACACTTGGCGAATTTTTAGAAGAGGTAGCTTTGGTTGCTGAGGTAGACAAAGTGAAAGAAGATGATAATCGTGTATTGTTAATGACATTACATAGTGCAAAAGGTTTGGAATTTCCTCATGTTTACTTGGCTGGTATGGAAGATGGTGTGTTCCCAAGTTATATGTCAATCGCTTCTAGTGACAGAGAAGAGGAAGAAGAGGAACGCAGACTTGCTTATGTAGGTATTACAAGAGCGATGCAGGACTTAACATTGACAGCAGCAAAATGTCGTATGGTGCATGGCCAGACACAGTACAATAGACTGAGTCGTTTTGTAGGAGAAATTCCATCTGAACTGTTAGATCGTCAAATGCCAAAGAAGTATTTCAATGAAGAAGAAATTGTTACAAAGGCAGTACAGGACATCGCAAAGAGACCAGTGTATGATTACAGACAGCAGACAACTGCAAAAGCAAGTAAAACGATAACTGCGACAAAATCATTTTTTACAACACAAAATACTGTAAAGCTTCAGGAAATATCTGGTGTTACAAAAGGTATGACAGCAGTAAAGAGCGGATTAGGATATACGACTGGAGACAGAGTATCTCATATTAAGTTTGGAGCAGGAACCGTACTTGATATAAAGGAAGAACCAAGAGATTATAAAGTGTATGTAGAATTTGATACATGCGGACAAAAAATTATGTATGCTTCTTTTGCCAAACTGAAAAAAATATAAATTTTGATAGGTGTATTTTGGCTAAAAAACGTTGCGATGTATTTTGCAAAGCGATAGAATAATAAAAAAATCAAATCTTTCTATAGTAAGAATGCTAAGATTGTGTTAAAATACACATAGAAATATTTTGGAAGGACGGTCATTATTATGGTAAAGATGGACGAATTAGTTGCAATGATGAAAAAAGCAGAAGCAAAAGCAGAAAAAGAAAAATGCAGCAAGGTGATTAAGACCGTGTTGGCAGTTGTAGGTGCGATTGCAGTTGTATCCGCAGCAGCATATGCTTTATATAAGTTTTATAAGAGTAAACAAGAAGATGATCTGTGTGAAGAAGAACAGGAAACAGATGACTTTACAGACGAGGAAGGATGCATTGAATTAGAATTTACATTTCCTGAAGAAGAGGAAGATGATGAAGAAGATACGATTACAATCGTTCCATCCAATGAAGTAGAAGAACAGGAAACAGAGACACCAGAAGAAGAAAGCACAGATGCAAAAGAAGAAGCACAAGTGCAGGAAGAAACAACAGAAGAAAATTAATTTATATGAGGATTTATTTATGAAAAAAGGACAGATGTATCAGGGAGTGTGTGAACGCATAGACTTTCCAAACAAAGGAATTGTCCGTGTAGAAGATCAGGTATGTGTGGTCAAAAATGCACTTCCTGGACAGACTGTGCAGTTTCGTGTAAATAAAGTGCGAAAAGGGAAAGCAGAGGGCGTTTTACTGGAGGTATTAGAGAAAGCACCAACAGAAATCGAACCAAAGTGTTCCTTTTTTGGTTTATGCGGAGGATGCACATATTTAGCATTACCATATGAAGAACAGCTTCATATCAAAGAAGAACAGGTACATAAGTTATTAGATGGCGTACTGTGCAAGCAGGAACTTCCTTACAAGTGGGAAGGAATCAAAGCAAGTCCAAAGCCATATGAGTACCGCAATAAAATGGAATTTTCTTTTGGTGATGAATATAAAGATGGCCCATTGGCTCTTGGTATGCACAAAAGAGGCAGTTTCCATGATATTGTTACTGTAAAGGATTGTCATATCGTAGACAGCGATTATCGCTTGATTTTAGAGCAGGTTTTAGCATTTTTCCAGGAAAAAGGATTGCCATATTATCATAAAATGCGTCATGATGGCATTTTAAGACATTTATTAGTAAGAAAAGCGGTAAAGACCGGTGAAATTCTGATTGCATTGGTAACAACAAGTGAACTTGCATCCAATGAAGCATTATTACAGGAATTTAAGGAAATGCTGCTTGGATTATCTTTGACCGGTTCTATTAGTGGTATTTTGCATATCAGCAATGACAGCTTTGCAGATGTTGTTCAGAGTGATGAAACAAGAGTTTTATATGGTCAGGATTTCTTCTTTGAAGAATTGCTTGGTTTAACCTTTAAAGTTTCTACATTTTCTTTCTTCCAGACAAATTCACTTGGAGCAGAAGTATTATATACAACAGCAAGAGAATATATTGGAGATCTTGGACAGGGAGAAAAGATTGTTTATGATTTATACAGCGGAACTGGCACCATTGCACAGTTAATGGCTCCTGTAGCTCGTCAGGTAATCGGTGTAGAAATCGTAGAAGAAGCGGTAGAAGCTGCAAAAGAAAATGCTGCCAGAAATGGATTGGATAACTGTACATTCCTTGCAGGGGATGTATTAAAAACATTAGATGAAATTGAAGAAAAACCAGATTTCATCGTATTAGATCCACCACGTGATGGTATTCATCCAAAGGCGCTGGCTAAGATTGTAGATTATGGCGTAGAACATATGGTTTATATTTCCTGTAAGCCAACCAGCTTGGTAAGAGATTTAGAAGTGTTCATTGAAGCTGGATATCAGGTGGAAAGAGCATGCGCCGTAGATCAATTCCCTTGGACAGCAAACTGTGAGACAATCTGCTTACTTTCCAAAAAATAATAATGGAGGGGAAAGTTATAATGAAAGTCCTGCAAATTACAAGTCATTATAATGAAGGCGGCGCAGCACGTGTCGCAGCCTGTATTCATAAACAGTTATTAGCAAATGGTATAGAGTCTAAAATTGTTTATGGAAGAGGGAAAAAAATTCAGGATGACAATGTGATTAAATTTGATAAAGATTATGAAATATATATTTCAGCACTTTTAAGTCGTGTAACGGGAATCAACGGATGGTGGAACCATAATGGAACTAGACGATTGATTAAGCTTATAGAAGACTTTAGACCAGACATTATCCATATGCATACATTGCATGGTTATTATGTTAACCTTCCAATGTTATGGAACTATATCAATAAAAAACAAATACCGGTTGTATGGACATTTCATGATTGTCATGCTTTTGTAGGAAATTGTGGATATTTTTTTGAGTGTAATAAGTGGGAAGATGGATGCTTCGGTTGTACACATTTGAGAGAATATCCTAAAAGCCAGTGGTTGGATTTTACACATTGGATGTGGAAAAGAAAAAGAGAACTTTTTACACAGGGCGAAAAAAAAGTGATTGTAAGTCCATCAGATTGGTTGACAAAAGTTGCTCAAAAATCCTTTTTTAAAAAATATCCATGTGTAACCATTCATAATGGTATCGATACGGATAATGTATTTTATCCAAGAGATAAAATGAAAATGCGAGAGAAATATGGATTTGACCAAGCAGATAAAATTATATTGGGTGTAGCTGTAGAATATAAAGATCCTAGAAAAGGTGCAAAATATATTATTCAAATGGCACGAGAACTTCCGAATGTCAAGGTGATTTTGATTGGTTGGGAAGCGAGCAATAATAATATGTTAAAAGATGTTCATAATGTGATTACATTACCAGTAATAAAAAGCACAAGTATATTGGCCGAGTATTATAGCTTGGCTGATGTATTTGTATTGCCATCTTTAGCAGAAAATTATGCTACAACTACTTTAGAAGCTATGGCATGTGGTACTCCAGTTGTAGGATTTGATGTTGGTGGAATATCTGAACAGATTAGCGGTGGAAAAGGAATTGTTGTTGAAGCTAAAAATCAAGAGAAGTTTACAAAAGCAATAAAAGATACTTTGGAAAATAGCAATGAATTTTTAGAGAGAGAACAGATAGCATCTGCGGTAAAAGTAAAAAATTCTATCAAAACGATGACAGAAGAATATATGAAAATATACGAACAACTATTGAAGGAATAAAAAATGACAGTTTCAGTTTGTATGGGAATTTATAATGGTTCAAAATATATAGAAAAACAGTTAAATAGCATATTGCATCAGACGAAAAGTGTTGATGAAGTGATACTATGTGACGATAATTCTAAAGATAATACAGTAGAGATTGTAAAAACATTTATTGCACGAAATAAATTGGAAGATAAGTGGAAACTTTACGAAAATAAACAAAACAAAGGATATCCTGGAAATTTTTATTATGCGATGAGTCTATGCTCAAAAGATATTGTATTTTTGTCAGATCAAGACGATATATGGCATGAACGAAAAATCGAAAAAATGTGTGAAGTATTCGAAGAACATTCCGATATTAATAGTGTATGTTGCAAATTTGGACTGATTGACATGGCTGATAAAAAAATTCGAACGATCATGGAGGTCGTTAAAAGTAGAGAAACGGGAAAAATTTGCAATGTAACATTAAAGGATGTTTTTTATAAATGTCAATGGCCGGGAATGGTAATGGCATATCGCAGAAAATGGTATGAGCAAAAAATAGCAGCGTGGAATCAGAGAAAAGAAGCGGATGTAAAAATTAATATTCCTCACGATTTTGTAGTGGCTGCATGGGCAGCAGAAGAAAATAGTTTTTTTCAGTTGGATTTAGAATTGGCACAACACAGACAACATGGAGAAAATGTTGGAGGAAAAGAATACAAGATTACGAAATTACTTTGTAAAGAACATAAAATTTCAGAAATAAAAGATTATATTTCCTACTTGGAAGAGTTTGAAAAGAATTACATCTTTGAAGATGAGGAAGCAAAAAATCTTTTGACACATAAAAAAAGTATTATGCGTGAAAGAATGGAAAATTTAATGTGCAACAGAACGGGTGCAGTTTTGAAAAATGCATGGAAAAATAGGGAAGATATAAGAATTGCAACGGCTGTTTGTGATTTAATATTGACGATGAAAGTTTAGAAAATGAGGCTAAAAATGAAAGTATCAATTATTGTTCCAGTGTATAATATTGATGAAAAAATATTAAGAGAGTGTTTAGATTCTGTTGTTCAGCAAACAATTTCAGACTATGAAGTTATCATTGTAGATGATGGTTCGGAAAAAAAATGTGCTGACGTTTGTGATGAATATGGAACAAAATATGATTTTGTCAAAGTTATTCATCAATTGAATCAAGGTGTTTCTGTTGCGAGAAATTATGGAATAGATATAGCACAAGGAAAATATATACAATTTGTCGATGCAGACGATTGGCTGGAAAAAGATGCAACTGAAAAATATTATCAATTTGCAGAAGAACATCATTTAGATATCATGCTATCTAGTTGTGTTGTAGAAGGCGGTATGGAACCACAAGCGGTTTTGGAAAATAGAATCATGTTTGAAAGTGAGATAAGGGCACTGCAATTGACTATATTAAATAACAATCCTGAATATTTGGGAATGTGGCCAATGTCTCCATGGGCAAAGTTGTTTCGCCGAGAATACATTAAGGACAATCAGATTCGATATGTTAAAGGTATCAAGCGTATGCAAGATAATATTTTTTGTATGTATGCATATGAAAAGGCAAAAAAAGCAGGCTTTTTAGCTTATCAAGGGTATCATTATCGTCAAAATGCGTCATCTGTTTGTCATAAGTATAACGAAAAAATACGAGACGTATTAGAACCAGTTTTGTTAGAATTAAAAAAATTTATAGATTGTTACCATTCAGAAGATGTTTCATTTAAAAAGGCATATCAAGTAAAGTGTTTTGTTATTTTGGTGAGTGAATATACAAGGTTGTATTATATGCATGAAGATAATCCTAATAAACGTATCGCTTATCAAGATTACAAAAAATTATGCAATGAGCAATTATACAAAAATGTGATTCAAAATGTGGAAGTTTCTGATTGTCATAGATCTTATAAAATATATTGTTTTTTGTTGAAAAAGAAAATGTATTATTTTTTCTGGAATTTATTAAAGTTTCAAAGAAAATTTAGAGAATAATAAATGAGAATTTCCTATGTGCAGAAAGGTAAATTTGCTGGGGAATAAGGGGTAAGTATTGAAAAATGACGAAGGTTTCGGTAATTATATGTAATGTAGAAAAATATTTAAAAGAATGTTTGGATAGTGTACTGCAGCAAACATTGAAAGATATAGAAGTCATTTGTGTAGATGATGGTTCTACAGATCAGTCCTCACAAATATTACGTGAGTATCAACAAAAAGAT
The DNA here is from genome assembly GCA_964424345.1 of uncultured Lachnospiraceae bacterium. Taxonomy (GTDB): domain Bacteria; phylum Bacillota; class Clostridia; order Lachnospirales; family Lachnospiraceae; genus RGIG6307. The sequence goes on from CAYRIK010000014.1 coordinate 12,512, forward strand.
TCTCGTTTAAAAATTGTATATCAAGATAATAAAGGGGCAGGTGCTGCACGTAATCTTGGAATGAAAGAAGCAAATGGTCAGTATTTATTTTTTATGGATTCTGACCATTATTGCACGTTGGATTTTTTAGAAAAAGCTACAAAGTGTGCTGATGAAAAAAAATCGGACATTCTTGTATTTGATTTTTGCAGATTTGATGAACAAACTGGGGAAAAAGAATATTGTGATGGGTTAGTAAGAGAAAGAGTTCCAAAAGGAAAAGAGGTATTTTCTTATATAGATAATCCGGAACAGATTTGTAAAATTGTTCATCCAACCTCATGGAATAAATTATATTCACATGAATTTGTGAAAGAAAATAAATTACAGTGGTTAGAAGTGTCTACGGAAAGTGATATTACATTTGCCACGTTGTCTGTTTTAGCTGCAAAAAGAATTACTTACTTAAACGCTACGTTTATCTATTATCGAGTTGGTTTTGAAAATTCTATCGCAAATAGAAAAAAATATTGTCAAGATAATGTGATTAAAACGGTGTTAAGTATAGATCATCAAGCACAAAAACTTTCATATTATGATGAAATCAAAAATTCTGTTCGTGAGTTTATTGCTGTTAGTTTGCTGGAAGCATTGAAAAATTATACACCTGATTCCGATTCTATATATCATGTAGAATTTGAAAAAAAGATTTCTTCTATCTTTTTCTCTTATCCACTTTTTTTGAATTACGAAACATACAAGTTTGATGATACAGAAGTATATAAAAAGATAGGTATGTATAGATTAAAAGCAATGGAACGCCAAGATTATTCCTTTGCTCCTAGAATTATTGTATCTATGACTTCTTTTCCACAAAGAATTCATAAGGTTTATATTGCAATTAGTTCTATTTTTCAGCAGACGAAAAAACCCGATATGGTTATGTTGTGGCTTGCAGAAGAACAGTTTCCTAATAAAGAAAAAGACTTACCAGAAGAACTTTTAGAGTATCAGAAATTTGGCTTGCAGATTAGATGGTGCAAAGAAGATATTCGTCCACATAAAAAATATTATTATGTAATGAAAGAATATCCAGAAGATATTGTTATTACGGTAGACGATGATTTGACATACGAAGAACATATGATTGAAAAATTATTTGTATCTTATTTGCATTATCCATATGCAGTATCTACTGTTCGCACGCATTTGATAAAAGGTGAATCAGATAGTAAGATTGCATCTTACAATGCATGGATCAAAGAGTTCTCTGGTTTGGTAGGCTATCCTTCTATGCAGTTATTTTCAACAAGTGGAGCTGGAACGTTGTTTCCACCGCACTGTATGGATGAAGAAGTGTTTAACATGGATATGATTAAAAGTCTGTGCTTAAATGCTGATGATTTATGGTTAAAAGTGATGCAAGTAAGAAAAGGAACACCGGTTGTGTTGGTAGATTACAATAGATTGCTTTGTTATATTCCAGATACGCAAGAGGTGGCACTTAGAACAAATAACGTATATCGTTCTGAAAATGACAAACAATTAGAAAAGGTTTTGTCTGTGTATGATAAAAACGGCGATTGTGAAAAATCTATGTTATGCGAAAATATAGATGAAACAAAACAAACGAAAGTATTTGATTTAGTATCACACAATAAATATGGAATGTTTAAGAGTGATGCTACTGCTGTAGAGGCACAGAGAAATTTAGCAGAATTACAAAAAGAGCTTAGCACGATAAAAGATTGTAAATCATTTAAAATTGGATTGGCTGTTACATATATACCACGTAAGATAAGTTTAGTTTTAAATTATTTGAAAGAAGAAGGATGCAAGTCTACTTTTAAAAGGATTGTTACAGGAGTTTATATGAGAATCAAGAAAGTATACGGAAAGCTTTCAAGAAAATAAAGATTCGTGGTTATGTTTTATGAGGGAAACATAGGATAGGAGCATGCAATGAAAAATATAAATAGATTCAGTAAATTATTAAAGTCATTGACAAGCATAGTCGGAATAAAAAATTATACGTTGGCTAAAGAATTACAGTATGATGAATCTTATATTAGTAAATGGATGACAGGAGCATCTATTCCAACCGAAAAGAATAGTGAAAAGATTTTAAGAGATATTAGTACTTGCGTTGTTAATTCTATGGATCAAGAGAGTCGTTCTATACTGTATAGTGATTATCAGGTTACAAATGATTGTGATTTGAAAGAAGCTATTTTTGATAATTTAAAAGTAGAATTTGAATACGTTGTTAATTTAAAAGAAACGACAGGGGTAGACATTGTTCAAGAGACGGTATTTTATCCGGAGTTGACATTAACACAATTTTTGAAAAAGATGCGTCATCCTATTTTAAGACAGGTAAAATCTTTGAATGTAATTATGGCAGCAGATATATTTTCATTAGATTCTCATTATCAATTGGCATTAGCAGAGTTAGAAAATAATGTAAATGTAAACATGTTACAGCGACAGTATCCTGGTGTTTCTTTTTCTATGTTGATAAATTTTAAAATTTCTGAAACAAATAATATGCATAATGTACAGTTTATTCAGAGCCTATTGACGAATTTAGCTAACATTGATTTTAGGTTATATGCTTGTCCTCAGTCAAAAGGAAAAATTTTATTTGCAGTAAAGGAAGCGTATGCAATTACAGGCATGATTATGGATGAAAATCATTGCTTGTCTGTAACGACGAGTGAAGAACTGAAAAATTGTAACGTGATTTATGATAGATTACAAAGTTTTTGCAGTAAGGAAGCACTTGTTGTACGTTCTACAAATATTTTGCAAATGTTGCAAACGAATGAATATATGCAATATGTTTTTTCAAGAAATCAAAGATGGTTACTCAGTTATATAACAGAGCAATTGCTTCCAGATGATGTGTTCGCTGAAATAGCAACGAGTTATTGTGAAAAGAACAAAGAAATAGAATTTGATAATTTAAATCAGATGCATAAGCTGTCAGATAGTGTTTTAAAGAATATGCATGTAAAAATATTGTTAACGGAAATGAGTTTGAATGATTTTGCAGTAAATGGTATTGTAGATTTCTTTGGAACGAAAATACAAGTTTCTTCTAGTCAAAGATTACGTTGCTTGGAATATATTGAAAATATGTTGGAGCAAAATTCAAAACTAAATCTTTACATATTAAAGAATGGTACTGCAACTAGTTGGCATCACATTCCAACACCAAGTTTGTTTTTATCAGATACATTTTGTTATATGAGAATTACAAGAACAGGTTTGATAAATACGTTGAGTATTTTGAGTGAACGTACGGTTTGTGATATGTTCCGTAAATACTATGATGAAATTTATGAAAATCAAGAGTTTACTTATAGAGAACAAGGAATAATAGGAAATGTCATAGATTATGCAAAACAGATGGTGTTGGTACAACTTTCTGTTGAATAAGTTGAAAAAATGAATTCATTTTATTCAAGATTTGTCATGTTGAAAACAATGGTTCATTTTGCATCATACAAATAGTATTGATAAGTGTGTAGATATGTGCTAAACTCGGACTTACCTTTTGGTTGAGGAAAAATACAGAAAAGAGAAAGACGAAAATGGAATGTGATTCTTTTTTCGGAGTGGGGGTACATACAGATGTTTAAACCTAAGAACATTGATGATATTATCATTGAAAAAGACGAATTTGGAGGTTACTGCACAGAATCAGTTGATGCAGCTTTAAATTCTTTAGTACAGGATTATCAGGAAATCTACAATGAAAATGAACATTTAAAAGCTAAATTACAGAACTTAATTCAGAAATTAGAAAATAATTCAAATGGCGCAGTTCAGGAGAATGAAAAAGAAGTAACTAAAGATGCAAACTTCAAAAAACCTAGTGAAGAACGTCCATGGATGAAATTTTATCCAGCAGGAACAGAAAATATGAGCGTTCCAGCAGTTACAATCAATGAATACCTTAAGATGATGCATAGAGGTGATGATTTAACAGTTATGCATTATTATGGAACTGATATTACATGGAAAGATTTCTTTGCAAAGGTAGACGAAGTAGCTCGTGCAATGAAAGCTATTGGACTTGGTGCAGGTGATCAGATTCCAGTTATGCTTCGTGCAACTCCTGAATTTTTAATTATCTTACTTGCAATTGAAAAAATTGGAGCTTCTATTTTATGTCGTGACAATACTATTCCAGAAAATGCAGAAGCAATTGCAAAAGCTGATGCAAAGATTATGTTCATTCATGATTTTGCAACAGCAGAAGAAATAACTGCTTATGGAGCAGCAGGAATTGAAAGATTTGTAACAATCAATCCTTGGAACATGGCTGTAAAGAGTGAAATGCCAGAATATGTTATTTCAGCACTTGAAAGCTTATATGTTGAGCCTATCGTTAAGGGTGATAACATTTGGACATGGGATATGTTTATTGAAAATGGCAAAGGCTTTGAAGGTCAGATTGAAGCACCAGTTGATTTGGATCGTCCTTTATTCCGTGCATATACATCAGGTTCTACAGGAACTTCAAAACAGGTTATCCATTCTTCTAAGACAATGTTAGCTGTTATTTATCAGTTATCTGCATATGGTTCTTCTGATGAGTTCCGTCCAACATGGTTAGTTACAGCATTGCCACCAGCTTTGATTGCTGTAGTTGTTTCTATGTTATTAATGCCTATGGCATCTAATAAGTTATTAATTCTTGATCCATTCGTAGATGTATATGATATTGATCTTGAAATGATGAGATATCGTCCTAATTGTTGGGCAATGATTCCAATGTTTATAGAAATTTTAATGCGTTCTGAACGTATTCCAGCAGATTATGATATGTCTCATTTACTTACAGCAGGCGCTGGTTGTGAAGGTTTAAATAATGGTCAGGTTCAGAGAGCACAGAAGTTCTTAAACGATCACAATTGTAATGCTATATTTACAATTGGTTATGGACAGAGTGAAGCAGGATCTAATATTACATTCCCTTGTCCAGCACATCCAATTGCAAATGGTAATGTTGGTATTCCAATGCCATTAAATGTTATGGGTATTTTCCGTGGTGAGAACGAATGTGGTTACTTCGAAAAAGGTGAAATTTGTGTTTGTGGACCAGGTAACATGCTTGGATATGACAATGAAGAAGCTACAAATCGTGCATTAGTTCGTCATGCAGACGGTAAGATCTGGTTACACACAGGTGATACTGGATACATGAATGAAGATGGTGTTATTTATGCTTTAGGTCGTGGACTTTCAAAGCGTTATAATCCAGAAAATCCAGAAAAGTCAAGACGTTTAGTAGAAATTGCAATGGAAAATCGTTTATCTGATGCAAATGTTAAAGGCTTGATCGATTCATTCTTTGTAATTGCTTGTGATAAAGAACATGAAGGTTACCATGTTCCTTACTTATATGTAGTTTTAGAAAAGGGCTATACAATTGAAAAGATTGAAAAGGATGTATTGAATGCTTTAGAAGAGTATCAGTACCCAGTTGAAATCATTCAGATTCCAGAACGTCCATTCTATCACTTCAAGACAAACCGTTTACATATGGAACATCCATACCGTAGAAACTAATCATAAATAATATAGAGGACTCCATGGTGATATTAAAATGTATCGCCATGGAGTTTTTTTTGTATACTAAGAAATACGTAATTATTTTCTAGCATAAGTATATAAAATGCTCTGCAAAGATACTATTATTGTCTTGAGTTTTCTGATAAAATTCGGTACAATACAAGTGAATAAAAACGAAAATATAAAGTAAATATTGATAGATATGTTGAAAAAGTTGTATTGTGAAAAAATAAGACGAGGATAGAAGGATGAAGATAATACAAGTAAAAGATGTTTGCGGTCTGCAAACAGCGATAGAAGAGGCAAAACAATGGGAAAAGGAATCTGGAGGAGTTCGTATTGAACTTGCAGACGGAGTTTATGAACAGCATAAGCCTCTTGTAATTAAAGACATACACATAGCGGATGGATTACAGATTACAGCAGAAACTGAAGCTGCTCCTGTAATCAATGGTATGATTTCTTTACATGCAGAAGATTTTATAAAAGAAAATGATTATTTTGTATATCAATTTCAGGCAGACAGTGAAGGGAAAATGCCGGTTTTTCATGATTTTTATGATAATGGCAAAAAAATTCCGCTCTGTCACTCTCGCTATACAAGATTACAGGAACATTTTGAAGATGGTCAGGATCCAAAACAATTACAAGGTTTATATGTAGAAGAAGAACTGATAAAAGAAGTTGCATTCCCGGCGGAATTTCATATTTTTTTGGAATGGGAATATCATATGATTCATGCAATTGGCATAGAAAAGGACAATACAGTCGTTCAGGACGGAAAAACGTATGTTTTAGTAAAATTTAAACAAGATGAATTGGAAGATTTATTCCGTTTCAAACATCCATCTCTTACATTAGAAAATAGAATTGTCTTTTTCGGAAATCATCCGGCTATGCTGCAAGAAGGTACTTGGGCATATGATTTAGAACATGGAAAATTATATTATGCTCCAGACCAGGGTATTATAAAAGCTCCTGCTTATTCTGTGACAAAAACGTTGATACAGATTACAAACAGCAGTAATGTTCATATAGAAGGAGTGCATTTTACAGGAACCGGTTGTATAGAACCGGCAGAATATGGGTATTTCAGCGGTCAGGCAAATACAGAATATCGCTATGGTGTTATGCCATGCAGTGCAGTGCTGCTTCAAAATACAGAACATATTTCTATTAAAGGTTGTGTGTTTGAAGAACTTGGAAGCAATGGGGTACAGTCTTTAGAAATATTGCGTGGATTAAGCATCAGAGAATGTAAATTTTTCAATATTGCGATGAGTGCAATCGTAGTAGGAAACCGAAGAGGACCTTGGAAAACACTTCCTTGCAGTCATGATTGTGAAATTCTTTATAATGAAATTTGTGGCATTGGTATGGAGTTTCCAACTTGTCCAGGTATCGTGTTTGCCAAAATCGATGGTCTGAAAATATTGCATAATACAATCCGAAATGTAGCATATAGTGGAATCAGCCTTGGATGGAGCTGGGGAGTGGCACGTTTTGAATTAGATGAAGATGCAAATATCAAAGATGCGGAGATTGCTTATAACTGGATAGAAGATTTTATGAAGCTGCTTCGTGATGGCGGTGCTATTTATGTAGTTGGAGGAAACAGCAAGATTACATATACTAAGTTGTTTAACTCCATGCATGATAACGTGGCAATCAGACCGTTAGATACAGAAGAACAAAATTGCAGCAGAGGATATTATTTAGATCAGGCTGCTTCTAACTGGCATGTATACCAAAATATCATAGATGGTGCGATTCGTCCGCTGTTTGTTCAGTATGTCATATTGACACAGCCATGTTATAATAACTTAGTACAAAATACATATTCAACAACGCTGATATCAGACCAAAATTCTGCACCAGACAGAAATATTACCGTGCAGGATAGCTATGTGGAAAAAGATTTAGATACATTATTGAAAAAATATCCACAAGCAAGAACAATTTATGAAAATGCAGGTTGTGTTCTTTAACAATTTTCAATATAATGAACATACGCATAAAAGTATCGTGGGAGGATTTACGATGGAATTATTTGAAATGCAGGATTATGCAAAAGAAGAAATGCAGAAGGTAGAAGCTCGTCTGCCAAAGAAAGAACAGGGCGATGTAAGATTTGTTTTTCTGACAGATTTACATTATAAATTTATCAGAGAAATGAGAACAACTGTTTCTAATATTATTCATGTATTAAATGAAATGAATAAAAAAGAAAAGATTGATTTTATCTGTCTTGGCGGAGATAATGTAGGAAATTATCCAAACTCCAGAGAAGAGCATGTTGCTATGATGGAAGAACTTGCAGAATTATTAAAAAACAGCGATATTCCTGTTTTAGTAGCACAGGGTAATCATGATGATAACTCTATTCATGGCAAGATTGAAGGAACAGAACAGTGCCGTACAGGTTTTGAAGTATTAGATGCTGTTCAGTATGACGTACTGTTTTCACATTGCAAGGAATATGCAGATTATCATGAAGGCGGAGATAAAGCTCTTTATGGCTATTATGATATCAAAGATGCAGATACAAGAGTTGTTGTATTAAACAGTTCTGATGTTCCATATATCTTAAATGGAGATATTTTAAAATATATCCAGCAGTGGGATTTTGGTTATACAGGAAAGCAGTTAGAATGGCTTTGCAAGACGGCATTACAGGATGCACCAAGCAATGTTATCTTTATGCAGCATATTCCATTTGATATGGTACGTTTTGCTGGTGGTGAAATGGATAATACCAAAAACTACAAGGCTGTTGCTGAAATTATTAAAGCATTTGCAGAAGGTGGAAAGATTGAAATTTCCAGTGATGCAGAAGATTTTGCATATCATATCAGTCACGATTTTGAAGGCAAAAAACACAATGTTGTTGCAAAGATTGCAGGTCATTGCCATGTAGATACAGCAACAACAGATACGGACGGTTTTGCATGTGTAACAACAATGCTTTCTGGTCGTAAAGCATCTGGAGTGGGCGCAGGTGATGATGGAATTACTTACGAAAGAGAGCCATATTCTGCAACAGAAACTGCTATGGATATTTTTACTTTCAGTCCAAAGAACAATACATTGTCCGCAGTACGTTATGGTTCTGGTGTAGACAGAGTAATTCGCTAATTTAGAAAAGATAGTTGGGACAAAAAATGGAATTATTTGAAATGCAGGATTATGCGAAGGAAGAAATGCAAAAGGTAATAGCACGTCTTCCTAAAAAAGAAGCAGATGAACTGCGCTTTGTATTTTGGACAGATTTACATTATAAGTTCATCAAAGAAATGAGAACAACTGTTTCTAATGTTGTTCATGTGTTACATGAGCTGAACAACATAGAAAAGATAGATTTTATTTGTCTTGGTGGAGATAATGTAGGAAATTATCCAAATTCTAAAGAAGAACATATTGAAATGATGCAGGAACTTGCAGAAGTGTTGGCACAAGTAGATATTCCAGTGTTAATGCTGCAAGGAAATCATGATGATAATAGAATACATGGAGAAGGCTTTGAAGTGTCCGATGAGACACAGTATGATGTATTGTTTTCTCATTGTAAGCAATATGAAGGATATCACGCAGGACCGGATAAAGCACTTTATGGATATTATGATATTCCTCAAAAGAATATCAGGGTTGTATTGTTAAACAGTTCTGAGGTTCCGTTGCAGTTGCGCAAAGAAGCAGGAAGTTGCTATGGATATACAGCAAAACAATTGGAGTGGCTTTGCAAGACGGCATTAAAGGATGCACCAGAACAGGTATTGTTTATGCAGCATATTCCATTTGATTATGGACGTTTTCCAGATGAAATGCCTATTATAGCAAATTGTAAAGCGGTAAATGAGGTTATAAAAGCGTTTGCAGAAGGAACGCAAGTTCATATTGTACCACAGGAGTCTTCTTGTCCTGAAATTTGTCATGATTTTGAAGGCAAAAAGCACAATGTTATTGCAAAGATTGCAGGTCATTGTCATGTAGATACAGCAACGACAGATGCTGACGGATTTTCATGTGTGACAACAATGCTTTCAGGCCGTAAAGCATCCGGAGTGGGTGCAGGAGATGATGGAATCACGTATGAAAGAGAACCGTATTCTGCAGCAGAGACTGCTATGGATATTTTTACATTCAGTCCAAAGAATAACACATTGTCTGCAGTGCGTTATGGCTCTGGCGTGGATAGAGTAATACGTTAAAATTATGATGTAATATTTGCAAAGGCGGCAATAGTAGTAAATTTGTTGTGCCTGTATAAAAAGTGCTATAGTTTACAAACTATAGTGCTTTTTATATATAGAAAACGAGATTACGAAATTGGTGTTCAAATTTTTATGATTTTATATGAGGATTAAAGTAGGATGAATAACAAATTTTTAAAACATTTTTTTGTTATAGGTGGTGGAACCCTTATAAGTATGATTATTGGATTCTTAACGACACCTATTATTACACGAATGGTTACTCCTATAGAATATGGGCAATATTCGATATTTACGATGTACTCTAATATGTCCTTAATGATATTATGTTTAGGATTGGATCAAGCACTTGTTCGGTTCTTTTATGAAAAGGAAACAGATCAGTATAGACGAGAGTTACTTTTTAGATGTTTAAAGTATCCTTTAGTGATAACATCTTTGGCGATAATTATAATTTGCATTTTGTCAGTATTTGGGTGGTTTCAATTTGAACTTGGTTCATTGTTACTCATTTTATTGTGTATATATACATTGATTCAAGTAATATATAGATTTTCGCTGTTGCTAATAAGATTACAATATAAAAGTAAATTATATTCTATTCTTGGAATCCTTCAAAAAAGTATATATGTTACATTGGTTTTAGCTTTTATATACATAGGAGTATTTTCTGATGTAATATCTTTGACAATAGCTACGATTTTATCTGCATTAGTTTGTATGGTTATCAGTATTGTTGCAGAAAAAGAACTATGGGATATAAAGGAAATTAAAAAAGATGAATGCAAGATAACAAAAAATGAGTTGTTAAGATATGCATATCCATATATTTTTTCTATGGGTGTAACAACATTATTCCAATGCATTGATAAAATCTCTTTAAATTATTATTGTTCCTATGAAGAAGTAGGAATATATTCATCCACAATGACATTGGTGCATGTATTTTCTATTGTTCAGACGACTTTTAATATACTATGGGCACCGATGGCAATAGAACATTATACCAAAGATAAGGAAGATGTTTCGTTTTATCAACAGGGAAACCAAATAATTACAGTTATCATGTTTTTTATGGGATTCTCGCTTATATTATGTAAAGATATATTTTCACTTTTGTTAGGAGCAGAATATCGAGAAGCAGCATATATATTACCTTTCTTGATTTTTAATCCTATTATGTACACAATATCTGAAACAACTGTAAATGGTTTGGTTTTTATGAAAAAAAGTAATATGCAAGTTTTGGTCTCTGTAGGAGCATGCGTAACGAACATTATAGGTAATATACTTTTAGTTCCTCAATTTGGTTGTCGCGGAGCAGCAATATCTACAGGAATTTCATATATAGTCTTTTTTACATTAAGAACCGTTTTATCAAATAGATATTTTTATGTAGATTTTCGCTTAAAGAAATTTTATTTTATTACAGCGATAGCAATCATCTATTCTTTCTATAATACATTTGTGAAATTTAATGTATGGTCTATCATTGGATATTGCGTTTGTCTCTTTTTACTTGTAATAATGTATTTAGATACGGTTAAGTTTGGAATTGCGTATGCGAAAAATCTCATACTTGATATGTTGAAAAAGAAAAGTATAAAGTAAGAATGATTTTATTGCGAGCTAGTGCAAATTTTAACGATTCCTTAGAAAAAGAATGATAAAAGAGGTTTATTTTCTTTGTGGCTTATGATAAAATCACTCATATATGATTAAAAGATAGGAGAATATTATGGCTATATCTTACGAAAAAAGCAATGTAAATGAAGTACCAATGCGTCCTTTAACGAGCCGTTTCGTAGCTCCATGGGATACAAGCGGATGGTATTATATCAGTCCAAATATGGCAATTGGTTCTAAACTGTATTCTAACAGTGAGGATACAATCGCAGCAATCGATGAAAAGTATATCGGTGCAGATTATGTAGTAACCTTTAATTCTACAGCAGATGGTTTTGACGATAAGCAGGAAGTGGATTTCTTTGCAGAACGTGACATTACAGTATATGTATGTTTAGATACATGCAATATTCCTGAATATGTATCCGAATGGAATGCAACAGGAGATACTATGACATCTTCTGCTGGTGTGACATATGCAATCTATTCTAAAGAATATACAACAGGAGAACATGTATGCGTACCTGGCTTACAGGGAGAAGGAAATCATTTTTCTGTTTTTGTACTTCCAAAGGATGAGACAGGAAGCAATGAAGCATTTCCTAAGACTGTAATCAGCGATAAGGTATTAGATGCTTATGTAAACAGAACATACAAAAACTACATTACAGATGTATTTAACGGAGAAAAAATCTGTGATTGTTATACAGTAGAAGGAAATGTAGCTCTTGTAGAAAGAGAAGAAGAAAAGAGAGATAAATATGTTTCTTTAAATGCAGCATCTTCTATTAAGAGAGCATTTGATGGTACAGATCGTGTAGTAGCAAGTGCAAAAATTGCAGTAGAAGCAGGCGCAACAGCAGCATTTACATTGCTTGGTACAGACAATACTGTATTAGCAAGCGTAGCATTTGAAGGCGGCAAAGCAAGCATGGCAGGTCAGCAGGCTTCTATCGTATGTGAAGATGGCGCAGATATGGCAGTTCGCCTTGTTTATAATGGCGAAGCAGGAGAAGCTGTTTTATTTATGGAATGTCGTAAAGCACTTTGCGTACCATGTGCAAAGGGTGAGGCAAAAGCAATTGCATTCACAGTAACAAATGGAGCAGCAGCTTTAGACAACTTAGTTGTTTCTGATGATGCAGAAATTTTTGTAGTAAACGATGACTTTGAAAGCGAAGCGTCCCGCAATATTGCAGTAACAGACAATGCAGAGCTTACAACTGTTGCATATCCATTTAAGGATTCTGTTGCATATCAGATTGCTTCTAAAGATGAAGAATCAGCATCTTTTGGCTATGCATTCCAGCCAGTCAGCGGTGTTGTAAGCGTAGAATCTTTATTAGTAGCAAACTCTGAAGATTTTTCACTTGCACCTGAACTTACAGACAAAAACGGTACACCAGCAGTTCGTATTGCTCATTATGCAAATAACTTATATGCTTCTAACGGACAGGAATTTGTACGTATTTTTGGTGGATTATGTGATTTCCATTACTTCCCATGCAAGAATGCAATCAATGTAAAAGTAACAGTAGATACTGTGAATGGTACTTACGACTTAATGGTAGATGGTGCATATCGTGCAAAAGGCTTTAAGTTAATGAATCCTGTTTCTGATATTGCAAATGCTGTTTATACAGCAGGTAAAAATGGTCTGAAGTTAATGCGTATCAGAGTATACGATGCAGCCGATTTTACAAGAAATATGATTCCAAACGCTCCAGTATTTGATGTTACAAAAGCTCCTTATTGTGCAGCAGGTGATGGTGTAACATTAGATATGGAAAAAATCCAGCAGGCAATCAATGATGCAGCATTTACAGGTGGTACTGTATATCTTCCAAAGGGAACTTATTTAAGCGGTGAATTATTCCTTGCAAATGATATGACACTTTGGGTAGATAAGGATGCAACAATCCTTGGAACACATGATCACAGCAAATATCCATTACAGGAGCCAGGCGATAGCCTTTGTGCAGTTCGTCAGTTAGGTCGTGGTCTTGTATATGGTTATCAGGTATCTAATGTGCGTGTAACAGGTGGTGGTATGTTAGATGGTAATGGAACATATCGCTTTAAGATGAACGATCCATACCCAGATAAGAGAGTAGAAGATTGTCGTCCTGACCTTTGCTATATTACATATTCTAAAGATATCGTAATTGAAAATATCAATTTCAAGAGCCCAGGTTTCTGGACAGTTGTACCACTTTCTTCTAAAAATATCCTGATGCGTTATTTGAATCTGGATTGCTTAAATACACCAAATCGTGATGGTATCGACCCTGTTGACTGTCATGATATGACAATTTATTCCTGCAATATTATGGCAGGTGATGACGGCCTTTGCTTCAAGAGTTCTGATCCATATGGATGTGAAAACATTGATGTATGGGATATTATGATTCAGAGTCTTGCATCTGGTATCAAGTTTGGTACAGATACTTACTACAGCCTTAAGAATACACATGTTCGTGATTGTTATGTAAAGAACGTAAACAGATGTGGTATTTCTTTAGAAAGCGTAGATGGCGCAGATATTGAAAATGTTGTATTTGAACGCATTAGTATGACAGATGTAGGTGCACCTGTATATATTACAGTAGGTGACAGAAAGAGATGTCCTCGTCATGGTCACCCAGTACGTCTTGGACATATGGATGGTGTATTATTCAATGAGCTTCGTTTTGAACTCGCATACCCATTCAGCCATACAAAGCACGTTCGTGAAGTTATGGCAATTGGTCAGTACGATCATGCAAGAATTGAAAATGTAACATTCCGTAACTGTTACTTTGTACTTCCAGGCGGAAGCGAAGTGATTCCAGAAGAACCAAAGACAATCGATAATCGTTATCCTGAATATGACAGACATGGTGCTTCTGTAGGACATGCATTTACAGTAAAATATGCAAAGAATTTCCGCGTAGAAGATTGTGAAATCGTTTTGGAAAAACCAGACGTACGTCCTATGATCGCATACTTTGATTACGAAGAATAAATTACAAGGCGGGTTGTATGACCCGCCTGTTTTGTTATATTTTAGGAGATTACCTATTTTCTGGTATATAAAAATGCAAAAATAGAGATAATCTATTTTAATATGGGGAGATTATGGAAAAAAAAGAAAAAAGGATAGGACTAAACGGAGCAGAGTTAAAATGGATTGCCATTATTTTGATGGCAGCAGATCATATAGCAGTGGCCTTAATTGCTCCTAAAATAGTAAGTACAGGGGCATTGTACACTTGTTATACGATACTTCGCTATTTAGGGAGATTTTCATTTCCCATGTTTTGCTTTTTGATGATAGAAGGTTTTGTACATACAAGGAGCCGAAAAAAATATTTACGAAATTTGATATTGTTTGCATTGATTAGTGAAATACCATTTGATTTGGCTTTGTTTGGAAGCGTTTGGGAACCATCACATCAAAATGTCTTTTTTACATTGGCGATTGGGATGGCAGCAATATGGTGTGCAGACGGTATACAAAGCATGAGTGTACAAAATGGTTTACATATACAGACAGCTAAAGTAATGTCTCTTACAACAGTGTTCATAGCGGCTATGATTGCAATGGCACTTGCAACAGATTATGGTGCAGTTGGGGTTTGTGTGATTTTCTTTTTATATGAGCTGAGACATCGCAGGGTAGTGTCTGCAATCGTTGCATGGATTATATTGATATGCAGTAATATAACGGAAATATATGCATTTCCATTTATTATTGCAACAGCATTATATAATGGAAAACGTGGAAAACAACATAAATACTTTTTTTATGTATTTTATCCTCTGCATCTTATCATACTGTATGGGATCAGAGTGTTGATACAGTAGTATATGAAATAAATTAGGAAAGGAAAAAGACAATGAATATTATTGTAGCAGTAGATGAAAACTGGGCAATTGGAAACAGAGGAGACCTTCTTGTGCGTATTCCAAATGATCAGAAAACATTTCAAAGAGAAACAGTAGGTAAGGTAATTGTACTTGGAAGAAAGACAATGGATACATTTCCACAAAAACAGCCACTTCCAAAACGTACCAATATTATCTTGAGTAAAAATCCGGATTATACAGTAAAAAATGCAGTAGTAAAACATTCTATAGAAGAATTGTTTGAAGAATTAAAGCAATATAATACAGAAGATGTATATATCATTGGCGGTTCTGAAGTTTATGAGCAGATGCTTCCATATTGTGATGTGGCACATGTTACATGGATTGAACATAGTTATGTAGCAGACCGCTATTTCCCAAACTTAGACAAAGACCCAGAATGGAAATTGGTTGAAGAAAGTGATGAACTTACCTATTTTGATATTCCATATTATTTCAGAAGATATGAACGCGTGAAAAAATAGTGTATACATTGACTTTTAACATTAAAAGTATGATAATGAGAACCAGTAATAACTTGAAAGGATGACACAAATGGAAAAGAAAAACATTGATTGGGCAAATATTGGCTTTGGTTATATACAGACAGATATGCGATATGTATCCAATTACAAAGATGGTGCATGGGATGAAGGAACATTGACTTCTGATGCAAATATTGTATTAAACGAATGTGCAGGTGTTTTGCAGTATGCACAGACAATATTTGAAGGATTAAAGGCATATACAACAGAAGATGGTCATATTGTATGTTTCCGTCCTGACTTAAATGCAGAACGTATGATGGATAGTGCCAAAAGATTGATTATGCCTACATTTTCAAAAGAACAGTTTTTAGATGCTGTAAAGAAAGTAGTAACAGCAAATGAAGCATTTGTGCCACCATACGGAAGCGGAGCTACGTTGTATCTTCGTCCATATATGTTTGGTACGAATCCTGTAATTGGTGTAAAGCCTGCGACAGAATATCAGTTCCGTATTTTATGTACACCAGTAGGCCCTTATTTTAAAGGCGGTGTAAAGCCATTGACTCTTTGCATCAGTGATTATGACAGAGCAGCACCAAATGGAACAGGTCATGTAAAAGCCGGTTTGAATTATGCAATGAGTTTGTATGCAATTACAGAAGCGCATAAAAATGGATTTGACGAAAATATGTATCTGGATGCGGCAACACATACAAAGGTAGAAGAAACAGGCGGAGCGAATTTCTTGTTCGTTACAAAAGATGGAAAAGTAGTAACTCCAAAATCTGACTCTATCTTACCTTCTATCACAAGACGTTCTTTATTATATGTTGCAAAAGAATATCTTGGTTTGGAAGTAGAAGAAAGAGAAGTATATGTGAGTGAATTAGAAGATATGGCAGAATGTGGTCTTTGCGGCACAGCAGCTGTTATTTCTCCAGTTGGAAAGATTGTAGACCATGGAAAAGAAATCTGCCTGCCAAGTGGTATGACCGAAATGGGACCTGTGACAAAGAAACTTTATGATACACTCACTGGTATTCAGATGGGACGCATCAAAGCACCGGAAGGATGGATTTATACAATTAAATGAGAAAAATCAAAAAGATAGTTGCCTTATTGCTTGTTTTGTGCAGTATGTGTGCGTTTTGTGCATGTGCCAAAAACGGTACTGTGTTCACAGCAGGTTTGGGGGCGAATGATATATTCAAAATAGGAAATGAACGTGCAGACAAGACGGAGTTTTTATTGTATGTAGCAAATATTGCAAACCAATACGAGAAGGTATATGGCAGCAGCTTGTGGGAACTTCATGAACAAGATGGCACGACTATGGCAGAAAAATGCAAAAATCTTGCATTGGCACAGCTTGCACAAGTAAAGACGATGAAGCTGTTAGCAAAAGAGAAAGAAGTAGTGCTGACAGAAGAAGAAAAAGAAATTGTACTTACGGCAGCAAAAGAATACATTGCTACGCTTTCTGCTGCTGAAAAGGAAAGCTTTGGTATTACAGACGAGAATCTTGTAGTAGATCAGTTGTATGAAGAAAAACTGCTTGCGGATAAGCTGTATGCTTTTTTAATCAAAGATGTAAATCCTGAAATCAGTGATGATGAAGCTCGTATTATTACAGTACAGCATATTTTACTGAAAACATATACGACTGATGAGAATGGAAACAGACAAGAGTTTGATGCCAAAACTTGTGCCAATATTAAGGAACGTGCAGAAGAAATCCAAAAAGAAGCAGCTTCTGGAGAAAATTTTGAAATGTTGATATCCAAATATAACGAAGATTCTAAGAGTACCTATTCTTTTGGACATGGAGATATGGAAGAAGCGTTTGAAAAAGAAGCATATGAGCTTGCAACGGATGAAATTTCTAGAGTGATTTGTACAAGTCAGGGATATCATATTTTAAAGTGCATATCTACTTTAGATAGAGAACAGACAAACTTAAATAAAGAAAAGATATTGATCAGCCGCAAACAGGAAGTGTTTGGAGAAACATACAATCAGTTTGCACAAGGTTTGAAAAAGGAAGTCAACAACGAATTGTTACAGTCTGTTTCACTGCCTGATATAAGCGTGGTCGATACATCAGAGTTTTTCCGCATATACGAAGAAAAACTTGGTACTATTTATAAATAAAATATAAACAAAATCTTAAAAATTAGCACTCTCGGTCGAAGAGTGCTAATTTTGTGTTGACAATCTGTTATATGCGTACTAGAATATATACAATGAATTTGATTAGGAGGCATGCTTTATTATGAAGGGCAGTTTATCTATTAACAGTGACAACATATTTTCTATTATTAAAAAATGGCTTTACAGCGACCATGATATCTTTTATCGTGAATTGATCAGCAATGGCTGTGATGCAATCACAAAACTGAAAAAGTTGGATATGATGGGTGAATATGCATTGCCAGAAGGTTATAAAGGACGTATTGATGCAATTGTAGACCCAGAAAAGAAGACATTAGTGATCAAAGATAATGGTCTTGGTATGACCGCAGAAGAAGTAGAAGAATATATCAATCAGATCGCATTTTCTGGTGCAACAGATTTTATTGAAAAGTATAAAGATAAAACAAACGAAGATCAGATTATTGGTCATTTCGGTTTGGGATTTTATTCTGCATTTATGGTTGCAGATGAAGTACATATTGATACATTATCTTACAAAGATGGTGCTAAGGCTGTACATTGGGAATGTGATGGCGGTCATGAATATGAAATGACAGATGGCGATAAGACAGACGTTGGTACAACAATCACATTATACTTGAATGAAGAATGTCTGGAATTCTGTAATGAATACAAAGCAAGAGAAATTATTACAAAGTATTGTTCTTTCATGCCAGTAGAGATTTATTTATCCAAAGCAGATGACAAGCAGACACAGATTATCAAACCAGAAGAACAGCGTGCAGATGATGAAGTGGTAGAAGTAATCAAACCAGAAAAAGAAGGCGACGAAGAGAAGGTTAAAATTAAGAGACGTCCAGAACTTTTAAATGATACACAGCCACTTTGGACAAAGAGCCCAAATGAATGTACAAAAGACGAATATCTTGCATTCTATAGAAAAGTATTCCATGATTATAAGGAGCCATTGTTCTGGATTCACTTAAATATGGATTATCCATTTAATCTGAAAGGTATTTTATATTTCCCTAAGATTAATACAGAATATGACAGTATTGAAGGTACAATCAAGTTATATAATAATCAGGTATTTATTGCAGATAATATCAAAGAAGTCATTCCAGAGTTCTTAATGCTCTTAAAGGGTGTCATCGATTGTCCAGACCTTCCATTGAACGTTTCTCGTTCTGCATTACAAAATGATGGCTTTGTAAAGAAAATTAGAGATTATATTACAAAGAAGGTTGCAGATAAATTATCTGGTATGTGCAAGACAGACAAAGAAACATATGAGAAATACTGGGATGATATCAGCCCATTTATTAAGTTCGGTTGCTTAAAAGACGACAAGTTCTGTGATAAGATGAACGATTATATCTTGTTCAAGAATTTAGATGGAAATTATATGACACTTCCAGAATGTCTTGAAGTAAAACCAATCGACAGCGAAGCAAATGCGACGGATGAACAGGGCAACGCAGTAGAAGCTGAAATCGTAGATGAAAATGCAGAGCAGGAAGCAGAAGAAACTAAAGAAAAGACTATTTATTATGTAACAGATGAACGTCAGCAGTCTCAGTATATTAAAATGTTTAAAAATGCAAAAATGGATGCTGTCATCTTAAACCATAATATTGATCAGCCATTTATTTCTCAGCTGGAAGCAAAGAATGAAGGCGTAAAGTTTATGCGTATTGATGCGGATATGACAGAAGCATTAAAAGCAAAAACAAGCAAAAAGACAGAAGAGGAATTGGCAAATAAGACAGAGATTATCAGTAAATTGATGAAGAAAGCAATCAAGAAAGATAATATTGCTGTAAAGGTAGAAAAACTTCGTAATTCCAAGATTGCTGCTATGATCACAGTATCTGAAGAAGCACGCAGAATGCAGGATATGATGCGTATGTATGCTGCAAACGGCATGGATATGGGAGCTTTTGGAAAAGAAGGAGAGACATTAGTATTAAATGCAGGTCATCCATTGGTAGATTATGTATTAACACATGAAGATGGAGAAGATACAAAGATGATCTGTGAACAGTTGTATGATCTTGCTAAATTACAGCATGCTCCATTAGAAGCAGATGAAATGGCAAAATTTATAGCAAGAAGCAATGATATTATGATGAAATTATTATAAGGAGAAAATATGTCTGGTACATTTTTATTATTAGCAGGCGGACTTCTCGTTATCATCGTGGCAGTCGTAATTGCAGTGGTAACTTCCGTTGCAAGTGCGGTTGTAACAGAACAGGATGACGAATTGTAATTAACGACTGTAAATTAAAAAAGCACGACCTTCAAAATGTTGGTCGTGCTTTTTGTAGTAGAAAATTACTTACTTTTGAGTATGTAAAATGTTTCATTCAGTGTTTTTGATTTTTATGAGTTTGCTTTTTCAACGAAAACAACACCAAATGCATCTGGTCCGATATGTACACCGAGTGTAGCACCTAAAGCAAGACAATCATCACAGACAACACCGATTGTTTCTAATTTTTGAGCAAGCTTTTGCGCATTTTCGCAGTTACGGGAGTAAATAGAATATACTGGGAAATCGGTATCGATTGTTTTAGAAGCAAGCAGTTTGGTAATAAAAGCATTTGCTTTGTTTTTGCCGATACATTTTCCGATAATAGATATTTTTCCTTCGTTTCTTGTAAGTGTAATAATTGGTTTTAAATTTGCAAGTTCTCCAATTACAGCAGTCGCTTTGTTTAAACGTCCACCTTTGTATACAAATTCCAATGTGTCCATACCAGCAAAAAGCTGAACTCTAGGAACGAGTTCCTGTAATTTTTGTGCAATGTCAGAAGCAGAATGACCTTCGTCTCTGAGCTTGCAAGCATAATCTACGATTAAACGGATTGCATGTGTACCGGTTAAAGAATCGATAACATAAATTTCAGGATAATCAGTCATATTTTTCATCATGTTAGCAGTCTGGACAGTTCCGCTCAGACCACCGGACAATGTAATATAAATGAGGGAATCACCACATTGCTGTACTTGTTCAAATAAATCAAGAAAATCCTGAGGGGAAGGCTGTGAAGTAGTAGGAAATTCACTTCCAGAAAGCAAAAGCTCATAAATTTCGTCTGCGGTGATATCGATGCCGCCACGATAGCTTTTGGCATTTAAGTTGATAATTAGAGGAATCAGATCAATCTGTTTTTGGGTTAGTTCTTCCAGCGAATAGTCTGCGGAAGAATCTACTGCGATTCTTATCATAGTCGAGTTCCTTTCTCAATATTATAATGTTTCTGTTGTGTAAATGTTTACTCCTATAGTAGCATGCTAATAAAGGCAAAGGCAAGTTGTTTATGTTTTTTTAATGAAATTTATTTGTCGTTAATTGACATTTAAAATGAGAATGGTATTATAAGAAATAGACTTAAAAATATGAATGAAGAAGGAGGTATTCCCATTATGTTAAAAATACTCGGGGCTCAGGTAAAGCAGTTTAAGAAACCTTCTATCATAGCAGCATGCTGTACAGTAGCAGAAGTTGTATTAGAAATCTCACTTCCGCTTGTTACAGCATCTATTATTGATAAAGGTATTGAAGCTGGCAGCTTGAAAAATGTATTTTTGTATGGACTTCTTATGTTGCTTTTAGCAGCAGCAAGTTTAACAATGGGTGTTGGTGCAGGACATTTTGCAGCAGTAGCGTCTACAGGATTTGCTACAAATCTGCGTGATGGTATGTATAAAAGAATTCAGACATATTCTTTCTCCAACATCGACAAATTCTCTACAGCAGGTTTAGTAACTCGTATGACAACGGATGTTACAAGTATGCAGAACTCTTATCAGATGTTATTGCGTATGTGTCTGCGTGCACCAGTTACATTGATTTCAGCATTGGTTATGTCTTTTACAATTAATGCAAAGGTAGCAAGTATTTTCTTATATGCAATGGCATTCTTAGTTGTTGTATTAGGTACAATCATCTTCTTAGGTATGAAATATTTCAGTGAAATGTTTAAAAAGTATGATGATTTAAATGCAAGTATTCAGGAAAATGTATCTGCAATTCGTGTAGTAAAAGCATTTGTTCGTGAAGACTACGAAAAAGAAAAGTTTGGAAAAGCAGTAAATAATTTGTATAAATTATCTGTAAAGGCAGAAAAAATCGTAGGTTATAACAACCCAGTTATGAACCTGACAGTATATACTTGTATGATTCTTATTTCATGGATGTCTGCCAACTTAATTGTAGGCGGTACAATGACAACTGGTAATCTGACAAGTTTATTCTCTTATTGTATGAATATTATGACGAGCCTTATGATGCTCTCTATGATATTTGTTATGATGAGTATGTCTGTTGCAAGTGGAAAGCGTATTGCAGAAGTATTAACTGAAGAAGCTGATATCGTAACACCTGCAAATGCAAAGACTCTTGTAAAAGATGGAAGCATTGATTTTAATCATGTATCTTTCTCTTATGATAAGAAGTTACATAAAGGCAAGAATGTATTAAATGATATTGATGTTCATATCAAATCTGGTGAGACAATTGGTATCATCGGTGGTACAGGATGCGGTAAGACAAGTTTTGTAAACTTAATCAGCAGATTATATGATGTTACAGACGGAAGCGTATGTGTAGGCGGTACAGATGTAAGAGAATATGATTTGGAAGTGCTTCGTAACCAGGTTTCTGTAGTACTTCAGAAAAATGAATTATTCTCTGGTACAATTTTAGAAAACTTAAGATGGGGCGATGAGCACGCAACAGAAGAAGAATGTAAGAGAGCATGTGAAATGGCATGTGCAGATGATTTCATCCAGAGAATGCCTGAAAAATATAACACTTACATTGAACAGGGCGGTACAAATGTTTCTGGTGGACAGAAGCAGAGACTTTGTATTGCAAGAGCTTTATTAAAGAAGCCACAGATTTTGATTTTAGATGACTCTACCAGTGCTGTAGATACAGCTACAGATGCTCGTATCCGTAAGGCATTTAGAGAGGAAATCCCAAATACAACAAAACTCATCATTGCACAGCGTGTATCCAGTATTCAGGATGCAGACCGTATTATCGTATTAGATAACGGTTATATTAATGGCTGTGGCACACATGAAGAATTGTTGCAGACAAACGAAATTTACCGCAGCATTTATGAAGGCCAGACTCAGGGCGGCGGTGACTTTGACGAACCAAAGGAATAAGAAGGGAGGAAGAAAAGTATGGCAAGACCACATCCAGGCGCAATGCCTCCAAAAACGGAACAAAAGATGGGCGATATATTAAAACGTCTGATGTCCGTAGTTTTTAAAGAATACAAAATTCATTTGATCATCGTGGCACTCTGTATTTTAGGTTCTTCTCTTGCATCCGTAAGAGGTACCTTATTTATTCAGACTTTGGTAGATGATTATATTACACCGCTTCTTGGTGTAGAAAATCCAGACTTTTCCAGCCTGCTTTCTGCATTGCTGAGCGTTGCTATGGTATACCTCATAGGTGTTATCTGTTCTTTCACTTATAACAGACTTATGATTTATGTCAGCCAGGGTACTATGCGTACACTGCGTCTTAACTTATTCAATCACATGGAAGGTCTTCCAATCAACTATTTTGATACACATGCACATGGTGATATCATGTCTGTATATACAAATGATATTGATACATTAAGACAGTTGATTGCACAGTCTATTCCACAGGTATTAAATAGTTCTATTACATTAGTAAGTACATTTGTAAGTATGGTCGTACTGAGTTTCCCACTTACACTTGTAGCTTGCTGTATGGTAGTAGTTATTTTCAATGCAGCGAAGTTTATCAGTGGAAGATCTGGTAAATTCTTCGTAAAACGTCAGTCTGCACTCGGTATGGTAAATGGTTATATCGAGGAAATGGTTGGCGGTCAGAAAGTTATCAAGGTATTCTGCCACGAAGAAAAAGCAGTAAATAAGTTCGTAGAATTAAACGAAGAACTTCGTGTTGCATCTGCAAATGCAAACAGTTATGCAAATATCTTAATGCCTGTAAATGCACAGCTTGGTAATGTAAACTATGTATTATGTGCTGTAATCGGTGCTGTTATGGCATTAAATGGTGTTGGCTCTGTTACAGTTGGTACAATTATTGCATTCTTACAGTTAGTAAAGAGCTTTACAGGTCCAATCAACCAGCTTTCTATGCAGTTAAACTCTGTAGCTATGGCTATGGCTGGTGCAGAACGTATCTTTAAGATGATGGATCAGGCTCCAGAAGTAGATGAAGGTGATGTAACACTCGTAAACGTAAATGTAGATGGCGATAAGATTACAGAAAGCAAGACTACAACAGGTCACTGGGCATGGAAGATGACAGAGGCTGGAAAGAGCACTCCTACTTATGTATTACAGCAGGGCGATCTTGTAATGGAACATGTAGACTTTGGCTATACAGATGAAAAGATTGTATTACATGATATTAAGCTGTATGCAACACCAGGACAGAAAATTGCATTCGTAGGTTCTACTGGTGCCGGAAAGACTACAATTACGAACTTAATCAATCGTTTCTATGACATCCAGAGTGGTACAATTTTGTATGATGGAATCGATATTAAACGTATCAAAAAGGATGATCTTCGTCGTTCTTTAGGTATGGTATTACAGGATACACACTTGTTTACAGGTACAATCATGGACAACATTCGTTATGGTCGTTTGGATGCAACAGATGAAGAGTGTATCGCAGCTGCAAAACTTGCAAATGCCGATCAGTTTATTAACAGATTGCCAGAAGGGTATGATACAATGTTAAATGGTGATGGTGGAAACTTATCACAAGGTCAGCGTCAGCTCCTTGCTATTGCAAGAGCAGCCGTAGCAAATCCACCTGCATTAATCTTAGATGAAGCAACTTCTTCTATTGATACTCGTACAGAAAAGCTTGTACAGGAAGGTATGGACTCTTTGATGCATGGACGTACAACATTCGTTATTGCACATAGACTTTCTACTGTACGAGACAGTGCTTGTATTATGGTTCTTGAAATGGGTCGTATCATTGAACGTGGTACACATGAACAGTTAATTGAAGAAAAAGGTAAGTATTACCAGCTCTACACAGGTAATTTAGAGTAATAAATTTGAACGATAAAAAACCGTCTGTATTATGAGAATTTACTCAAATACAGGCGGTTTTATATGTATGAATATTATGCTTCTGTAGTAGTTTCTGGAGAAAGTGCAATACCATTTACCTGAATGTTACTGCCGACTTCAATCATAAGATATGTATGTCCGTCAATTGTTTTTGTTTCTACAAGATCAGAACGTTCAGGATTTACTTTGATAACAACATCCGGTGTTTTTACTTCAAACTTACGTGTTTCTGTGATGTTAGAAGCCATCAACTCGCCGGTTTCGCCAATCGCATCTTCATAGTGTTTATCGAACGTTTCTAAATGTTCGTTGGAAACACCGCTTTTAGCAAGCACTTGTTTTAAGGAATCTTTGTCCAAAATAAGTGGTTCGGGATCTTCTTTGTGTTCTTCTACCATTTCATACAGCGTATCGTGAATATTTTTCATGACATCGAGATTACAGGTTTCGCTAAGTGTTTCTGAAACGATTGTCTGGAAAGCTTCTTTTTGGAAACCGGCTGGAATTGGCATGGTACAGCCGAGCATATTGTAAGCAAAATCATCAAATGGTTTTTCAGAATCTTTGGTATAATATAAACAGCTATGTAAGTCTGTGCTTCTGTCATGAAAAGCTGGAAATAAAAATGCATGCATAGGCATATCTACAATCCAGTCACAAATACGATTGTGGAATATATTATCGTGTGGTTCATAAGTAAGGCTTGGCTTAGATTGTTTTACAGGGCAAAGACAGCAGAAAATATAATGGTATACTTCGGTGGAAGCATCTTCCATATCAAGACCGTCTGAGGTACGTCCTGGAATATCATAGTTGCAATCTATAAGTAAGATTAAATAATTTTGTGTATAAGGGTATGTTTCGATGACTTTGTCATAAAAGGCTTCTAACAATTCATCGTCTTCTAAATGGGTGTCTCGAAGCTCTAACAGAAAATTTTGAGCACCATCGGAAAATTCGGCTTCTAAAGGAAAATCCAGATTGATGAGATTTTTACCAAGTGTGCCAGATAAGCCCTTTTTAAAAATTTGGAAGTAGCGGTTTGCTTCTTCTTCCGGCAAGGACAAAAACGCTTCTCTCATTTTTGTAATCTTGTCTTTTTCACCGCCTACATAACAGGCACAAAGCTTGGAAATGGTGCATCCAGCTTCGGAAAATTGTTTTTTGATTTCGCTGATTTCTGTTTTTATCATGTGAAAATCCTCCGTTTCTATAAAGCACATTGTAATATATTTTCAAGATAAGGGCAAGAAAAAACAAAAAAGACGGATTGCAATTCTAAAACGATTCATTATAATAATATAAATAGATATTGATCAAACATAAGAGGAAGGATATTATGAGGCTATTAAAAGAAATCAATTATAAAAAGATGATAACCAATCGTATTGTAGTGACAAGTGTTATGATCTTGTTGGAATTTGCTCTTTTGATGGGTATATTTTTTCATTCTGTAAAAAATTATAATATTATATGGTTGGTGTTTACTGTGCTTGGATTTTTGTATGTGATCTATTTGGTATGTAAAGATGAAAATGCGTCTTATCGTATTGGTTGGATCCTGCTTATCCTTATATTGCCGCCATTTGGTACTTTTTTATATATGCTTTGGGGAGATAAAAAGCCTGGCAGAAGACTTCGTAAACGTCTGCTTGCATCTTATGAAGAGTTTGAACAACATTTGGATGGAGAAGAAACTGCATATAAAGCATTGGAAGAAAAAAATCCAAGAGCTGCAGCAACTGCAAGGTATTTAAATAAGACTTCACATTATCCGCTTTATCAAAATACCGATGTGACTTATTATAAGGTCGGAGAAGAAATGTTTGAGGCGATGCTTGCAGAAATGGAAAAAGCAAAACATTACATTTTTCTGGAATTTTTTATTGTAGAAGAAGGTGAAATGTGGGGACGCATGCTGGAGGTGCTGTTAAGAAAAGCAAAAGAGGGCGTAGAAATCCGTATGATGTATGATGATATGGGTTCTGTAGCACTGCTTCCATTTGGATATGACCGAAAGTTAGAAGAAATGGATGGACATATAAAGTGTATTCCATTTAATCCAGTCGTTCCGTTTTTAGCAATGGTTATGAACAATCGTGACCACCGTAAGATATTGGTAATAGATGGTCATACAGGGTTTACAGGAGGTGTCAATCTTGCAGATGAATATATCAACCAAAAAGAACGTTTTGGACATTGGAAAGATACAGGTATAAGACTTGTAGGAGAAGGTGTATGGAACCTGAGTGCTATGTTTTTGGAAATGTGGAATGCAAGCACTACAGAGAAAAAGCTAGATCCAACTGCATACAAAAAATATTCTAAGATGCTTTCTAAAACAAATACAGAGCAAGGTTTTGTGCTTCCGTTTGGAGATGATCCGTTAGACAGAGAACGAGTAGGAGAAGACGCATATTTAGAAATCATCAATCAGGCAAAAGATTATGTGTATATTATGACCCCATATTTGATTTTAGATGATGAAATGAAACGAACACTTACGATGGCTGCTAAACGAGGCGTAGATGTACGAATTATAACGCCGGGTATTCCGGATAAAAAGATGGTATTTCGTTTGACAAGAGCAAATTACCTTCCGTTATTAAGAGCTGGTGTGAAGATATATGAGTATACACCGGGATTTGTACATGCAAAAAGTTTTGTTTCTGACGATATTATGGGTGTTGTCGGTACAATCAATTTAGATTATCGCAGTCTGTATTTGCATTTTGAATGTGGAGTTTGGATGTATGAAGTACCTGCGTTAGCAGATTTGAAAAAAGATACATTAGAAACAATACAAAAATCAAGACAAATGTTTGAGGAAGATGTGCATACAAAAGGCATTGGCAGATTGGCAGATGGTCTGCTTCGTGTTATGGCACCGTTATTATAGAGGAAAGATATGGAATTTAAAATTATAAGAGCAGTACCAGACGATGTAGATACGCTTGATAATATAATGCGTACTGTCAAAGAACAGATGGAACATACAGAATGGTTTATTGCGGATGACAGAGCGTATATAGAAGCACATATTGGGCATGAGCCAATTACTGAAAAAGATTGTGGTTTTATATTAAAAGCTGTGACAATGGATGAAGAAAAAGAAATAATTGCAGGATTTTTGATGGTTGCATTTCCAAGCATTGGCGAGAAAAATTTAGGACATCATTTACAGATGCCAAAGGAAGAACTTGAAAAAGTAGCACATATAGATTCGGCACTTGTACTTCCGGAATTTCGAGGTAATCGATTACAGTATCGTATGATACAAAAAGCAGAACAAATCTTGCAGGAGCAAACAGTATATCGTATTTGTATGGCAACCGTTCATCCACAAAATCGGTATAGCTTACAAAATGCTTTACAAAATGGGTATGAAATTAAGGCAGAGGCATTAAAATATGGTGGATATCCAAGATATATTCTTTTAAAGAGACTTGAGACAGAAAAAGTCTGTGATTAGAAAAAAAGAGGAGTTTTAGCATGGCAGAACAGTTGACCCAAAAAGACGTAGCACGTATTCGGGCAGAAATTGAACATAGAAGACTTGTTGTGCGTCCAGAATGTTTAGAGGCTGTAAAAGAGGCACGAGCGCAAGGAGATTTAAGCGAGAATTTTGAATATTATGCAGCTAAAAAAGAAAAAAATAGAAATGAAAGTCGTATCCGATATTTAGAAAAAGTGTTAAGATATGCGACAGTGATTGAAGATGAGTCTAAAGATGATGAAATCGGATTAGAAAATACGGTAACTGTTCGTTTTGAAGAGGATGATATGTTAGAAACGTATCGTATTGTAACACCGATTCGCTGCAATTCTCTTCAAAATAAAATCAGTATCGAATCTCCAATTGGAAAAGCTTTGATGGGACACAAAAAAGGTGATCGTGTAGAAGTTATGATGCCAAATGGAGGAAGTTATTTTCTAATCATTGAGCAGGTAGATAAGACAGAAGATGATGGAACAGATAAAATTCGCAGTTACTGATACTTGTTTTTTGCTAAAAGATAATGTATAATGCAAACGAGTATTTGTCACAGCTTTTTATGAGGCATAGATAAAACTACGTTATTAACATCGTTTTTGCGAAGAAAGAGGAAAGATATGGCATTATTAAGTACATGGCGTGATATGGCGTATGATGAATCCAAGGATCAGAATACTCTTAGAAATCTTTGGGAAGTATACTTCAATAAAGAAAAAGAAATTTATCAGGAATTATTAAAGAACCCTGATGAAGTAGTAAGCGGTACAGTAAAGGAACTTGCTGATAAGTATGGTGTTGACATCATGACAATGACAGGTTTCCTTGATGGTATTGATGAGTCTTTAAAGACTCCAAACCCTATCGAAACAATGGAAGAAGATACTGTTGTTCAGTTAGGATTTGACAAAGAATTATTATACAAGAACATGGTAGCTGCACAGGCTGATTGGTTATACGGCTTAGAAGAATGGGATGCAATCTTTGACAAAGATAAGCAGAAAGAACTTTACAAAGAGCAGAAGGCTTCTGCTACAATCGTAAAGGAAGCAAAAGTTTATCCAAACGATCCATGTCCATGCGGCAGCGGCAAGAAATACAAAAAGTGCTGCGGTAAAAATAAATAATATATTATAAGCAGAATAAAAAGAGACTGTTATTGAACCGACCCCCAAAAGTTAGACCAAAAATCTAACGATTGGGAGGTCGGTTTTT
>CAYRIK010000015.1:0-37909 GCA_964424345.1 uncultured Lachnospiraceae bacterium
TTTATAAACTTTAAATTTAAAATCAAAATTTAATAATATGTATTTGTATTTATAGTTTAAACATTTTGTATTTGTATTTTCTAAAATCCGAGCAATTTATTTTGCAATAAGTGAAAACGCCATAATAATAATTCCTAAAACAACAAGAATTACGCCCGTTAACTGATTAAGCTGTTTTGGTGTTGCTTTGTTTGCGAAAAATGCTGCAATTTTCGCCCAAATAAGTGTAAATACTACGCAAAGTACAAAAACCGTCCAATCTGGTGCTCCTCCAATTGTAAAATGCGAAACAGCTCCAGTTAAAGCGGTAAAAGTCATAATAAACACACTTGTACCAACGGCTGTTTTCAGTTCATATCCCAAAACAGAGGTTAAAATCAGAAGCATCATCATTCCGCCGCCTGCACCGATAAATCCACAGATAAAACCAATTACCATACCGCAAATTAATGATTGAATTGCTCGTTTTTTAGCGGAAACATCCTGCATTGCCTCTTTTGTGGTCATAACTGGTTTTACAATAAATTTAATACCAAGTAAAAATGTCATAAATACGGAAAAATTTCCCATTGTTGTAGATGGTACAAGACTTGCCGTATAACTGCCGACAACCGTAAAGGCAAGTACGGAAGCCATCATAATCAATCCATTTTTAATATCTAGATTTTTATTTTTTCCATAAGTATAAGCAGAAATGGCACTTGCAAGTACATCTGAAGACAATGCAATTCCAACTGCCATATATGGATCTAAATCCAGAAAAGTAATCAACATTGGGCTAATCACTGCTGCCGCACTCATACCAGCAAAGCCTGTGCCAAGTCCAGCGCCCATTCCTGCAAAAAAAGTTACAAAAATCGTAATCAATAATTTCATTTACTTTAATCCTTTCTTTGGTAAAATTTTTATTTCTTTAATTGATTATATAAAGTAAGGACTCCCGGTGTATTTTGACCAGCTATAAAATAATAATCTAATTTAGGCTCCTCTATACAAACATAAGAACCATATGTCATAATATCACAGAAAAATGTTGTAAAATCTGTTGCAAACAATACCCCATATCCCTTTTCTGAAACAAGAAGCGGAAAATCCTCTTTATTTTGTCCATGAGAAATATAACGTGTTACATTTCTTAAATTTTCCGAGAATTTATCAGCGATACGATGTGCGTACAGCTTCTCTCCTCTTTGAAACTCCCAATATACACGACTGCTCATCTTTCCATTTATATCACGTTCCGTCATACGACATTCTGTATTACGCTCTGATAATAACAATGTTCGATTTGTGTCATAATATCGAATCGCTCCAGTCATTTTATCTATCTGCAGGTATAATTTTCTTGTCCAAAGCTCTACCATTTTGGAACTATCTTTACATTTCCATGCACAGCATTGATTTGTTTCTATTAGCTTTGAATTTGTTTGTTCCATAAGCTGACTCACTCTGGAAAATGTAATGCGAATAATATCTTCTTTGATTGGACTGATTCTCATTAGACCATATCTAGATTGCAAATATAGACCATCTTCTTGTTTTTTCATCCACATAATAGAAGCATCTATTTTTGCATGTCCCATTGCGCGTAGTAAAGATGTATCAGGAATATCACCAAAAGCATTTCCAAACATGTTTTTAGAAGCTTTTGGCTTTACTAATGCAGGTTTTGGCTTGATTGTTGCAGCAGGCTGACTATTGACTTTTGGTGTTCCATATACAGACTGATAGATTGTATAAGTTGTTTTAGGCAATACAGTCCCCATTTGTTCTTTTACCTGTGTTTTAGGAGCAACAGGCTTTTGAACAGGTGTTGAAACAACAACAGCAGGTTTTGGTGGCTGTGTTATTGGCACTTCTTTTGGCTGCACGATAGATACTTGTGGCTTTGGCTCCTGTATTGCTTTATTCTCTATATGCTGCGTTTTCTTAGGAATATCCGCTTCTATATGTATATGCTGAATCTTCTTATCAGGTATTGGATCTACTATTAATCCGCTTAAATTTCCATCATGCAATATACAAAGCTCATGTAATGCTCTTGTCGCTGCAACATATAATAACTTTGCATGTCCATCATCTACGGGATATTGTGTTCTTGTTGGATTTAAAATAAGTACTGCATCAAATTCCAAACCTTTTGTGTATTCTACAGGAAGTACTAAAATGCCTTTTCCAAATTCAGCTTTTTCTAAATCAAGACCTTTTGCCTCTATATATTCAGAAAGACCTTCTATTGTATTTTGGGTCATTTCTTGATCCCTACATACGATAGCGATTGTTTCTAAGCCATTCTTTTGCCAAGTTTTACATATATCTGCTGCCCTTTTATATAATAAAGAAGTATTCTCTTCTATAACAGATGGTTCTTTTCCATGTCTAATAATTGGTTCGATTGGATAAACAGAAAAAGAACCATGATATAAAATGTTAGAAGCAAAATTAGAAATTTCAATTGTATTTCGATAGCTCTTCTTTAAAACATCGAATTTAGCACGATCAGTCACTAAAAAGAGCTGCTTCATATCTTCCCAATCACTCAAACCATACCCAAAATGAATATTTTGAGAAACATCTCCCATAATGGTATACGTACAGTCCTTAATACAATATTTCAATACACTATACGCCATAATACCTTGATCTTGTGCTTCATCAATAACAATATGATGTGCTTCACTGATTACATCCGTTTCTTTGATACGTTTATAAATATAAGCAAGTGCTGCAAGATCATATATATCAAATGTATTTTTTGGAATATCAACTTCATGACCACGAAGCTTTTGTATTGTTAAAAAGTCTTTATAAACAGCAAATATAGATTTTTTCCAAGTCTTTGCACCGTACTTGTTTCGATAAGCACGCAAGATAGCTTTTTTCTCCTTATCGGTATAAGCTGCATCTTTACAAATAAATTCATCTTTGATTCTTGTCTCTAATCGTTCATTGAGCGTATTAATCTTACTTTGCAAAGAAATCGTTGGATTTTGAGAAATATAACGCTCTACTGCTTCTTTTTCCACTAATACAATCTTTTTTTGTAAATGTATTGGTTCCTGCATACTTCTGTCATATACACCAACAATTCCATCCTGCATGCCCTCTACAAACTGCATTGGATTTAAGTATATAGATTCCCTGCAAATCGTATTCCATTCTAACTCCTTGCAATATGCTTCTAACGCTTCAAACCATTCTTTCGTGCTTCGAATGACACCTTTTAGAGAAGACTTATCTACTTGCTTGATATGATACTTATTCTCATCCCAATCTTCATATAAAAGACGAACAAATAACTGCTCCATAGTCATTTGCTTTACACCATATACATCCAGATCTGGCAGTACACTTGTAATATAATTTAATAATAAGCGATTGCTTCCGATGATATAGAAATCCGCTGGTTTAAAACGTTCTTTGTAATTATACAAAATATAAGAGATACGATGCATAGCAACAGTTGTCTTTCCAGAGCCTGCAACACCTTGTACAATAACGTTATGATATGGGCTTCTGCGGATAATATCATTTTGTTCCTGCTGTATAGTAGCAACAATCTCACCTAATACCGATTCTTTATTTTTTGACAAATACTTTGTTAAAAGCTCATCATTAGAAACTACTTCTGTATCAAAATAATTGAGCAGTTTCCCTTGTTCTATTTCATATGTACGCTTTAGTTCTAAATCAATAGAAAGTTTGGAGCCATCTGGTGCCGTATATCTGCATTTACCTAGTCCATTTTCATAATATGCATTGGCAACAGGAGCTCTCCAGTCAATAACAACCAAATTTGTGGCATCTTTAGAAATACCCCCACGTCCAATATAAAAAGATTCCTTTTTATGAAGCACTTCATCTTCAAAAATAATACGACCAAAATACGGCTTGTTTTGAGCTTTTAAATTACGCTCTAATGCACGTTTCATATGGTCATGTAATGTCATTGTATTTTCTAACGTATTGATCAGTTCTGGATTATCATCTCGAAACTGCTCTATCATACGTTCAATATCTTGTCCCATTTCAGAAACTTGTGTTCCATAATTTTGAATATTGTTTGCTATTACGTTTAATGTTTCTGACAGATTTTTCTGTTCTGCTTCTTTAGAAACATCTAAAAACGGATGTTCATTGGTTGTCATATACCCTCCTCTCAGACCAAAGCGATATTGCTTTGTGCGTTCATAAATTATGTATTGCCCTGCTGCCTTATTATCATTATAGATTATAGTTATAAAGTAATTTCTCTTAATAACTGCATTACTTCTTTTGCCTTTTTATCTTCTGTTCGTTCTAAAGCAATAAGCTGTTCTAAGCGTTGTGTGTATTTCTTTAAATCCGTATATACCTTTACACAAACGCCTTGAATAGCTGCACGTTTCATATATTCTTGGATGTGATGTTCCAATAGCTGTGTATCTAATGACTGTTCTGCATATAAAATCAAACAGTCTGCTCGATATGCTGCATGTGCTGTAGCAAAATTTGTTTTTTCAGTCGTAAATATAAGATCATATAGGTGGTCAATCTGGCTAGATGGCTCTTTTAATGCTTGATATGTACGTTCACCGCAGCTATGAAATCGAAAGAACATAATCGTACTTACCAGACTCTTACTTGCTGGAAGACATCCTAATACTGCAACAACGGTCAATAAATTTGCATTAGATTTTGTTGTGATATATCCGGCAAGAAATAAAGAAATAGAAATGCCAAAGTATATTATTGTTCGTATAAGTTCATATTTTTTCTGTGTATCAATATACCGATACGTATTTTTATACGTATCGGTTGTAAACATTCTTTTCCACTGCATGTTTGTACTCCTTCTTATTTTTTCTTATGCACCTGACGGATTGTCTTTTTCTTCTTTGGTGCATCCTGTACAGGCTTTCTTCCAGTTGTATTAGAGCGTCCAGAAGCTTTATTTGCGGTATTCTTTTGGTTTTTATTTCCCTTGGACGCATTTGTTGTATTTGAATTATTCTGCTTTTTAGCAGCGAAGTTTCTAGGTCTGATCAAACATTTTTTATCAAAACCAATCAGATCTTCACGACCTTCTTTCATCAATGCTTCATATACCAGGTCATAATTCTTTGGATTACGATACTGAATCAGTGCTCGCTGCATTGCCTTTTCATGAGGGTTTTTACATACATATACAGGCTTCATATCTCTTGGATCTAATCCTGTATAATACATAACAGTAGAAACAGTAGAAGGTGTTGGATAGAAGTCCTGTACCTGTTCTGGCATATATCCAAGATCTCTTAAATATTCTGCAAGCTCGATTGCTTCTTTTAATGTACTTCCTGGATGAGAACTCATAAGATATGGAACTAAAAACTGGTTTTTGCCTAATTTTTTATTGATCTCATAATATTTCTTTACAAAACGCTCATAAACAGCCTTTTCTGGCTTACCCATACGACAAAGAACAGCATCACTAATATGTTCTGGAGCAACCTTTAACTGACCGCTTACATGGTGCTGTACAAGTTCATAGAAGAATGTATCATCTTTATCTGCCAATAAATAATCGAAACGGATACCAGAACGGATAAATACCTTTTTAACCTTTGGTACTTCTCGTAATTTACGAAGCAATGCCAAATAATCGCTGTGATCTGCTTTCATATTTGGACAAGGCTTAGGGAATAAACACTGTCTGTTCTTACAAACACCTACTTTTAACTGTTTTTCACAAGATGGCTGACGGAAATTAGCAGTTGGGCCGCCTACATCGTGAATATATCCTTTAAAATCAGGATCTTTTGTTAATAAGGTGGCTTCTTCTAAAATAGACTCATGACTTCTTACCTGTACTGTACGTCCCTGATGGAATGTCAATGCACAGAAACTACATCCGCCAAAGCAGCCACGATTACTGATTAAACTAAATTTAATCTCACTGATTGCAGGCACACCGCCCTTTTCTTCATAAGATGGATGATATGTTCTTTCATAAGGAAGTGCATAGACAGCATCCATCTCTTCCATAGATAATGGAGGCTGTGGTGGATTTTGTACGACATATAATCCATTTGGATATGGCTCGATCAATGTTTTTCCGGTAAATGGATCTGTACTATTATACTGGATTGCAAAGCTTTCTGCATATTTTGGTGGATTTTCCTTCATAGAAACATAATCTGGCAGCATCTGACTATTGTAAACACCAGAAATATCTTTTGTTTTATATAATGTACCTGGAATAAATGTAATATCCTGTACAGCAATACCGCTGTTTAAAGCATCTGCGATTTCTACGATAGATTTTTCACCCATACCATAAGAAATCAAATCTGCCTGACTGTCTAATAAGATAGAACGTTTAAAAGAATTAGACCAATAATCATAATGAGCCATTCGACGAAGACTTGCTTCAATACCTCCAATGATAATCGGTGTTTTCTTGTAAGTACGGCGAATCAGATTGCCATATACAACTGTTGCATAATCCGGACGCTTGCCCATTTCACCGCCTGGTGTATAAGCGTCTTTATCACGACGTTTTTTAGATACAGAATAATGATTTACCATGGAGTCCATATTTCCTCCAGAAATCAAAAATCCAAGTCTTGGTTCTCCTAAAACAGAAATACTTGCATCGTCTTTCCAATCTGGTTGAGCGATAATACCAACGGTATATCCATGAGATTCTAATACACGACTGATAATCGCATGACCAAACGATGGATGATCTACATATGCATCTCCTGAGATAAACACAAAATCTAATTGTTCGATTCCTCTGTCTATCATATCCTGCTTGCTGATTGGTAAAAATGCCATAATAATTACTCCTTTGTTTCTTCCATGCTTGATATTGCTGCAAGCAATGGATAATAATTTTCTATATTATAATCTGCCAGTTTTATTTTTTCTTCCCATTGATGCTTAGAAAACGGATCTGCAACCGCACAAACTTTCATGCCTGCTGCCTTTCCAGCCATAATTCCAGCACACACATCTTCAAATACGATACACTGTTCTGGAGATACTCCTACACGTTTTGCAGCCTCTAAATAAATGTCAGGGGAAGGCTTTCCTTTTTGGACATCTCCTGATGAAAGAATCTCATCAAAATAAGGAAGAAATCCCAGATGATTGCCAACTGCATTTACCAGTTCTCTGGAATTGCTTGTGCATATAACGGTACGGATTTTTTGTTTTTTTAATTCCTTCAAAAATGCAAATGCCCCTTCTTTAAAGGTAACTTCCTTTGCATATTTATCATATGCCATATCGTTCCAACATTGCATAATTTCTTCTATAGAGAGTGGAATATCAAAACGATTTTTAAAATAATGTGCTGTCTCTATAAAACTGATTCCTTCAATTTCTTTTTGCAGATTTTTAGGAAGTTCATATCCAAAACGGCCAAGAAATTCAATATCAATGTCCTTCCAAACATGCATAGAATCTACTAAAGTACCATCCAGATCAAAAAATGCAGCTTTTACATTGCTTAAATCAAACATTTTTTTGTGCATATTTGCTTGTAATTGCTTTAATTCTGCATCATGCAATGGTCTGCATGCTCCTTTTTCTAATGTTTCATCTAATGCAAGAGAACCAAATGTAGTACGTTTTAAATACAATACTTTACTTCCAACTGCTTCTAACATTCTCTTTACCTGATGATAACGACCTTCGTGAATAGTAAGCAGTATATGCGTATCATCTACAGGTTCTACCTTGGCTGGGAGTGTATTTGTATCATCCTTAATATCTACACCTTGCTCTAACGCTTGTATTTGTTCGAAAGAAAGCTTTTGTGGAACTTCAACGAAATAAGTCTTTGGTACATGCTTTTTAGGGCTTAAAAGGGCGTGTGCAAGCTCTCCATCATTTGTAATAAGCAAAAATCCTTCGGTATCTTTGTCCAGTCTGCCAACCGGAAACAGATCTTTTCTAAAATAAGGACCTAATAAATCCATGACTGTTTTTTGATTTGCATCCTGTGTCGCAGTAATGACACCTGCCGGTTTATGCAACATATAATAATAATACTTCTGATAGGTAACAGGTTGCCCTTGATATGTTACTTGATCTGTATCTGGATCAATCTTTACGTCCGGACTTTTGACTACAACGCCATTTACCGTTACCATTCCTTTTTTTAGAAGTATTTTTACTTCACTTCGTGTGCCTATTGCAAGCTCACATAAAAATTTATCCAGTCGAAGCTGTTTTGCCATAAGAATACCCCTTTCTGAATCTGCATATATTGTTTTAAACTTCTTTTGTATATCCAAT
This sequence comes from uncultured Lachnospiraceae bacterium, assembly GCA_964424345.1. Classification (GTDB taxonomy): domain Bacteria; phylum Bacillota; class Clostridia; order Lachnospirales; family Lachnospiraceae; genus RGIG6307. The sequence goes on from CAYRIK010000015.1 coordinate 8,269, forward strand.
AAGCCTTTTGTGCTTTTTTAGTGGAATTATGATCATACTCATACTATATACGATATTATTACTGTTTATAGATAAGAAAGCCGTTACTATTCAATGCCTGACGGCACTTAGACAATGGTATGAATCCATGATACCGACTTTATTTCCGATGATGCTTATGAGCAGCATTGTTGTAGATACCGGTTTTGCCCGCTTGATTGGCCGACAGAGTAAGTATACTATATTTCGTATACTGCAATTAAGTGAAAGTGGTTGTTATTGCCTGATCAGCGGCCTTTTATTTGGCTTTCCAATGGGTGCAAAAACGACATCAGATATGCTGCAGAAGCAACAAATATCTAAAAAAGAAGCCGAATTTTTATTAAGTTTTATCAACTGTATCGGTCCTATGTATATCGTACATTTTGTACATATATTATTTCCAGATCATGCACTTTGGAAATTAATTTTATGCATCTATATCCTTCCGCTTTGTTATGGGCTTGTTCTTCGCTATACCATATATAAAAATACATGTTTTTCAGATAGAAAAGATACGATAGAACCAGAAAAAAATCTTACGTTTATAGATGCTTTGTATGAATGTGTTCCTAAATGCTGCAAATCTATCTTAATGCTTGGCGGATATATGGTATTATTTCAAATATCCTTTGTAACGATAAAGCATCTGTTACAGAGCATCAATATGATAACTGTTTTTGTATATCCGCTTTTAGAGATTACCGGTGGATTATATGTACTTCCAAAAAAAATGCCGTTTTGCCTTTTGAGCGGATATCTTACCCTTGGAGGCGGATGCTGTATGCTGCAGACTTACAGTTTTTTAAAACCTGCCAACCTATCTATGAAAAAATATGTGCTGCATAAGCTTATCCTATCAAGTATTGCCGTTTTGATTGGAAATTTCTTATGATATTGAAAGCCTAGAATCCTTATAAGATAGTGAAAAATTGGCAGCAGGTTTTAAACTTGTCTGTGTAAACACAAAACACAAGTAAAAAACAGCGCTCACGAAAATGTTTCACACGTGAGCGCTTCTTTTGCTTTACAAAGGACTTTAACTACATCAATTGAATCTCACCTGTAGCCTGAGAATCTGTATATTCTTCTTCCTGTGCAGGTGCAGCTTCATCTTCTCCACGAAGTTCCTGACGATTGTTTAACACAACCCCACGATACTGGTCTAAACTTGTAAGTAAGTTGTCATACTGTCCTCTTGTAGTCTGAATAGAGTGATTTAATAAATTTTCAATGTTAGCAAGCAAATCATCTGTATACTGTACTGCTGCCATACGCATTTCATTTGCTTCCTGAGCTGCTGCATCAATGATTTCCTGAGCTTTCTGACGAGCCATCATTTCGATTTCCTGAGATCTTGAATGTGCCTGCTGCATAATTTCATGCTCACTTACTAATTCATTTGTCTGAAGAGTTGCCTTTTTTACAAGATTTTCTGCTTTAGAACGTGCATCATCTAAAATAGCATCTTTTTGTGCCATGATTTTTTGATAACGCTTTAATTCTTCTGGAGTGCGTCTTTTTAACTCATCTAAAAGCTCCTCCATATGATATTTGTCTACGATGATATTATCCTTGGAAAATGCCTGTGGCTTACAGCTTTCAATATACTGTTCCATTTCATCGATTAATTGTTCCATTCTGCTTTGCATACCTTGTTACTCCCTTTATCCTATACGTTGTATTGATATTTTTGATATATTTTATTTACGATGCAGTCCGGTACAAGACCACTTACATCCCCACCAAATCCTGCAACCTGTCTGACTGCAGAACTGCTGATGTGAGCATATTCAGGACGTGTAGCAATGAAAAATGTCTCTACTTGGTCTTTTGACAATAAATGATTGAACTGAGCGATTGGAAGCTCATATTCAAAATCAGAAGGTGTACGAAGACCGCGAATAGACACATGAATATCATGTTCCTTTGCGTATGTTACTAAAAATCCTGAAAAAGCATCTACCTTTACATTTGGAATGTCTTTTACTGCCTCTCGTATCATATTAACACGTTCTTCTACAGAAAACAACGGAGACTTGTCAGGATTGATTAAAATTAATACTGTTATTTCTTCAAAAGCCTTTGCAGCACGTTTGATAATATCAAGATGACCTACTGTCATAGGATCAAAGGTACCAGAGTATACTGCCTTACTCATGTGAAACCCTCCTTAAGAAAACGTGCTTATTTGTCTTATAACGTTTTTCTTTGTAAACTTCAAATCCAAGTGTCTCTGCATAGTCAAATTCTGTTTCTAAAGATGCTTCTACAATAATCATAGTATCTTCTGTTACAAATTTCATATCCTTTAAACAAGAAAGCACCTGTTTTTCATATCCCATGTTGTAAGGAGGGTCCATAAAAATAATGTCTGCCTCTTTTTCAAAGATATGATGCAATGCACTGACAGCATCTGTTTTTAATACAACTGCTGATTGCTTTAATTTTGTTGTTTCTAAGTTTGATTCGATGCATAACGCAGGTTCTTTTGCATTTTCTATAAAATAAGCCTTTTTCGCACCTCTGCTTAACGCTTCGATACCAATTCCGCCGCTTCCGCTGAACATATCAATAAACACACAATCTGCAAGAGAAGTCTGAATCATATTAAATAATGTTTCTTTGATACGATCCTGGGTAGGTCTTGTATTTAATCCTTCTGGTGTTTTTAACTTCATTCCTCTTGCAATTCCAGCTATAACTCTCATCATATTCCTTTCTGACGGCAATTAGGCTCTTACTTTGATACCTTTTCCGTCTCGCTTACCAAGTTTGATCTTATTTAATTCCAACTGTCTGGATTTATATTCTAAAATCATAGGATCATTGGCTTCCAGACAATATACCGCATCTATGTAGTCTTTTTCTAATAACTTCATGCCTCTTACACCGACAGCAGCTTTTTTCTTTTCTGGTATCTCTGATAAGTCAAAACGAAGGAAATAGCCATCTTTGGATTCTAATACGACTGTTTTTTGCTCATTTCGTATCGCTATATATACAACTTCGTCATCATCCTGAAGCTTTGTTGCTGCAACATTTCTCTTTGCAACATCAAATTCGCTTCCGTCTACAAACTTACACATACCCTGTTTTGTAACAAACAACACTTGTTTCATATTCAGTTCACTCTGACTTGCAACAAATAAAATTTGTTCTTTTTCCATGCTGTATGTACTGATATTGTCGATTGGAACAGATTTGTCTCTAAACTTTCCAAATGGGACATCCATAACTTTAATCGTATGAAGCTGTCCTTTATCTGTAAAGATACATACTTTTCCAGTATTCTTGCATTTAAATACAAAACGATTTTCACTGCATGCGGCTTCCTTATTACGTTCAAACGTAGCTTCATCAATTGTTTTTGCATATCCGAAACGGTCTAACATAAAGTAAACATCGATTTCTTGCTTCTTTGCTTCTTCATATACAGCCTCTGCACCATTTTCAATCGTTGTACGTCTGTCACGTTTATACTGCTTTTTGAAGCTTTCCATGTCATTTATAATTACTTGAGCCATTGCATCTTTTCTTGCAAGTATTTCTTCATACTTGAATATATTTGTCAAAGTCTCTTCATGTTCTGCAATCAATGCTTCTAATTCCAGACCAATCAATTTGTATAAACGCATTTCTAAAATGGCATTTGCCTGTTTTTCTGTAAAACGAAGCTGGCTTGCCATAAGATCTGCCCCTTTTGTCTTGAATTTGATGCCCTTTGTTACACCATTTACAAGACAATTTTTAGCCATTGCTTTTTCTTTGGAACCACGCAGTATTTCAATGATTAAATCAATTACATTGCATGCTTTAATAAGACCTTCCTGGATTTCTTTCTTTTCTAACTCTTTGTTTAACAACGTAGTATATTTACGTCTTGTTACTTCAAATTGGAAATCGATATTGGCTTTTAAAATTGCCTTTAATCCCATAGTCTCTGGTCTGTTTTTATGGATTGCAAGCATATTTACGCCAAATGTATCTTCTAAACGTGTCTTTTTGTAGAGCATGTTGATGAAATTATCTACATCGGTATCTCTTCGTACTTCGATTACAATACGAATACCTTCTTTAGAAGATTGGTTTGAAATATCTACGATATCGGTTGTCTTTTTTGTTTCAGATAATGCAGCAACATCTGATAAAAACTTGCTGATTCCGGAACCAATCATTGTATATGGAATCTCTGTAATAACAATATTTGTACGACCGCCTTTTGCTTTTTCAATTTCTACACGACCTCGTATTTTGACCTTTCCGGCTCCTGTTTCATAAATATCCAATAATTCATCTTTATTGATAACAATACCACCTGTAGGGAAATCCGGGCCCTTTACATAACGCATTAATTCCTTTGTTGTAATATCAGGATTTAACATATATGCTTTTGCAGCGTCTACGACTTCTGCAAAGTTGTGAGGCGGAATGCTTGTAGCCATACCAACGGCAATACCTTCAGAACCATTGATCAAAAGGTTTGGAAATTTAGCAGGAAGGACGCTTGGTTCTTTTTCTGTCTCATCAAAGTTTGATACAAAATCTACAACATTTTTATCAAGATCTGCTAAAAGACCTTCTTGTGTGATTCGTTCTAAGCGTGCTTCTGTATAACGCATGGCAGCAGCACCATCGCCTTCGATATTGCCAAAGTTACCATGACCATCTACAAGCGGAAGTCCTTTTTTGAAATCCTGTGTCATAACGACTAAGGCTTCATAAATAGAACTGTCTCCATGTGGATGATATTTACCCATAGTATCTCCGACAATACGAGCACTCTTACGATATGGTTTATCATAACGGATTCCTAATTCATGCATATCATATAAGGTACGTCTTTGTACTGGTTTTAAACCATCTCGTACATCCGGTAATGCTCTTGCAATAATAACGCTCATTGCATAATCAATAAAGGATTTCTGCATGACGTCTGAGTATTCTGTTTTTATAATTCTGTCTTCCATCAGGCTTTTCTCCTACTATACATCTAATTCTGCATCGGTCGCATGTTCATAAATAAAGTTCTTACGAACAGATACGTCTGTACCCATCAACAATTCTGTAATATGACTTGCCATACGTCCGTCTTCGATTTCTACTTTTTTGAGCAGTCTTGTTTCTGGATTTAATGTTGTTTCCCAAAGCTGCTGGGCATCCATTTCACCAAGACCTTTATAACGCTGTAATGTAAATGGACCTTTATGTTTTTTACGATATTGTTCTAATGCTTTGTCATCGTATAAGTATTCTTCTTCTCCTTTAGAAGGCATTGCCTTGTAAAGAGGAGGCATCGCAATATAAACATGTCCATCATAAATAAGCTCTGGCATAAAGCGATAAAATAATGTTAAAAGCAAGTTAGAAATGTGTGCACCATCGACATCGGCATCGGCCATAATGATAATCTTGTCATAACGAAGTTTTGTGATGTCAAAGTCATTGCCATATCCTTCAGAAAAACCGCATCCAAATGCATTGATCATTGTTTTGATTTCTGCATTTGCCAATACTTTATCAATACTTGCTTTTTCTACGTTTAATATTTTTCCTCGTATTGGAAGGATTGCCTGATACATACGGTTTCTTGCAGATTTTGCACTTCCGCCGGCAGAATCACCTTCTACAATAAAGATTTCGCATTTTTTGGCATCTTTAGATTCACAGTTAGCAAGTTTACCGTTAGAATCAAAAGAAAATTTCTGTTTTGTGAGCAGGTTCGTTTTTGCACGTTCTTCGCTCTTACGGATTTTTGCTGCTTTTTCTGCACAAGCAATGACACTTTTTAATGTTTCTAAGTTTCTATCAAAGAAACGAACGATTTCTTCACTTGTAATCTTACTTACTGCTTTGGCAGCGTCCTGATTGTCTAATTTTGTCTTTGTCTGACCTTCAAAACGAGGGTCTGGATGTTTAACAGATACGACAGCTGTCATGCCATTTCTGACATCGGCACCGGTAAAGTTTACATCTTTTTCTTTTAAAATGTTTAACTGACGGGCATAGCTGTTGATTACAGTTGTAAACTGTGTCTTAAAGCCAGTCAGATGTGTACCGCCTTCGGAGTTATAAATGTTATTACAAAATCCTAATATGTTTTCATGAAATTCATTGACATATTGGAAGGCAACTTCGCATGTAATGCCGTCACTTTCTCCTTTATAGTATACAACATCGTGGATTGGTTCACTGGATTGGTTCATATCTTTAATAAAACCAACAATGCCTTCTGGCTCGTGATATGTAATTTCTTCCGGTTCTTCTTTACGAAGGTCTTTGAAGATAATGGTAAGCTGTGGATTTAAGTAAGCGGTCTCATGCAGACGGCTCTTAATATCGTCTTCTTTAAAGCGTACTTTGTCGAATATTTCATCATCTGGGAGGAAATTAATCGTTGTTCCTGTTTCTTTTGTTTTTCCGATTACTGGAAGCAGACCATCAATCAGTTCTGTTGTAGGAATACCTCTTTCGTAACTGTCATAGTGAACAGCTCCTCCTACTTTTACAGTAACAGATAAACGTTTGGACAATGCATTTACAACAGAAGAACCTACACCATGCAGACCGCCGCTTGTTTTGTAAGCTGCATTATCAAATTTTCCGCCTGCGTGTAAGGTCGTAAATACAAGTCGTTCTGCACTCATACCTTTTTCGTGCATTCCAACCGGAATACCTCGTCCGTTATCAGAAACGGTACAAGAGCCGTCTGCTTCTAATGTTACTCGTATCGTAGAACAATAACCTGCCAGATGTTCATCGACAGAGTTGTCTACAATTTCATAAATCAAATGGTTTAAACCTTTGGTAGATACACTACCTATATACATACCTGGACGCACTCTGACTGCTTCTAGGCCTTCTAAAACGGTTATATTTTTTGCACCGTATGTCTCATTTTTTGCCATACAATAACCTCATTCGTTTTTTAAATTTTCGTGTACTGTAAACTATATCATAAAATAATTTACATTGCAATGTGATATGAACAAATGTTCTGTTTTAAAATATTAGTATAAAGAAACTTCGTTATTGGTTAAATCGTTCTAAAATCAAGTCTGTTCCATTGTCCTGATTCGAAATATTGTTTTAATTTTTCATGTTCTGGTAAGTCTAAAGAAGGATCTTGCTGCATAAGTGTATCTGCCAGTTCTGCACAGTGCTTTAATATTTCCGCATCTTGGTAAATATCTGCTAATTCAAATGCAAATTCACCGCTTTGTCGTATGCCAAACAAGTCACCCGGTCCGCGCAGTCTTAAATCCTCATTTGCAATAAAAAAGCCATCGTTGGATTTATTTAGTATATTTAAACGTTCCATCGTTTTTGAGTCATCTTTGGAAGCAACAAAAATACAATAGCTTTGTGCTTTTCCTCTTCCGACACGACCTCGAAGCTGGTGAAGTCCTGCAAGACCAAATCGTTCTGCGTTTTCTACCATGATTACGGTCGCATTTGGTACGTTGATACCGACTTCAATAACGGTAGTAGATACTAATACGTCTATATTGTGGTCTGCAAAGGCTTCCATAATTGCATTTTTTTCTGTCGGACGCATTTTTCCATGCAAATATGCTACTTTGATATGCTCTGGCAGCAGATGTTTTAGCTTTTCTGCATATTCTACAACATTTTCTAACGCATCTTGTTCTTCATCTTCAGATGGTTCTACCATAGGACAGATAACATATGCCTGATGTCCTTCTTCTACCTGTTTTTGAATAAATTTATATGCAGTTGGTCGATATTTTGTACCAACAACGCAGTTTTTTCTCGGAAGTCTATTAGCTGGAAGTTCATCGATTACAGACAAATGCATATCTCCATAAAGAATGATTGCCAAACTTCTTGGAATAGGCGTTGCACTCATAACCATAACGTGCGGATCTTTGCTTTTTTCTGCAAGCATTTCTCTTTGTCGCACACCAAAACGATGCTGTTCATCCGTAACAACTAGTGCAAGATTTTCAAATTGCACTTTTTCCTGAATAACAGCATGCGTACCGATTACAAGATTTGCTTCTCCGCTACGCAACGCTTCATATGCTTCTCGTTTTCCTTTAGCAGTCATAGAACCTACTAATAAAACAGGACGAAACGGTAAATCATATTGTTCGATTAATTCCGAAAAACTTTCCATATGCTGACGTGCCAACACTTCCGTAGGCGCCATTAAAGCACCTTGATATCCATTTGTGACAGTTTCTAACAGTGCTAACAAAGCAATAATTGTCTTACCACTTCCAACATCTCCTTGAATCAAACGATTCATACTAAAAGGAGAGGAAAGGTCCTCTAAAATTTCTTTCCATGTACGTTGTTGTGCATTTGTCAGCTGGTATGGCATAGCCTGTAAAAAATCCTCTACAATTTTAGTATGTTTCATCGGATATGCATTTGGAATATGGTCAGAATATCCTTTTTGACGGCGTATCATATAGACAAATAAGAAAAGCTCTTCAAAAACAAGACGTTTTCTTGCTTTTTCTAAATGTTCAAAATCTGTAGGAAAATGAATGCCATAAAAAGCCTCTGCTCTGCTGCATAGATTATATTGTGTAATAATACTTTGCGGCAGAAACTCTTCTATCAAATCTGTTTGCAATAAAATCTTTTTGATACTGGAACTTACTAATTTATTAGAAAGACCTTTTGTAAGAGAATATTTTGGCCAAATAGTATTTTTTAACTGCTCCATTTCTGCAAACGTATAAATACTTGGCTGTTCCATTATTAATTCAGATTGTTTTTGCTGAACGATTCCTCTGAAAAAGAATGTATATCCAACGATTAACTTATTTTTTAAATATGGCTGATTAAAAAAAGTAAGAGAAATATTTCCAGTCCTATCTCGTACAACAACTTGCATAATCGTAAGATTTCTTACTTTTTTCAATGGCTTCACTTGCGTAATATATCCGCAAATTATCTGTTTTTTATCTGCTGTGAGATTACATATATCACATACATCTTCAAAAGTATCGTAATCTCTTGGAAAAATATGCAAAAGATCTTTTACTGTAATAATATTTAGTTTTGCAAGTAAGGCTGCTGTTTTATCTCCAATGCCTTTGATTTCTGTTACAGAATCTGTTAAATGCATAATTATTCCTTTTTGTGATCCAAACGAACCATGGCAAGCAATAAAGATGCCATCTTTGTTCCATGCGTAATAAGATTTACAAATGCCAATGTATAAATGTCATAAATGACCCACAATAAACAGTTTCCGGCCATATAAAATCTGTACTTTGCTCCCTGTTTTTGTGTGATTGCCATAATATACAAAAATGCACATACACAACATACAATGTCTGCCCAGCCCTGGAATACGACAATCGTTCCAATAACATAAATGCCTGCAAAACATTTTGTGATTATGTTCTTTAGATGCTCAGATACGTTATGTTCATTTAACATATAAACAACAAATGTCTGAATGGTAGCTACAATACAAACCCATGCACCTGAATTTCCGCCCAAAAACAAATAACTAAGTGCTGTAAATAAATTGGCAGAAACTTCTCCAAGTAAGATATGCTTTACTTCTTTAAAATGAGCAAGAATAATACTCATTAAAAAGGACAAAATACTCATAATCTGCCCTAAAATAAAAAATGAATTCATTCAAAATCTCCTTTGTTTTTCTAAATTTACTGGTTATACAAACCAATCGTGGCTAGTATATCGCAATTTATTTCCAACGTCAAATCATAGCTTATACATCCGGCAATTCCACATGCACCTTTACCATACGATTTGCTGCACTGATCATTTGATCTTTATATATTCTTCCATTATATCGTGCAATATGTTTACATGTTACACCCATCTGATCTGCGATATTTTTTGTTGGAACATCATATAAAAACATATTGGCTGCACAAGCAGATCTTAATGTATTTGCGCTGTATTTTGGTATACCTGCCAGTGTACAATATTTTTTCATCATTCTGCTTATATACATGGCATTCAACGGATTTCCTTTAGAATTCAAAAATAAATAGCTATCTTTTGAAACAGCTTCAAATTCTATCTGGTCTAAATAACGATTTATAATATTTACAGCATCTTCCGGAATAAAACAAGATTCCTTACGAGCAGCAATATATGCAAATACACCATTATCATATTCTGCAAGATTACTTATCTTTAATTCCATTACCTCAGATGATTTTAATCCTGCTTTAAACATCAATGCCATAACAGCATACGCCATACAATCTTCTTCCGCTGCTTTCAAAAGAAGATCCATATGCTCTGGTGGAATTGTTTTTGCTTCTTTGGCTACTTCTGCAACTCGTAACAAATATGGATAAAAGAAATCCTCAAATGTATTTGGAATTTGATATTCATCTTGATTTTCTGAAATATAATCAGCAATAGAATGTAGTTCATTAAACTTTTTAGCCATAGTACTAGGCTTTAATATACCATCTGTAACCTTTTTATCGAGATAATCATAAAAATTTTTTACATCTTGGGCATCCATAGAGAGGAAATCTTTTTGAATAAAAGAACAAAATTCCTCTAAATCAGAGCGATAAGAACCTATCGTAGTGTCAACCTTAAAATGTTGAATATAATTTGGCCAAATAGACTCTTCCATTTGTTTAGATAAATACTCGTTTTGCAAGGATAAGACCTCCTTCTTGTATATAATTTTTGAGCGAAGCGAAAATTGGTTGTTTAGTTATTATTATCACTCATACTATAACATGATAACATCTAAAATACAAGCAATATTCTCTGTTTGTTTCTTTTTTATTCTGCATTTACTATAATATCTGCATAATGAATCACTATTTTTTTGTCAGCATAGATTTCTGCCATCTGTACGAGTGCTCCTACTGCTTCATTTGGAACTAAAAACGCGTAAATTGGATGTTGTGTCAGTACTGGTTCTTGGCATTCCTGCGTTTGTAAAAATTCAATTTTATGACTATTTACATATATTGTGACATCTGTTTTAGGATCAAATGCTTCTTGCTGCTCTATTCCTAGACGTAATAAAACGCGACTTTTATGCGGTACCGTTCCTGTTACTACTCGTATAAAATATGGTCCTTTTTCCGTTACTGCAATCGGAAGATCACTCATAAATTTTCGATTTAAAGGAACTACATCATTATACGTCACAATGTGCTTTCTTTTCGCATATATTGCTTTTTCTAAGTCTCCGGCAGTTGTTAATAATTTATAATACCCTTCTGCTTTCTGCACATCATTTTCTTCTGTAATTTTTCTTCGTTTTCCAAAAAGCATTTCATCTGGTTTATCAAAATAATTAAATAAATACAGCTTATCTGCTCCCTGTGACAGAATATTGACAGCACTTCCTATCGCACTCTCCGCCGTATTATATGCCATCTTTCCTCCCGGATATGACCTAGACAACAATTCTACGCAGCCTGCAACTTGCACACTATATGGTTCTAACATATTTTTCCATAATCTAATAGGCATATCGTTGTCTGTTGTTGCCCATCTTGGAGAAGGCACTACAAGATCAACCAGCCCTTGCTTTGCCCATTCTAATATATCAAAACCAAATTCCATACAATAAACAGGATTTGGATGACAGCGAACTGCTATCTTGATTGTATGTTTATAATGTTTTGCAGCTTCTTTTGCAATGTTTTTTACCTCTTTTATAAATGCTGTCATTACATGTATATTATTTTGCTCATGTCCAGGCTGAAAACACCACAATTCTCTCTGAAAGTCCAATTCAATTCCATCTACATCATATCGAGTCAATGTTTCTTTTATGTAGGCAAGCATTTCCGCTCTTACTTCTTCTATTTCGTAATCACGGCAGCGGTCGCTATACCCTCTATTTGCCCCATACGGCATCTCATGATGAACACGCGCATATTCATCTATATGTTCATAAAAGAAATCGCTGAGCAGGTAATGAGGTGCTTCAAAATGGCAATGTGCATCGTTCATACGAAAAGAAATCCATGGCGTAATATTAGATGCTCTGCACGCATCAATCCATATCTGAAACAAATCCAACTTTTTTTCATACCAAATGTGATATGCTGTTTTGCAGCACGTTTTTGTATAATCTACGCTTGTTCCATATTCTTCGTTTCTCATATATTTATCTCCATAAAAGGTTCTTACCTTAGATGGAAATGCAGAAATAGGGACACATACACACATCATAAAATCAGTAACTTGCGTTCCTTGATATTGGTATATAAAATTTTGTAAATACTGTTTATCGATTTGTTCTATTCGGTCTAATCTTGTAACAAGAAAATTATCACTATCTTGATTTAATATGATACCTTGCATGGTATAAATTTCCTTTCTTGAAAATCTGTTACAAAACACAAAACGTCCGAAAGCCATAAAACTTCCGAACGTTTTCATTAATCCAAAAAATTATTTTGCGTTTTCTGGTTTTTCAACCTGAGCAACTGCACTCTTTGCCATAGGAATACGGCAGTTTTTGTTGTTACCAAATTCTACGATTACAGTATCTTCTGTAATATCAATGATAGAACCATAAAAACCGCTTGTTGTTAATACATAATCACCAATTTCAAGAGCAGCGATCATTGCTTTCATTTTCTTTTCTTCTTTTTTCTGTGGTCTCATAAAGATCAGCCAGAATGCACCAATGATTACAGCATACATGATAATCATAGTAATAAGGCTTGCAGCGCCACCACCACTTGTTGTTTCAGCTGTTAATAACATACTTATTATCCTCCTAAATTTTCGTGAAAAGTCCACCCCTCAGTTTTTTCACACATATCTACTAGTATACACGTTTATAAAGCTCTGGGCAAGCTTTTTTACAAAAATTTTAATCCATTTTACCGTTACGGCTAAGTCCTTCTAACTTCTTTGCCTTATAAGCAGCAAAATTGCCTTCATCCAATGCAAAACGGATTTCTTCCATCATTGTATTGTAGAAATATAAATTGTGTAAAACACATAAACGCATGCCAAGCATTTCTTTTGCTTTTAACAAATGTCTGATATATGCTCTGGAATAACGCTTACATGCTGGGCACTGACATCCAGGTTCAATTGGTCTGTCATCTAATTCATACTGTGCATTGAATAAATTAATCTTACCAAAGTTTGTATAAACATGTCCATGACGGCCATTTCTGCTAGGATATACACAGTCAAAGAAGTCTACACCTCTGTCAACAGCTTCTAATATATTGGCTGGTGTACCAACACCCATCAAGTAAGTTGGCTTATCTTTTGGAAGATATGGAACTGTTTCTTCAATTACATGATACATTTCTTCATGTGTTTCACCTACTGCAAGACCACCTAAAGCATAACCATCTAAATCCATGTCACTGATGATTTTTGCATGTTCAATACGAATATCATCATAGATTGCACCCTGATTGATACCAAACAACATCTGATCTTTGTTGATTGTATCTTCTAAGCTATTCAAACGTGCCATTTCTTTGCGACATCTTTCTAACCATCTTACGGTACGATCTACACTGTTTTGTACATATACTCTGTCTGCTTTTGCATTTGGACATTCATCAAATGCCATTGCAATTGTAGAGGCCAGATTAGACTGAATCTGCATACTTTCTTCTGGTCCCATAAAAATCTTACGACCATCTACATGAGAGTTAAAGTATACACCTTCCTCTTTGATTTTTCTAAGACCTGCAAGAGAAAATACCTGAAATCCGCCTGAATCTGTTAAGATTGGCTTATTCCATGACATAAATTTATGTAAACCGCCCATTTTTTTTACAACTTCGTCACCAGGACGAACATGTAAATGATATGTATTGGATAATTCTACCTGACATTTGATTTCTTCCAGATCAGAAGTCGCAACCGCACCTTTGATAGCAGCAGCTGTACCAACATTCATAAAAACTGGTGTCTGAATATCACCATGTACTGTATGAAAAACAGCACGTTTTGCACGACCTTCTGTTTTTAAAATCTCGTATTTTTTACTCATATTACCTCCTGTTTTTATTATCATTCATACTAAATAATTATTTTACCATAAAAATATTTTTTTGTAAATCCACCTTGCATGCTCTTTTGAAGTACTGTACAATAAAAGTACTTTTAAGCGCAGGAGGCAGAATTATGGCAGGCAGTTCTTTTGGAAATATATTCAAAATTACAACATGGGGAGAATCTCATGGAAAGGCATTAGGTGTTGTCGTAGATGGTGTTCCAGCCGGTCTGGAGCTTTGTGAAGAAGATATTCAAAAATTTTTAGATAGAAGAAAACCCGGACAAACTGATATTTCTACACCAAGAAAAGAAGCAGATCAAGTTGAAATTCTTTCAGGCGTTTTCAATGGACGTACTACAGGTACTCCAATCTCTATGCTTGTACGAAACACTTCCCAGAAAAGTACCGATTACTCTGAAATTGCATCTTTCTATCGACCAGGGCATGCAGATTATACGTTTGATGAAAAATATGGTTTTCGCGATTATCGTGGAGGCGGTCGTTCCTCTGGGCGAGAAACAATCGGTCGTGTAGCTGCTGGAGCAATTGCATCTAAAATTTTAAAAAGTATGGGAATTGATGTATTTGCTTATACTTCTGCTATCGGACCAATTTGTATTGACCCCCAAAATTTTCACAGGGAACATATATTAACATTACCGACTGCTATGCCGGATTCTGAAGCTAATCAAAAAGCAATGGCATATTTAAAGCAAGCAAAAGAGCAATATGATTCTGTCGGTGGTATTATGGAATGCCACGTAACAGGTATTCCAACAGGTATTGGAGATCCAGTATTTGAAAAATTAGATGCTAACCTTGCAAAAGCTATCATGAGCATTGGTGCTGTAAAGGCAGTTGAAATTGGTGACGGAGTTTTGGTTTCCTGCGTATACGGTTCTGAAAACAATGATGATTTTTGCATAGAACATGGACATATTGCTAAGAAAACAAACCATGCAGGCGGTATATTAGGTGGTATGAGCGATGGAGATACTGTTGTCATTCGAGCATATGTAAAACCAACGCCTTCTATCTTTTCTACACAACACACTGTAAACAAAGATTTAGAAGAAATTGATGTTCAAATCAAAGGAAGACATGATCCTATTATCGTTCCTCGTGCTGTTGTCGTTATGGAATCTATGGCAGCCATCACAATTTTAGATGCTTTATTATTAAATATGACTGCACGACTTGACTATATCCAAGACTTTTACAGCAAACATAAATCATAAAATCGTACTAGCAAAGAGGTTATGCCATACGCATAACCTCTTTGTACTTAGTTCTTCTTTAATTTCAAAAAGTCTGTTATCAAAAGAGCAATTGTTCCACATACAACCGTCACAATAGAGGCTATGTATGCAATCTCTCTTTATTTCGCAAAATCAGCTTCTTCATAAAATCCTTTATTAAAAGAAGCGTTAATTTCTGCAATTTCTCTTTTTCCATCAATGTAGTCACGATACATATCCCATAAATCAATATCACAGCCATCCATTACTTCATCATCTGGAACCCAGCTGCGAATCAACTCTATACGTTCCTGCTTTGTTGTATCTTTGATTAAATAACTCATTTTTAAGTTCTCCTTTTTTACTCTTTCATCTTTTTTATTAAATCAATCTTAGGAATAAGTATACCATGAATGGATAAAAATTTCTACTGTTTCCATTTTAGCAGCCTTCCCCCTTGGCGGATGTTTTTGAGCGAAGCGAAAATTATTTGTTTTGTTAATATCATTACTCATACTATAACGTATATAGATATGAAAAATCCCTACTTACCGCATTGTGTAAATAGGGATTTTTCATGACATTACATCATCATATTTTTGAAACTTTGCTCATTGTCCGTACAACTTTAAACACCTACTTAATCTTTGTAAATTCCCCTTTTACTTTTCATTATTTAGTCTGTGCTTTGTTCTTTAAGATTCTGTATCAGTTTTTCTATCTTTTCCTCAAAGTCCTCTGAAAATGTATGAGGCAGCAACTGTTCCACTTCTTGTTCTAGTTGTTTTAATTCTTCATCAGAAATTGAGTCTATACAGGCTTTTAATTTTTCACCTGTTTTGCAAAGCTTCATATCTGTCATCCTCCAAAATCTTTGCCAATTTCTTCCTACATTTGAGCATTTTTTTACGCACAACAGAAGATGGTACATTCATAAGCTTACCAATTTCTTTAGGCTTGATTCCCAGACCATATTGCAGATATAAAAAATGATATTCCTCAGGCTCTAATCTTCTTAACGCTTCCACAATCAATTTTTGTTCGTCTTGTTCTATGATCTGCTGTAATATATCCGGCATATAATCTCTTAATGATTCTTCTTTTAATCCGCTTTGTTCCTGCTCTAAAGGTTCCTTTCTAGCATAGTCCCTTGCGATATCTCTTGCCGAATTTATTACAATCGCTCCGCACAGTTTTTCCAGATTTTCATATGACTGTTCTCGATATTTTTCAAAATGTTCTATCAGCTTTAGAAAGCACATATGAATTGCTTCTTCTGCCAACATATCATCTCGAATAATCTTCCACGCCATATAATACAATTTCTGTTTGTTTCTTTGATAAAGCTTTTGAAGTATCTCTTTGTCTTCCTCCATTTTTTTGTACGATATCCAACCCTCCTGTCCTCTTTTGTATTTTAAAAATTTTCTCCTTTCATATATATAACGGAGAAGTTGGCATTTTGTTCCCACTTTTTGGAAAATTTTTTTAAAATTTATTTAGAGCTTTGTTCCAATGTTATCTTCTATCTCATAAATCTTTTGCAATACCTCTTCTACAGACGCATTTACCGTTACATAACCTTCTAACGATTTTGCCTTTGCACGAAGCATTACAGAACCTGGATGCACAAAAATCCACGCTCTTGCTTTTCCATTTCTTGCTTCCTGTACAAGATTTGCAATTGCACTATTTCCATCAAAAGCAAACAATGCACAGTTTCTTCTTTCAAATATTTCATAATTGAAAGATTTGTAAATACCCATTTCCTGTGCTTCTGTAGAAATACGAATACCTGTCATATTTGCTTTGGAAAGTTTTTTAATCTGCTGAGAAGTCATCAAAGAAGGAATAATACTGTAAATATCAAAACCTGTATTATGTTCTACTAAGTACTTTTCATGTCCACATAACTTGTGACCTACTACAAAAAATACTTTCTTTGGATCTAAGCGATTTAACAAAGCATCCAATAATTGTTTGTCTTGTTCGCTGATTTTAGAAGATGCATTAGCTGTTGAGAAACTTCCTCCTGCAATGATGATTGGATACTTATCCCAAGGAAGCTCTTTTACCTTTGGTTTAAATACAGGGTAAGATGGCTGTTTATCAATCTCAAATTTAACGTTTGAAATATCATCAAAAGGCTGTGAAAATGCTTCCATGTAATAGTCGCACACACTTTTTTCTCCTCTTAATGCTTCAAATGCTTCCATTTTCGTTACAAAATTAGATTTTTGACGTTCTATAATCTTATCTTCTGCTGCCTTCATACTTAAGAAATCTTCGTCTGTCAGCTTTAAGAAATTCGCCAAAGCAAGCTGTTCATCGATGCTGTCCGTTCCATACAGGCCATATCCATCGGTTCCCATGACACAAGAAATACCATTTGCTAAATACGTTTTTAATGGATGTTTATTCAAATCCATAATATTGTTCAAACGAACATTACTTGTTAACTGGAACTCTAAGACAACATCATGTGTCTTTATTTTTTCCATAAGGTCTTTTCCAAGTTTACTTGTAAGACTTGCACAATACAATCCATGTCCAATTCTAATATATGGGAATGTCTGTCCTGCAACTACAGACTCTTCTACAAGCTGAATTGCCTTAGACATATTACTCTTTAAGGAATCATTTTCTCCAGCATGAATACGGATTGTCCAGTTTTTATCTTCCTTTGCAATCTTACTTACGATTTCTTTCATAACAGCTTTTAATTCTGAAATGTCGTTAATCTCTTCTCCAACGAAATCACTTCCTACAACATAAGGGTCTTTACATACAACTTTTAATGCCTTAATAGCATCTGTTAAATAATTTCCTGTTGTAATGCTTTCTTTTACTAATGTAAGCGGTATTCTTCGGATTGCTGCAAGGAAACGAATATCTACCCCTGTTTCTTTCTTAACTAATGGAAGAATATGGTGAATCTGTTCAAGCATATAAGCTGCTGCCCATTCTTTTTTTACCAATGTTGTATCACTGATTTCCACATATTTGATATGACGTTTTTGATACTCTCTGCCAATCCATAACAAAGTATCTTCATAAAATGTCAAATTTGCATATTCTTCTTTTTGGAAATCTGCCAAAGCTCTTTGTAAATATTGCATAACATCAGCATCTTCTATCTGATACTGTGCTGGAAATGCAATACGATAATCAGCTGCTACCCCTTTTGTAAATACATAACGATATAAATATAATTTTTCCAAATTGGTAAATACCGCCTGAGAGCCTTTCAATAAAGAAAGTGACTTTCGGATTTTATCAATATTTTCTGCTGAATGCTCTGGATTTTCTAACATTAACTGTGCAAAATTGATGTATGTGTTGTCGTCAATCTTTCTGTCTAAATGCTTGCCGGATAATCCTGACAAATCCAAAGATTTTGCAGCTTTTTCTCTGCGTTCTTGCAAAAATGCTTCTTGTTCCTTTGTCAGTACAAGCTGTAATTTTTTAATGTAATACAATGGATAACGAATCTGATGCTTAATTGCCAATGCAATCAAAATATCTGCATTCAGATTGGCATTTCCATGTGTATGCAAATCTGTAGATAATTTTACACGTTCTGCTACATAAGACTTTACTAATGTCTCTCGTAAAGAATACTTATATTCCTTTGTCTGACTCATCAACGTCTTTGCAATCGCTGGAATAATGGAATTGACTTCAATCGTTCCATCCGGATAAATATTGGCTAATTTTGTACCATTTAAGCGTAAAATATATACTTTTTGTCCATCTCCTTTAATATAACAAGGAACTTCTCCTTCTATTACAATCTGATTTTCTTTCATGACAGTAGGTTGTTTTGTAATAACTGCAAGATTATTAATCAGATTATGAGACTGTGGACTAGTAGAATAAATCTTATAACGAAGTGTTCCTTCTTCCATATCCATCTGTACTACAATATCTTTTTCTTTGTCTAAATAAAATTTTCCAAAATAACTCATATATATCACCCTTTATCTATTTGTTCTTCGTTTATTTTCTGGCTCTTTCGATAATGTACCGGACTGCTGCCGCATTTTTGCTTAAATAAATTAGAAAAATAATGAGCATCCCCATACCCTAACGATTCTGCAATTTCTCCTACCGACATCGTAGTATCTACTAATAATGTTTTTGCAATCGTAATCTTTCGCTGCAGCTGATATGCATACGGCGTTGTCCGAAACTCTCGATTAAACAATTTTAAACAATAATCAGGAGAACGATAAATTGTTCCTGCCAACTCCTTAATAGAAACGATTTTATCTACATTTTGGTCTAAATACTCTTTTAATGTTCTTGCCTCTTCGCTGTAAATCGTCTCATGCTGCATGCCTGAAAGACGCGATAATATTTCTACAAAGATTCCCTGCAGCAAAACCTGCATTTCCTGTTCCGGCATATCGGAATGTAAAATAGCTGGTATTTTTTCAAAAGCTGCCTTCATCCCATCACCTTTAAAAAAGTTTTGTCCAACCAATCCATACGCCGCTACTAGATTTTCACAAAAGGTACCTGAAATATTCATAAAGATTTTGGTAAATGGCTGTTGTTCATCTGCGTAATATTCATGTCTGTTTCCCGCTGTCAGAAAATAAATCATTCCGCTGCTTACAGGATGTATCTTTCCATCTTGTATTACATATCCATTTCCATCTACAATATATTCTATGACAGAAATATCTGAGTTTCTTCTGATGATATGATAAGACGGGTCTGGAAATGTCACACCAGCCATAGAAATCCAAAATGGTTCTTTATGTTCTTTTGGCAAAAAAAACTTTAATTCTTCCATTAAATTGTTTTCCTCACTTTTTGAATTGAATTTCGTATGTAAAATGTGTTTTATATAAATTATAATACACCTATCAAATTTCCACAAGGAGGAATATATTATTATGAAAATGCGTGTACCTGCTACACCTATTATTAATATCGACCCTTATTTTTCTATTTGGGCTGACGGCAATGTGAATCAGAATTTCATTCATTGGACTGGAAAACCAAACAGCATGAATGCAAGAGTTTTCATTGATGGCACAGAATATCACTTATTAGGCGGAAAGACTCGTTCCGAACGAGACGTGATTGCAGATATGCTCGTAGAAAATGTAGAAGTTGATGCTTTTTCTACTATTATCACAAGCTCTAATGATGCAATCCGTATGACTGTTCATTTCACATCTCCAACTTTAGTAGATGACCTTTACTATGCTTCTCGTCCAGTTGCTTACTGTAAAATCAGCTATGAAAATTTAGATGGCAAAGAACATGATGTAACTGTAAGATTCAAATTAAGTGAAGAACTTGTTTTAAATACAAGAGGCGAAGGTCGTGCACTTGGTTTCCCTGTTGCTATGGACAATATGACTTGCATTAAAATGGGAAATGGTATCCAGAGAGTACTTCGTAAGAGCGGCGATGATATCCGTATCGACTGGGGATATGTATACATGGCAGTAAACGGAGAAGCTGTTGTTGGACATGCTATGTTAGGCGAAATGTATGCTATCACATTAGAAAAGAACTTCGATAAGACTTCTAAAGAAGCTCTCTTCTTATTTGCATATGATGATATCGAAAGTATCCAGTATTTTGGTGAAAACTTAAAAGCATACTGGAAAAAAGACGGCAAGACAATCGAAGAAGCTATCACAGAAGCTGCTGCCGAATATGATACATTACTTGCTCGTTGTAATGCATTTTCTGATAAAATCAAAAACGAAGCTATCGAAAAAGGAAATGAAAAATACGCAGAAATCTTATTACTTGCTGTACGTCAGGTTATGGCAGCTCACAAGCTCGTTGTAGATAAAAACGGCAATAACTTATATATTTCCAAAGAATGTCATTCTAATGGATGTGCTGCTACAGTCGATGTTACTTATCCTTCTGCACCATTCTTCTTACTTTACAACCCAGAATTATTAAAAGCTATGCTTCGTCCAGTTATGGATTATGCAGCATCTGAAGAATGGGCTTATGACTTTGCTCCTCATGATGTAGGTCAGTATCCATTATTAAACGGTCAGGTATATGGTGTTCAAAGAAATACAACTCCTGTAACTTTCAACTATGAAAGCCAGATGCCTGTAGAAGAATGTGGTAATATGATCATTTTATTTGCTGCTATCTGTGATGCAGAAGATGACGTTACATTTGCAAAGGCTCACATTGACACAATCCGTCAGTGGAACGAATACTTAATTCGTTACGGCTTAGACCCTGAAAATCAGCTTTGTACAGATGACTTTGCCGGACATCTTGCACACAATGTAAACCTCTCTATCAAAGCAATTATGGGTATTGTAGCTTACAGCCGTATTTTAACTCGTCTTGGCGAAACAAAAGAAGCTGCTGAAATGATGGACAAAGCTCGTGAATACGTTGCTTCTTTATTAGAACGTGCTGTAAACTCTGATGGAAGCTATCGTTTAGCTTACGATAAGCCAGAAACATTCTCCTTAAAGTACAATGCAATTTGGGATAAAATCTGGGGAACAAATCTCTTCCCAGAAGAATTCTTCAAAGGCGAAATGGCTCGTTACAAAAAAGAAATGCTCCCTTACGGTGTACCTCTTGATTCCAGAGAAACATATACAAAGTCTGACTGGCTTGTATGGGTTGCTTCTTTTGCAGATAACAAAGAAGATTTTACATATTTAGTAGACAGTCTCTGGTCTGCTTATAATACAATGCGTACTCGCGTTCCTATGACAGACTGGTACTTCTGTGACATCGCTAATATGCGTGGTTTCAGTCACAGAACTGTTCAGGGTGGCCTTTTCATCCGTTTTATGTTAGATTAATACTTTTATCACTAAGAAATAAAATTTCCTAGTATACCAAAAAGCTCTCTCCTGCTTTACACTGGAGAGGGCTTTTTATTTTTCCAACAACTGTCAGCAAACGATAGTTCGTACTTTTAAAACCCCGTCCAGACTTCTAAGCTGCTGCAATATTTCCTGAGAAATAGGCTGTTCTACATCCATCATCGTATACGCATATACTCCACGCGATTTATTGACAAATTCTGAAATATTAATATGATGTGCTCCAATGCAAGCAGTTAAACGAGAAATCATATTTGCAATGTTTCTATGAAGAATTGTAATACGGCAAACGCCTTTACAAGCTCCCATACTGCAATCCGGATAATTTACAGCATGTTGTATTGTTCCATATTCTAAATAGTCTTTTATTTCCTTAACAGCCATAACCGCACAATTTTCTTCTGCCTCATTGGTAGACGCGCCAAGATGTGGAAGCACAATACACTTTGGATGTCCTGCAACATTATTGTTTGGAAAATCTGTTACATAACGAGCGATTTTTCCTAACTCTAATGCCTTTAAAACGGCTGTTTCATCACAAAGCTGATTTCTTGCAAAATTTAATAGCACAACACCTGCCTTCATCTGCAATATACTCGCTTCATTTATCATATTTTTATTATGTTCTGCTGCCGGAACGTGTAATGTAATAAAATCACTTCTCTGCAAAAGTTCTTTTAACTCCGTCACATGTTCTACATTTTGGTGAATATTCCACGCTGCATCTACAGACAAATACGGGTCATATCCTAGTACATGCATTCCAAGGTGTACTGCTGCATTTGCCACCTTACTTCCAACTGCTCCCAGTCCAATTACACCAATTGTTTTTCCTTGTATTTCTTTTCCCGAAAATCGCTTTTTTACCGCTTCTGTTTTCGCTATAATGTCTTTATCCTCTCTATACTGCACAACCCACTCTATTCCGCCCAGCACGTCTCTGCTTGCTAATAACAGACCTGCCAACACAAGCTCTTTTACACTATTTGCATTTGCTCCTGGTGTATTAAATACAACGATCCCCTGTTCACTGCATCGTTCTAATGGAATGTTGTTTACTCCGGCACCCGCTCTTGCGATTGCAAGCACACTGGAAGGAATTTCTACTTCATGCATAGAAGCACTCCGTACTAAAAGCACCTCTGCTTTATGAATATCATTTGTCAAATGATAACCTTCTCCTAGTATATTCAGCCCTTTTTCAGAAATCGTATTCAAACAACCGACTTGAAACATACTACTACTTCACTCCATATTCCTTTTCAAACTGATTCATACAAGCAAGCAATGCTTCAATTCCTTCCATTGGCATTGCATTATAAATACTTGCTCGCATACCCCCTACAAGACGATGTCCTTTCAGATTTTCCAATCCATGTTCCTTTGCTTTTTGTATAAACAACGCATCCATATTAGAATTTCCCGTAATAAAAGGAACATTCATCAAAGAGCGATACGCTCTTTGTGCTGTTCCTTTAAATATGCGTGAATGATCCAGATAATCATATAAACGCATTGCCTTCTTTTGATTATAATATTGTATTGCTTCCAGACCTCCTATGTGAAGCAGCCACGAAAATACCTTTCCACACATATAAATGCTGTAGCAAGGAGGCGTATGATACAAAGAATGGGCATCTGCATGTGTTTTATAACGAAGCAATGTAGGTATTTCCGGCAACACCGCTTCCCTAATCAAGTCTTTTCGTACAATTACGATTGTAACTCCTGCCGGCCCAATATTTTTTTGAGCACCTGCAAACAACAACCCATACTTTGTCACATCTATCGGTTCTGACAAAAAACAACTCGATACATCTGCAACAAGCGGTTTATCGTTTATATTTGGCAATGTTGTAAATTTCGTACCATAAATCGTATTATTTTCGCAAATATATATATAATCCGTATTATTAGAAATATCTGCAAAATTCCACTCTGGTATATACGAAAATTGCTCGTCTTCACTAGATGCAAGCACTTGCACATTTCCAAACTTCTTTGCTTCCTGATACGCTTTTTTTGCCCAATGTCCCGTTAAAATATACGCTGCCTTTCCATGTTTCATGAAATTCATAGGCACCATAGCAAACTGCAGACTTGCCCCTCCTTGTAAAAACAAAATCTCATATTCTAAAGGGATATTGGCAAGTGTACGAAGTGTCTGCTCTGTTTCTTCTAAAATCATACGAAAAAGGTCAGAGCGATGGCTCATTTCCATAACAGACATTCCGCACCCTTTATAATCACACAGTTCCTTTTGTGCTTCTTCTAATACTTGCTTTGGCAGCATAGCCGGACCTGCCGAAAAATTAAATATTTGATTCATATAACTCCCTATGCTCATAAAGATTTCTATTTCTTTATGATATGCATAAGTCTGCTAATAAATCACAACCGGCATTCCGGCATATACCTGTTCATACAGCTCCTTTGCTTTTGCAGGAGGCATATTTACACAGCCATGAGAGCCATTTTTCAAATAAATACTTCCTCCGAATGTTTTACGCCATGACGCATCGTGAAAACCACAATGATTATAAAAATGCATCCAATAACTTACTGGAGTTGCATAATCTTCTCCACGAAGGGTTCGATTTCTTTGCTTATATTCGATATAAAATACACCACTTGGCGTATCCATCTGTTTACTTACCGTTCCAGTTACACAAGGACTGTCTAATACACACGTTCCATCTATATAAAGATATACATGCTGTTCTGACAAATCTACCTCTACATAAGAAGAACCAACTCCAGCCCCGTATTCTATTTCAGATGCACCATTTGGATAAAATGTAAATTCCAACTCATAAGAAGCTGTTTCTCCGTTTGCAAACACCTGAAGAATTTCTTTTTCTAACTCTTTTGTTTTTAATACTCTTCCAAAATTACCTGCCGGAACACTTACTACATCGCCTGCATGATTTACAAATTCCCAGTCTTCTCCCCAATATGTCGTCAATTCTTTTCCTAACTGTGCAACATATTCTTTTACTTTAGATTCATCTAAAACAAGATTAGAACCTTTATCATATACATAATTTCCATCCGCATCTAACAAAATCCAATCTGCCAATACCTTCCAATCAATTGTATATGCGACCTCTTTTTGGATTGTAATATCAAGTGCCATTCTGTGACAGAAATTCTGCAATGCTTCATATTCTGCAATAATACGTTTATCTTCTTGCGTATATTCCGGCTTATAATAGCAATCCTCTTGTTCTAAAAACACTTGTTTTTTTCCAGCTTCTATTGCCTCTAAAATAAGCGCAGAAGCCTTTTTTGTATCTAATACATATTCTGCATTATCCTGCAATACAAACCCATTTTCCCCTGCTGCAATGCTTAAACGAGGCTGTGAAGAAACATCTTCAGACAACATAAACTCCTGCTGTTGTATAAATTCATTCCATGCCTCTTCCAACATGCTGATTTTAGGAGACTGTGTAATATATTTCTCTTGAAATATTCCAGATGCCCCATAAGATACAAGCGTCTTATCAAGACCTGAAAAAGAAACTGTATACGTTTCTTTTGGTAAAACAAGACTATAATTTTTATCATCACAAGTAACAACATCTATCCAAACTTTTGTGTCGTCTTGTTCTAATAAAGCCAGTTCTGCTTCCTTGCAAGTCATACCTGTACAATATATGTCATTTATCCATGTTCCATACGGAATTTTTACCTTGTAATAAGAAATTAATGCAAAATATCCAGCTGCTAATACAGCACAGATACCTACTATCACAAGCATACATTTTTGAATACATTTACTTACCATCGTTTGCCACCTATTGTTTAAAACAGACTATATACGATCATAGCAAACCATACAAGCATATATAAAATCATACCCCAATTTCCAAGAACAGTCTTTAAACGTTCCCCTCTTGGCATATCCTGCTCTCTCGTATAAAGAAATAATTTTTTTGCATGTAAAATCCACAAAATAACACCGGCAATGACAACGACAAAAATACCTGCTTCAAAAGCAATCAATTTTACAAGTCCAACTATGCTCTCCATGCTTACTGGTTCTAACATTTCTATTCCCATTGCCTGATTGATTAAATTTCCAATCGCATCCAAATCAATTTCTTCCATAACAAGGGAAGAAACGACTGCTCCAACACAATTAATCATAGCATGTAATATCATTGTATAAGAAATATTTCCTGTTCTGATATAAATAAATCCAAAAAATATTCCAATGGCAAATGCATACGGAAACTGTGTTAAATTTCCATGGAACAATCCAAACATCAATCCAGACAATACTATCGCTGGAAGTTCTCCAAAAGAAGCTGTTTTATCAATCAATATCTTTCTGAAAAATAATTCTTCAAAGATTGGTGCACAAATAACCGTCAATAAAGTCAAAACCGGCATACTAATCTCTGTAGTCATTGTTTCTACCGGATTGATAATAGGAGAACCTTTTAATATACCAATCATAGTTGTAAGCAACTGTCCTAACAGATTGCTTGCAATCAATACCGCATAACACATACAAAATGCTTTTAAAATATCCATTACAGACATTTTGTGTTTTTGTAATGTGACGTTTTTCAATGGATGTAATCCTATGTATAATACAAACATTCCAATAATATACAAACTTGCAGAACTTACAATCATCTGCATATCTAATGTAAATGTAGGAATAAACTTTAATCCTACAAAGGCAATCACAAGCTGAAATAATGTAACTGCTACACTCATAATCGTATAAACCATACCAATACGGCAAAAGGTCTTTTTTGCATTTAAAGAAATTTCCTTCATGACGTTTCCTCCAGCAATTATAAAAAATCTTTACCTTTATACTATCTTATATTGACCTGTATTTCAAGCAAAAAAGGCGTTTTTACGCTTTATAACAAAAATGCCGTATAGAGAAATCTATACGGCAAATGATTGCTTATTCACTATTTTACTGTTCTTCTGTATGCTTCTTTTTAGCAGTTATACATAAGAAAAGCATCAAACTTAAACTTCCTGCAAGTAAAACAATATAGAATACAAAATCGGTCTGATCACCTGTCTGAATTCCTGGAGTTTCAACAGACGGTGTACTAGGTTCTGTTGATCCACTCTCATCTGTACCTTCAACAGGTGGAGTCTCTGGTTCTTCTGTTTTATATTCATTTTTGAATTCTACATCTGTAAGTTTTTCGTCTCCCTTATATGGATGCAATACAACAGTTGATTCAAGGCCACTATAATCTTCTTTATTTGTTATTGTAACCTTTAATGTGTATACCATATCATCGTATGTACACGCTTCGTTCTTTCCAGCTTCCTGATAAATCGTATAAGTATAAACTCCTACTGTATCATATGTAATCTGTGGGATATTTTTAGAACCGGCACCTGCAATCTTTAAGACATACTTTCCATCTTTAGATCCGTTTGGCATAGGAAATGCAGCATTATCTGCTTTTAAATATACACTAAATTCTTCTTTTGTTTCAGGCAGCGTTCCAGAAAGAGAAATCGTTACGGGAACAGCCGAAAGCTCTGCCGCAAAAATCGGCTGAACTACGATCATACTGCAAAAAATTGCCATGATCATAGTAAAAAGGATGCTTTTGCATTTTTTCATCTCAAATTTCCTCCTAATCTGCCGTCTGGTAATCTTCCATCACAGCCAGAATAATTGTTCTTGCATCGGTAAATTCCGAAGAACAGGTAGAAAGCGCTAATACCTGTGGAGATTCTATCTGTTCTAATCTGTTGATTGTTTCCTCACGAATATACATACTGTTTTTCTTTGTAAAGGAAAGCAATCCATCTATATTAGTCCGCCATTGTTCTGGTTCAAAGATATTGTCTTCTCCCGCATCGACTAAAAGGCAGGCAAAGATTTCAAGGTTATATGCCTTATCAGGCAAAATCAGCATTCCCGTTTTATTTTCTTCAAAGAATGACTGTTCTTTATAAAGGTCAAGGTCTCCGAACATTTTTCCATTATCCATATGATGACCATACAGTAAAGAATATGCATCGGAAAAATCCCGCTCATTTCGTGTATCCAGATAAATACTTCCAGCAAGAGCGAAGTTGCCGTATACATCTCGATTGATGTATGTTAAATTTGTTTCTCCCTGTAAAATAGGATAATCAATATTTGTGTTATCTAATGTTACCCAGGCACGTACGTCCTGATTGATTGCAAGCAATTCTTTAAAAGAATCACTCTGACTACCGTCATCTTCTTTTGTGACAACAGGTTTTAACTTTATCATATCAGCCTGCACATTTTCAGCAGCCATATAAACTCGATTGTTATCCCATAAAGCATACACAGCATATACACCTGCTACGCTTAAACACAAAATAACAACCAGATTAATCATAGAGTTAGCGGCCTTTAAAATATATCTCGACATCTCTTTTCGGGCTTTTGCCGCACTCCTTTCTGATTTGATTTTAGGCAATATAAACTGCAAAGCTTTCAAACAAAAGAACTGCTTTGCAGTTTTTTCTCACCTAACAATGTCTTGGATAAGGCAAAATGCCCTATCCATAACATCTTTACTTATTAAATTTCATCCATCATGCGCTTTTTGCTAACAAAACCAAAGAAGCCTACACAAACGATAGCAAGTAATACGATGTAAGGAGCGCTGTCCATAACGATACCTGTATCAACGATTGTACCCTTGTTGTTAGTAATTGTTACAGTGTCTTTAGCAGAATCAATTTTCTTTGCTTCATCAGTGAATGTATATTTTGCTTCATCATAATTACCCTTTTCTGCAGTTGTATAATCTGCTTCAACTACAGTATAAGTAACACCGTAAGGAAGGTTTGCAATAGTAATAGTATCACCATCCTTCAAATAGAAAGTAGTTTCTGTTCCAATAGCAATTGTTTCAGGATTTGCTTCTTCAGGATTTTCAGATTTAGAACCGCCACCAACAGCATAAGATTCCTGATACTTCTTACCTTCCTCGCCAGTCAAAGTAACTTTAACAGCGAAATATGCACTCTTATCACCCATGTTACCAGTAACTTTCTTTGTGATATCCAAAGAACCAGCGCTATACACGTTTGTAAAACCACCAATCTTGTCGTCAGTAATACCATCTTTGTTTTCATCTTCTAACTTCAATGTAACGAAAGCAGTGTAATAAGTATCAGTACCTTCATCATAAGCAACTGTTACCTTCAAGTATGCTGTAGTAGCATCGTATGTAACACCTGCTGTATTACCAGCAACTTCGTTTACTGTATAGTAATAAACACCAACACCTGGCCATTCTACCTTATCCAAAGCAACAGCAACAGTCTTTTCAAGACCTGCAGTAGTAGCAGTACCTGCAGTGTATTCAACAGTAGCCTTTGGAATTACAGGCATGTCTTTTTCAGTCAGATTCTTATTGGAATCTGTCACATGGTCAGCAGCAAATGTAAATTCAAATGTTTCTGCAGGATTGCTTGTTCCTTCGTTTGTAATCTTGTAAGTTTTTGTAAAAGATGCATCCTGATCAGCGTTTGTTGCAAAAGCAACAGTGGTCATACTTAATACAAGTACGAAAGTAAGAATGGTTGAA
>CAYRIK010000015.1:38009-39530 GCA_964424345.1 uncultured Lachnospiraceae bacterium
TGCAAAAGCAACAGTGGTCATACTTAATACAAGTACGAAAGTAAGAATGGTTGAAAGCAATTTTTTCATATTTTTCATATGTTTTTTTCCTCCTTTGTTTTTCATTGCTTTATCTATGTCATATTTTGCTCTTACAAAATATTGGCATCATTTTTATAGGCTATAAGCCTCTTCTTCGGAGAATTGTGATTACTTTTCCTTTGATATTCTCCGTTGCAACAGAGCCAAAATCTCTGCTGTCTTTTGCTTGTGTGCGGTAATCTCCTAATATAAATACCTGACTTCTTGGTACAATGTAAGGATATGTAAACCCTTCTTTTGCATACGTCGGATATAGAATTTCTTCTGTCTGAGTCGTTCCATTTACAAGAAGGCTTCCGCTGTCACTCAATGTAACAATATCTGTTTCTTTTGCAATAATACGTCCAATTTTATCTTGTCCATCTATGCTGTAAACGACAACATCCGATTTTGCATACGTTTGCTGTATTCGAAAAGCTATTACAAGATCACCGTCTTTTAAAGCTGGAAACATTTCATTTCCAGAAACTTGTGTAATTAAAAACACATTTGAAAATAAAAACCAACCTATGAATGCGAGACATACGATACGCCAAAGTAAACTAGCGTATCCTTGTCTGTCCAGTGCACGATTTCGTCTTTTTGTAATGATCTTCACATTGGTTTGCAATTGATTACTCATATACTTCTTCCTCAGCACCTTCATCCATATCAAATGCAGCTTCTTCTACTTGCCATGCACTTGTTCTTTCTTCCAGCAGTGCATCATATCTTGCTCGCTCTGCTGATAATGCAGCTTCGTATAACTGATTTAATTCTAAAATCTTTTTCCATACATCAGATTCCATAACACCGCCAAACAAGCAACGACGAAAACGAACTTTTCTTAACCATTGCTGTATCTGAAGCTGTTCATGGTTAAACTGCTCTGACTCCAGTTGTTCTAATTGTTCTAACTGTTCATATTCTTTATTCTTTTTCGATGTATGTTTCTTTTTTCCTACTGCCATTACATCAGTTCCTTCCTTAATCGTCTTCACGGTCTTGGCGCTTCTTGAAAAGCAACACAGCACCACCTGCTACTAAAATTAAGATTACTATATATGGCAATGTATCTAAAACAATACCGGTGTCTAATGTAATACTTTTATCATTATTAAATACTACTGTTGAATCCTCATTTGGCATAGTGAATTTAATACCATTCTCAAACTCTTCATCAATTACGATTGTAGTATCTTTTCCAATAGAATATGTATAACCAGAAGCATCCTCGCTAACTGTTACAGTTGCACCTCTAGGTACAGAAATAGTTACTTCTTGATCTTTTTTCAAATTAATTTTGATTTCTTTAACAGTAACTTTAGTAACTGTGCCATCTTCAGTAACTGTACTATAAGTCATATCTTTGTCAGCAATAATAGTGAATGCAAATTCTTTCTCAGGATCTTGCATATTACCAGAAACTGTTTTCTTGATGGTCAAGTTAGCGTTAGGATA
>CAYRIK010000016.1:0-37472 GCA_964424345.1 uncultured Lachnospiraceae bacterium
ATTTATAATATTATTGATTTTTAATAGCTGTGTGTATGGATTTCATGCAGCAGTGAATGCGATAGATGAAAAAGAATTAGAACAAAAAGTAAAACAGCAGAGTGCAAAAGCAGAAAAAATCTATACATATGTAGATAATCCTGCAAAACTCGATCAGTTATGTGAGATGAGTACAGCTGCTGCTCATGTTGTTATGGGTGCTGGATTTTTAACCTTTTTATTTACGAAAGGGATTGATATGGTACAGCCGTTTTTAACAGCAGAAATATGGTCAGCAAGTGTATTAGACGTAAGTTTGCTGCATATGGCAGTATCTGTTGTGATTACCCTGTTGTTTGTATATGTGATTCATACAATAGAAATGGTTTTGCCGAATAAACTTGCACAATATAAACCAGAACAGTGGGCGTATAGATGTGTTGGTATCTTTTGGGCAGCGGACAAAATATTTACACCGTTTATCTGGCTGACAAATGTTACGATTGATGGGATTTTGACATTGATTGGAGCAAAAGATGAGTTAGATAATGCAGATGTCATTGAACAGGAAATTATTGATATGGTCAATGAAGGACATGAACAGGGTGTAATCGAAGCCAATGAGGCAGAGATGATACATAAGATTTTTGAATATGGCGATAAAGAAGCAAAAGACATTATGACCAATCGAAGCAATATCATAGCAATCGATGTGGAATTTTCTTTACAAGATGCTTTGCAGTTTATGTTAGAGGAAAAAAACAGCCGTTATCCTGTTTATCAAGAAACCATTGATCATATCGTTGGTATTTTATATTTAAAAGATGCGATGCGTTTTTATAATGCAGGTGCTGATAAAGAAGCATCGATTGGAAATATCGAGGGGCTTTTGCGTAAGGCGGAATATACACCGCTTACAAGAAATATTGATGATTTGTTTGAAATATTGCAGTCTAAAAAATTACAGATGGCGATTGTTGTAGATGAGTATGGTCAGACGGCCGGACTTGTGACGATGGAAGATATTTTAGAAGAAATCGTTGGTAAGATTCAAGATGAATACGATGAAGATGAAGACTTTATCGAAGAAAAAAGCACAGATGCTTACATTATGGAAGGAATGACACCACTTCAGGATATCGAACAGCAGTTGGGTATTCGATTTGATGATACAGAATTTGAAACATTAAATGGTTTTATCATTGGGGAAATGGATCATATTCCAGAAGCGGATGAAGATTTTGAATGTATATACAAAGGATATATGTTCAAGGTTTTATCAATAGAAAATATGCGTGTACAAAGTGTACTCGTACAAAAAATGCCGGAAGAAACGGCAGAAGAAAATGAACAAAAAGAGGAGTAATAAGACATGTCAGGACATTCTAAATTTGCCAATATTAAACACAAAAAAGAGAAAAACGATGCTGCAAAGGGAAAAATCTTTACTATTATTGGTAGAGAACTTGCAGTAGCAGTAAAAGAGGGTGGTCCAGACCCAGCAAACAACTTCAAACTTGCAAAGGTTATTGAAAAAGCAAAAGCAAACAATATGCCTAACGATACAATCGAACGTGGTATCAAGAGAGCAAGCGGTGAACTTGGAAACGTAAACTATGAATACCTTACATATGAAGGATATGGACCAAACGGTATTGCAATTATCGTAAAAACTTTAACAGATAACAAAAATCGTACAGCAGGTAATGTAAGAAGTGCCTTCACAAAAGGTCAGGGAAGCATTGGTACAACAGGTTGTGTATCCTTTATGTTCGATGAAAGAGGTCAGATCATCATTGATAAAGAAGAGTGTGAAATGGAAGCAGATGAGCTTATGATGATCGCACTTGATGCAGGTGCCGAAGACTTCAACGAAGAAGAAGACAGCTTTGAAGTATTAACAGATCCAGAAGCATTAGATGACGTAAAAACTGCATTAACAGAAGCTGGTATTGCAATGGTAAGTGCAGAAGTTACTATGATTCCACAGAATTATGTAACATTAACAGATGAAACAGCAATCAAGAATCTTCAGAAGACACTTGATTTATTAGAAGATGATGACGATGTAGAAAGCGTTTACCATAACTGGGATGAATAAGATTCCAACATGTTTTCAGAAAGGAAAAATATGTACAGATTAGCGATTATAGTTCCATGTTACAATGAAGAAGAAGTATTGCATATTTGTTCAAATGCATTAAGAGGTGTATTGAATGATCTGCAGGCAAAAGGTAAGATTAAGCCGGACAGCTATATATTGTTTGTAAACGATGGAAGTAAAGATAAAACCTGGCAGTTAATAGAAGAAGAACATAAAGCATATCCAGAGCAGGTAAAGGGAGTGAATCTTGCAGGCAATGTAGGACATCAGTATGCATTGACAGCAGGTATTCATGTTGCAAAGGATATGTGTGATATTTCAATTTCTATTGATGCAGATCTTCAGGATGATATTGCTGTGATCGAAGAAATGGTAGATGCTTATTATGCAGGAAATGATATTGTTTATGGTGTAAGAAACGACAGAACAAGTGATACGTTCTTTAAGCGTGTGACTGCACAGGGGTTTTATCGTTTTATGGAAGTGATGGGTGTAAAGACAATATACAATCATGCTGATTTCCGTTTGATGAGTAAGCGTGCCATGGAATATTTTTCACGTTTTAAAGAATCTAATTTATTTTTAAGAGGTATGATGCCGTTAATCGGATACAATACGACAAGTGTATATTATAGTCGTAAAGAGCGTGTGGCAGGAGAAAGCAAGTATCCATTAAAGAAGATGCTGGCACTTGCTTTTAACGGAATTACTTCTTTTAGTGTAAAACCTATTTCTATGATTTTGGGACTTGGTGTAGCAATCATCGTTCTTGCAATCATTGCAGCTGCATATTCTTTGGTGATGCATTTTATAGGAAATACCGTACCAGGATGGACTTCTTTGATGGTATCTATCTGGCTTTTAGGAGGCATTCAGTTGTTTGCTATTGGTTTGGTTGGTATGTATATCGGTAAGATTTACATGGAAGTCAAAGAAAGACCACGATATAATATCGAAAAGATTCTGAATTGAGGGTTATTATGAAGCGATTATCCATGATACCACAAGGCATTGTATGGTTTTTGTTTTTGATCATTTCAAGTTTTGGGTATGTATTTTCTGCTTTTTCTCATATAAGCAGACAAGCGACAGTGACAGTAGCTTCTGTCGTTGGTGTCAGCGTTGTGTGGGTATTAATTGCAGCAATATGTATCGTAATTTTGTATTGGATCAGAAAAAAACGAGATTGTGTCACATTTTCGAAAAATCAGAGATTGTTTTTGGAGTGCAGTGTATTTGTTTTATTGTTTATGGGTGGATGTATTTTTCGTTTTGCAGAGCCATTTCGCAATATATGGGATATCAACCTTGAAAATGAATTTTTTCAATATGCACAGATTGTTCATGATGCAGAAGTATATACAAATGTACATTTAGCATCCAGAATGTATGTAGCATGTCTGCATGTGCTGTTTTTGTTTTTAGGAAATATTTATCAAGCGGGTATGATTGCACAGTTTTCTTTACTGTTATTTAGCGGAATATTTTGGTATTTTGCAATCCGCAGGACATTTGGCATGATGACAGCGATGTTTTTTGTGGCTGGGGCTATGCTTTTACCAGACAGTATTGCAGCATCTATTCAGTACACTCCGATTATGCTTGTATTTACCTTGTATGGAGCATTTGCATGGATAATGGCATGGTATGCAGATAGCAAGCAGAATGGTATCATTTCTCTGCTTTTTGCACTTTTCTTAGGAATTTGTGCAGGACTGGCAGTACTGATAGATATTTCTGGTTTGCTTATATTTGTCATGGTGCTGTTAGCTTGTATACATAAAAAGTATTTAGGTAAAAAACAAAAATGTTTGTCTGCACTAGGAGCGTTGATTGGAACAGTCGTAGGTGTTTTTGCCGTCTCTTTCGTAGAAAAAACGGTATATCAGGTGTCATTTGCAAACATTTATAAGGATATTATAAATGGATATCAGATACCGCAGTTTATACAGATTCAGAAATTTTTCTTTGAGATTGGAAGTCATCCTGTTTTTGTGACTGCAATAGCAGTAATCTGTATATTTTGGCTGTTACAAAAGCGCAGTGGCTGTGCATGGATTATGAGTGCCATTTTATATCTGCTGTTTTTACAGCTTATGGGATGGAATACTTATATGCAGCATGATTTTTGGATTTATACAGGACTTGTTACGTTGCTTGGTCTTTCTTTACAACAAAGTATTTTTGAGGAACATATTAGTGTTTCTAAGGAAGAAGATGTAGTAGAGGAAGAAGAGGACGACTTCTTAAATGATAAGTCCATGGTTGTTGTTACATTTGAGCAAGAGCCAACAGAAAGCGTAGCAAAAGAAGCTCCAGTTGTAGAGCAGGTCGTGTACATTCCTAAAAGTATGGAATTCCCAAAACGAGCTTCCAAACCTAAAATAGAATATGCAATAGAAGTTCCAGAAGAAAATATGCATTTTGATGTTTCAGAAGAAACAACCCAAAAAGATTATGATATTTAATTTTTTGGATATACTAGAGGCGAGAGCGAAGGCTTTCGCCTTTTTTATTGCTAAGCATCCGAAGGAAGCTGCCTGTAGCAGGTTCTGTAGGTATACTAGGAAATTACTCATTTCCTAGTATATAAAAACGCTCCAAGAAGATGAACAAGAGTTGCTTTAAAAATGGAGGAACTAGTATGGCAAATGCACAGGAAAAAGAAAAGGATGAGCGCATTCAACAATCTGGTCAGTTATTGTTAGATGAAAATAAAGAGAAAGAACACATCCATTTGATTACTATTATTGGGGAAATTGAAGGACATGATGCACTTGGAAATAATACAAAGACAACAAAATATGAGCATATTCTTCCGGCTTTGGCGGCGATAGAAGACAGCAAAGAAATTGAAGGGGTGTTGGTATTATTAAATACGATGGGAGGAGATGTGGAAGCTGGACTTGCCATTGCAGAAATGATTGCAAGCCTCAGTAAGCCGACGGTATCACTCGTACTTGGCGGTTCACATTCTATAGGCGTTCCAATCGCTGTAAGCTGCGATTATTCGTTTATTGTGCCAACAGGAACAATGGTCATTCATCCGGTGCGCATGAATGGAATGGTCATCGGGGTACGTCAGACATTCGATTATTTTAAACAAATTCAGAGCAGGATTACAGGATTTGTGAGTACGCATTGTAATATCAGTGAGGAACGATTAGAAAGTCTGATGATGGAAACGAAAATGCTTACAAAAGATCTTGGTACGATTTTGGTGGGGAGTGAATGTGTAAAAGAAGGCATTATCAATGAAGTAGGCGGTATTAAAGAAGCAATTCAAAAATTGCATGAGATGATAGCACAAAATTCATAGAAATTTAAAACGATTTCAAATGACAAAAAGGTTTCTTTGTGTTAAATTAGGTAATATGGATTATTATGTAGTTTGATACAAGCGAGGGGTTTTGATAATGGCTACAAGTACAAGTAACAGCACAAAGAAACGAAGTACTACAAAAAAAACAGCTGGTACTTCTAATACAAATACAAAAAAAACACAGACAGCAAAGAAAAGTACAGCAAGTACAAGAAATGCTTCTGCAAAAACATCTAAGATTGCAAAAACAACAAAAACATCTAAAAATACAAAAGCATATGCAAAAGCACAAAGTACATCTGCTCAGGATATGGAATTGCTATATGAAGTAGGATTAATCATATTATTTGCATTTATGGTATTTTTATTGTTATGTAACTGGGGCTTGGTAGGACCAATTGGTGTATTCTTTAAAAATATTATGTTTGGTCTGTTTGGTCTGGCTGCACACATTATGCCGATTTTATTGTTTGTCGGAATATTTTTTGGATGGGTAAATAAAGGAAATTCAGCAGCAAAGAGAAAGATTATTGCCGGTATCGTATTGTTTTTATTGCTTGGAGCAGCGGGTGAGATTGCAGCGGGCCGTTTGGAAAAGATTGATGTATACAGTATGATTGATTTTTATAAAAACAGCATTCAGTATTCAAATGGCGGCGGTGTGATTGGCGGAACATTGGCATATTTTTTGTATCATACATTTGATATTATCGGAAGCGTCTTAATCTTACTTGTTTCCGGCATTATATGTCTTGTTTTGATCACAGAAAAGTCTTTTGTAAAAGCTGTACAAAATATTAGTATGGCATTTGCACAAAAAGCACAAAGCGATATGATCAGCATGAGAGATTATGCAAAAGAAATGTCTGTGGACAGGGAAGAACAACGCTATGAACAAAAGCTGATCCGAGAAGAACAAAAAATGAAAAGAGCAAAGCAGCAGGAAAAAAGAAAAGAGCAGATGAAAGAAGCGGAAGCTTTGCGTAAAAAACAAGAGCAAAGAAATCGTAAAGTAAGTGGTATTGATTTTGATTCCATATTTACAAAATTAGGCGAGGAACCTTTAAAGGAGTCTGAGGAAGAATTAATTGATGTAATGTTTCCAGAAGTAGAGCAATCAGATGACGATGCAGAAGAACAAGTGTATGAAGAAGTTGAAACAGACGATATGGAACAACAGCCTTTGCCAGATAATGTGACAGTATTAAGACCGAATATGACTAAAAAACGCACTCAGGTAACAAGAGAGACTGTTGCAAAATCTGTGATGGAAACAGATGAATTACATGAATTGCGTCCAAAAGGAAATTATCATGCACAGGAAAGATTACATTTTGTAAATTTAGAAGCTGTAACATTAGAGCCAAAACAATCTGTGCCGGAAGAAAAACAGGTAACACAGGAAATTAAACGACCAAAAGAACAAGAAGTTACAAAGCTAGAGCATTTGTTTGAACAAGAAAATGTCGTTTCAATAGAACCTGTAAAACAGATGCCGCAGGAAGTTGCAGAAGAATATACAGAGCCAGTGCCAATTAAGCAGCCTGTTTTGGAAGAAGAACCAATATTACAAGATGTTCCAGAACAGAAAGTGGAAGAAATAACAGAATTGCCAAAACAAGAAATAAAAGAGCAAAGAGTGTTGGATAGAGAGTATATGTTCCCACCCGTAAGTTTGCTGCAAAAAGGAAAACCTGTCAACGTACAGGATGGACAGAAACATTTGCAGGAGACAGCACAAAAGCTGCAGGAATGTTTAAAAACATTTGGCGTAAAAGTTACTATTACAGATATTAGTCAAGGACCAGCAGTTACCCGTTACGAATTGCAGCCGGAACAAGGTGTAAAAGTATCTAAGATTGTAAATTTATCAGATGATATTAAATTAAATTTGGCAGCAACAGATATTCGTATCGAAGCTCCAATACCAGGAAAATCAGCAATCGGTATTGAAGTGCCAAATAAAGAAAACAGTGCAGTGGCATTTCGTGATCTTGTGGAAAGTGAAGAATTTAAAAATTTCCCATCCAAGATTAGTTTTGCAGTAGGAAAAGATATTGCAGGTAAAAATGTTGTATCAGATATTGCAAAGATGCCGCATATGCTGATTGCTGGTGCTACAGGTTCTGGTAAATCTGTATGTATTAACACATTAATCATGAGTATTTTGTATAAGGCTCGTCCAGATGAAGTAAAGATGATCATGATTGACCCAAAAGTAGTAGAATTAAGTGCTTATAATGGAATCCCACATTTGCTTATACCGGTTGTTACAGATCCAAAGCAGGCAGCAGGAGCATTGCAGTGGGGTGTTAGTGAAATGATGGCACGTTATGAAAAATTTGCGGAATATAATGTGCGCGATATGAAGGGCTTTAATGCCAAAATGGAAGAAAAGCTCGCAATGGGAGAAGAAAACGTTCCAAAGAAACTTCCACAGATTGTTATTATTGTAGACGAGCTTGCAGACCTTATGATGGTTGCGCCGGGAGAAGTAGAAGAAGCAATCTGCCGTCTTGCTCAGCTTGCCAGAGCAGCGGGCATTCATTTGATTATTGCAACACAAAGACCTTCTGTAGATGTTATTACAGGTCTGATCAAAGCAAATATGCCATCCAGAGTTGCTTTTGCAGTATCTAGTGGTGTAGATTCCAGAACAATACTGG
This sequence comes from uncultured Lachnospiraceae bacterium, assembly GCA_964424345.1. GTDB lineage: Bacteria > Bacillota > Clostridia > Lachnospirales > Lachnospiraceae > RGIG6307. The sequence goes on from CAYRIK010000016.1 coordinate 8,072, forward strand.
ATATGAATGGTGCTGAAAAATTGTTAGGAAAAGGTGACATGCTCTTTTATCCGCAAGGATACAGTAAGCCAGTACGAGTACAGGGTTCTTTTGTATCTGATGCAGAAGTTGGAGCAGTCGTAGATTTCTTGAAAAATCAGCAGATTGGCAATGTATATCAGGAAGATATCCAAAAACAGATCAATAATTTAAAATCAGGCAGTGCACAAGCACAAGGTGCGGCTGGTGGCAGAAGTGATGATAAAGATGCATTGTTTGCAGATGCAGGACGATTTATTATCGAAAAAGATAAAGCATCTATTGGTATGCTGCAGCGTGTATTTAAGATTGGATTTAATCGAGCAGCGCGTATTGTAGACCAACTTTGTGAGTATGGCGTTGTTGGAGAAGAGGAAGGTACAAAGCCTAGAAAAGTATTGATGAGTCTGGAACAGTTTGAAAATTTATTAGAAGAAATTTAATGAGGAGAATACGTATGACAAAGATTATTGACGGAAAGATGATTTCTACACAGATTAAAGATGAATTAAAGATAGAGGTTGCAAAGCTACAGGAAGAGGGAATTCAGGTAACACTTGCAGTAATTCAGATTGGACAAGATCCAGCTTCTACTGTATATGTACGCAATAAAAAAAGAGCTTGTGAGTACATAGGAATCCGTTCTCTTTCTTATGAATTAGAAGAAAGCACAACAGAAGAAGAATTATTAGCTTTAATCGACAAATTAAACAACGATGATAGTGTAAACGGCATTTTAGTGCAGCTTCCACTTCCAAAACATATTTGTGAAGATGATATTCTTCAGGCAATTTCACCAGAAAAGGATGTAGATTGTTTCCATCCTGAAAATGTTGGAAGATTATTTCTTGGAGAAGATGGATTTTTACCAGGTACTCCATCTGGAATCATCCAGTTATTGAAAAGAAGTGATATTGAGATTGCAGGAAAAGAATGTGTTGTAATTGGAAGAAGTAACATCGTAGGAAAACCAATGGCATTGTTGATGCTGCGTGAACATGCAACGGTTACGATTGCACATTCTAAGACAAAAGATTTAAGAGAAGTTTGTAAACGTGCAGATATTTTGATCGTAAGTATTGGAAAAGCAAAATTTATTGATGATTCTTATGTCAAAGATGGTGCGGTTGTTATTGATGTTGGTATCAATCGTGATGAAAATAATAAAATGTGCGGTGACGTAGATTTTGAAAAGGTTGCACCGAAATGTAGTGCAATCACACCAGTTCCAGGTGGAGTAGGTCCAATGACAATTGCAATGTTGATGCAGAATTGTTTGACAGCAGTAAAGGAAAAAAAGGTGCGCTAAATATGAAATGTCCAAAATGCGGAAAAGAAATATCAGAAGGGCATTTGTATTGTGAAGATTGTGGCTTTGAGATTAAGCTTGTACCAGAGTTTGAAACAGAAGTAGAACAGAGTATGACAGAAAGCATTCAGACGATTGCAGAGGAAGTTGCTTCAGAAGAAGATGTTTTGAAAAAATCTATGCCCAAGAAAAAAAGAAAAAATAAAAATAGTACGTTTATCATCATTGGAATGTTAATGACGATATTTGTATTTTTTGCGACAGCACTGTATTCCGGTGGAAAAACAATCTGGAATCAGTCTACTTTTATACAGGAAAAGATTGTAGATTATTATTTGGAAAAAGATGATTTTGAAGCTGCGATAGAATATATGGAGAGAATCATTGAAAAATCACCAGATAATGTTACATATCGTTTTAAACTGAGCGAAATTTATATGAAGCAGGGTGATGTAGAAAAAACACTCGAAATTTACAAAAGAATCGTAGGAAATGAAGCGTATACGATAGATGAACAGATTGCAGCTACGGAATATATTATTGATTATTATGTAATGTTGTCAGATTATGAGGCGATTGCACAATATTTAGAGACAATCCAAAATGAAGAAATTCAGATGGCATTTATGGAATATATGTCTGGAACGGTTTCTTTTAATCAGGCAGAAGGCACATATACGTCTATGATTACATTAAAGCTGTCAGGAGATGGAATTGGGACGATTTATTATACAACAGATGGTTCGATACCAGACGAAACAAGTCAGGTTTTTCAGAATACAATCTTTTTAGAACCTGGTGATAATACGATATCTGCGGTATTTATCAATGATTATGGTGTAACAAGTCCGGTCGTTACAAAACATTATACGATTGAATCTAAAAAAGTAAGTGCTCCAGAAATATTTATTTACAGCGGAACATATACGACACCACTAAAAATGCAGGCTGTGGCAGCAGATGGCAGTGCGATTTATTATACAACAGATGGAACGACTCCGACTAGAAATAGTAAACGCTATAATGGTGCTTTTTGGATGCCGACAGGCAAGACAACGTATAAGTTTGTTGCGATAGGAAGCAATGGAGAAGCAAGTGAAGTTGTAACAAGAAATATTCAGATTACATTGTCTACGGAATTGACTACAAAACAGGCTGCAGAAAGTATTACAGCATATTTGTCAGAACAGATAGGTGCAGTATCTGATGGAGCAGGGCATATCATACAAGATGATACTCATATTTTAGTCTATGAATATTTATATCCTATGACGATAGAGGCTGGAAAGGATTGTTATTATTTTGCAGAAGTACGTCGTGATACAGAAACAGGAGAACAGAGTCGTACTGGAAAATACTTTGGTGTCAATATTGCAACATCAGAAGTATGTGCGTTGAGCAATTAATATTTATAAAAAAATAAAGGAGTTTCGAGATGAAGATTTGTCCAAAATGCAAAAATGAATATCGAAAAGAAATTTTGTATTGTGCAGACTGCGGTTGTGAGCTTGTGGACGAAAAGGAAGAAGCACACAAAAAGGAATGTTTGATAGAGGCAGACTATCCTTTTGTTAAAGAAGCAGAAGCATATTTAAAGTATTGTAATGTAAATACTGTATATATGGATGAGCCGGATGAAGAAGGTATGGTTCGTCTATATTGTGATAAAAAAGAAGAAAAGGAAGCAAAAAAACAGCTGCAGGGGTTTGAGCAGGCAAAAAAACAAAAAGAAGCAGAAGATAAACTTGCCGATATGACTGCAGAAGAAGTAGAAAAGATGGTAGAAGAAGCTCAAGCAGAAGCAGCAAACCATGTATATCAAAATTCTAAAGATAAAGCAGAAGATCACAAATCCAGTGCAGTAAGTTTTTTTGTTATTGGAGCGATTGGCTTGGTGCTTGTTATATTAAGCTGGTTTGAGTTGATTCCAATTTCTATTGGAGGTTCAGGAAACTGGTTTTCACATGGTATTTTATTTGTATTTTTTGTGCTGTTTCTTGTGATTGGTGCTGTATCTGCTAAAAATGTAAAAAAATATGAGCAGCTCGCAACAAAAGAAGAAGAACAGCAGCATACATTACAGAAGTATTTACAGGAAAATTGTTCAAAAGATGTATTAGAGCAGATTACAGCAGACAGCGAAGAAGAAGCATATTTTAAACGTATGAATTATATGCGTGAACAGGTAGCAGAAACATTTCCTGAGCTTGCGGAAAATGAAGCATTTGTAGAAGCATTGTTAGATGAACATTATGATATATTCTTTGGGTAAACAATATGAAAATTGATATTATTGCAGTTGGAAAAGTAAAAGAAAAATTTTATAGAGATGCGATTGATGAGTTTTCTAAAAGACTTGGAAAATATTGCAAGCTTCAGATTATAGAAGTAGCAGATGAAAAAACACCTGATGGAGCAAGTGAAGCAATCGAGGAACAAATCAAAGCAAAGGAAGCAGAACGTATTTTAAAAAATGTGAAAGAAGATGCTTATGTATTTACATTAGAGATTGCAGGAAAAAAATATGATTCTGTCGGATTTTCTGAAAAGATACATACACTTGGTGTACAAGGAAAAAGTCATATTCAGTTTATTATAGGTGGTTCTTTAGGACTGCATGCTAGTGTCAGCAAGCGTTCAGATGCTAAAATAAGCTTTTCAGATATGACATTTCCACATCAGCTGATGAGAGTAATTTTATTAGAACAGATTTATCGAGGATTTCGCATTGTTTCAGGAGAACCTTATCATAAGTAAAGTATAAAAACCATAAAAATGCTTGTGATAAAAAGGGTTCTATGATACAATGAGCCAAATGTGTGGCATAAAATGCCGACAAGGAGGAAAATATGGGGGCAAATAGTATCGTTGCAGACCAGCATTCTGTTATTGGAAATACTTCTAATGAAGGAATGCAGTTTACAAGAACAACTCATCCAGGTGCTCAGTGGTTTTATCAGCCAGTTCAGCTTGGTTTGTTCATTCATTTTGGTATTCCTACTGTACATGGAGATTTAGATATCTCATGGGGAATGATGGATGATCAGGTTCGCCGTTCAAAAGGAAATGGTATTTTAACACCAAATGAATATTGGGCATTAGCAGAACAGTTTAATCCTACAAAGTATGATCCTGAAAAATGGTTGCAGGCAGCAAAGGATGCAGGATTTACTTATGCAGTATTAACAACAAAACATCATGATGGATTTAGTTTATGGCCATCTGAAGTAAGTGATTTTTCTACAAAAAATTACATGAATGGTCGTGATCTTGTAAAAGAATACGCAGACGCATGTCGTAAAGTAGGATTAAAAGTAGGATTTTATTATTCTCCACCAGATTGGAAAATGAATCAGGATTATATGAATTTTGGTCGTCCTGTTTCTGCTGGAAATAAAGATGTAAATCACCAGTTAATAGGAGAACTCCCAGAAATGCCTGCAGAACATTATGAGCGTTATGTGAATTATGTAAATGCACAAGTAAGAGAATTGCTGACAAATTACGGAGAAGTAAATCTTCTTTGGTTTGACGGCAGTGTTGGCGGAGATATCAGCAAAGTTATCACAATTGATGAAATCAGAAGTTTACAGCCACAGATAGTTGTAAATGATCGTTTGTGGGGCTGGGGTATTGGTGATTACAATTCTAAATTTGAATGTCATTTACCAAGCGAAGATCCTAAAATGCCATGGGAAACTTGTCAAATTTGGCACGTTGGTGGCGGCTGGTCTTATGTACGCAATGCAGATAAGTTCCGTAAATTAGATGTTACTATGCATCAGTATGAGGTTTGTAAGCAGTGGGGCGGAAACCTCTTATTAAACATTGCACCAGATAAAGATGGTGTAATTCCAGAAGGTTATTACCAGACCGTAAAGGAATTTGGCGATGCAGTCAAAGCACTTGGATAAATCTTATATTCAAAATCTGCATACACATACCATTTATTGTGACGGAGAACATACACCGAAAGAATTAGTAGAGGAGGCAATCCGTAAAGGATTCTCCTCTATCGGTTTTTCAGGGCACTCTTACATGAAAAGATATCCTGTTGATTATTCTATGACCCCACAAAATAATAAAGCATATCGACAGGAAATAGAACGGATTAAAAAAGAGTATGCAGATCGTATCGATGTTTTTTTAGGAATGGAAGCAGATATGTATACAACAGAAAGCCTGAAAGGATATGATTATCTGATAGGTTCTGTGCATTACATTAAAAAAGATGGCATTTTGCTTGATTTTGACCGTACAGATTTTGCATATCCTCAGTATGCTATGAAACGCTTTTTAGATGAATTTTTTGATGGCGATGGCATGAAGTTTGTAAAAGCATACTATGAAACATTAGCAAGACTTCCAGAGCATGGAAATTACGATATTATAGGACATTATGACTTAATCGTGAAACACAATGAAGTAATGCATTTTGTAGATGAAGAGTCAAAAGAGTATCAGTTTGCCGCCATAGAAGCTGCAGAAGCATTGGCAGGCAAGGTTAAATTGTTTGAAGTAAATACGGGAGCGATTGCAAGAGGATATAGAACGATTCCATATCCAGCTCCTTTTATTGTTAAAGAATTAAAGAGACTTGGATTTGGTGCAGTAATTTCTTCTGATTGTCACAATAAGACAAAATTAGATTTTGCATTCCAGCAGGCAGAAGAACTTTTAAAAGCATGCGGATTTGAAGAAAGATTTGTATTGACAAAACAAGGGTTTATTCCGATTGAGTTATAATAAGATATAATGCTGCATACATTATGGTATGAAGCGAAAAACAAATAAACCTCCTAAACATATCATAGAACAGTATACAGACGGACTCAGACAGGCAGTACTAGATTCAGGTCTGCCTTCTGAAGTTCTGCTTGGAAATACGCTTATGACGATGATAGGAGCATCTGAATTATGGATAGAAAATTATAAGACGTTGTTAGAATATCAAGAACAGAAAATTGTTGTACAGACAAAGAAAAATATCATACAGATAGAGGGACAAAAACTGTGCATCTGTCACTATATGGAGGAACATATGATGATTTGCGGAAATATCCGCAGTATTACTTATTTATAAGAGGTAAGTAGGTTCTATGAGTGTCTTTATGAGTATTGGCGGATATGTGCGCATTAAAATATGGGGAGGCAGTGCAGAACGGTTTTTGGTACTGTGTGCAAAAAATCAGATGCTTCTATGGGATATTCAGGCGGATGGTAAATATATATTTGCCAACATGCGTCTGAATGATTTTTATCAATGTAAGAAGATGGCACGAAAAGCAGGAATCAGGGCAGTTGTGACACAAAGGCATGGACTGCCTTTTGTTATGCCCAAAATAAGAAAAAGAAGTTTCTTTTTTGTAGGTTTTTGTTTGTTTGTGGCTTTATGGCTGATCAGTACGAAAATGCTCTTACATATAGAATTGCATGGAAATTACAGTATTTCTGAAGATGTTTTTATGGATTTTTTGGAGCAGGAAGGAATCCATATTGGGATGTGGAAAAAAGATATTCCATTAGAAGCATTAGAAAAAAGGATTCGGCAGGAATATGACATTATTACATGGACTTCGGGAAAAATAGATGGTACTGTATTGATTATAGATATCAAAGAAAATGAAAAATATGCATTACAGCAAACAGAAGAAGCAACTGAGCAAGGCAGCAGTTTGTATGCAACCAAAGATGGGGTGATTGAGCATATTTATGTGCAGTATGGCATTCCAATCGTAAAAAAAGGAGCAGAAGTCAAAAAAGGGGATTTGCTTGTAGATGGCAATGTTCCAATTTATGCAGAGGATGGTATGATAGTAGGATATCAGTATTATGATGCAAGTGCAGATATTGGAATAGAAACGGAAATTTCTGTATTGTATACTCTTTCAAAAGTATATACGCAAAAGGTGTATACGTCTAGAAAATGGGATGGAACGTATTTGTTTATCGGTTCTAAAATTTATCGGAATAAATGGGGAGAACGGAAATTTCTATATAAGGATTTAAGCATTCAGGCAAAATATGTATGTTCTATCGGTGCATTTTCTTTTGGATTTGGCACATTTGATACATATGAATATGTGAATATAGAAAAGGAATATACATTAGAAGAAGCGAAAGAACATTTAGAAAAAGAATTTGAGAAAAACAATGCAATATTAATAGAAAAGGGGGTACAAATTCTTGAAAAAAATGTTACAATAGAAGCGATTATGAAAAATTGGGTTCTTCAGGGAACTATGAAAGTCATAATGCCGGCTTATGAAAGCTTATCAAAGGAAAGTCTGGAGGATATAAATGATTCAGAAGGCATATGAGTGCACTATGGAACTTACCATGGAGCAGATGCAGCAAATTTTTGGTCAGCATGACCTGTATATTAAAAAGTTAGAACGTGACTTGAAAGTAGATATTATTGATCGTAATGGTGTGATTAAGATTATCGGAGATCAAGCACATGCAGAAAAAGCAAAGAGTATAATGGAGCAGCTTATGATATTGAGTGAACGAGGAAATGAAATAGAAGAACAAAATGTAGATTATGCCATTACAATGGGCATGGATGATGAAGAAGAGCTTATTACAGAAATTGATACAGATTTGATTTGTCATACCATCAGTGGAAAACCAATCAAACCTAAAACACTTGGACAGAAAAAATATGTGGATGCCATTCGTGACAATATGATCGTATTTGGACTTGGTCCAGCAGGTACTGGTAAAACATATCTTGCTATGGCAATGGCAATCACAGCATTTAAAGCAAATGAAGTCAGTCGTATCATTTTAACACGACCAGCGATTGAAGCTGGAGAAAAGCTTGGATTTTTGCCAGGTGATCTGCAAAGCAAGGTTGATCCTTATTTAAGACCGCTTTATGATGCGTTGTATCAGATTATGGGTGCAGAAAGTTTTACTAGAAATATGGAAAAGGGACTGATTGAAGTTGCACCGCTTGCATATATGCGAGGACGTACCTTAGATAATGCCTTTATTATTTTGGATGAGGCACAAAATACAACACCAGCACAGATGAAGATGTTTTTGACTCGAATTGGCTTTGGTTCTAAAGTAATCGTAACAGGTGATGCCAGCCAAAAGGACCTTGCTCCAGATATGAAGAGTGGTCTGGATGTGGCAGAAAAAGTATTAAAAGGTATTGATGATATTGCTTTTTGCACGCTTACAAGCAAAGACGTTGTAAGACATCCATTGGTACAAAAGATTGTAAAAGCGTATGATGATTATGAATCAAGACAGGCAAGATATAAAGAACGTGATGCACAAAATGCAAAAGAACGCCGCATGAACAATAATTATAATGATGATAAAAAGAAATATAGAGGATAAGAACATGGCTTTATTTTACGAAGAAGAAACTGCTTTTGATGTAGATTTTGATGCAAAAGAAATTGCAGAAGCAGTTATTGAACAAGTTGCAGATATGGAAGAAGTACCTTATGAATTTGATATTTATGTAACGATGGTAGATAGTGATTCTATTCATGAAATCAATAAAGAACAAAGAGGAATTGACAGACCGACAGATGTATTGTCTTTCCCAAATTTGGACTTTGAAGCTCCAGGTGACTTTAGCCTTGTGGATGCAAATGAAGCTGCTTATTTTGATCCGGAAACTGGTATGATGTTAATGGGTGACATTGTAATCAATGTAGATAAGGTATTTGAACAGGCTAAAGAGTATGGACATTCTACAAAGAGAGAGTTTGCATTTTTAGTAGCACATAGTATGTTACACTTATGCGGATATGACCATATGGAGCCAGAGGAAGCTGCCGTTATGGAAGCAAAACAAAAAGAAGCATTGGATATACTGGGAATAAAAAGGGATTAATATGGATTTAAAGAGCAAAAGAATCGTTGGTATTTCGCAAATACTCTTGTTTGCGGCTGTGCTGGTGCTTTATACGAGAATAGGTGGTATGGGAATGATCTGTGTGGCAGGCAGCATGGAAGTATTTTTGTTTGTCATGAGCCTGTTTTTTGGAGGACTTCCTGATGCAATGGAAGCAATGGCAGCAGTCCGCAGAAAGAAAGGGCAGCTAAATGCACAGGCGAGTGTACAAAAAGCTGGTATTATATATGGAATCATTGCAGCTTTTTTATCAGAAGGTGTACTGTTATTTATAAATCGTATGTGGATAGAAAACAGTGGACTGACATATGTAGATAAAATGCTGGAATTGTTTATGCTTGTAATACCGTTTGTTGCAATTATGCAGGTGTTGCATGGCATTTTACAGGTAGGGTTAGATAAAACAGTAATTGGTATTTCAAAGCTGATTTTTTCTGTGTTTACGATAATTGGTATGTTTGTAAGCTATCTGATTTTAAACGAATATGGTACAAAAGTAGCTGCTTTGATGCAAAGTATCCGAAAATGGCATTTTTATGTAGTGATTGGATTAGTACCGGGTATTTTATGCGGTACGATAGCAAGTATTTTGTTTTTAGTGATTATACTGTGGATGCGACACGATCAGATTGAACTGTTTGATAGAATAGAAAGCAAAAAACAGGAACGTATCGGTGCACTTTGTATAAAAATGGCAGTGGAACAATGTTCTAAAGGCGCTGTAATGTGGTTAAAACATATCGTACTTTTGGTGCTGTTAGGATTTTCTTTTTCTGAGATTGCAGAAGAAAATTATTTGTTCGGTCATTTTTATGGAGCTGTGCTTCCTTTATTTGCTGGAATCGGTGCATTGTTAGATACAGGATTGACAAATTACAAAAAGCGTTTGTATGCAGCTTACAAAAAGCGTCTGACTAATATTTATTATAGAGATTTAAAAGCAGTGCTTAGTTATGCGCTACTGCATGGTATGTTAATTTGTGCTTTGACATTGGCTTTACATAAATCATATCTTGCAATTTGGTCTTTACAAACCTCAGATGCATTTATGACACTTATGACAGCAAGTGCAGTGATTGGATTTATATATTTTCCTTGTATTGTTATAATGGAGATATTAAAATATCGTAACCTTTTTGGACAAAGGACAATCAGTGCAGCAGCAGGTACAGTGGCCGCACTGATAACTGCATTTATTTGCTCTAAAACAGCAGGGGCAGGCACGTGGATGTATGTATTGTCTATAGGCGTAGGACTTTTGGTCGTATGTATTGCGGCATCTGTATATTTGAGCATGATGTTTGGTATCAATTATATATCTGTAATTCTTCGAATCAGCACAGGTATGGCAGCAACAGCGGTGATTGGAATTGTCGTATATTTCATGCAACAGGCAATGTTTACAGCATTGGGTGGTTTCGTTACACTGTTGATTTGTGCAATTGTCGGATGGGCTTTACAGTTTGCAGCTGTATTGGTATTACGCATTTTTAGCAAAGAAGAACTGCAATATTTCCCTTTGCCATTTTTAACAACAAGAATATAAGTTTGAATAACGAAGTATCTAGTTTTGTTTTAGAGCGTTTTTACTTATAAAAAAGCCGTTTGACCGTATAAGTTATAAAAAATGACAGATACTAACCTCGAAGCAAGAAGCTTGAGAGGAAGGTGAAAGCTACATGAAAAAAAGGCTGCGTGCTTATTTGTACGTTCCTGTATTAGCACTTTTTGTAGCGACAACAGGAGCTTATGTGTGGGAACAAAATCATAAAACAGAAAGGCTAGTACCAAATCAAGTATATTATCTGGATGAGTATTTCAAAAAAGAAACAGAAATCATTCCTAAGGTACATTTGGTAGATGAAAAGCAAGTAGTTGTAGGAAAAAGTACAGAGTCCGAAGTGACAGAAAGTATCCAAACCGAGACAGAAGCGGAATTTCTCTTACAGGTAGTTGGAGATCAAGTGATTGTCTATCGGATGAAGGATAGGAGTGAAAGCTACATGCAAACAGGTATTTCTATTGAAGAATTACCAGAAGAAACAGTAAAAGAAATTATGGCGGGAAAAGAAATTCTGAATGAGGAAGCATTATATTTCTTTTTGGAGTCTTATTCTAGCTAAAAGAGAGAAACGTATGAGAGTAGGAATTATAGGTGGTGGTGCTTCCGGCATGATCGCAGCTATTTCGGCTGCAAGAAATCATGCCGAAGTGACCATATTAGAAGGCCAGGATCGAATTGGGCGTAAGATTTTGGCTACAGGAAATGGAAAATGTAATTTTACAAATCAAAACATGGATAAACGATATTTTCGCAGTAATACAATAGCAGATATCGGTTCTTTTTTAGATGAATTTGGTGTAAAAGAAACATTGGCATTTTTTACATCCATACATATGCTTTACAAAGATAAAAATGGATATTATTATCCGGCAAGTGAACAGGCCAGTACGGTATTGGATGTTCTGCGTTATGAAATAGAACAGCACAGCAATATTCGTGTTTTGACAGAACAGAAAGCGCGTATGATTACACCACAAAAAGATGGAAGTATCAAAGTTGTGTGTGGTACACAAAGCTATGTATTTGATCGTGTCATTCTTGCGTGCGGCAGCAAAGCTTCTCCTAAAACGGGTTCTGACGGAAGCGGGTATCAGCTTCTTAGAAGTTTAAAATGTGGCTGTGAGATAGAGGAAGTTGTTCCAGCATTGGTACAGTTAAGATGTAAGGAAGATTACATGAAAAGTGTATCTGGCGTCCGCATAGAAGGAACAGTAAGCGTTAGTGCAGACGGAAAAACGCTGTGTAAGGAAACCGGAGAAATCCAGCTTACAGATTATGGTGTAAGCGGTATTCCGGTATTTCAAGTAAGCAGATATGCTTCCTATGGATGCGCACAAAAAAAGAATGTTTTAGTGCATATAGACATTGTTCCTCATATGCCGGAAGAAGTATTTGCACAGTATATGCAGCAAAGAAAAGAGCAGATGAAAGACCGTAGTGCGGAGCAATTTTGTTCTGGACTGTTTCATAAAAAAGTATGTATGCTTTTTGCAAAAATGTCTGGAATTTCCATGGATATGTGCATGAAAGAAGTTACACAAAAGCAATTTGATACTTTTGTGAAGGTATTTAAACATTGGACACTGCACGTAGAAAAGCCAAATGGATTTGATATGGCTCAGATTTGTGCAGGTGGTTTGTCTATGCAGGAAATTGATACACATTTTGCAATGAAAAAATGTCCATCCGTTTATGTTGTTGGAGAATTGTTGGATGTAGATGGAATTTGTGGCGGTTACAACCTGCAATGGGCATGGACAAGTGGATATCTTGCAGGTCAATATGCTGCAATAGATTAGAAAAGGAAAGAACATGATTAGATTAAGTCAGTTAGTGATGCCGGTAGGACATTCTATGGAAGAACTGCAAAGTAAATGCTGCAAGATGTTAAAAATACCATCTAAAGACATCAAAAAGCTTACTATCGTAAAACAGTCTATCGATGCAAGAAAAAAGCCGGATATATTTTTTAGCTATGTCATTGATATAGAGTGTCCAAAAGAGGCACAGGTATTAAAACAAAGTCGTGCAAAAAATGCAGAACTTTTTCAGAAAGAACAGTATCAGTTTCCAAAACATGGTACACAGCCATTACAAAAACCAGTTGTTATAATTGGAATGGGACCTGCAGGCTTATTCTGCGGATATATGTTGGCAAAGCATGGATATAAGCCGATTATTTTAGAACGTGGACAGGACGTAGAAAGCCGTACAAAAAAGGTTTCTCAGTTTTGGAGTGATGGTGTATTAGATACAAAGAGCAATGTTCAATTTGGTGAAGGCGGTGCAGGTACGTTTTCTGATGGAAAATTGAATACGCTAGTAAAAGATAAGAGCGGCAGAAATCAAGCAGTATTATCTATTTTAGTAGAAAATGGAGCTCCAGAGCATATTTTATATGATGCAAAACCGCATATTGGAACAGATGTATTGGCACAAGTTGTAAAAACAATGCGTGAGAAGATTTTGGCATGGGGCGGAGAAGTCCATTTTGAAAGTCAGGTGACAGACTTTGTTATAGAACAAGGACGTGTTGCGGCAGTTATACTTCAGGATGGCACAAAGCTCGATACACAAGAAACAGTACTTGCAATTGGTCATAGTGCGAGAGATACATTTTATACATTGTATGAAAAAGGAATTTCTATGTCTGCAAAACCATTTGCGGTAGGATTTCGAGTAGAACATCCACAGTCTTTGATCAATGAAAGTCAGTATGGCTGTAAAGAACATCCGATTCTTGGAGCAGCACCATATAAGGTAGTAGCAAAAACAAGTACTGGAAGAGGTGTTTACAGTTTCTGTATGTGTCCAGGCGGTTATGTAGTAAATGCTTCCTCAGAAGAAGGAAGAACTGTTGTCAATGGAATGAGCTATTCTAAAAGAGACAGTCAAAATGCAAACAGTGCAATCGTAGTAGCGGTTACACCAGAGGACTTTGGCAGTGACCATCCACTGGCAGGAGTAGAGTTCCAGCGAAAAATAGAACAGACAGCATATGAACTTGGAAAAGGTGCAATTCCAATAGAACAATATGGTGATTTCAAAAAGAGTGTCACAAAAGAAGATACAGTAGAAGAAATTCAGGCATACGAGCCATGTATCAAAGGTGCATATACCGTTGCAGACTTAACAGGTATTTTGACAAATGATATGAATCAAGCATTTGTAGAAGGAATGGAGCATTTTAAGCGTATCATTCCGGGATTTGCTGCTAAAAATGTATGGATGGAAGGTGTGGAAAGCCGTACCTCTTGTCCAGTTCGTATAGAACGAGACGAAACATGTCAGTCTGTCAGTGTGGCTGGACTTTTGCCATGTGGGGAAGGTGCAGGATATGCAGGCGGAATTACATCAGCAGCAATGGATGGATTAAAAGTTGCAGAAAAGATTGCAGCGACATATAAGCCATATTAGGCTATGTATGTGATAATATTTGAATGAAAGAGAAAAAGAGGTTACATCAATGAGAGATATTACAACATTAACAATGGATGAAAAGATTGCACGTATCAACGAGTTATATCATAAATCTAAAAAAGAAGGTCTGAATGAAGAAGAAAAAGCAGAACAGCAGGCACTTAGAAAAGATTATGTATTAAGCATTCGTCAGTCTTTAAGAGGTCAGTTAAACAACATTGATATCCAGAATGAAGATGGCAGTGTTGTCAACTTAGGAGAACGTTACAAAAAAGAACATTCTGTAAAACATTAATCATATTCTGTATGACGTAAGACATACTTTTTTTCAATGTCTCATATAAATATAGCAGTATAGGAATGGAGGATGAGGCATTGGAACATAATACATATAGTATGTATCACGATATGCAGGTAAGAACAGGCGGACAGTTATATATCGGTGTAGTAGGGCCTGTAAGAACAGGAAAATCCACGTTTATCAAACGTTTTATGGATTTATGTGTACTTCCGAACATGGAAGATGGACATGAAGCACAAAGGGCAAGAGACGAATTACCGCAGTCTGGAACCGGAAAAACAATCACAACAACAGAGCCAAAATTTATTCCAAAGCAGGCAGCCGAAATCGTATTGGAAGATAATATTACAATGCAGGTACGAATGATCGACTGTGTAGGATATATGGTAGAAGGTGCTGTGGGGCATATGGAGGATGGTGAAGAACGCATGGTAAAGACTCCTTGGGATGAGGAGAGTATTCCATTTGCAAAGGCAGCAGAAATTGGTACAACAAAGGTGATCAAAGACCATGCGACAGTAGGACTTGTTATTTCCACAGATGGAAGCTTTGGAGAATTAGAGCGTTCTGCTTATATAGCAGCAGAAGAAAAGACAATGGAAGCGTTGGCAAAAGAACAAAAACCATACGTTATGTTGTTAAATTCTGCAAGACCATACAGCGATGATACGATACGTCTGTCAGAAGAACTTGCACAAAAGTATGGCGTGGATGTAATACCGGTAAACTGTGAACAACTGAAAAAAGAAGATATTTATCATATTTTAGAAGTATTGCTTTTAGAGTTTCCGCTGACAAGTGTAGAATTTTATATGCCTAAATGGGTAGAAATGCTTCCGTTAGAACATGAAATCAAAGCATCTCTTGTAAATGCAGTGAAGAGTTTTATGGAGCATAAAAATACAATAAAAAAATTAAAGAGTGAAAAACCGAATTTAGACTCTCCATATATATCCGCTGCTTCTTTGGAAAGTGTGAATTTAGCAGAAGGCATTGCAAAGATTTATGTTTCTTTGTACGATGCTTGTTATTATGATATGCTTTCTAATATGACAGGACAGCAGATTGCCAATGAATATGAATTGATGGAGCTTTTAAAAGAGCTGGCAGATATGCGTCAGGAATACAGCAATGTATTAGCGGCTGTACAGAAAGTACGAAACACAGGTTATGGTGTTGTTATGCCGACACAGGAAGAAATTTTATTAGAAGCTCCTGAGTTGATTAAGCACAGCAACAAATTTGGTGTTAAGATTAAGGCAAAGAGTCCAAGTATTCATATGATACGAGCTGCAATTGAAACAGAAATCGCTCCAATCGTAGGAACAAAGGAACAAGCACAGGATTTGATTGATTATATCAATGCAGCCGATAAGACAAAAGAAGGCGTATGGGAAACAAATATCTTTGGAAAAACGGTAGAACAGCTTGTACAGGACGGAATCCAAAACAAAATCAATATGATTGGAGAAGAAAGTCAGGTCAAGCTTCAGGACTCTATGCAAAAGATTGTAAATGATATGAACGGCGGAATGGTATGCATCATAATTTGATTTCTGTTTATTGACGCGTACTTTTTCTTATGATAATATTAAACAACATGTTGGAGCGTGTTGGAAGTACAGGTGAAGTTTGTCAATCGCATAAGTTCTAAAAGGGCAAAAGTAATTGACAAAATAGTAGGAAAGGAAAGCGAACTAGATGAATTTAGTCTTATTTTTAAATGCGTTTTTATCTTATCTGCTTTTAGTTGCAGTATTTGTTGCAGCATCAGGTGTTGCAGTATTTTGCGGAATTAAGTTTCGTAAGAGCAAAGATGCCAAAGCGGCACAAAATGGAGAAAACCGTAAAGGTAGATAGGGGTAAGTTTACAAATGAAGTACAATGTGGTTTTATGGGATATGGATGGTACGCTGTTAAATTATAAAGCAGCCCAAAAAGAAGCTCTTACACAGGTTTTTCGTACCATTCATAAGCCTCTTACGGACGACATGCGTGAATTATACAGCCAGATTAACGATGCATATTGGGAAAAATTAGAACTGGGAGAAGTTACCAGAGAAGAATTGCTGTATGGCCGATTTGAGACATTCTTTGAACAGGTTGGAATCGAAGGAGTCGATGTGGCTATGGTGCGTGATAAGTACGAAGAAGTGTTAGGAAGCGTATATGAATATATACAGGATTCTTTGGGCTTGTGTACTGCCCTAAAAAATAAATGCAGACAATATGTTGTTACAAATGGCGTATCAGAACTTCAGCGAAAGAAGTTTAAACTTTCTGGGTTTGCAGACTGTATGGATGGCTGCTTTGTTTCAGAAGAGGTGGGTACCGAAAAACCAAATGCCGGTTTTTTTGATACTGTATTTTCTGAAATACCGGATTTGGACAAGGAAAAAACATTGATCGTAGGAGATTCTCTTACAAGTGATATAAAGGGTGGTCATATGGCAGGAATCAAGACTTGTTATTTTAATCCACAGCATAAAAAACTGACTGGAGAATACAAACCAGATTATGAAATTGATCATCTTTGGGATGTTCTTCGCATCTGTGATTTTGTCCTTTAAAAATTTATAAGAAATCTCTAAAGTTTAAGAAAAATTTTTGTTAGAAATTACAGAAAATAAAAACTCTCGTGGAATGCTATTGCATTTTTGTAGCGGGAGTTTTATACTTATAAGCACAAGTTCGTGTGGTTCTGTTTTTGCAGAACCACAATATATTGTGTGAACTGAGACTTGTTTTTGAGTCTTGGCGTGAGATATAAACAGGGGCGTTAAGCCCTTGATTTTTCGGAGGGAAAGCAAGATGAGCAAGACTTTACAAAATCCTATAGATGATACTTTTGATTATGGAAGTGCATTTCATACAAAGTTGGATGTAAAGATTATCAAAAAAGATGGAAGTCAGGAAAAGTTCAATGTGCAGAAAGTAATCATTGCTGTTGGAAAGAGTGCATATCGTGCCCTGACAAGCTTTACACATGAAGAAAAGGTACAGATTTGTCAGCATGTAGTAGATAAAATTGATGAATTAGGACAGACAGAAGTACCAATCGCATTAATGCATAATATTGTAGAGAGCGCTTTAGAACAAGTAAAACCGATTGTTGCCAAAAGCTATAGAGATTATCGTAACTATAAGCAGGAATTTGTTCGTATGTTGGATGATGTATATACAAAGAGTCAGTCCATTATGTACATTGGTGATAAAGAAAATTCCAATACAGACTCCGCACTTGTTTCTACAAAGAGAAGTCTTATCTTTAATCAGTTAAATAAAGAATTATACCAGAAGTTTTTCATGACAACAGAAGAAATTCAGGCATGCAGAGATGGATATATTTATGTACATGATATGTCTGCAAGACGTGATACAATGAACTGCTGTTTATTTGACGTAGAAAACGTATTAAAGGGCGGTTTTGAAATGGGTAATATCTGGTATAACGAGCCAAAGACATTAGATGTTGCTTTTGACGTTATCGGTGATATTGTATTAAGTGCTGCAAGCCAGCAGTATGGCGGATTTACAGTTCCAAGTGTAGATTTGATTTTAGAGCCTTATGCACAGAAGTCTTACGACAAATATAAACAAAAATATATCCGTCTTGGTTTAAGCGAAGAAGTTGCAGAAGCAGAAACAATTCAGGATTTGACAAGAGATTTTGAACAGGGTTTCCAAGGATGGGAATACAAGTTTAACACCGTAGCAAGCAGCCGAGGGGATTACCCATTTATCACGATGTCTATCGGTACTGGTACAAGCCGTTTTGCAAAGATGGCATCTGTTGGTATGTTAAATGTACGTAAAAAAGGACAGGGTAAAGAAAGCTGCAAAAAGCCTGTATTATTCCCTAAAATCGTATTTTTATATGATGAAAATTTGCATGGACCTGGAAAAGAATTGGAAGAAGTATTCGATGCCGGTGTAGAGTGTTCTGCAAAGACAATGTATCCTGATTGGCTGAGTCTGACAGGAAAAGGTTATGTAGCAAGTATTTACAAACAATATGGAGAAATTATATCTCCTATGGGCTGCAGAGCATTTCTTTCTCCTTGGTATCGAAAAGGCGGTATGCACAAAGCAGATGATACAGATACTCCTGTATTCGTAGGCCGTTTTAATATCGGAGCAGTTTCTTTACATTTACCTATGATCTTGGCAAAGTCTCGTCAGGAGAGCAAAGATTTTTATGAAGTATTAGATTATTATTTAGAGTTAATCCGTAAGCTGCATATTCGTACATATGCATATCTTGGAGAAATGCGAGCTTCTACGAATCCACTGGCATATTGTGAGGGTGGTTTCTATGGCGGACATTTAAAACCAAGCGATAAAATTAAGCCATTATTAAAATCTGCAACAGCAAGTTTTGGATTTACTGCTTTAAACGAACTTCAGGAATTATATAACGGCAAATCTTTAGTAGAAGACGGTGCGTTTGCGGTTGAGGTTATGGAATATATCAATGCAAAGATTGATAAGTTCAAAGAAGAAGACGGCAATTTATATGCTATTTACGGAACTCCTGCAGAGAGCCTTTGCGGTACACAGGTACAGCAGTTTAGACGTAAATATGGCATTGTGGAAGGTGTTTCAGACAGAGAATATGTAAGTAATTCATTCCATTGCCATGTAACAGAAGAACTTTCTCCAATCCAGAAACAGGATTTAGAAGGAAGATTCTGGAATCTTGCAAATGGCGGTAAGATTCAATATGTAAAATATCCAATCGATTATAACAAAGAAGCAATTAAGACATTGATTCGTCGTGCAATGGAATTAGGATATTATGAAGGTGTAAATTTATCCCTGGCATATTGTGATGACTGCGGACATCAGGAATTGGAAATGGATGTATGTCCAAAATGCGGAAGTCGAAATCTTACAAAGATTGAACGAATGAATGGTTATCTTTCTTATTCCAGAGTACATGGGGATACCCGTTTAAATGCTGCTAAAATGGCAGAAATTGCAGAAAGAAAAAGTATGTAATGTACAATGAGGATTAGGAGAATTTACAAATGAGGTATCATAATATAACAAAAGATGATATGCTAAACGGTGATGGACTTAGAGTAGTTTTGTGGGTTGCCGGATGTAATCATTGCTGTAAAGGATGTCAGAATCCAATTACATGGGATGCAGAAGGCGGTCTGTATTTTGATGAAGCAGCAAAGCAGGAAATTTACGAACAATTAGAAAAAAGCTACATTTCTGGAATTACGTTTTCAGGAGGAGATCCATTACATCCTGCAAATCGTGCAGAAGTAAGAATGCTTGCAAAAGAAATTAAAGAAAAATATCCAAATAAAACAATTTGGCTCTACACCGGTTATACATGGGAAGAAATTGCACAGCTTCCTATTATGCAATATTTAGATGTTGTAGTAGAAGGCCCATTTTTATTAGAAAGACGCGATGTGAAGCTGCTTTGGAAGGGCAGCGACAATCAGCGCGTAGTGGATGTGAAAAAAACATTAGCAAGCGATGATATATTTATGCCAATATTACATTGTGGAGATTACAAATAATGAGTCATACAGAAACGATTAAAATTTTATATCATACAGATAAGATTGAAAAATTAACATATATCGATGGAAAATCTGATTGGATTGACCTTCGTGCTGCAAAGCGTTATGAATTAAAAAAGGGAGATTTCACATTAATTGACCTTGGTGTTTCTATGAGAATCCCTGAAGGATATGAAGTGCATATTGCACCTAGAAGTTCAACATTCAAAAAATGGGGACTCATTCAGACAAATGGAGTAGGTATTGTAGACTATTCATATAATACATCTGAAGATGTTTATATGATGCCTGTACTTGCTACACGCGATACAGTCGTAGAGGTCAATGACCGTATCTGTCAGTTCCGTATTATGAAAAATCAGCCAAAGATTGAGTTTGAAGAAGTAGATAAATTAGAAGGAACTGCAAGAGGTGGGTTCGGTTCTACGGGAAGAGCTTAGTCGATAAAAATTGCTTTTTTGATATATTTTAGAACGTAAAATTCATTTATAAAATTTATAATGAAACAGAATAAATACTCCTTTTTCGGAAACAATAATTCCAGAAAAAGGAGTATTTTTATGTCTGAAGGAACAAAAAAACAAGTATCGTTGCATTTAGATGAAAATATAACGTATATGGAACAGCTTCTTTGTCCACAAAACAGTTATGATTTATTGACAAGAGAATTATATATAGCGGATAAAAAAGCTTGTATGTATTTTATCAATGGTTTTTGCAAAGAAGATTTGATGCAGAAGATTATACAGCATTTAATGGGGATTACAAAAGAACAGATGCCTCAAAAAGTAGAAGAACTGATTCAGACCAATATACCATATACAGAGGTAGATGTTGTAAAAGACTTTGACCAAATATTGTATTATATTTTTTCGGGCGTGCTTGTATTAGTGGTGGATGGCTATGAACAGGCAATTACAATTGATGCTAGAAGTTATCCGTCAAGAAATGTAGATGAGCCGGCAAAAGACAGGACATTAAGAGGAAGCAAAGACGGATTTGTAGAAACATTGGTATGCAATACAGCATTGATCCGAAGACGTATTCGAGATGCACAGCTTCGCATGGAGATTATGCAGGCTGGAAAGGCATCAAAGACAGATATGGTTATATGCTATATGGACGATCGCGTAGACCATGCTTTTTTAGAAGAAATCAAACAAAAGATTGCACATATTCAGGTAGATGCACTTACCATGAGTCAGCAAAGCCTTGCAGAATGCCTTTATCCGTATAAATGGTATAATCCGTTTCCAAAAATAAAATATACAGAACGTCCTGATACGGCAGCAGCCCAAGTATTAGAAGGAAATATTCTTATTATAGTAGATAATGCACCTGTTGTTATGATTATGCCAACAAGTTTTTTTGATGTTGTAGAAGAGGCAGATGACTATTATTTTCCACCGATTACAGGAACATATTTAAGATTTAGTCGTTTTCTTATTACCGCATTAACATATTTGATAGCACCTACGTTTTTATTGCTGATGCAAAATCCGGAATGGATTCCAAAAGGATTAGAGTTTATTGCAGTGCAGGGAACGATTCATGTGCCGTTAGTATGGCAGTTTTTAATATTAGAGCTTGCGATTGATGGATTGCGTCTTGCCGCAGTCAATACTCCAAATATGTTAAGTACGCCTCTTAGTATTATGGCTGGTCTTGTATTAGGGGAGTTTTCTGTGGAGAGTGGCTGGTTTAATGCAGAAGTCATGCTTTATATGGCATTTGTTGCTATTTCAAGTTATACACAGCCAAATTACGAGATGAGTTATGCTTTGAAATTTATGCGAATGATCACACTTGTATTAACATCTATATTTCATGCATATGGTTATACAGCAGGAATTTTGTTTACGATATGGATGCTTATTAGCAATCGAACTGTTTCTAAACAAAGCTATTTATACCCGTTAATTCCTTTTAACTGGGAGAAATTAAAGCATTTGCTTTTACGGGTGCGTTTGCCTGGTTCAAGAAAATCAAAAGATATATGACAAAAAAATACATTGACATAAAAAGGTGAAAAGCATATAATCGAACTGTATATCTAAAAAGTATGCATTTTGATGCATCAAAAATGAATAATTATACACAGAGGATAGGCATGAAAAATAAAATATTAGATCGTCTGAAAGCGTTAGATGGTCGTATTGGATTTTATTATAAAAATCTTGTGACCAAAGAAGTGATTGCGTATCAGGAAGATGAGCCTTACATGGCAGCAAGTGTCATTAAACTTTATATTATGGCAGAGGCTGTCCGTCAATGTAAAGAAGGAATCCTTTCTAAAGATGATATGGTAACAATCCATAAAGATAATTGTGTTCCATCTTGTGGAGCACTTACATATATGCACGATGCTCTAGAAGTAACGATTGAAGATCTATATACTTTGATGATTATTTTAAGTGATAATTCAGCCACGAATTATTTGATCGATATTCTTGGAGAAGAAAAGATCAATGAAGGGATTTTAGCACTTGGACACAAACATACGAGCTTGAATCGAAAAATGTATGATGTGCAAAAATCTGCACAAGGGATTCAAAATTATGTATGTCCGTCAGAACTTGCCGATTTTTTGGAAAGACTTTATGAAGGAAAGCTGTTTGATGCACAAAGCAGTGAACATATGCTTTCTATTATGAAAGACCAAAGATTAAATGGAAAGATTCCATTTTTTATTCATACGATTCCAGAACATGGAGCAATTGCTCATAAAACAGGAGAGGATACGAATATCACACATGATGTTGGTATCGTATATGCAAAGCAGCCATTCATTTTGATTTTTTTAGGAAATGAAACGGATGTTGCAAAGTATGAACGAGAAATGGCTGAGATTTCCCTTTTACTTTATGAACAGGCTGATAAGGAGTAGAAACATGAAAATAACAAAAATTGAAGTTGGAGAGGTTCATATTCCGCTTGTGACACCTTTTAAAACAGCACTTCGTACCGTAGATTGTGTAAATGATCTTATTGTAAAGATTACAGCAGAAGACGGACAGGTTGGTTTTGGAGAAGCCCCTCCTACGGCTGTAATAACAGGCGATACATTAGGAAGCATTCGTTGTGCAATCGAACAGTTCATTGCACCAAATCTCATTGGAATGGATATATTTGATATAGACGGGATTATGCAAAAACTGCATAGCTGTATCCTTAAAAATACTTCTGCAAAAGCAGCAGTAGATATGGCGGTATATGATTTGTATGCAAAAGCACTTGGAAGACCATTGTATCAGGTGCTTGGTGGTCATAAATCCAATATTCAGACAGATTTGACAATCAGTGTCAACGCTGTAGATGAGATGGTAGCTGACAGTATTAAAGCGGTAGAACAAGGCTTTAAGATTTTGAAAATTAAAGTTGGAAAAGAAGGCTTAGAAGATATTAAGCGTATAGAAGCAATACGAAAAGCAGTTGGAAATGATATTGCACTTCGTATTGATGCCAATCAGGGTTGGACTCCAAAAGAGGCCGTAAAGATTATTGGTACAATGGAAGATAAAGGAATTGTGATGGATTTGGTAGAACAGCCTGTTCATGCACATGACTTTAAGGGGATGCAGTATGTAACACAACATTCTTATACCCCTATTTTAGCAGATGAAAGTGTGTTCTCAGCAGAGGATGCAATTCATATTATAGAGGGTGGGGCAGCAGATTTAATCAATATTAAGCTCATGAAGACAGGCGGTATTTATGAAGCATTAAAGATTTGCTCCATCGCAGAAATATATCATGTGGAATGCATGATTGGATGTATGCTGGAGAGTAAGATTTCTGTTTCTGCAGCAGCACATCTGGCAGCAGCAAAGGGTGTTATCACTAGAGCAGATTTAGATGGTCCATCACTTTGCAGCATAGACCCTTATGAGGGTGGTCCAATCTATCAGGGAGCAGACATTTTTATGAATGATACACCTGGTATTGGTATTTTAAATGCACCTTGCTTTTAATATCGGCAAGTGCGAAAAAAGAGAGGAGCAACAAGATGAAAAAGAAAATTTTAGCAGTAATGTTAAGCGCATCCATGATACTTGGAATGGCAGGCTGCGGCAATTCTAAAACCCCTTCTAATGATGGAAACACAAATAATACAGTTGTGGAAAATACAGTCGTAGAAGGAGAAAATGCAGTATATCGTATGCTTTACAGCAGCGAAATCAGTACAATGAACTATTTACGTTCCGGCAGTGAGGCAGATCAGATCGTTGCAGCAAATACAATCGATACATTGATCGAGTATGATTCTAAAGGAACAATGGTTCCAGGTCTTGCAGAAAGCTGGAGCTATGATGAGGCAACTATGACTTGGACATTCAAGCTTCGTGAAAATCAGAAGTGGTTGGATCATACAGGAGCTGTAGTAGCAGATGTGACAGCACAGGACTTCGTAGATGCTATGAAGTATGTATTAGATCCTGTAAATAAGAGTGATACAGAATGGTTATTAGATGGTGTTATTTTAAACGCATCTGATTATTATGCAGCATTAAGTGATGATGATGCATCCAATGACATCGCATTTGAAGAAGTAGGTGTAAAAGCAGTAGATGATGTGACACTTACATATACATTAGAAAAAGAAGTTCCTTACTTCCTTTCTATGCTTGGTTATGTATGTTTCATGCCAGCATATGGTCCTTTATTAGAGCAGACAGGAACAGAGTTTGCTACATCAGAAGATAAAATGTACTATTGTGGTGCATATTACCTTTCTAACTGGGAACCACAGGTTGAACATCGCTATGTAAAAAATGAAAACAACTGGGATGCAGACAATGTATTCATTCAGGAAATCGTTAAAACTTACAATGCAGAAGAATCTACAATCGGTCCAGAAATGGCAAAACGTGGTCAGATTGACTACACAAGCCTTGGAGCTGATATTGTAGACAGCTGGATGAAGGGTTCTTCAACAAGCAATATGGTTTCTATGGAAAGAGCAAAAACATCATCTTCTTATTTCTACTGCTTTAACTTCAACGTATACAAACTTGGAGATAATTGGCAGAGAAGTGACAGCAAAGAATATGCAATCGATGAGAAGTATGAACCATGGAATTGGGAAAAGGCTGTAAATAATGAGAACTTCCGTCAGTCCATTATGCATGCAGTAAACAGAGTAAATACTGTGTATGTAAATACAGGTGATTATTCTGAACCATCTGATTTAATTATGAATACAATCACACCAACAAACAACATTGTTCGTAACGGTGCAGATGCATATACAACATTAGATCCATTTAAAAATATCCAGAGTGCAGATTTCTACAATACTGATGAAGCACTTGCATACAAAGAAAAAGCAATTGCAGAATTAACAGCAGAAAATGCAAGCTTCCCTGTAAAGATGCTTGTTCGTTATAATCCATCTACTACAAACTGGGAACAGGAATGTATCGTATTAGAACAGCAGTTAGAATCCGTTCTTGGTACAGATTATATTGATGTTATTGTAGAAGCAGGTCCAAGTGAAAACTTCTTAAGTACTGTTCGTCGTTCTTCTGACTATATGTTTATGAAGTGTAACTGGTCTGGTGACTATGCAGATCCTGAAACATGGGTAGAACCTTTCTATCAGAGAGACAACGGAGACGGCACATATCACAGAGGCGGTCGTTATGCATACCTTGCATATGCAGTATTAGACAACACTGCAAGTGCAGATACAGTAAAAGAATACTTTACTTTAGTAGAAGAAGCAAAGGCAATTACTGGAAACGATATGGAAGCAGAAAGATTTGAAGCATTTGCAAAGGCAGAAGCTCATTTGATCGAGCATGCACTTGCTATCCCTTATGGTGTTTCTACAAGATCTTATGTTGTAAATAAATTAAATGTATTTGAAGGCCAGTATTCTCCATCTGGTGTAGCAAATCTTCGTTACAAGGGCATGAAGTTATATTCTAACTTTATTTCTATGGATGAGTACAATGCAAATATGAACAAATAGTACAAAGAACAGGTACAACAGCAAAACCAGGCCCGAAGTTTTGCAAATACACGACCACATATGAAATAGGAGAGAAAATACATGTTAAAATATTTAGCAAAACGTCTTGGGCGTTCCATGATTTCACTATTTATTATTATTTCCATAGTATTTATTTTACTGCGTCAGATGCCAATCGAAGGTTATTTTTCTAACTTTGAAAAAATGACAGACCTTCAGATTCAAAATGGTTTAGAGCAGCTTGGTTTAAACGACCCAATTCCAGTACAGCTTGGAAGATTCTGGTCAGACTTGCTGCATGGAGATTTAGGAACATCCATCACTTACAGACAGGATGTTCCTGTAACGCAGATTATAGCAGAAAAAATTCCATATTCTATTAAGTTAGGTTCTATGGCTATTTTAGTATCTTTGATCCTTGGTATTCCAATGGGTGCTATGATGGCAAGATACAAAGGAAAATTCTTTGACAAATTTGGCACATTGTTTATCGTATTTATTCAGGCAGTACCTTCAGCAGTTTACTTCTTATTTATTCAGCTGTATGGTACCATCATTTTGGATATTCCGTTATTATTTGATGCCAATAATCCAAAAAGCTGGATTCTTCCGGTATTTTCTATGTCTTTGGGCAACATTGCATATTACGCCATGTGGTTGAGAAGATACATGGTAGATGAATCCAACAAAGATTATGTAAAACTTGCAGTTGCAAAAGGTCTTTCAGGAAACAAAGTATTTTTTAAACATGTTTTTAGAAATGCGTTTGTTCCATTGATTCAGTATTTACCAACCTCTTTCTTAAATACAGTAATCGGTTCTATTTATATTGAATCTCTTTACAGTGTACCTGGTATGGGCGGTCTGCTTGTTCAGGTAATTAAAAAGAGTGATAATACGATGGTTCAGGCAATCGTTTTATTGTATGCAACACTTGGTGTTATCGGTCTGTTGCTTGGTGACGTGCTTATGATCGCAATCGACCCTCGTATCAGCTTAAACAAAAAGGAGGAAGGCAGATAATGGCAAAAACAATGAAAAACCAGATGTCTGCAAAGCTGGAGAATGCATTAGAAGCAGACTTAAAAGCAAAGTTATCTTCAGAAGAAGATAAGAGCAGTACATATGCAAATTTATCAGAAGAAGAACTGTTTACATTTGCAGAATATAACGAAGAAGAAGCAGAAAAAACAGGCTACAGCAATTATTCTTATTGGAAAGCAACATTACAGGTATTCTTAAAAAATAAAACAGCAGTATTTTTACTGATCGTTATGGTTGCTATTTTGTTATTTACATTTATCCAGCCATATTTACCAGGTCAGTTAGATCCAAATCAAGTAAATGTTAATCCAAAGACTTTTATGCAGTATCGAAATGTACAGCCTGGAAATGACGGCTTCCTATTAGGTACCAATGCAATCGGACAGGATTTATGGGCAAGAATATGGGCAGGTACCCGTACTTCTTTATTTATCGGTTTTACAGTTGCTTTGGTAGAGGCAGTACTTGGTATTACAATGGGTATGTTATGGGGATATGTGCGTAAGTTGGATTTCTTCTTTACAGAACTTTATAATATTTTAGATAATATCCCACAGACATTGATTTTAATTTTAATCTCTTATATGGTAACACCAAGTATTCAGTCTATGATTTTGGCGATGTGTCTTACAAGCTGGATACAGATGGCTCGTTTCATCCGTAATCAGATTATTATCATTCGTGATAGAGATTACAACCTTGCCAGCAGATGTCTTGGTACTTCTACATTGAAAATCATTATGAAGAATCTGTTGCCATATTTGGTATCTATCATTATGTTACGTATGGCACTTTCTATTCCAGCAGCGATTGGTAATGAAGTATTTATTACTTATATCGGTCTTGGACTTCCAAGTAATGTTGTTTCTCTTGGTCGTTTGATCAACGACGGACGAGAATTGATGATGAGTGCAGATTTAAGATATCAGTTGATTTTCCCTACAATCGTGTTATCTATTGTTACAATCTCATTTTATATTATTGGTAATGCTTTTTCTGATGCAGCAGATCCAAAGAACCACAAATAGGAGGAAACATGGAACAGAAAGTGATTTTATCCGTAAAAAACTTAAATCTCGAATTTAATCTGCGCGGTCGTAAGCTTCATGCTCTTCGTGGTATTGATTTGGATGTATATGAAGGAGAAGCTATTGCAATCGTAGGAGAATCCGGAAGCGGAAAAAGTGTATTAAATAAGTGTTTTATGGGATTAACAGATAAAAATGGTACGATCACAGAAGGAAGTATCATGTTTAACGGTCTGGATCTTACAAAGATGAAGCATGAAAAAGAATGGCTGGAAATCCGCGGTGGAGAAATTGCCATGATTATGCAGGATCCTATGACAAGTTTAAATCCATTAAAGACAATTGGAGCACAGATTGCGGAAGCAGTAGCACTTCATCAGGGATTAAAGGGAGAAGAATTAAAGAAAAAGACATTACAGTACATTAAAGATGTCGGCATCACGAATCCTGAAAAACGTTATAATCAGTATCCACATGAATTTTCAGGCGGTATGAGACAGCGAGTTGTAATTGCAATCGCATTGGCATGTAATCCAAAGATTTTAATCTGTGATGAACCAACTACTGCGTTGGATGTAACTATTCAGGCACAGATTTTGAAATTGATCAAGGATATGAAAGAAAAATACAATCTGACTACAATATTTATTACACACGACCTTGGTGTCGTAGCTAATATTGCAGACAGAGTAGCTGTTATGTATGCAGGTGATGTTATCGAAATCGGAACAGCAGAAGATATTTTCTATGATGCAAAGCATCCATATACATGGGCATTATTATCTTCTCTTCCTCAGATTGGTGTAAAAGGAGAAGATTTATATACGATTCGAGGTACAGCACCAAACTTGTTCCAGAAAATACAGGGAGATGCCTTTGCTCCACGTAATCCACACGCATTAAAAATTGACTTTGTAAAGAGACCGCCTTATTTTGAGGTAAGCCCTACACATAAGGCAAAGACATGGCTGTTGGATGAAAAAGCACCAAAGGTAGAGCCTCCGGCTGTATTAGAAAAAATCAGAAGCGGAGGAATTGTAAATGGCAACAGATAAAAAAGAAGTATTGTTAGATGTCCGTAATCTGGAAGTATCTTTTGGACCAAAGAGCAAGCGTTTTGTAGCAGTAAAAAATGCAAATTTCCAGATTTATAAAGGTGAGACATTTGGTCTGGTAGGAGAATCAGGCTCTGGAAAGACTACTATCGGACGTGCCATTATGCGTATCAATCCAACTTCTGGCGGTGATATTATTTATAAAGGCCAAAAGATCAATGGAAAGATTGATAAAGAATTGGATAAAAAGGTAATCAAGGAAATTC
>CAYRIK010000017.1:0-36707 GCA_964424345.1 uncultured Lachnospiraceae bacterium
TTGCTCCTAATTCTGATAAATCTTTGCATATATTCTCATATCCACGATATATATGACTGCAATTTTTTATATACGTTTCTCCATCTGCTCCAAGTCCTGCTAACACAAGTGCCGCACCACCTCTTAATTCTTCTGCAAAAAGAGTAGTACCATGCAGCTTAGAGACCCCTCTTACATATGCAGTTTTTTCCTGCACATGAATATTTGCTCCCATATTTTGCAGCTGCGATACGATACGAAAACGATTTTCAAAAATACTTTCTTCTATTGCACTTTCTCCATCTGCTGTACACATGGTTGCTAACAGCGGTGACTGTAAGTCGGTAGGAAATCCTGGATATACTTGCGTCTGCACAAGCGGTACTGCCCGAAGCCTATGTCTTCTTTGCACAAACAATTCTTCTTTTGCAATTACCGTATCACCACCCATTGCATGAAGTAATGGAATCAATCGGCTCATCTGTTCTGTAGGTGCTTTTTTCAGTACAACACTTCCACCTGTTATCATACAGGCAAATGCATACGTTCCTGCCACAATCCTATCGCCCTGCAATGTTATGTGTCCACTGGAAAGCTTTTGGGTTCCATGTATGATAATCTCCTTTTTTCCAGCTCCATAAATATTGGCACCTGCTGAATTTAAAAACTCGCACAGTGCTACAATTTCCGGTTCTCTTGCAGCACCATGAATAATTGTAGTACCTTCTGCCAACACCCCTGCTAGAATAAGATTCTCAGTCACTCCAACGCTTGGAAATTCCAATCTATGTTCACAACCTTTTAATTTTGGAGTTTTTGCTGAAATATATTTTGTATCTTCACAAAAAACAACTCCCATTTGATTCAAATATTGCATATGCCAATTGATTGGACGACTACCAATGACACATCCGCCTGGATACTCCAATTGTGCCTCTTGAAACCTTCCAAGCAATGCTCCTAATAAAAAAATACTAGAACGCATCATCCCTTTGTTTTGCTCTTTTAAAGGACTTTGTTTTACATTACGAGTATCTATATAAAGGTCTCTGCCCTTCCACAAAACAACTGCTCCCTGAGAACAGATCAATTCCAACATATAGTAAACATCTGATATTTTGGGACAATTTTTTATTTCATGCTCCCCTTCTGTAAGCAGCGTTGCTGCCAATATCGGCAATGCTGCATTTTTAGATCCTTGGATGCACACTTCCCCTGTCAAAGGTATGCCTCCTCGTATCAAAATCTGTTCCATATAATCACCCTTGGCAAAATTTGCTTATTGTATTATATGCGGATGATATATAAAACATTCCTCTTTCTATTAGGCACTAACTCTGATTCCCTTTGCCACATTCATGACTATACCCATTTCAAACATTAAAAAGCAGATACTCGTACCTCCATAACTAATAAACGGAAGAGAAATACCAGTATTTGGAATTGTATTGGTAACTACAGCAATATTTAAAACAACCTGAACCGCAATATGTGCGATAACACCTACTACAATCATAGCTCCCTGAAGATCTGCTGCATTTGATGCAATAATCATCATTCGCCATATTAAAATCATAAACATTAAAATAACAAGTATTCCGCCAAACAGTCCAAGTTCTTCACATATGATGGAAAAAATCATATCGTTTTGTGCTTCCGGCAAAAAATCTAACTTTTGGATACTTTGGCACAAACCTTTGCCCCAAATACCACCAGAACCGATTGCATATAAAGCCTGCAAAGTCTGATAACCTTTTCCAGATGCATATTTTTCCAAATCGAGCCAAGCCAAAATTCGTTCTGAACGGAAACTGCCTCCATTTTGTACATTCTGTACAATGTACCATACAACAGCAGCTACACCTGCTACTCCGACTGCACCAAAACCGACAAACCACTTATAATCCCTTGTTGCTACAAAAATCATAGAAACACATATTGCAAGGATAATCAGTGCAGAACTAAGATTGTCCGTAATCTTATATACCATTAAGAAAATAGGTAACGTAAAAACAATCATCATCAGAACAGTTTTTATTGTATTGATTTTTTTACGAAATGCATATACGAAATTTGCCAAAAATAAAATCATACCAAGTTTTACAGGTTCTGCTGCCTGAAAGGAAATTGGTCCTAATTTAATCCATCTTCTTGCACCATTGGCTTCAAATCCAAATGGATAAATCATTAAAATAACAATAATACAAGCGATAAATGGCAGATATCCAAGCTTTCTATAAAATTTATATGGTATTTTATATGCTACAAACACGCCCACAAATCCAATTGCAATTGCAATTGCCTGTTTTTTAACATAATAGTTTGGATTATTAAATTCCTGCATTGCCTCATAATAACTTGCGGAATAAACCATAACAAGTCCAAAGCCAACTAAAAAAATCAGCACAAGCAAGAATGTATAGTCAAAATAAAATATTTCTTTTTTTACAGGCTGCTCTTTTGGAGTTTCCTGTCTTGGTCTAAATTGTCTGATATTATTTTCCAATGCACTTCTCCTACTTTTCTGCTAAGATAAGTTATTTACATACTCCTTAAACTGTCTGCCACGTTCCTCATAATTTGGAAACATACCCCAACTTGCACAAGCTGGAGATAATAATACTGCGTCTCCCATCTTGGCATTTTGTGTGCAAATCTGAAGACATTCTTCAAATGTATCTGCAAACACATAATTTGTAAAACCATGTGCTTTTGCACAAGCTGCAATTTTTTCTCTTGTCTGTCCAATCAATACTAACAGTTTAACCTTATCTCCAAATGCTTCAATCCATTCATCATACTCATTTTGCTTATCATAGCCTCCCCCGATTAAAATCGTAGGCTTAGACATCGCAAGTATTCCTTGAATTGCTGCATCTGGATTTGTGCCTTTGGAATCGTTATAATAATCTACTCCACCTTTTGTTGCTACAAATTCAATGCGATGCTCTACTGCCTTAAATGCCTTGATTGTCTTTAATAAACTTTCTAGTGGAACGCCAAAGCTTAAACCGATAGCAATTGCAGCCATAACATTTTCTACATTACATGTACCTACTAAATTCATGTCTGTATGAATATTTAAAATTGGTCGTTTTTGTCCTTTTTCTGTCAAGTAAATCATATCATCCTGGCAATAAATGCCATCTTCTAAAACACGCTTAGAAGAGAAGAATACAACCGTTGCAGGACATTTATGTAAACCAAACTCTCTTGTATATTCATTTTCATAATTCAAAATGCAATACTGCTTTTTGGTCTGTCCCTTTGTAATCTTTTCTTTGGTAGCTGCATAATTTTCCATCGTATAATGACGATTAAGATGATCTGGAGTAACATTTAATATTGCAGAAACTTCTGGACAAAATTCCTCTACTGTTTCTAACTGAAAAGAACTTATTTCTGCTACTGTTACTGTATCTTCTGTTGTCTTTAATGCTTCTAATGTATATGGATTTCCAATATTTCCTACTACAAATACAGATTCAAAATAATCTTTCATCATCTGACCTACTAATGTAGTTGTTGTAGTTTTTCCATTTGTTCCTGTAATTGCAATAATATGTCCTTTTGCAAGCTGGTATCCCAGTTCAATCTCGCCAATCACTGGAATCTGGTATTGCTTAAGCATCAAAACAATAGGACTATCAATTGGTACGCCAGGACTGATCACTGCCATATCTAAAGACTGCAGCAATGATTCTGAAATATTTCCAATACATACTTCTGCATGACAGCCTTCTGGAAACTTTGCAATGACCTCTTCTTTTGTTAATTTCTCATTACCATCGAACACAACACAGTGTGCCTTTACTGTAGAAAGCAGCTTTAAAGCTCCCATTCCGCTTATTCCGCTTCCTACGATTAAAATCTTTTTCTCTGAAAAATTCATGTCCTTCTCCTGTTAAATTGCTGCGATTGCTACAAGACAAAGTAAAGCTGTCACTGTAGTAAATACAGCTACTACTTTTGTTTCACTCCAGCCACCAAGTTCAAAGTGATGATGAATTGGAGCCATTCTAAAGAAACGTTTGCCTACTGTCAGTTTAAAGTATGTAACCTGAATGATAACGCTGCAAACTTCAATCATATAAATAAATGCTACGATTGGAAGGAAAAGCTGTAATCCTGTCATATATGCACAACCTACAACAAATCCTCCAAGTGCTAAAGATCCTGTATCTCCCATAAATACACTTGCTGGATATACGTTAAACATCAAAAAGCCTAACAAGCCACCGATTACTGCACAAGCTACTGGTTCAATTCCAGCACCCATACATACACTCACTACTGCAAAAAATGTAGCGATAATAACTGTAACACTGCTTTCCTGTCCATCGATACCATCTGTAAAATTAGAACCATTTACCGTTCCAAGAATAATCAAAAACATCACTGGAATGGTCAATATACCCATATCAATTGTCTTATCCATAAATGGAATACGCATTGCAAGATCAACATCAGATACATTCATAACATAATATGCAAAAATTCCAGTTACTACAATCTGTCCAAGCATTTTCTGCAAAGAAGTAAGCCCCATGGAACGTTTTAATACAACTTTGATATAGTCATCTAAAAATCCAATTAACCCAAATCCAAGTGTTAAAAATAATACTGGAACAACATTTGGATAACTTTTGATAAAAGGAAGTGTCATGATTGTAATACTAATCAAAAATAAAATACCACCCATTGTTGGAGTACCATTTTTCTTTAAATGAGATTGTGGGCCATCATCTCGAACAGTCTGACCAAATTTTAATTTTCTAAGATAAGGAATGATAATAGGTCCTAATAAAACTGTGATTAAAAAAGCTCCTACGATCGGTATGATAACCGGAAATACTAAATTGTGAAACATATTTGTCTCCTCTCTTGTTTTTTATTATGTCGTTTTGCTCAATTATACCCCTTTTCTTCCAAATAAGGAAGAATATTTTCAAAAAGTTGTCTTACGATTGGTGCTGCAATCTGCCCTCCATAATAAACACCTTTTGGATGCGTAATAATTGCAAGTGCAATGACGTTTGGATCATCTGCTGGTGCAAATCCAATAAAAGAAGCGATGTATTTTCCATTGCCTCGTGGAAGTGTCTGACTGGTCGCTGTTTTTCCACCTACAAGATACCCTTCCACCTGACCGTTTTTTCCACCGCCTTGACTAACTACACTCTCTAATATTGTTCGCATCATTTCAGACGTTGTTTCGCTTACAATTTCTTTTTCTACGGGGTATGTAAAGTATGTTGTTTCCTCTTCTGATGCTGCCGAAACTGCAAAATGCGGTGTAATACGATTTCCGCCATTGATAATAGAAGAAACGGTAGTCAAAAGCTGGATTGGTGTTATTTGAAAAGACTGGCCAAATGCCATCGTTGCCAGTTCTACCAGTCCCATGTTCTCCATCTTATGTACAATCGTGCGGCTTTCTCCCGGCAAATCCACACCTGTTTTTGTAGTCAGCCCAAATTTTTCAAAATAACTATAATATTTTTCTATCCCAAGTCGAAGTCCAACAGTAATAAAAACGGGATTACAACTATTTTGTGTTGCCTGCACAAATGTCTCTGAGCCATGTCCTGCGGTTTTATGACATCGTATTTTTCTATCTTCTACAACAATAAAACCCGGACAATGAAACGCATCGTCCGGGCTGACAACTCCTTCTTCCAGTCCGGCAGCAGCTGTAATAATCTTAAATGTAGAGCCAGGCTCATAGGTATCATTGATACATCCATTTCTCCACATTTTATTTAAATTTTCCTGTGTGTTTCCGTCTGAAAGTTTATTACTCCATACACTTGTCAGTTCATATGGAGCATTCAAATCAAATTCCGGCCAATTGACGCAAGCATATATTTCTCCGTTTTTTGGATTCATAACTAAAATCATAACATTTTCTGCTTCTTTTGTTTCATATGCCTGACTGGCAAGCTGCGTTGCATAGCTTTGTATATTATAATCAATACTTAATGTCAAATCCTGTCCTGCGATTGGTTCTTCTCTGCGTTCCCCTTCTTTTTGAAGTTCTATCCCTTTTGCATCGGTAACCGTCAAGATTTTTCCTGCCGTGCCAGATAAGTAAGAGTCATACGAAACTTCAATGCCAAGTATACCTTGATTGTCACTTCCCGTAAAACCAAGCACCTTACTCGCCAAAATTCCATACGGATAATATCGTTTGTAATCTTCATCTACTTTAACTCCAGCCATATCATAAGCTCTTATACGATCTCCAATCTCTTTTGGGACATTGCTTTTGATTCGTTCTCTGGAAGAATATTTTTCTACTCGTTTTCTGACATACTCTTCTGTCAGTCCAAGTTCTTTGCACAACACCTCTATAACAGCTTCCCGATCTTCCATCTGGGTATAAATAACAGATATCGTACATACCGTAACATTGTCTGCCAATACGACTCCGTTTCGGTCTAAAATCCTGCCTCTGGCAGCCTTGATATCACGCTCTCTTTCGTGAAGGTCTTGTGCCATTGCAGCATAATATTCACTTTTGGCTACCATAAGATAAACCAATCTGCCAAACAATAATATCAACAGAAGCAAACCGCCGGCACCAAAAATCAATATTTTCTTTTTTTGATATATTCTTACAAACATAGATACACACAATAAACGATATTATTATAGTGTATTATATGTTTAGCATAGATATGCTTTTATGTTCCGGAATCTGGAGTCTGTGCAGACTCTGCCGCATTTTGATTATCATCAGAAGCATCTGGTTCTGTTACGATACCAGCTTCTTCGTCTCGTTTGTTTTGATAATCTTGTATAATTGCATCCTGTTTCGCCTGCAATGCCTGCTGTTCTTCTTCGGTAAGTTCCTCTGTCATAAAGATATTTAAATATGGAAGTACATCGGCAAATACATCTCTTGCCATCCAACAAGCATATTCTGTCATCCAGTCCTGACGTTCTCCGTTTGGTCTGTCAATTACAGCATAAACTAAAATCTGAGGATCATCTGCTGGTGCATAACCGCAAAAAGATACAACATATTCTCCATTGCCTCGTGGCAATGTTTCAGAAGTACCAGTCTTACCACCTACTGCATATCCGGCAGGCTTTGCCTTTTTACCAGTTCCTTCTTCTACCGTTGCATTACAATATTGAATAATCTTTTCACTTGTTGCTGCTGAAATCGTTTGTTTTACTAAAAATGGCTGAATATTTTCTACTATATTTCCATTTTCATCTATAATCTGACGTACTACTTGCGGCTGATATAAATATCCACCATTTACCAAAGAGCAAAAACTTGCTGCCATCTGAATCATACTTACTTGAAAACCCTGTCCAAAAGAACTACTTGCAAGTTCTGTCACACCCATTGTACTAAGTGTATGAATCAATCCCGCCGTTCTTGCTTCACCACCAAGGTCAATATTACTCTTTAATCCAAATCCAAACAAATTCTGATATTTTGAAAATTTTTCTGCCCCCAAATTTTCAGACATATACATCATTGCTACGTTACAAGACTGCTCAACAGCACCGGAAACGTCAATGATACCATGACCTGATGTATCATGACATCTAATAGTATGACCACCAACGTATAAACTTCCTTCACAAAGATATGTCTCATTTCCAGTAATCTTTCCTTCTTCTAAGCACATCGCTACTGTAAATGGTTTTGCAACAGATCCTGGCTCAAAAGTATCAGACAGACAGAAATTTCTCCATATCTGATTTAATTCAAAACTATATTTTGTTGTAGTCTGAATATCTTTATCGTCTTTTTCATCTTCTGTCAAAGGCTCTCCTGTCGAAATATTGACAATCAGCTCCTTAAAGCTCTTTATTTCTTCTTCACTATAATACAAAGAAAGTGCATTATATGGATCAGAAGAATCATATCCTTTGTTTGTTGCCATTGCAAGCAAGCTTCCGTCATTAACATCCATAACGATAATGCCCATGTTTTCTGCACCTGGGCCTTCTCTGAAATTATCTCGCAGCTGTTCATTATATTTAGTAATTACATCTTCTGCAATTTTTTGTATGTTCAAATCTATTGTCGTAACGATGCTATATCCATTTTCTGCTGGCTTGATTGTTCGTTTTAATTCGCTTTCCGTATTTAAGTATCCATACTCTCTACCAACCGTTCCATTTAGTACCTCATTATAATATTCTTCTAAACCGAACTGACCGATATTATCACCAACCGTAAAGCCAAGCACTTCACTGGCAAGTGTTTTATAAGGATATTTTCTTAAATATTCTTCTTCAAACCAGATGCCTTTAATATGTGCACCTGTATTTTTTTCATCCGCAGCTTTTGCTGCCTGTTTTGCTAATTCTTCTTGTTGTTCGACATATTCTTCATATGCTATTTTTTCATCATAGCTTACTTTCTTGGTCACGCGGTAATATTGAGATTTTGGATTTTCATTTACATACTTTCTGACTATGTTTATATCCACATCAAAGCAAGTGTCCAACGCCTTCATCGTTGGTTCTAATGCTTTTTCATCTTCCAACATAATCTTCGTATCCAAAATAACGGTATATACTTTCTCGCTATATGCCAATGTACTTCCATTACAGTCCAGAATTTCTCCTCGCTTAAAAGGAAGTGTAACAGAATCGTATTTTTGCTGTGATAATACTTGCTTTTTGTACTTTTCTTCACTCGTACTTGTAATATAGACTAGTCTTCCTATCATGACACCAGTTACAATCAATACTAAAACGCAAAAAACTACCAGTTTTATACGCATATACGGACGAAATCTGGTAGTATTTTGCTTTTTAGAACGTGTTCTGGGGTACTGACGAATTCTTCCTGTCTTTCTGTTTTGTGCCATTGCTTTCCTCCAGAATATTTTTAATCTTTGATCACACGGCTCTGTTCCACATAATCATCAATCTGTGTATCATATGTAATAATCTGACCTTCAGAGGCATATACCATACCAAGATCCATGATTGCAACTTCTCTTACTTTTTCTAAGTCTACGCTGCTTATAATGCGGCTGTGATATTCATCATTTTCTGCTTTTAATGCATTAACCTGACTTTCTATTTTCTGAATCTCATGTGTAAGTGCGGTAATCTCAGAATTTAAACTGATATACTTGATCATCAATACAGCACTGATTGCAAATGTAAAAAGTGTCAAAATCAACAATGGTACATTTACAGGGCTTGGCTTTGCCTTTACCCTTGTTTTTGGGTGCGTATTCGGTACATTATGTCTCTGGGGCTGTCTTTGTGGCAGTCTGTTCGGAGCTGCCTCCATTTTACGGGCAGTACTTCCATACAAATAAGTAACGTTCTGATTTGATACATTTTTATAATTTCTGTTAGTAGGTATTCTGCCTTGAGTACCCATTGTCATCACCCTCCTAATTACGCTCAAACACTCTCAGTTTGGCACTCTTACTTCTTGAATTCTCTTCGAGTTCTTTTTCGCTTGGCAAAATTGGTTTTTTGCTGATCACGCGACCTTTGGAAACCTGTCCGCATGTACACACTGGGAAC
This sequence comes from uncultured Lachnospiraceae bacterium, assembly GCA_964424345.1. Classification (GTDB taxonomy): domain Bacteria; phylum Bacillota; class Clostridia; order Lachnospirales; family Lachnospiraceae; genus RGIG6307. The sequence goes on from CAYRIK010000017.1 coordinate 9,499, forward strand.
CCAGGAGGACAAATGCATGGATTTTCTGCTTTTTTGAAAGCACTCTTTACAATACGGTCTTCCAAAGAATGGAATGTAATGATACATAATCTTCCACCAGGATTTAACATATCAATAAATCCATCTAAAGAATCTCTCAACACATCTAATTCATGGTTGCATTCTATACGGATTGCCTGAAATGTCTTTTTGGACGGATGACCATTCATACGCATTTTAGCTGGAATAGCTGCTTTGATGACTTCATTTAATTGTCCTGTTGTTTCTATCGGAGCTTCTGCTCTTGCTCTTACGATATGCTTTGCAATATTTTTTGCAAACTGATCTTCTCCGTAATCACGTATAATACGGAACAGTTCCATTTCTGGATACTCATTTACGATTTCCATAGCAGAAAGGGTCTGTCTATCGTCCATTCGCATATCTAATCTGGTATCATACTTGTAAGAAAATCCTCTTTCTATTGTATCTAACTGATAAGAAGAAACTCCAAGATCTAATACAATACCATCTACCTTTGTAACTCCGATTTCAGCTAATCGTTCTCTTGCATAACAGTAGTTGCTTCGAATGATTGTGACCTTATCTCCAAACACTTCCAGACGTTTACCTGCTGCTTTAATAGCATCTCCATCTTGATCGATACCATAGAAATGACCTTGTTCTCCGAGCTTTTCACATACACAATATGCATGACCTGCTCCTCCAAGTGTACCATCCATGTAAGCACCATCTGGTTTTATGTTTAAATTTTCTATTGTCTCATCCAAAAGTACGGAATAATGTTTAAATTCCATAATCCACTCCTACCATCTGCATATGTATTTTATACATTCTTTGTCTCTCTACTACTTTACAGTATTTTTTCTCGCTTGACAATAGAAAACATCATTTTTTATTCAAAACTTCACATTTTTCTCTTGACAGCGTGTGAAGTTCGTGGTATCTTATAGAACTGATGTTCTGTTTTGTTTATAACATTAAAGACTTCTTGTACTTGCATAAACTTTAAATTATCGCATAAATATAAAAGGTATGGCATAAAACTATTCTTTCGTTTTTTATGCCATACCTTTTTTTATTTTATTCTAATGTTTTTAATTTTGCTTCGGCTGCATCAAAAAATGTGCTGTCTGCTTCATTACGTTTCATAAGTTCTTCCCAGAATGCATAAATTGCTGCATTCCAGCCCTGATTTGGTTTTCCACCAAAGCCTCGTACTGTATGCATATATTCATGAGTTGCACCATCGTAATCTAAATCAATCATCAATCGTTCAATCATATTTTGCTGCGCATCTTCTACATGATGTAAGTATGCACAAATATGGAACAACATCTCATAAATGTGGTAAGAACCACCATTAAAATAGCGTCCAGGTTCACAATTTTCCAACATTGGATAACGTTTGCCATTTGCTTCGTACATATCGTATGGAACATAGCTTCCATCCGCCATTGCTACGATTTTAATACCATATGGAGTTTTTGCTGGACTGTCTACTATTGCACGATAACTCTTTCGAACCATTTCGTCATCAATAAAAGTTTCTCCAAACAAGATGTAATAAATCACTTCACCAACAGCAAAATCCATTGCCATACAGTCTTTTTTATCACTCAACTGGAAATATTTTCCGTTAAATAACGTATGGAAACGTTTGATTGCTTTTTCTTTTCGGTCACCAATCTCATATCCCATGCGCTTTGCACATTCTAATGCACAAATGACCATGCCACAATTATATACGTCCTGATCATCATCTTCAAAAGCACAAATATCAAACCAGTTTTTAAATGTGCCGTCCCCTTTTCCACTGATTGCATAAAAGCCACCATCTGGATGCTTATCCATACATTCAATGACAGATTCAAATGCTTCATCTGCAATGCTATGATTATATTCTTTGCCTTTTGCAAAAATACGATAAGACCAAATTAAATAAACCAAAGCATTTTCTGCTGCAAATGTTGTTGCACCTTCATCTCCTCGTTCAAATGCACATGCCTGATATGCCTGCTGTTCGATTTCTTCATCTAAAATAAATGTCTGATAAAAAGAATCTCTAAAGTATTGTGCATTGCCATATTCAATGCCCGCTACGACCCATTTATCACTTGTTCCTCTTTCATTCTTGCGAATATGCATATAGTTGCTGGAAAAACACATTGCTCGATATACAGAACCGCTGTTTGTACCAAATACATTTTCAATCGCAACAAATGCTTCACGACGAACAGATTTTAAAGAATTTGCATGTTTCTTAAACGCAAAGAAACGGAATGTATGTACCTTTTCTTGATCGATTTCATGAAAAATTGGTCCAAATTCATCACTTTCTTCATAGTTTGGTGCTCCGCCCTTGTCTCCTGAAGAAAAATAAAAGCATTGCTGTTCTGGAATGATATGCTGTGTCGTTGCATTATCAAAATAAGATGGGTTATCTGCAATCAAAAATTCACCCATTCCATCAGAAATTGCTGCAACCATAGGCACCGCACTCTTTTCCATTTTAAAATGGTATCTATCTGGATTATGAGGGCTTTGACGAAACAGTCTTTCTTTATCACAAAGCTGTGCAAAAGAATATAACTGAGCATCGCCCTCTCCATATACAGAAATATATACTTGCTGCTTGGATTTTGCAGATACAGTGATTTCTGTTAAGCAACATCCACCTTGTTCTTTAGAAGCAATTACCATTTCAAAAGGTTCTATCGCTATTGTCTGTGTTTTTTGAACACTAAATGGATTTACACCTTCGGCAAATACAATATTTTTCTCCGGTGTATGCAATACATAAGAATATTTCATATCGTCTCCTATTTGTTCTTATCTCTTCCAAGCATCTGATTATCTGCAAGACTGATAGATTCCTGTAAATTTCTGTCCTGCTTTTTTAAACAACTACGCGTAATGATAATGATAATCGTACATACAATAAATGCTGTAATTCCAATAAGCTGAGAAACCGGAATACCTATCACTGGAAGCAATAGCTGGTCCGTACGAAGACCTTCGATGAAAAATCGTCCAATACCATATCCTGCAAGATACATCAAAGACAATTCTCCTTCAAATTTTTTGTGTTTTCTGTATGCCATTAAAACAAGTAATACACCAATATTCCATAAAGATTCATATAAAAAGGTTGGATGTACCATAATGTAATTCATACCTTCTGAGACATGTGCCCAATGATTGGCTGTAATCTCATGCTGACGTACTGCATCAATTGGAAGTGCCATTGCAAGCAGACCATTGCTGTAATCTCCAAACGCTTCTCTGTTCATAAAATTACCCCAACGTCCAATAATCTGACCTAATACCAGACCCATGATTGCAGTATCTGCCATCTGAAGAAAATTTTTCTTTTTGATTTTCGTATAAACAAATACGGTCAAAAATGCAGCAATCACTGCACCATAGATTGCAAGTCCTCCTTCTCGTATACGGAAGATAGACATCAAATCATCTTTATAGCTGTCCCATGAAAAAATAACATAATACAGTCTAGCACCTATAATAGAAAAAATAATGGCATAAATAGATAAATCCCAGTAATCATCTGGTTTTTGTCCCGTTCTTTTGGCTTCGTGAGCAGCTAACAGAATACCTGCTATAATACCGATACCAATGATCAAACCATAGAAAGCGATGTCAATACCAAATACAGAAAACGTTTTAGGTACATTTTTTAAATAAATCCCCAAATTTGGAAAAGCAATATCTGTACTGTTCATGGTTTCTATCATATTATTTACTCCTTTATACGTTGAATCTAAAGAGAATAACATCGCCGTCTTTTACAACATATTCTTTGCCTTCCATACCAACAAGACCTTTTTCTCTTGCTGCTGCCAAAGAACCCTGCTCTAAAAGGTCTAAATAATTTACAACCTCTGCCTTAATAAATCCACGTTCAAAATCAGAATGGATCTTACCTGCTGCCTGAGGAGCCTTTGTACCAACTTTGATTGTCCATGCTCTTGTCTCATCTTCACCTGCTGTCAAATAACTGATAAGACCAAGAATACGATAGCTTGCTGCAATCAGCTTGTCCAAACCAGATTCAGAAAGTCCTAATTCTTCTAAGAACATCATTTTTTCTTCTTCATCTAATTCAGCAATTTCCTGTTCGATCTGAGCACAGATTACGAATACTTCACAATTTTCTGCAGCTGCATACTCACGAACTTTTGCAACCATATCATTGCTTGCACCATCATCTGCTAAATCATCTTCACTTACATTTGCTGCAAAGATTACTGGCTTTGCAGTTAATAAGTTGTACTCTGCCATAACTGCTGCTTCATCTTCATCTTCTGTTTCAAATGTCTTTGCAAGCTTTCCTTCTTCTAAATGAGCCTTGATACGTTTCTGTAAAGCAAGCTCTTTTGCTGCTTTTTTATCATTGTTTGCAAGCTTTGTTGTTTTTGCGATTCTTCTTTCCAGTATTTCCAAATCTGAGAAAATCAATTCTAAATTGATTGTTTCAATATCACGAATTGGATCTACGCTGCCATCTACATGAATAACATTGCTGTCTTCAAAGCAACGAACTACATGAACGATTGCATCTACTTCTCGTATATTTGCTAAGAACTGGTTTCCTAAACCTTCTCCCTTTGAAGCACCCTTTACAAGACCTGCAATATCTACGAACTCAATTACAGCAGGAGTTACTTTTTTAGATTTATACATATCTCCTAAAAGCTGTAATCTTTTGTCTGGAACTGGAACGATACCTACGTTTGGGTCAATTGTACAGAATGGATAGTTTGCACTTTCTGCACCTGCTTTTGTTAATGAATTAAACAGGGTACTTTTACCTACGTTTGGTAAACCAACGATACCTAATTTCATAATGATTCTCCTTCTCTAACACTAAAAACATACATTGAACAGCAATCAATGTCTGCTTTATTACATATTCTAAATAAAGTGTATATGTACTGCTTCTCTTTATTTTATTTGTCTATAAAATAAAAAGAGTCTGATACAGCTTGTTATTATATCACACCTTTTAACATTTGAAAATATTAATTTTCCTACTTTTAACACACATATAAATCATAAAACAATTTCTCTTGCACACTTTTACATCCTATGCTTTAATAAGTATAAACTATACTATTATTATACGAGGACGTTTATATGATTACAATAGGAACTGACCAATTAAGAATAGAAGTAAATGAATCAAATGGTTTGATTTGTGGGTTGTATACTCCATTTGGTACATATAATCTTGCGGATTCTGCTGGATTTGGAGCCGTTTCTTACACATTAAAAGGAGACGACATTACTACTGACGAAAACTTTATGCCTTATGCAGATAAGTTAGCTTCTTATGATCAGATTTTTGCTAAAGAACATAGCATTACTTGCCATAATTCTGAATTTGGCATTGATACCACTTATACAATAGATTCCAATCGTCTTTTGATTCAGTCTTGCGGAACTGATGATAGACTCGCACAATTTGGAATAGATTTCAACTTGAATTTTCTTACTAAAATAAATGGAACTGACGATGGGCAGCTGCTTCCAAGTTCTCCATACACTTCTTTGGATTGTACAAAAATGTACTGTATTATGCCAACTATTGAATGTGGATTTACAATCATTGCAGCAACAACACCTTGTAAAGCATGGAAAACAATATACAAAAATCAAATTAAAACATTCCAGCTTTTATCCTCTTTACCTGATTATTTTGATGATGAAACCAATCCTCATATATCTATCGAAATGTGTTTCGCCAAAACAATCGAAGAATGTTATGAAAAAATCCAAAAAATATATGATTGTCCAATGCTTTGTCCAAACGTTACAGGAACTTTTGCTTCTTATATTGATGTGGATATCCTTGGCAATGCCGATTATGTTATGGTTAGTTCTGAACATGGCGAAAAGAAACTGCCTGTAACAGGTCATTCTGTGCGTATTTTTTCTGATGGTTATGGAAAATATCAAATCACCCCTTACAAAAACGATGTGGCAGGTTTAGATACTGTTATCTGGTTTGGCGAAAATTCTGACCTTCTGTTCAAAAAAAGCTGTGATTCTATCAAAAAACCTTATCATGGCGATTACAATCTTTGCGAAGGTATGGTTTGGTGTTGGTCACTGATTTGTTATATGAGAAGCTACAACACAACGACTTATCTTCCTGTTGTAGAAGATGCATTAAAAACAGTTATGGGCGAAACAGACTCTTTCGTTCCACGAAATACAATCGTTCCATTTGCACTAGATAAATACCCAGCTTACCACATTCATCAGTCCATTCGTATCCAAGAACAATTTTTTGGTATTTCAATCCTACTTGAAATGTTTAAGCTGACCAACAAGCAATCTTATCTTGATTTTGCTGTACATGCTGCCGAAACTATTGTCAATACTTATCAAAAGGAAACTGGTGCTTTTGAAACTTTCTCAGGAGAAGACTATACTACAGTATGTGCCCCTATGATTCCACTTGTAGATCTTACATTAGCATTAAAAGATTTACAAAGAGATAAAGAAGCAGATTACTTTGCGCAAAGTGCTAAAAAAGCGGCTGAGCATCTTGTAAAACGTGGACTGCGTTTTCCAACAGAAGGCGGCATCAAAGGTGTGACTAACGAAGTTATGGAAGATGGCTCTATTTCTTGTACTGCTTTATCTTTGCTTTACTATTGCAGATACATAGAATGTGTGCCAAGCTATATTGATTTTTCTAAAAAAGTATTGGAATTTCATGATTGGTGGAGAAGTTATACACCTGATGTACGAATTTATATGTCTACTATGAGATGGTGGGAAACAAAATGGGAAGGTGATGGTACAGGATGTGCAATCTGCTGCGGCCATGCATGGTCTATTTGGCGTGCAGAAGCTGATTTCCATATGGCAGTCCTGACAAAAGATCCAAACTATTTTATGCAGTCTTGGAATGGATTTATGACTAACTTTTCTAAAATCAATAACAGTGGAGAAAGTTACGCTTGTTACCAGCCTGATTATTTCCCAGGCGGCGGTCTTGAAGGAATCAGACGTTCCTTGCTGCAATTAAGCGAAGAAGACTTGAAAAAAAGATATGAAATCGTTCACGATTATCCAAGACATCCTGACAACTCTCTGTCCCGCTATGTATGGGTAAGATTTTGTGCTACCTGGCAGCACACCGCAGTCATTATGAAAAATGATACACGCACTGTATGCTTAAATTGTGAACTTGAAGACACAACGATAAAGAAAAATGCTTTTATTGAACAAACCTATCTGTTCGACACGCAAAACAACTGTGACATAATTTCTTAACAAATTTCTTATATATAAAGTGGACAAGTCACTTCAACTTCCTTTATTCCTCACACATGATAGACTTGCTCCACTTTGCTGAGCCGAGCGTTTTGCGAAGCAATACTTTCCCTATACGCTCGTGTTCATCTTCGCAGAGCGTTTTTATATACTAGGAAATGAGTAATTTCCTAGTATATAAAAAATACCCATGTGCTTCAAACACATGGGTATTTTAATTAATCATTTTTCTTTAAAAGATAATCTCTTATAATATAAACTAAAATCAATGCTATGCACAATGCAAGATGGATTGTCCAGTTTGTACCAAGCTGTAATGGTCTTTTTACAAGGTATCCATATACCCCAGCAATACCACATACAAATGGAGCGATACTTACTAACATACTGTCTGACATCAAAGCACAAAGTACAATACCTAAAACAGAAAATACTAATATGATAATTGGTATCCAAATAATACTGTTGATATTATAATCTGCTCCTACCTGTCCTGCAATATAACTGTCTACTACTGTATACTGCTTTGGATACCAAATATAGGACTGAATAGATACTCCATCCCAAAATGGCATAAACTGCAGCAAGAGTAATAATGCCATAAGTGCAATACCAACATAGTTACAAATTTGTGATTTTTTCATCATTCGAATCTCCTTTATTTTCATATTTCAGCTCATCACTGTAATAAGATCATAAGGCACAATTCTAAACTCAAACGAAACAAATGTTATTTTTTTGCATTTTAGGCAACTGTACGGTAAATATTGTTGTTTGATCTTTACTTTTCACAAAAACTTCACCTTTATGCAGACGCACGATTCCTTTTACTAGGGCAAGACCAATGCCATTTCCTTCTGACGCATGTGACTGGTCGGCTTGATAAAATTTACTAAAAATTCGTTTTTGTTCTTTTAAAGATATTTCACTTCCTGTATTTAAAACAGACACAAATACTTGATCCTTTTTTTCTTCAGCAGTAATCTTTACCATGCCAAAATCAGGAGAAAATTTAATTGCATTTTCAATAAGATTAATCCATACCTGTTTTAACATTTCTTCATTTGCACAAATCTGATATTCTTCTAAATCAATATCGAGTTCTATATGTTTTTTACTCCATTTTGGTTCTAATAACACAACTACATTACGAAGCTGTTCCGAAAGATTAAACGATGTAACATCTGATAATATCGTTTGATTTTCTATTTTTGTAACATGCAGCACATTAGTAGCCATAGATGACAGACGCAAAGATTCTTCTTCTATAATATCCAGATATTCTTCTCTTTGCTCCTTAGATAAGTGATTCCTCTTCAGCAATTTTGCAAATCCTGCAATCGAAACAATCGGTGTTTTAAATTCATGCGAAAAGTTATTAACAAAATCAGAACGCAGCATTTCTGTATGCTCCAATTCTTCTGCCATACTGTTAAAGCTCACACATATTTCTTTGAATGTAGGATGTTTTGTCAATGCTTTTCCAAAATCCAGTCTGATTTTATAATTTCCATCAGCAAGTGCATTCATAGAATTAATAACTTTGTTGACTTGTTTCAACAAGATAGCATTTACAAATCCTGCTACGCAAATACCTGCCAAAATATGCACAGCTGTCATAAATCGTACTACATAAAAGATTTCTTCTCTTGCTTCTGATAATGATGGAATCACTTTAAAAGAAACTAAAAGTACCGTAAGCCCTACGGATATGATTACTGTCACTAACATCACAAAAACGACATAGAACAATGCTGTCAAAGTCAATATATGTCTATTACTGATTTTCTTTTCTTTATTCATACTTTTTTACCGCCCTGTATCCAAGTCCTCTTACAGATTCGATTTCAAATTCATCCCATCCTTCAAATCGTTTGCGAAGTCTTCCGATATGAACCGTCACAGTCTCCCATCCTGTGTCACTATCCATACCCCAAATTTCATCCATAAGCTGTATTCTTGTAAATATTTGGCCAGGATATGATAATAATTTGTATAATAACATAAATTCTTTTTGCGGCAGTTTTTGCTCTTCTTTTCCTCTGCTCACCGTCATCTTCGTATAATCTAATATAACATCTCCAATGACAATTTTTTGTTCATTTACAATTTTGGCACGTCTTAAAAGTGCTTTGATGCGAAGCAGCATTTCTTCTTCATCGATTGGTTTTGTAATGTAATCATCCGTTCCAACTAAAAATCCCTGATGCTTATCTGCCGGAAGCTGTCTTGCAGTTACCATCAGAATTGGAATATTGTTATCATTTTCCCGAAGAATCTTTGTAAATTCATAGCCATCCATATCCGGCATCATAATATCCAATACAATTAAGTCTGTATGCTCCTGTTCCATTTTTGCTAACGCATCTATTCCGTTTTCTGCTGTCGTTACTGTATAGCCGGCAGACTCCAACACCGCTTTAAACAACACACGAGTATGCTTATCATCATCCACAACAAGTATTTTAAACATGCATATCCTCAATACTTTCTTTTTTGTGCTAACTCTGCATAAAGAAGTTTATAATTTTCATAGCGTTCCATACTTACTCTGCCGTCTTTTAATCCTTCTTTTACACCGCAGATTGGTTCATGAATATGGCTGCATCCTGTAAATTTGCATCCATCTGTCAAAGGCCAAAATTCTGGATAATACGCCTGTAAATCTTCTTTTTCCATGTCAAATAATGACAAAGAGCTAAATCCTGGCGTATCCAAAATATAAGTATCCTCACAGATTGGAATTAACTGACTATGACGTGTTGTATGTTTTCCTCTTTCAATCTTACGGCTGATACTTCCTGTTTCCATCTGTGTATCTGTCTGAAGACGATTGATTAAAGTAGACTTTCCAACGCCGCTTGGTCCTGCAACCGTCGTTGTTTTTCCTTTCAGTAACTCCAACACCTGCTCCATGCTCTCGTCTTCTTTGGCACTGATTACTAACGTATCATAGCCTGCTTTTGCATAAATTTCTGCAAGTCTCTGACTTCCAGGACCTTCCTGTTCCTCTAAATCTGCTTTATTAAAACAAATAATCGTGTTCAAATCCTGCTGATGCATCTGAATCAAAAAACGATCCAACAAATTCAGATTGATATCCGGCTTTCTTAACGCAAAAATAATCATAGCCTGATCAATGTTTGCAACCGCCGGTCTGATCAGACTGCTTTTTCTAGGCAATATTTCACTGATGATACCTGTCATCTTATCCTTATCAAGGATTTCAACAGATACATCATCTCCTACTAACGGTTTAATATTATCTTTTCTGAAAATACCCTTTGCTTTACATTCTACCATGCCCATTTCCGGTACATATACATAATACAAACCCGCTATTCCTTTTGTAATCTTTCCTCGAAATGTTTCCTGCATAATTATTCCTCTGTAAAATATACTTCTCTCGTAAAGCTTTGTGTCTTTTTCTCTGTTACTGCTGGTGTTGTCTCTGTTGCCGGAACAACTACCTCTTCATAAGAATATGTCATTGTAATAATTCCTGTAGAAGCTGAAATTCCTGAATACTCTCCCGAAATAGGAAATGTACTTGTACTCGTACTCAATAAAATCTTTCCTTCAGATGTAACCAATGACACATCTACAACATCTCCAGATTGATATTGTGGTGCTTCTGCCGCAGTCGGTGCAACAATTTCTGCCTTATAAGAATAAGAGCTTGGTCTTCTTCCTTTACTCACCGTCAAAGATACAGAAGAATTTTTTTCAATGTAAGAACCTACAGAATAACTCTGATAACAAACAGTTCCTGCTTCTATTGTTTCATTATATTCTTCTTCTACATTGCCTACAAAAAGTCCTGCTTCCGTTAAATCTGCTCGTGCATCTTCTAACGTAAGTCCCATAACATTAGGAACTCTTACTTTATCTTCTCCAAGACTTACTACTACAGCTACTGCAGAACCCTTTGTCACTTTTCTTGCAGCCTCTGGACTTTGTCTGATGACACTGCCTTTTGGAACATTACTGTTATAGCTTTCTGATTTATTTACGATAAAGCCCTGTCCCTCTAAAATGATTTTTGCTTCTTCGTATGTTTTTCCTACTACATTTTCTATTTCAATCGCTCCAGCACCTGTGCTGACTGTAAGATGTACAACATCTCCATCCTTTAATATCGTGCCTGCTTCTACATCACATTCTACAATCACACCAGAGCTATATTCCATAGATTCTATTTCTGATACTTCTACAAGCAACCCCTTTGCTCTTAAAATCGGAACAATTTTTTCTTCTTTTTCTCCAATTACAGTGATCATTTCTATTTTACTTACTGTCCCAGTCTCAATAAATTGATTTTCACTGGAAACCACAAAAGAGTCACTGGGAGTCACATGATCTTGATTAAAAAAACCTGCAATATAAAATGCCATAAAAGCAATCATGCATACAATCAAAATACCTACGATAAACATAATCAAAGTCGTTGTTTTTTCTGCATTCCAATGACTTGATTCCTCTTCTTCCATATCAAGCAGCTCATCTTCTTCTCCTAAGATATCTGCATAACGTCTCATAGAAGAAGTCGTTCGCGCGTATCTTTCTGCACGACCTGTATTTCTATAATATGGAATTTCTTCCTGTTCCTCTGATTCTTCTTCCTCTTGTTCCGGCTGTGTCCATCTGTTTTCAGCTACTACTCTTGTTGCACCCATTTCTTCTGGATCTACAATACGGACAAAATCTTCATCAGGGTTTAACAATGCCTGTTTTAAATCTTCGATTAAAGCACCCATAGACTGATAACGTCTGTCTACTTGCTTTTGACAACATTTTAAAACAATCTGCTCCACGCTCACAGGTATTTCACTTACAAATTCTCTCGGACTTGGAAGTGGTTCTTGAATATGTTTAATTGCGATTGCAACTGTCGTTTCTCCATCAAATGGAACACGTCCTGTAAGCATTTCAAATAATGTGATACCAAGAGAATACACATCGCTCTTTTCATCACTATATCCGCCTCTTGCCTGTTCTGGAGAAGAATAATGTACAGAACCCATCACATTAGAAGTAACCGTATTACTGCTTGCCGCTTTTGCAATACCAAAATCTGTTACTTTTACTTTTCCTTCTTTAGAAATGATAATATTTTGCGGCTTAATATCTCTGTGAATAATATGATTATTGTGTGCCGCTTCAATTCCCATAGATACCTGAATAGCAATGCTGACTGCTTCTTTATAGGAAAGTCTTGCTTTTTTCTCAATGTATTTTTTGAGTGTGATTCCTTCTACCAACTCCATAACGATATAGTGAATACCATCTTCTTCTCCAACATCATATACATTTACAATGTTTGGATGCATCAGCCCTGCTGCCGCTTGGGCTTCTACACGAAATTTAGCTACAAAACTGCTGTTTTCACTAAATTCCGATTTTAATACTTTTACTGCAACAAATCGATTGAGTTTATGATCTTTTGCTTTGTATACATTACTCATACCGCCAGAACCGATTTTTTCTATTATTTCATAACGGTCCCCTAACAGCATTCCTATCTTGATCATATAATCGGACTCTCCTTTCCGGCTTCCATGTATCTGGCTACAATCACAGAAATATTATCATAACCACCCTTCTCATTTGCTGCCTGTATTAACTTATTGCAGGTACATTCTAAATCATTTTCCTGATAAATGATTGTCAATATTTCTTCATCTGCAAGCATATTTGTAAGTCCATCCGAACAGATCAAAATCACATCGCCTGACTTGATTTCTGCATAAAAATAATCTGCCTTTGCTTTTTCAAAAGCACCTACTGCTCTTGTAATATAATTTTTCTTTGGATGATTTTTTGCACTTTCTTTATCTAAACCACCCTTTTCCATCAATTCTGCTACATAAGAATGATCTTTTGTCACTTGTACCATTTTGTTTTGTCTGATCAAATACAAACGGCTGTCTCCAATATTTGCTACTGTCAGTTTATGTTCTATACAAGTAGCTGCTACAAGTGTTGTTCCCATTCCTTGATAATTGATATCCTTCATGGATTTATCATATAAATGTGCATTCGCATATTCAATTGCCTCTGCAAAAATATGTACCGGATTTGTTTCTGGACTCACATTTACTTCTTGTTTTATGACATCGATTGTGTATTTAGAAGCATAATCTCCCGCTTTATGTCCTCCCATGCCATCTGCTAACAGCAATAAATTTGGCAAATTTCCTACTGGAGTAAGAGAAATATCTACACAATCCTGATTGATTTGTCTTTTTTTGCCAATATCTGATAGAGAAAAGGCTTTTAACATTTATGGTTCTCCTTTACATCTTAGTCGTATGTCTTCTGCGCAGCTGTCCGCATGCTCCGTCAATATCACGTCCCATTTCTCTTCGAACTGTCGCAGTCACTTTGTTTTGTTCTAAACGCTTCTGGAATGCACGTACTGCCTGTGCAGTAGATTCTTTATAGTCACGTTCTTCAATTGGATTGACAGGAATCAAATTAACATGACAGTTTAAATGCCCTACTAACTCAATCAGCTCATCTGCATCTTCTCTTCTGTCATTTACACCGCTTACCAAAGAATATTCAAATGTAAGTCGTCTGCCTGTCTTTTCAAAGAAATATTCACAAGCATCCAACACCTCTTTTAATGTATAGGCATTTGCAATCGGCATCAATTTTTTACGCTTCTCATCTGTTGTTGCATGTAAAGATAAGGCAAGTGTAATCTGAAGTCCTTCTTCTGCAAGCTGTCTTATTCTTGGAACAATACCGCAAGTAGAAACGGTAAGATTTCTCTGGCTGATATGTAAACCATGCTCATCTGTAAGCATATGGATAAACTGCAAAAGATTATCATAGTTATCCATTGGTTCTCCAGTTCCCATTACTACTACATTAGAAACACGTTCCCCTGTATGTTTGGAAATATAATAAATCTGATCCAGCATTTCGCCCGGTAAAAGATTTCTTTCCAATCCGTCTAAGGTAGAAGCACAAAATCTGCATCCCATACGGCATCCAACTTGGGAAGAAATACAAACACTATTACCATGTTTATATTTCATCCATACACTTTCTACAACATTTCCGTCTGCAAGCTCAAATAAATATTTTCGTGTTCCATCTAACTTTGATTCCTGATATGTTACCATATTCAAGCTCGTATATACAAAGTTTTCCTGAAGTTTTTCTTTTAATGACTTTGGAATATTGGTCATTTCATCATAAGAACGAGCCAATTTTTCATGCATCCATTGATAAAGCTGTTTTGCGCGAAATGGTTTTTCTCCAAGTTCTGCTAATGCCTCTATCAATTCTTCTTGATTTAAAGATTTAATATCTATTTTATTCATACATTCTTACGCCTTACAAAATTTACTAATAAAGAATCCATCTGTCTGATGTACAGACGGAATCAACTGCAAATATCCTTTTTTTGTCGTATCGCTATGTAATACTTCCGGCAGACAATCATCTAAGCTTATTGCCTTAAAACCAAGCTGTTCTGTTATATAAGCACAGTTTTGTTCATTTTCCATTGGATTAATGGTACAAGTACTGTATAACAATGTTCCGCCCGGCTTTACATATTGCGTTACGACATCTAATATCTGTCTTTGTAATTCCTGAAGTTCTTTTAAACTTTCTGGTGTTACATTATACTTGATATCTCGTTTTTTTGCAATAATTCCAAGTCCTGAACATGGAAGGTCAGCAATTACAACATCTGCTTTGCCAATCATTGTTTCATCTAATACCAATGCATCATGCACTTGTACTTGTACCTGATCCAAACACATTCTTCCTGCATTTTCTTCAATAAAGGAAACTTTCATATCAGACAAATCCCTTGCAATGACTGTACCTTCTGCACCAGTTTTTTCAGCAGCAAGCATCGTCTTGCCACCAGGAGCTGCACATACGTCTAATATAAACTGTCCTTTCTTGATTCCTGCTGCTTCTACTGCCAACATACTGCTCACATCCTGTACTGCAATCAAGCCTTGTGAAAATCCAGGCACCTGATGCATGCCTTCTAAATGAGACAATGTATATGCATATGGAAGGTATGGATGTTTTTCTACTTCGATTCCTTGTTCTTTCATTTGTGCAAGCAACATTTCTTTATCTTCTTTGCTTACACTTTCTTTTATACGAATAGTAACTGGGCTGATTTCTAAAAGCTGTTTTAATACACCCTCTGTCACTTCTTCTCCAAGTTCTTTGATCCATTTTTCTACAATCCATGCCGGCATAGAATATGTAATAGATAAAAAGCTCACCAAATCCTCTCTGGATAATGTTGGAAGTTGCTCCTTAGATGCTGCAATCTTTCTAAGCACACCATTTACAAATCCTTTTAGATTGACAAATTTACGCTTTGCCGCTAACTTTACAGCCTCATTGCAAACTGCTCTGTCCGGAACCTGCATAAAAAGAATCTGATATGTACTCATACGCAAAAGACTGCGAATCAATGATTTCATTTTGTTGACTGGTGTATTGGAATAAGAATTGATAATAAAATCCAAATACATCTTTCGCTCTAAAGTACCTTCTACGATGCGTTTGATAAAAGCCTTATCTTTTCGTTCCAAATAATCGTATTTATCTAATGTATCTTTTAACAGCTTATGAGAAAAACTTTCCCCTTTCTCAACTGCCATTAAAATATCCAAACTTACTTCTCTTGTATTGACTGTATTTACCATGTACTAAGCCAAAACCTTTCTTTATCTATATTTGACACTATCTTCTGTCATCATCTCTGCGTCCGAACAATAAGATCAAACGTAACAACTGTAAAATAGAAGATGCTGCCGCTGCTACATAGGTCAGTGCTGCTGCAGATAACACCTTCTGGCTCATAGCCAATTCTTCTCGTCCTAAAATTCCTCTTGTCTCTAATATATCCAAAGCTCTGTTAGATGCATTATATTCTACTGGCAAGGTAATAAGCTGAAATAATACTGCCAAAGAAAATGCCCATATCCCAATCTGTATAAGCAGACTATTAGAACCTAAAATCAAACCAAGTATAATAATTGGAACACCAAATTTACTTCCGATATTTGCTACAGGCACTAACGCAGTACGAAACTGCAAAGGCATATATCCTTCTGCATCCTGAATGGCATGTCCGCATTCATGTGCTGCAACTCCAATTGCAGCTACAGAACAGCTTCCATACGTGCTGTCAGACAATCTCAGCGTTTTTGTTCTAGGATCATAATGATCTGTCAAATTTCCTCTGACATGTTCTACTCGAACATTTGTCAATCCAGCATAATATAAGATTCTCTGTGCTGCTTCAGATGCACAAATTCCTTGTCTGGACATTACTTTTGCATACTTTTGATAGGTAGAATTTACTCGCATGCTGGCCCACATACTAAAGATTGCTGCTATCAGCACTAAAATATACGTTTTGTCAAATCCATAATAATACATTGGATAACCATATCCATAACCATATAATAACATATGAAAAACCTCTCTTTGCTGTATATCCCCATCATCAGAATTTCTGTCAAAACACTTAACCTAAGACTTCTCCCTTGCATACAGAATATCCTAACAAAAAGTCTTTGCATGCCATACGTTTTTTACCCTCAATCTGCAGTTCCAAAATCTGTAAACCACCTTCTTTTGTTGCTACAGTAAAACTATTCTTATCCACATCTGTAATAGTGCCAGGCTGTGCAGTCACGCCTTTTACAACATTTGCTTCCCAAATTTTAAGCTGTTTTCCTTTATAGAAGGTATATGCACTTGGCCATGAATTTAATCCTCTTACCAAACGCTCCAATTCTTCTGCAGTTTTTGTAAAGTCCATCTCACCCAACTGCTTTGTGAGTTTTTTCGCATGTGTCGCTTCTTCTTCCTTCTGTGGAATTGGTGTCAATGCTCCTGCTTCGATTAAAGGAAGTGCTTCCACGATTGCTTCTGCACCAAGCACCATTAATTTATCAAACAGACTTGCACCTGTTTCTTTTGCATCTAATACATATTCCTTGGTATATAAAATATCACCTGTATCACAACCTGCATTCATCTGCATAATTGTTACACCTGTTTTTTCTTCTCCATCGATAACTGCCCACTGAATTGGTGCAGCACCACGATATTTTGGCAATAAAGAAGCATGAATATTCACGCAGCCATACTTTGGAATATCTAATATTTCCTGAGACAAAATCTGTCCAAATGCAGCTACCACAAAAATATCTGCTGGTATTTCTCGTAATCTTTCTACTTCTTCTGCATTTTTGATTCTTGTTGGCTGATATACAGGAATATCATGTGCCAATGCAACTACCTTTACAGGTGTCATCTGAATTTCTTTTCCTCTGCCCTTTGGTTTATCAGGCTGTGTATATACGGCTGTAATTTCATGACCTGCTTTGATCAATGCTTCTAAAGCACCACTTGCAAAGTCAGGTGTTCCCATAAAAACAATCTTCATATTTTAATCCTCTTATTACTATTCCATATCACGAGCAATCTCGTCCATGATTTCTTCATCAGCAATATCTTCGTTGTTTACTAAACCGCCTTCTACTTTTTCAATGTAAAGGTGTCCGTCTAAATGCTCTAATTCATGGCAGAATGCTCTTGCAAGCAATTCTTCTCCTTCAATTTCAAACCATTCCATATCAATATTCTGAGCTCTTACTTTTACATAGTTTGGTCTTGTTACAATACCGCTCTTACCAGGTACAGACAAACATCCCTCATATCCTGTCTGTTCTCCAGACATTTCTACGATTTCAGGATTGATTAATAAGATTGGATCTTCTCCTGTACAGTCAATTACTACGATTCTTTTTAAAATACCAACCTGTGGTGCAGCAAGGCCTACACCGCCTGACTCATACATCGTATCAAACATATCTTCAATTAATACCTGTGTACGATATGTGATTGTCTTTACTTCCTTACACTGTTTTGTTAATACGTCGTCTCCTAATTCTCTAATAGTACGAATTGCCATATTTCTTCCCTAAAAGACATTGACCGGATCAAAATCATACTGTACAATTTCATTTCCGCTATGTCTTTCTACCTTTCGTTTTTCTAATAAATTTTTTAATATCATAAGCGCTTCTAATCGGTTTGCCTTTACATAGATTACATATCGATACATATCTTTTATTTTTGCAATCGATGCTTCCGTTACGCCTAATACTTGAATATTTGGTTTGTTTTTGGTCAAAAAATTCAAATAATCTCCAAAATCTTCTGCCATGGACTTAACCCTTGGCTGCTCTTTTCCAAAAAACTGAATTGCCATCATTCTTCCAACCGGCGGATATTGCATCAGTTCTCTAAAAAACATTTCTTCTTGATAAAATCCTTTAAAATCTTGTGCTGCAGCATATTGAATACTGTAATGCTTCGGTTGATATGTCTGAATCACTACTTCTCCAGGCAACGTTCCTCTGCCTGCTCTTCCTGCTGCCTGTGTCAGCAACTGAAACGTGCGCTCTGCACTGCGAAAATCTCCAAATGACAAAGAAAGATCTGCTGCAATTACTCCTACTAATGTCACATTTGGAAAATCATGTCCTTTTACAATCATTTGAGTGCCAACCAACACATCTGCCTCTTTATTTGCAAAAGCAGCTAAAATCTTTTCATAGCTGTCTTTGGTACGAGTCGTGTCTGCATCCATACGAAGAACTCGTATATTTGGAAACATCTGCAATAGTTTTTCTTCAATCTGCTGTGTACCTACTTTAAAACCAAGAATATACTTTGAACCACACTCTGGACAAAGTTTCACTTCTGGTATCGTATATCCACAATAATGACAAGTCAATCTGCCATTTTGATGCTGTGACAATGATACACTGCAATGTGGACAACGCATAACATAGCCACAGCTTCTGCAGCTTATAAATCCAGAATATCCTCTTCTGTTTAAAAACAATATGCTCTGTTCTTTTCGTTCCAGACAGCTTTGCAGCTTTTCCTGAAGACTCATACTAAACATACTGCGGTTTCCCATCTTGAGTTCTTCTCTCAAATCAACTACTTCTACATGAGGGAGGGCTCCGCCTGTCAAACGTTCTTTTAATTCAAACAAACGATACTTTCCTTGCTGAACTTCATAATATGCTTCCATCGAAGGGGTTGCACTTCCAAGTACCAAACTCGCACCATAAATAGAAGCGACTTCTTTTGCAACTTCTCTTGCATGATATTTTGGAGTCTGCTCTGACTTGTAAGAGGTCTCATGTTCCTCATCCACAATGACAAGTCCAAGATTTGGAAATGGCGTAAATAACGCAGAACGTGGACCAATGATAACTTTAATATCGCCTTGTTTAGCTCTTTGTATCTGATCGTACTTTTCTCCCTGTGACAAAGTAGAATTGATTACAGATACTTGTTCTCCAAATCTGGAATAAAAACGATGCAACGTCTGATATGTCAAAGAAATTTCAGGAATAAGCACGATTGCCTGTTTTCCTCTTTTTAATGTTTCTGCAATCAGTTCTACATAAACAGCAGTTTTACCACTTCCTGTAATACCATGAATGTAATATTGTCCGGTCTTTTCTTGATTCCAGTCTTCCGTAATCGAGTCTATAATATACTGCTGGTCTGCACTTAATGTGAAAAGATCTTGCTTTGTATGCGTAATATGCACTGGATTTCTGTACTGATTTTTGGTTTCTACCGCAATATAACCCGCTTCTTCTAACGTTTTTATCGTCTGTGCACCAATACGCAGTCCCTGCGTTGCTTCTTCATAAGAAAGTACTTGTTTTTCTAATAAGGCAGACAATAATCTTGCTTTTGCTTTTTGATTTCCTTTTTCTTTTATGCTGTCATAGTAAGAACTAATTTCTTCCAACGGTCTGTTACACTGTATTGTCTTTTGCACAATTCCTTTTACAGACTGTTTTACTGGAAGCACTGTTTTTAAAGCCTGTATCATTGTTACGCCATACTGTCGTTTCAAAAAATCTGCCAAAAGAATTTCTTTTGCTTCTATAGAAGTACTTCCTTTTTTGACCGATACTATGTCTTTTATTTTCGCAGGATCATAATCAGTTTCATAAGAAATCCCTATGCAATAGCCACTAATCTGCCTATTAGCGACCCCAAATGGAACAATGACCTGACAGCCAACTTCCACTTCCAAAGAAAGTTCTTTTGGAATACGATATTGAAATACTCTGTCCAATTTTTCATGTGTGATGTCTACAATAATATCTGCATAAACTTCCATGTTATTTTAATTCTTCCAAAATTTCCTGAATAAGCACTCTTTCATCCATTGGATATTTTACGCCTTCTATTTCCTGATAATCCTCATGGCCCTTTCCAGCAAGGATAATAATATCTCCTTCTTCTCCATGTTCGATTGCATAGCGTATTGCTTGCTTTCTGTCACAAATTTCTACATATTTTCCATTTGTTTTAGAAATACCTTGTTTAATATCTTCTATGATGTCCTGTGGCTTTTCAAAACGTGGATTATCGGATGTAATAATTGTAAGATCTGCCAATCTTCCACTTACTTCTCCCATTTCGTAGCGACGAAGTTTGGAACGATTTCCTCCGCATCCAAACAAACATACCAAACGATGTGGTTCATATTCTTTTAATGTTTCCAACAAACTTTCTAATGCCATTGCATTGTGTGCATAATCTATCATAAGTGTAAACTTATCAGAAACAGGTACTAACTCGATACGTCCTTTTACTCTAGCTTCCATAAGTGCCTGTCTTACGCTGTCTTTATCTGCTCCAAAATGCATACAGATTGCAATAGCAGTCAGTGCATTATAAATACTGAATTTACCAGGTGCTGCAATTTCTGCTTCCATATGGTATTTGCCAGTCACTTCAAATGCCGCACCAAGCTTGCCCGGTGTCTTTACCAATCTTGTGTTTACTGCACGAATATCATTGCCTTCTGAAAATCCATAACGTTCTATGCTGCAAGTGTGTCCTTCGATTACACTGTCAACGTGACTGTCATCTCCATTTACGATACCAACCAAACATTGTTTAAACAAAAGACCTTTACAAGCCATATATTCTTCAAAAGAAGCATGCTCATTTGGTCCAATATGATCTGGCTCTAAATTTGTAAAAATACCATAGTCAAATACAAAGCCCTGTGTACGATGTAATAAAAGTCCCTGACTAGATACCTCCATAACAACTGCATCCATGCCAGCATCTGCCATACGTGCAAAATATTCTTGAAGTGTATAAGATTCCGGTGTCGTATTGATTGCTGGAATATGTGTATCTCCAATAATCGTTTCAATTGTTCCGATTAAGCCAACCTGCAATCCTGTTTTTTCTAAAATAGACTTTACCAAATAGGTAGTCGTTGTCTTTCCCTTTGTTCCTGTAATACCGATTGTTTTTAATTTAGAAGCAGGATGATCAAAATATGCAGCTGAAATAAATGCCATCGCATAACGGCTGTCAGGTACTAAAATCACCGTAACATCTTCTGGCACTTCTACTTTCTTTTCTACGATTAATACTTTTGCACCAGCCTGTACTGCTTTTTGTGCATATGTATGTCCATCAGATACCGCACCTGAAATACAAATAAACATACATCCAGGGATTACTTTTCTGGAATCATTAATTACAGCTGTAATCTCACCTTCTGTTGTACCTTGTAAAACAGTGTATTCTAACTCTTTTAATAAATAGGATATGTTCGTATTAAACTTCATAATCTTCCTCCTAATCATATTACTTAATCATATCACACCGCAATATTTTTTTCAACACAGCTTCGGCTCTGTCTCCAAAAATGCTTTTCATTGCAAACAATACTACTTTATGATAGAATTATTTTACATAGTACAATTTATAAGTGAGGAACTTATTATGTTAAAAAATATTTCATTTTGTTCTGAGGACACCCGTGTACGCAAGTACATGCTGCCTCAAAAAATCTTATTTACAACTGGTATCGTAAAAAATGAAGAATTGCTATTAAAAGAAAGAGCAATTCAGGTCAATACTGTTGAACCAAACGTTACTTATATGAAAACAACAGATACCGAACGTGCTGGAATTTTATTAGATTTTGGTGTGGAATTTCAAGGAAGTGCTGTTCTTGGTATCCATCGCATCAAAAACCTTTCCGGTGAAGGAATGACTCAGGCTTGTATGCGTCTTTCTTTTGGAGAATCTGCTAACGAAGCACTCTCTCACATCGGAGAAAAAGGTGCTTGCAACGACCATAGTCCAAGAGACTTTGAAACTCCTATTGTAAATTACTCTACTGTTACATTAGGAAATACAGGCTATCGTTTCCTTTATTTGGAACTTTTGACACCTTGTGTTGTATCTCTTGCCTGCGTACAAGGTCTGTTTGAATACCAGCCTTACGAATACATTGGAAGCTTTTCTTGTAATGATGCATTATTAAACCGTATTTATGATACAGCTGTTTACACATGTCATTTATGTATTCAAAATGAATTATGGGATGGCATCAAACGTGACAGACTGATTTGGATTGGTGATCTTGCTCCTGAAATGAAAACAATCAAATATGTATTTGGTGAAATTCCTCAAATTTATCAAGCATTAGAAACATCTGCAAATGTAGCTCCAATTCCTCAGTGGATTAATAAAATGGCTACTTATTCTCTCTGGTGGCTTATCAACTTACAGGAATGGAGTTTCTACACTGGAAAAACAAGCTATCTTGATGCACAAAAAGATTACATTACAGATTTAACACATTTGATACTCAATAGCCTTGATGAACATGGTTATTTTGAGCCAAGCAGCTTTATTGACTGGCCTTCTAAATCTTTTGAAGAAGCTACACATGCTACAAAGGCTTTATATTTAATGGCAATGGATGCCTGCATTCAGATGCACACCTATTTCCACAACGATGAATTAGTAGAACTTTGTAAAAAGTCTGCTGCATCTTTAGCAGACAGTAAAGAATCCTGTGGAAACTTTAAACAAGTAGCTGCATTGCTTTTATTAAACAACATTGCAGATGAAAATGCTGCTAAGTTATTAGCTTCCGGCGGCGCAAAAGGATTTTCTACTTTTATGAGTTATTATATTCTTTCTGCTATGGCAAAATGTTGTTCTACTGATGATACATTAGATGCATTAAAAGAGTACTATGGTGCTATGTTAGACCTCGGTGCTACTACATTCTGGGAAGATTTCGACTTAGACTGGGTAGACGAACATGTATGCCGTCTCGATGAAATTTACAAAGAAGGACAAAATGACATTCATGGTGATCATGGTGCTTATTGTTACAAAGGCTTCCGCCACAGTTTCTGTCATGGCTGGGCTTCTGGTCCTGTTGCATTCTTAACAGAACATGTACTTGGTGTAGATATTACTGGCGAAGGATGCAGTGAAATTACAATCAAACCTAACTTAGGTTCTTTAACTTTTGCAAACGGCAGCATTGCTACTCCTTACGGTAAAGTAGAGATTGCACATACTCGTTTAGAAGATGGAAGTATCCATACAGAGGTGCATGCACCAGAACAGGTTAAAATCGTAATTGCTTAATCTTTTGATTCACTTTTTCTTTGTGAATTCTTAAGAAATTTCATTTGTTTTTTATGGATTGTACATATTTCTAACACAATTTTACGCTA
This sequence comes from uncultured Lachnospiraceae bacterium, assembly GCA_964424345.1. GTDB lineage: Bacteria > Bacillota > Clostridia > Lachnospirales > Lachnospiraceae > RGIG6307. The sequence goes on from CAYRIK010000017.1 coordinate 33,420, forward strand.
TATTATTTATCAGATAGTTGATACATTCACTATCTCCCCCTCATAAGAAAATGCAAAAGACCAGAGCAATCTGGTCTTTTGTGCTTTAGCCTATTTAACAAAAATATTTCATCTGTATCTGTACTTGTTCTCGCATCTGATATGTGTTGATTTGAAGCGTATAAATCATATGCATCGGAAATGCACATGTATACTGATAAAGCTTGTCACTTGCTCCCGGTCCGAATTTTTCATCTAAAAACTCATGGAATTTTGAAAGATCTCCAAAATATACAACCTGATGTGTCGTTCCATCGATTGACTGCACTGTATATCTGGCCGCATTTCCTTTTTGTCCCATCAAACGACCATGTGTCAAAATCAAATCTCTTTCTGCAAAAAGTGGTTTTGCATTTCCATTTCCGAATGGTTCTAATGTTTCTAGTTCTTTCAGAAGCTCTAAATTTGCCATAGACATTGGAATTGCCGCATCAATATAAACTTTTTCTATAAAATCTTCTTCTTTTAGTCTACAATTTTGATTTAAGCGTTCTCTCAATACCCAAATATATTCTTCTTTTTCCATAGAAAGTCCTGCTGCCATTTTATGACCGCCAAATTTTGTAAACAGCTCTTTACAAGCAGAAAGCTCCGTAAACATATCATAACATTCCATAGAACGCCCTGAAGCTTTTACACCATCTTCTGACTTTGTAAAAACTAATGTTGGTCTTTGACATGCTTCTCGTATACGTCCCGCAATAATACCAGCCAAACTTTCGTGACAATCCGGTATATATAAAATGATGACTTTATCTTTGTCATGCCCGCTTTGCTTCAATTCTTCCAGTGCTTTTTGTGTATTTTCCACTGTCATAACTTTTCTTTTTTCATTTAATGACTTTAACTGCTGGGCAAATATGATTGCTTCCTGCATATCTGTCATTGTTAAAAGGCGCAGTGCTTCTTCTGCTGTTTCCAATCTTCCTGTTGCATTCAGACATGGACCAATCAAAAATCCAAGATGATATGCAGAAATATTTTTATCCAAAAGCTCATACGCCTGTATTAATGCTTTTAAACCGATTGGTGGATTTGTGTTTAAAATACGAAGTCCTTCCTTAACTACTATACGATTTTCATCTACAAGATCCATTACATCACAAACTGTTGCAAGTGCTGCATACGGAATCAATTCTTGGATAAGAGGATGCTGCTTACCAAGCAATACCTCTCCAAACTTCCATGCAATCATTGCACCGCATATTCCCTTAAATGGATATGAATCATCTGCCTGTTTGATATTTACAATCGCATCTGCTTTTGGAAGCTGATATTGTTTTTCTCCATCTTGTTCTATAAAAGGCACTTCATGATGATCTGTAACAATAACCGTTAAGCCTTGCTCTTTTGCATATGCAATCTGTTCTAATGCTGCAATCCCATTATCACATGTCAGAATCGTATCTACTCCATTTGACACTGCATCTTCTACCATAGAAATATTCAATCCATAGCCATCTTTCATACGATGCGGCAAATGATAATCTACTTTAGCTCCAAGTTCTTTTAATACGCTCCATAAAATAAAAGTAGCACAAATGCCATCGCAGTCATAATCTCCAATAATACGAATGTATTTTTGCTCTCTAATCTTTGCTCGGATAATTTCTGCTGCTTTTTCACAATCCTTTAACTGCTTTGGATCATGTAATCCATCCAGTTCATTATTTAAAAAAATCTGTGCTTTTTGTTCTGTATTAATATCTCTGTTAATCAACACTTTTGCAAATGCCGGACTAACACAAAGAGCGCTTGCCAAAGCAAGCGCATCTCCTCGTTTATTTTTTAAAAACCATTTTTCCAATGTCATTCTCCCACGCATTAATTATCCTGAATTGCATTGATCATAGCAGGAATAAACTGCTTCTTACGGGATACAATGCCAGGAAGTGTACATTTTCCAGCTACTACTCTTGCATGGAAAGCCTGTTCTACCAGTCTCTCGCTTCCTTCACCATAGCATAAAAGCTGTGTATTTTCAGATATGATATTGGTAAGCATAAAGAATACTGCAGATACACCATTCTGACCTACTGCATTTGCCATAATTGGTTTTACTTCTTCTCCAATTTCTTCTAATATATTTGTATTCATAGAATTGATCTGAGCTACGCCAAAGCTGATATTGCCAGACTTGAATGTCTTGAAATCCTGATAGAAGATTTCTTCTGCGGATTTATCTCTAAGATCACTTCCTGCTGTAAACATATCATTTGCAAAACTTTCAATATCAATTCCTGCGATTGCAGAAAGCTGTAATGCTGCATCCTGATCGTATTTTGTACAAGTAGGTGAACGGAACATTAATGTATCAGATAAAATAGCTGCACATAAAAGTCCTGCAATTTCTGGTGTAATCTCTAATTCTTTTTCCTGATACATCTGGAAAATAATAGTTGCTGTACATCCAACAGGCTGATTTCTAAAATAGATTGGCTGAATTGTTTCGATTGCTCCTAATCTATGATGGTCTACAATCTCTAATACATCTGCTTCTACAATATTGTCTACTGCCTGTGTTTTCTCATTATGATCTACCAAAATAATCTGTTTTTTCTTCGCATTGATCAAATTACGACGTGAAATTGTTCCACGACATTTTCCCCTAGAATCTACAACTGGGAAATCTCGAATACGAAGTCTACCCATTGTATCTTTGATATCATCTACATAATCACTTGTATTAAATGTAATCAGATTTTCTCGTTTCATTAAGAAACGAATTGGAGCACTTTGATTGATGCGGTTTGCAATCATATAGGTATCATAATCTGTTGTGATGATAACACTGCTGTTTTTCTTAGCAAGTTCAATCACTCGCTCAGAAACTTTACTGCCCATACCTACGATAATACAGCTTGCATTTGCTTCTAATGCTGCAATCTGCATATCTTCTCTATCTCCTGTAATGACCATGTCATCACTTTCCATATATTCATGCAGTCTTTCCGGTGTTCCTGCACCTACAAAAATCTTTCCTTTGCTGAAAAGACCTAATTCATTTCCAACGATTACTTTTCCTTCTAATGTTGTAGCAATATTTTTGTACTGTGTCTTTGCTTCTGACAATGGAAATTCTTCGAAAGATGCCATAAAATACTTTGCAATATCTCCAATCGTAAGAATACCTTCCAGACGATATTCTGAGTCTGTGATTGGCACTGTAACAGCATTATAATCTCTCATCAGCTGCCACACTTCCTGAATTGTCATATTAGAATTCACATATGGTGTCTGATGTATCTC
>CAYRIK010000018.1:0-32359 GCA_964424345.1 uncultured Lachnospiraceae bacterium
AAGAATTGATGACATCATCAAACTCAAAAAGCACAGAAATATAATACTTGCCATCTTTCTTTCCTTGTGATTGAATGTATTGTTTGATGATATCTATGGTTGCTCCGCCTGTAGTTAGCAGACAAAAACTCTGTGACCAAAACATCTCTTTCCAAAGAGATTTGCGTATTTTGGGAAACTCTTTCTTTATGATACGACTGCTTGCGGATTTATAAGCATTGATAAATTTACTGATTTCAGTATTCGGTTGCCCCCTAAATAGAATGTGAACATAGTCTATGTCGTGATTCCATTCTTCTAACGTAATGTTATATGTAGAGGCTATCTTTACACATATCTCTTTCAAACGATTAGAGATCGTATCATCTATCACCTTATTACGATATTTGATGCACATAATAAGATGATAATACTATAAAATACAAAAGTCAAGAAAACACCGAGTTTATCGCAATTCATCCCACCACCTATAGAGGTGAGGGATTTCTTGCTCACAGCGTATTAAATATAACGGCAGCTCTTTAAGAAATCAAAATATTGTTTATTTTTCCAGCTCCTGTAGAACATCCGTCTTTGTTGATATCATCAAAAGCAACTGCTTTTACAAGCATATCTGCATCTAAACATGGTTCTCCATTTACGATAATATTTTTTAATGCAATCGTATCTGTTGTACTGCTGATATATGGGTCAAATATTTCTTTTCCTCTGCAAATAATTGCCTTTGGTCCTACGCATACAAGATAAGAACATGGATAAGTTTCTTTGTATAATTTTAAATTGATATTTTCAAAAGAAACATAACCTGTATTTGCACCAATTTCAAATGCTCCAAAATTTCCTCGTACTGGATCACCAATACAATATGCGTTAAATGCATCGATTGGACCTGTCAAATCAACAGTCAGATCTTCAAAGAAAATGTTGTCAGCAGAACCTACTTCGCCACGTTCTGGTTCTGTACCAAGTTCATATGCTGGTGTCTGGAAATATAATTTAAAGCATTTAATACCTTGTACTCTGCGAATGATAATGTCTATCAATGCACAATCTACTTTGGAACCATCTGCATAGGTGTATGTACCAGGCTCCATACGAACTGCCTTATAATGTCCCATTGGCGCAAGGTTTACATCTTCACAAAGCACATTTTTGATTGGACCGAATGTAACACTGGAGTTTTGCCAATCGTATGCGTTCAGTGCAACGATATCATCTCCTACTTCTCCGTATACGTGACGAGCGATGATATTTTCAGAATTACCGCCAAAATGCAGACCATCTACATGACAGTCCTTAAACCATATATTTTCAAAAACAGCATTTTTAACATTACCCATCTGTGCCGCAAAACCTGATGCATGGTGGAATGTCACATTCTGTAATGTAAGATGCTCCATGTTGTTAAAAAGCATACAAGTAGAAACGCCATAAAAGCTTGTATCCCCTGTTTCTTTTCTTGCATAACGGCCGGAAACTCCATATCCTGCACGACATCCTCTGCCTTCTTCCCAGTTACCGCCCCAAATAGAAATATTGCTGTCATGGTCTGTGTCATCAAATGGCATATGTGTTCCGTCTTTTACATGCTCATTACGAAGCATCAATACTTCACATTCAGGAACTAATTTAATTGTAGCACACCATGCAATAATACGTCTGTTAGAAGGAACGATAATAGTATCATCGATATAATAAGGTTCTTTGGCTGTTGGGATTTCAACGATTTCATGCTCTTTTAATGCTGTCTGAAATGCCTCTGTCCATATTGTGCCATACTCGCAGCTTCTTGTAAGATGTTCATATTCACGAATAGAACATTTATCTTTTAATAATGCAATCTGTGCATTATTATTTTTCTGCATTTGCTCTAAGCTATCTAATATACTTTGTCTTTTTAATTTCTTATCCATCTTTATCTCCATTAATAAAGCTATTTTTGCTTTTATTATATCTGTTGTGCCTATAAAAGTAAACCTATAACTACACTAAAAACTCTTCTAATAAGTGTTCCAGCTCTAACTCCTTTTCCTCTGAAAAACTTGCTGTATTTTGCTGCTCTTGTTTTTGCTGCGCAACAAACTGTTCTTCCTCAAAAAATGCTTTTGCTGTTTGCATACGCTTTAACATATGATTTTCCACATATTCGATTACTGTGAGTGCAAGTATTTTTTGTTTTCCTTCAAAATCGCATATATTCAGCACAGAAAAATAAACATATACTGCTATAAAAACGAGTACATAAAAAGGAGAAATTTCCCGCACGCTTTTCTTTTCTATCATTCCTCTAAAACATCCAATGCCAGCAAACATAATGCTGACAAGCAGACATTGCTGACTTAAAAATTTCCATATGTGAGGTCTTTGTCCACATATCTTTAATCTGCTGATTGCCTTATCAACAAAAACTTCCACATTAATCTTTTCTATATTTTGTTCTTCTGTATCCTGACTGCCATAGCTGTTTAAAAATTTTGTTTTTATCGCTTTTAATTCTTTTCTTTTGGTAACGGACATATTTTCAGCTTCCTTGATAAGTTCATTATATTTTCGTGCCAAAAATACTAACACGACAATGCTTGCCGTAAAAAATAAGAGCATTCCTATGCTGCATATACGCTCTGTCCATAAAATACCAAACATCTCTGCCTCCTTATAAATTCGTTTTCTTTATTATAAAAATTTACATATAATATCACAAGGAGGCGATTGGAAAAACCGTTCCAAAAAATAGGCTGTTTTTCTTTACTTTTCGTCAAAAACAAGCTAGTATTATAAATAAGAATTTTATTTCAGAGAGGTATTAAATATGAAATATACAACACAGGGTGTTTGTTCCAGATTTATTGATTTTGATTTAGAAGACGGCATTGTAAAAAATGTTGTATTTACAGGCGGCTGTAACGGTAACTTAAAAGGAATCGGTGCATTAGTAGAAGGACTTCCAGCTGAAGAAGTTATCAAAAGATTAAGCGGTACAAAATGTGGTATGAAAAACACATCTTGCCCTGATCAGCTTTCTAAAGCATTACAGGCTGCATTAAACGGCGAATTAAACTAAGAGGCTTATTGGATTATGAAAAAAATCGTCTTAACAGGAGGCGGTACAGCAGGTCATGTTACCCCAAATATCGCTTTGCTGCCTCATTTGAAAGAAGCAGGTTTTTCTGTCAGCTATATTGGTTCTTATGAAGGAATTGAAAAACGTCTGATTGCTGATTTTGACATTCCTTATTATGGAATTTCTACCGGAAAGCTCCGCAGATATTTCGATTGGAAAAACTTTACAGATCCTTTCCGTATTGTCAAAGGCTTTGCAGAAGCAAAAAGTATCTTAAAAAAATTACAGCCAGACGTTGTATTTTCTAAAGGTGGTTTTGTAAGTGTTCCTGTTGTTCGTGCAGCAGCCAGTCTTGGTATTCCTTGTATCATACATGAATCCGACATGACTCCAGGCCTTGCAAATAAACTGTGTATTCCAGTTGCTTCTAAAGTGTGCTGTAATTTCCCAGAAACATACAATCTTTTACCAGAAGGAAAGGCAGTATTAACAGGTTCTCCAATTCGTGAGGAACTGACAACCGGCTCTAAAGAAGCAGGTCTTTCATACTGTGGTTTCCACAATATGAAACCTGTTATCATGGTTATCGGCGGTTCTTTAGGTGCTTCTAACGTAAACCTTTATGTCAGAAAAGCACTTCCTGCCTTATTAGAAAAATATCAGGTTGTTCATATCTGTGGTAAAGAAAAAATGGATAATCTTCTGTTAAACACTCCAGGTTATAAGCAGTTTGAATATGTAAAAGAAGAATTAAAAGACTTATTTGCTATGGCAGATGTTGTAATCAGTCGTGCCGGTGCAAATGCCATCTGTGAACTTTTAGCATTAAAGAAACCAAATCTTTTAATTCCGCTTTCTGCAAACGCTTCCCGCGGTGACCAGATTTTAAATGCTAATTCTTTTAAAGCACAGGGCTTTAGTATGGTTTTAGATGAAGATGATCTGACAGAAGAAAGTCTCGTGAAGGCAGTTGATGAACTGTTCTCACAAAAAGAACAATATAAACAGGCGATGGAACAGAGTGCTTTGACAGATTCTATTAAAAAGATTATGGAACTGATCAAAGACGCAGCAAACTAATACGAATATATATCCGCTGCTTAGCAGCTAATCGGAGTTTTAAGTTTCCTCCCTATAAAGAAGTTCTCTTGTATTGTTTTATACAATGCAGAAGAACTTCTTTTTTTATACACTAAAAAATCACTCATTTCTTAGTATATAAGAATGCGCTGCTTGCTTTTTTCATTCGGATTACTGTATGAAAAGCAATGTACGACAAAAAGGCCATTATATACATAACAGCCCTACCGCCCTCTAACGAAGCACTTTTCTTAACTTATTTCCTGTTCCAGCGTGTCAAAAACTTCATCTTGAAAAAAATCGGTAAATTCAATATCCAATCCATCGCACAATTTTTTAATCGTGCAGATCCCTGGATTTTTACTATTTCCATTCATGATGCTTTTCACCGTAGATGGATGTACTCCTGCATCGTATGCCAATTGACTTGGATTGATACCCCGTTGCTGTAACAGTACTTCTAATCTTATAACAACCGCCTCTCTTGCTTTCATAAAATCCCCTCTTACATTGATTTGTATATCTTTATTTTATTCGATTTTTTTTGACAATATAGACGATATATCAACTTTTTATTTCATTCACACCAATATATTAATTATATCCATACTCTAAATCAAGTATGTCTTGACGGAAAACGCTTTTTTTGTATAATGAAACTGAACAATGTATTTATTTTTATTATCGTTTTAAGGAGTTTTCATGAGTATTTTAAATGTTGAAAATTTGACCCATGGCTTTGGCGACAGAGCAATTTTTAATAACGTATCTTTCCGTCTTTTGAAAGGCGAACATATCGGTCTGATTGGTGCAAACGGAGAAGGTAAATCTACATTCATGAATATCATCACTGGAAAATTACAGCCAGATGAAGGTAAAATCGAATGGTCTAAAAATGTGCGTGTTGGATATTTAGATCAGCATACTGCATTACAGCCTGGTATGACAATCCGCTCTGTACTTGCTTCTGCTTTTGATTTCCTGTTTGAAATGGAAGCACAGATGAACGAAATCTGTGACAAAATGGGCGATTGTACAGAAGAAGAATTAGAACAGTACATGGAAGATTTAGGTACTATTCAGGAACTTTTGACTGTACATGATTTTTATATGATTGATTCTAAAGTAGAGGAAGTTGGACGTGCTTTAGGTCTTGCTGATATCGGTATGGACAAGGATGTTACTGATTTATCCGGCGGTCAGCGTACTAAAGTATTGTTAGGTAAGCTTTTATTAGAAAAACCTGATATTTTGCTTTTAGACGAGCCTACAAACTATTTGGACGTAGAACATATTGAATGGTTAAAGCGTTATCTGAATGAATACGAAAACGCATTTATCTTGATTTCCCATGATATTCCATTCTTAAACAGCGTAATCAACTTAATCTATCACATGGACAATCAGGAATTAAATCGTTATGTTGGCGATTATGATAAATTCCAAGAAGTGTATGCAATGAAAAAAGCGCAGTTAGAAGCTGCTTATAATAAACAGCAGAAAGAAATCGCAGATTTAAAGGATTTCGTTGCTCGTAATAAAGCACGTGTTGCTACAAGAAATATGGCTATGTCCCGTCAGAAAAAATTAGATAAGATGGATATGATTGAGCTTGCAGCAGAAAAACCAAAGCCAGAATTTCACTTTAAAGAAGCAAGAACTCCTGGCAGATATATTTTCCAGACAAAAGATCTCGTAATTGGTTACGATGAACCTTTAAGCAAACCATTAAATCTTGAAATGGAACGTGGTCAGAAAATTGTATTAGTCGGAAGCAATGGTATTGGTAAGACAACCTTGTTAAAGAGTATTTTAGGTTTAATCAAACCAATCAGCGGAAGTGTAGAACAGGGAGATTACTTAGAAATCGGTTACTTTGAGCAGGAAATGCCTCAAAATATCAGCACAACCTGTATCGAAGAAATTTGGCAGGAATTTCCTGGATATACACAGTACGAAGTGCGTTCTGCCCTCGCCAAATGCGGTCTGACAACAAAGCATATCGAAAGTTTATGTAAAGTATTATCAGGTGGTGAACAAGCTAAAGTACGTCTTTGTAAATTAATCAACAAAGAAACAAATATCTTACTTTTGGACGAGCCTACAAACCATTTAGACGTTGATGCAAAAGAAGAATTAAAACGAGCATTAAAGGCTTATAAAGGAAGCATTCTTATGGTTTGCCACGAACCTGAATTTTATGATGGACTTGCTACAGAAGTTTGGGACTGCAGTCAGTGGACAACAAAATTAATTTAATAATACTAGGAAATGCGTAATTTCTAAGTAGACAAGAAAAGCGGATAAGGCTCTCACTTATCCGCTTTTTCTGTTATATATTTTTACTGATTGCAAACTTCGTTTTTGTAAGGAATAGAAGATGCTGCACCCGGTCTTGAAATTGCAATAGAGGATGCTTTTGTTGCTGTTTCTAACGCTTTTTCTACATTATTTGTTTCAAACAATACAGAAAGGAAATATCCTGTAAAAGTATCTCCAGCTGCTGTTGTATCTTTAACAGCTGTCTTAATTGCAGGCTTGCTGATTGTTGTGTTTTTATCTGTGTAAACAACACCATCTTCGCCAAGTGTCAGCACAAATTTACTTTCTGGATATGCCTTATGCATTTCCTCTAAAATATCTTCTACGGCTTCTTTATGGAACAATGCAGCCGCTTCATGCTCATTTAAAAGGAAATAATCTACCTTTTCCAATGGCATGTCCAAATTGGTCACTGGAGAAGGATTTAATACAACTGTCATTCCTTTTGCTTTTGCCTGTTCGATAATATAACGGCCATTGTTGATTTCATTCTGCATTAAAATCACATCATTTGCATCAAACTCTGCCAATACACGATCAACATGCTCTGTTGTAATCTGAGTATTAGAACCACCAAAAATAATGATGCAGTTTTGTCCGTTCTGATCTAACTGAATAATTGCATGTCCTGTAGCAACATCTGGATTGATAAAAATATGATCTGTATTTACGTCATTTTCCTTTAAATATGCTAAAAGAAAATCACCATCCAAGCCAACGCTGCCTGCATGATATACCTCTGCACCTGCTCTTGCTAAAGCAACAGACTGATTTAAACCTTTTCCACCAATATTTTTCTGCATGGAAAAAGCACTGATTGTTTCTCCCGCTTTTACAAAATCTTCCACTTGATATGTGTAATCAATGTTTAAAGAGCCAAAGTTTAATACTTTCATGTTAGTTATCCTCTAATAATTCCTTATAAAACTCAGAATAATCCTTTCTTTGTGCTTTGATAAAATTGATCGCAGCAGATGGATGAACATTGCATGCACCAGTCAGCATATATGGCACATCAAATCCCCACACAGCACCACTTTCCCTAACTTTAGGCATTTCCTCTGCAATAAAATCCAAAACAGGTCGGATTCGATATTTTGGATTTCTCAAAAAGGAAAGTAACGATTCCATATGACAATTTCCAGCACCACGTCCCATTCCACTGATCGTACCATCTAAAAAGCTGGCACCAAAACGCATCGCTTCTATCGTATTTGCAAATGCAAGCTGCTGATTGTTGTGCGTATGCACCCCAATCTTTTTGCCGTATTTATCTGCAATCTCTTTATATAATTGTGTAAAACGAACAGCCTGTTCCGGAAACAATACCCCAAAACTATCTACCAGATAAATGACATCTACATGGGTTCTGCAAAGAAGCTCTAAGCCCTTTTTCAATTCATCTTCCTGAATTTTGGAGATTGCCATAATATTTACACAAGTTTCATACCCTTTTTCATACGCATCTTCGATCATTTCTATCGCAAGCGGAAGCTGATAAATGTATGTTGCAATACGAATCATATCGATTACACTTTCTGAACGAGGCAAAATATCACGTTTAAAATTAGTACGCCCTACATCTGCCATAACAGAAATTTTTAAATCGGTATCGTTATTGCCTACAATTTTTCGGATATCTTCCTCTTTGGTAAATTTCCATTTTCCAAACTCTTCTTCTCGAAACATATCCGTATCCGCTTTATAACCAAATTCCATATAATCAATGCCGGCTTTGACATTCGTTTCATATAATCTTTTTACAAATTCATCGCTGAATGCAAAATTATTTACAATACCGCCATCTCGAATGGTAGCATCTAAAATTCTGATATCTCTTCTAAAATCCACGAGTGTGTTGTTCTCCATATACAAATCCCCTTTCCAGCCAAGCACTTTCGCACTTTTAAGTGTTAAAGTCATTATATGGGCCTCTGAAACAAATGTCAAGGCAGATGATTTTTTTAATGACGATTTCGACAAAATATGCTATAGTGAGTGCTGACTTTTATCGAAAGGATTTTTGTATGAATAAAAAATTAGCTATTTTTGATTTAGACGGAACATTGACTAATTCCGAAAAAAAAGTAACGCCTGCTACAAAAGCAGCTGTTTTAGATATCATGGAACGTGGACATAAATGTATACTCGCCTCCGGAAGACCCGTTGCCGGCATCACACACATTGCCAATGAACTGGAATTTGAAACACATGGCGGCTATATTCTTGCCTACAATGGTGCTAAAATCTTAAACTACCAGACAAATGAAGTCATTTATCAACAAACCGTTGACCATGCCCTGCTTCCTTTGCTGTTTTCTTTTGCAAAAGAGCATAACTGCGGCATTATGACTTACAGCAATGACGCTATCATATCAGGAAACGGCATCAATGAGTATGTCAACATTGAAAGTTTCATCACAGGACTTCCTATCAAGGAAGTAGAAAACTTTGCAGAATATATTTCCTTCCCAATCAATAAATGCCTGATGTGTACAGATCCTGACCACGCAGCAGAATGTGAAATACTGTTGAGAGACTTAGTTGGCGATCGTTTAAATGTATTCCGTTCCGAACCATTTTTTATCGAAATCACACCTATTGGTGTAGATAAAGCTGCTTCTCTTGAAAAAATCTTGCCAATCCTTGATATCAAACAAGAAAACTGTATCGCTTTCGGCGATGGTTTCAATGATATCAGCATGATAAAATTTGCAGGTATCGGTGTTGCCATGGGAAATGCTCAGCAGGTCGTAAAAGACGCTGCCGATATCATTACTCTGACCAATGATGAAGATGGTATTATACCAATCTTACAGAAATATTTTTCTTAATTATCCGCTTGATACTTTAAAAATCCCTCAGAAACTGAGGGATTTTTTTGTTTACTAGAAAATTACTCATTTCCTAGTAAACAAAAATGTTTTTATTATTTACCATATTTTTCTGCATTCAGGAAAATTGGATTTGTCCATGCATAATGATTGTCTTTATCAACGATAGTAAGTCGTACATAAGGATATGGACCAGCCCAATGCTTTAAGCTTATTTCAACGTGTGTTAAATCTCCATTTTCAGAACGTACTACTTTGGTTGGATGTCCGTCACAATGTAATCTTACTTTTGCAACAGGAGAGCAATTGATTACAACTTTTTCATTTTCCTCATCTACGTAGAAATCATAGATTTCAGGACCACAAGAAGAATAGAATGCACCTTCTTCTAATGCCGTTAAAATGTCATTGATATTATTCTTGGCATTTACCATAACCCAACCATTGCAATGCTGATATTTCTGATGTCCATCATCTGTAGCAGCACCCCAAATGCGTATACCTTCTCCTAATAACTCATCCCAGTATAAAGCATCTTTGTCCATGTCATCTTCGATTACGCATCCGCTGTTCCAGATTTCCATAGCAAAATTGCCTTTTAATTTGTCAAAATAACGTGCTGGAGTTGAGCTCCATTCTGGATGGCAATACATGGTAAGGTTCTTCTTCGCATGAATTTCGTCCAAATATGGCTGATACTCTTCCTGTGTAGGAGCAACCGCTGATTTGAATGTTTCATCCTGCTCAAAACCATTTCCATCTTCTTTAGAAGGGCCAAGACATACTGTATGGAAGCAACGGAAACCGCCGCCTGATACTCTAATCGCACCATTGTCAAATTCCATACCTGGAATAATTGTTAAACCTTCTTCTGGAGCAAAATCCTTGAAATTATAATTTCTATGGTCTGTGATTGCCAAAAAATCATATCCATTTGCTTTAAAAAGTTTAATTACTTCTTCTGGGGTCAACTTTCCATCAGAACGGGTAGTATGTGTATGTAAACCACCCTTTAACATTTTGTTGTCTGCCACAAAAGCCTGCTGTCTTATCATAACAAATTCCTTCTTTCCTGTTGGACTATTCTTCTTCTGTTACAAGAATATCCTCATCCTGCAGTTCTTCCTCATCTGCATCTTCAAATTCTCTCTGAACCAATGCAATCTGAGCTACTTTTATACCTGCATCCATATTTATTAATTTAACACCTGACGTAATACGTTTCAAGATGTTTATGTCATTTACTCGAATTTGAATGATAACGCCCTCTGTTGTAATCATCATCACTTCATTGTCTTCGTTTACAGCCTTAAATCCAACCAGATTTCCGGTCTTTTCTGTAATGTTATAACATTTTACACCTTTACCGCCACGATTTTGTACATTAAATTCGTCAACTTCTGTACGTTTGCCCATACCAAATTCAGATGCAAATAACATTGTTTCGCCATCAGAATCAATCTGCATACCGATTACTTCGTCATCTTCATCTACATTCATACCGATTACGCCCATAGAAGTACGTCCTGTCGCTCTAACGTCAGTTTCCTTAAAGCGAATACACATACCCTTCTTTGTAGCCATAAAGATTTCTGAATCTTTGTTTGTCACCTTTACTTCAATTAATTCATCATCTTCACGAATAACGATTGCATTCAGACCATTCTTACGAATATTTTCGTACTCAACCAAAGGAGTTTTCTTTGCAATGCCTCGTTTTGTAACCATAAACAGATTGGTATCCTCTGTATATTCTTTGATTGCAATCATTGCAGAAATCTTTTCGCCTGCATCTAACTGAAGTAAATTAACGATAGCAGTACCACGAGCTGTTCTGGATGCTTCTGGAATTTCAAATGCCTTCATGCGGTATACACGTCCTTTGTTTGTAAAGAACAACAGATAGTGGTGTGTAGTTGTCATGAGCAGATCTGTAATACAGTCATCTGCAATTGTCTGCATACCCTTAATGCCTTTACCACCGCGATTTTGTGCTTTGAAATTATCTACAGTCATACGCTTGATATAACCTAAGTTTGTCATTGCAATGACGGTATCGCCTTTTTCAATCATATCTTCATCTGTCACTTCAGAATCGTCTATGCCAATCTTTGTACGTCTGTCATCTCCGTACTTTTCTGCAATGGCAGAAATTTCACTTTTGATAACACCCAATAACTTTTTCTCGTCACCTAAAATGTCTTTGTAATAAGCAATACGTGCCAGCAATTCTTCATGTTCCTTTTCCAGCTTTTCACGTTCCAGACCTGTCAATGCCTTTAAACGCATATCTACGATAGCCTGTGCCTGCACTTCGCTAAGACCAAAACGTTCCAAAAGTCGCTGTTTTGCAGCACTTACATTTTCACTGCTGCGAATAATGTGGATAACTTCGTCAATATCATCTAATGCTGTTAATAAGCCCTGTAAAATATGGTCTCTTTCTTCGGCTTTGTTTAAATCATATTTTGTACGGCGAGTAACAACCTCTTCCTGATGCTTCAAGTAAGAAGTCAGCATATCTAAAAGATTTAATACCTTTGGCTGATTATCAACTAATGCTAACATAATTACGCCAAATGTATCCTGAAGCTGTGTATGCTTATAAAGCTGGTTTAAAATTACGTTTGCATTCACATCACGACGTAATTCTACTACAACTCGTACACCTTCACGATTGGATTCATCACGAATTGCTGTGATACCATCAATCTTTTTTAATTTTACTAATTCTGCAATCTTCATGATAAGATTTGCTTTATTTACCATGTATGGAAGCTCTGTTGCTACAATCTGACTCTTACCGTTTGGCAATACTTCGATATCTGTCACTGCACGAACTTTAATCTTACCGCGTCCTGTTCTATAGGCTTCATCAATGCCTTTTGTTCCGAGGATGCAAGCACCTGTTGGAAAATCAGGTGCTTTTACGATATCCATTACTTCTTCGATTTCTGTTGTACGATTTTCCTCTACATAGTTGTCGATAATCTTTACTACCGCAGCAATGACTTCTCTGAGGTTATGAGGCGGAATGTTTGTAGCCATACCAACAGCGATACCTGTTGTACCATTTACCAAAAGATTTGGATAACGGCTTGGCAATACAACTGGTTCTTTTTCGGTCTCATCAAAGTTTGGAACAAAATCAACGGTATCTTTGTTGATATCTGCAAGCATTTCCATAGAAATCTTTGTCAATCGTGCTTCTGTGTAACGCATAGCAGCAGCACCGTCACCGTCCATAGAACCAAAGTTTCCATGGCCGTCTACTAACGGATAACGGGTATTCCAATCCTGAGCCATATTTACCAATGCACCATAAATAGAGCTGTCACCATGTGGGTGATATTTACCCATTGTATCACCGACGATACGGGCACTCTTACGATGAGGCTTATCAGGACCATTGTTTAATTCTATCATAGAGTATAAAATACGACGCTGTACAGGCTTTAAACCATCTCTTGCATCAGGCAATGCTCTTGCCGCGATTACGCTCATGGCGTAATCGATATAACTGGTTTCCATGGTCTTTTTTAAATCCACAGCATGTATTTTATCAAAAATTTGCTCGTCCATCTTTATATCCTTTTCCTTTCACTAAATGTCAAGATTCTTAACAAACTTGGCATTCGCTTCAATAAACTCTCTACGAGGCTCAACCTTATCGCCCATTAATGTAGTAAAGGTTAAATCGATTTCTGATTCTGTTTCTTCATCAATGTCCACACGAAGCAAAATACGCTTTTCAGGGTCCATAGTTGTTTCCCAAAGCTGGTCTGCATCCATTTCACCAAGACCTTTATAACGCTGAATCTTATTCTGCTGGTCACGTCCTACTTCCTTGAGAATATTGTCTAATTCTTCATCGCTGTACGCATACCATACTTTCTTATTACGCTCCAGCTTGTAAAGTGGTGGCTGTGCCAAATATACATGTCCCTGCTTAATCAATTCAGGCATAAAACGATACAAGAATGTAAGCAGAAGTGTACTGATATGAGCACCATCTACATCGGCATCCGTCATAAGGATAATCTTATGGTAACGCAGTTTGCTGATATCAAAATCTTCATGGATACCTGTACCAAACGCTGTAATCATAGCTTTGATTTCGGCATTTGCATAAATTTTATCAATACGAGCCTTTTCTACGTTCAAAATCTTACCACGAAGCGGTAAGATTGCCTGTGTTGCTCTGGAACGGGCACTCTTTGCACTTCCGCCGGCGGAATCACCCTCTACGATGTAAATTTCACAGTTACGAGGATCTTTGTCTGTACAGTCTGCTAATTTACCAGGTAATGCCATGCTGTCCAATGCAGTTTTACGACGTGTCAATTCTCTTGCCTTACGAGCAGCTTCTCTTGCTCTTTGTGCCAAAACAGATTTTTCGCAAATAATCTTTGCAACAGCAGGATTCTGCTCTAAGAAATATGTGAGCTGTTCAGATACAACACTGTCAACGGCATATCTTGCTTCACTATTGCCTAATTTCTGCTTTGTCTGACCTTCAAACTGAGGTTCTCCAATCTTCACGCTGATAATTGCAGTAAGACCTTCTCTAATATCTTCACCAGATAAATTTGGTTCACTGTCTTTTAATAATTTATTTTTTCTTGCATAGTCGTTAAATGTTTTTGTAAGTGCATTTCTAAAACCAACTAAATGCGTACCACCTTCTGGTGTATTAATGTTATTTACAAAGCTGTATACACTCTCTGTATAAGAATCGTTATGCTGAAGTGCAACTTCTACATAAACGTCATTTTTTGTACCTTCAAAGTACATAATATCTTCGTAAAGTGCTTCTTTAGAACGGTTTAAATACGTAACAAATTCCTTGATACCGCCTTCGTAGTAAAACTCCACTTTTTTCTCTTTTGCTGGCTTGGAATTATTGTCCACATCCTGTGGAAGTTGTCCACATTCCTGTGCATCATTCTCTGCTCTTTCCACAAGTTCTGTGAGTTGTCCACTGAGTTCTTCACCATCTAAAACAACGCTCTTTGCTTCTTCGCTTCGCTTATCAACAAGCACAATGCGAAGTCCCTTTGTAAGGAATGCCATCTCACGAAGTCTTTGCTTTAATATATCAAATTCATATACCGTTGTCTCGGTAAAAATTTCTTCATCAGGCTTAAATGTAATTGCAGAACCAGTCTGTTCTAAGTCACATTCCCCAATCTGCTGTAACGCATAGCATACATTTCCACGCTCATAACGCTGCTTATATATTTTACCGCCCTGATAGATTGTAACTTCCAGCCATTTAGATAATGCGTTTACAACAGACGCACCTACACCATGCAGACCGCCAGATACTTTATATCCGCCGCCGCCAAACTTTCCACCTGCATGAAGAACAGTAAATACAACCTCAACAGCCGGTTTTCCAGTTTTTTGGTTAATACCAACCGGAATACCACGTCCATTATCTGTTACGGTGATGGAATTATCTTCGTTGATGGTTACAACAATTTTATTACAAACACCAGCCAGAGCCTCGTCTACTGCATTATCTACAATTTCGTAAACTAAATGATGTAAACCTCTGCTGGATGTACTGCCGATATACATACCAGGTCGTCTTCTAACGGCTTCCAATCCCTCTAATACCTGTATTTGGTCTGCACCATACTCATTGCTCATTTATGTCACCTATCCCTTTCATTAAACACGAAAAGTTTAATTTTCACTCGTTACTGTACCTGCAGTAACTTTAAATATCTTGTTTACTTCAAATCTGTTATTGATAAATTCATTCAAACCGGTACATGTAATAATTGTCTGAATATCGCCTATACTATCTAACAGATGATTTTGTCTGTTGCTGTCAAGCTCTGACAACACATCATCCAACAAAAGCACAGGAGTATCCTTTGTCACCCTCTTTACCAGTTCGATCTCAGCTAACTTTAAGGATAATGCTGCCGTTCTTTGCTGTCCCTGTGACCCAAATTTACGGATATCACAGTCTGCAATCTTAAAGCAGCAATCATCTTTATGAGGACCCGAAGAGGTCTGACAGAATTTTAGATCCCGTTCCCTGTTCGCAGCTACTTTGGCTTCTAAAAGCTCCGCTTTTGTATCTGCTTCATAGGAAACCGATAATTCTTCCCGTTCACCTGATAATTTACGATGGATATCGTAAATGATGTCGTTTAACATCTCAATAAAATCAGCTCGTCTTTGAATGATTTGAGTGCCATAATATACAAGCTGCTCATCCCATATATCCAAAGTGTCCTTCAAAGACGGACTGAACATAATATCTCTTAACAGTTTATTTCGATTGTTTAAGATTTTATTGTATTGGTTTAAATTATATAAATACGTTTTATCTAACTGACACAATTCCATGTCAATAAAACGTCTTCTTTCACTTGGTCCATTTTTAATGATCGCCAAATCCTCAGGAGAAAAAAACACGACATTTAACAGACCAATCAACTCAGAAGCCTTTTTAATCTTCTGACCATTGATTGCAATGCCCTTTGTCTTATATTGGCGTAAATGCATATCGATGCGATACTCCAAGCTGTTTTTTTCTATCATACTGCGGATATGGGATTCCTGTTGCTGAAACTGAATGATCTCTTTATCCTTGCTGCCCTTGTGTGATTTTGTTGTGGCGGATAAATAGATTGCTTCAAGAATGTTTGTCTTTCCCTGTGCATTATCCCCATACAAAATATTAACACCTTTGTCAAAGGCTAATTGCAGACTATCGTAATTTCGATAATTTGCAAGCTCTATTGATTTGATGATCATTTGGAACTTCCTTCAATCACAAAAGAATGTCCGTCAAATGCAATGACATCTCCAGGTACACATTTTTTACCACGCTGTGTTTCCACAACGCCGTTTAAAGTTACTTCACCTTCCTGAACAGCATATTTTGCATCCAGTCCGCTTTCTACTAAACCTGCAAGCTTTAACGCCTGACCAAGCTTGATAAACTCATCTCTAATATAAATTTTTTGCATAACTGACTCCTGTATTTAAATTTATTATCTTGCTTTAATAAAGTTAACTGGAAGAATCAAGTATGTGAATGTTTCCTCATCATCTCGAATGATACATGGAGACTTTGGATTTAACATATACATATCGATTTCCTCTAAATCTACAACACGAAGTGCGTCGATCAAAAACTTTGGATTAAAACCAATCATCATATCCTTGCCGCTTTTGTAAATGCTAATTTCTTCATTCATGCTTCCGACTACAGACTGGATCGTAAGCTCCATGCTCTCATCGGTAATGTTCATGATGATAGGCTTCTTATCACCCTCTTTTACAAGAAGTGTAGCTCGGTCGATACAACTGAGCAATTCTTTTTTGTTGATATGAACCCTTGTTTCATAATCGCCGTTTAACATCTGGTCAATACGGAAATATTCTCCATCGATCAGACGAGATACGACAGTAGTAGTACCAAACTCGAATACAATGTGCTTATCTGTGAAATACAAAATAACTTCACTTTCAGAATCGCCATTTAAAATCTTACTTACTTCATTCAAGGTCTTTCCTGGAACAACTACTTTACGATTTGTGTATTCTTCACGCAAAGCTACTTTACGGATAGAAATACGATGACCATCTAATGATACCACTTTTAGTGTGCTTCCTTCAATCTGGAATAATTCACCAGTCATCATTTTATTGTTATCGTTATCTGCGATAGAAAAGATTGTCTGACGAATAATGTCTTTTAATGTAAACTGACGCAGCACGATAAATTCGTCCTTAGAAACAACAGGAAGTGTGGAAAAATCTTCTCCTGACTTACCAGCAATGTCAAATTTTGCTTTTTCGCAAGTAATGGTTGTCTGGCAGTTTGTATCTGTATAGATTGTAACAAAATTATCAGGAAGCTTTCTTACGATTTCCAAGAAGAACTTTGCATCCAATGCTACAATACCAGGTTCAGCGATTTCACCTTCTACGATTGTTTCAATACCAAGCTCCATATCATTGGCAGTTAAAGAAATAACTCCTTTGGAAGCGTCAATTAAAATACATTCTAAAATTGGCATAGTAGTTTTTCCAGGCACTGCCTTAGATACTATTTGAACACCATTTAAAAGATTTTGTTTGGAACAAATAATTTTCATGTGTATAAGTCCTTTCTATGAAATCCACAGCTGTGGACAAAATGCATAACATATTATATATAATAAATGTTAGTAGTAGTAGTAGTAGGGGATGTGGAAATGTGGATAAGTGCCTCAAACCCCTATAAAATGGGAAAAGTCTATGTGGATAACTTGTGGATAACTATGTGGATAACTTGTGGATAAAATAAAAGTTATCCACATAGCACTTTTTGTCAAAAAAACTCAAAAAATGAGTTATCCACACTTATCCACACGATATCCACATAATAATAGCATAGTTATCCACAGTTTTACCACTAGTTATCCACATAAAAGTGGACAAAATGTGGATAACTTTTCTAAAGCAACAACTTTTTCTTGATAATATCAATGTTGCTTTTTAATTTATAATCTGTATCAATATCAGTTTCTATCTTACGAATACCATGTAAAATAGTCGTATGATCCTTCTTGCCAAGAAATTCTGCGATATTCATTAAGCTGATATCGTTGATGCAGTCTCTGCAAAGGTACATAAATATATGTCGTACAGAAGAAATTTCTTTTGTTTTCTTTGTGGAAAGAACGGCTTGAGGGTTTACTTCGTAATGTTCACAAACGACCTGCAAGATTAATTCTGGTGTAAGTTCCTGCTGTTTGCGAGGAGAAACCATATCTTTTAGAGCTTCTTCCGTCATAGAGAGTGTGATTGGTACTCTATTTAATTTGGAGAAAGCAAATATTTTATTTAATGCCCCTTCCAATTCACGAATGTTTGCTTTTACGTTTGCAGCAATGTATTGAATGATGTCATCATCGAGTTTACGATTGAGATTTTCACATTTTTTGCATAAAATGGCTACTCGAGTCTCGTAATCAGGTGCGTTGATATCTGCAATCATACCCCATCCAAAACGAGAACGGAAGCGTTCTTCTAATGTTTCCATTTCTTTTGGAGGACGGTCAGAAGTCAATACGATCTGTTTTTCAGCAGAATGTAAGGCATTGAATGTGTGGAAAAATTCCTCTTGTGTACTTTCCTTACCAATGATAAACTGTACATCATCGACTAAAAGTACATCTACTGTACGGTATTTATCACGTAGTTTTGTCATTGTCATAGAATTACCGCTTCGGATAGAGTCAATGACATCATTTGTAAAATCCTCACTTGTTACATATAAAATATTTGTATCGGGATTGTTTTTTAAAATGTGGTGGCCAATCGCGTGCATAAGGTGTGTCTTACCAAGTCCAGGGCCGCCATAGAGAAACAGCGGATTGTAAGCATGTCCTGGATCTTCAGCAACAGCCTGTGCAGCAGAGTGTGCCAATTTATTGTAACTTCCGACTACAAAAGTATCAAAGGTGTACTTTGGATTTAAGTTTGTAGATTCATAAGCTACTTTATTTATAATAGAAGAAGTATCACCCTCAAAATCAAGAGAGAGAGGGGCATCTTCTTTATTAAGTATGAAGTCGATCGCGTATTCATCGTCCATCATTTCATTGATGGTAACTTCGAAGAAACTTTTAAATTTGTTCTGAATATAATTAAGTGCCTGCTGATTGTCAGAAGGTATTTTAATATAGACAGTATGATCGACTACATCAGCAAGTTCCAACGGTTGGATCCATGTCTTGTAGGAGATGGAACTCAAGCCGTATTCTTTTTGAATAGTCTCTTTGATAGTAGACCAAAGCTCCTGTAATAATTCCATATATATATACCACCTAATAAGTTTCGATAATCATTCAATATAATAATATCCTAAAAGGGATGATTTTTCAAATAAATCTTTAAAAAATTATCCACATTGAAAAAAAGTTATCCACATGAGTTATCCACATACCCACAATCGAACGCTGTGGATTTATGTGGATAAGTGTGGATAACTCAAAATTCATGTCGAAAATTGAAAGGTATGTGGATAAAGTTATCAACATTTCCACATAGCCGCAAACCCTTATAGAATGGGCATTTGTGAAAGTGGCCAAAAAGTTATCCACAAACAATCCACATACTTATCCACAAGTTATCCACATATGTGGAAATCGTGTGGATAGAGTGTGGATAACTTTTTCACATGTGGATAACTCAAAAAAACCATGTGGATAACTTTGTAAAAAAAATTTTCCTTTAATTTCAATTGCTAAAATACTTGACATAATACGGAAATTCCTTTAAAATGTAAAAGAATTTTCCAACAAGAACATTAACATACCTTAATAAATAGAGGTTATCATCTAAGAAGGAGGTGCTTCGAATATGAAAATGACATTTCAGCCAAAGAAGAGACAGAGATCTAAAGTACATGGTTTTAGAGCAAGAATGAGTACTCCAGGCGGAAGAAAAGTTTTAGCTGCAAGACGTGCAAAAGGAAGAAAGATTTTATCCGCATAATTTATAGGTCACTTTACGTGGCCTATTTTCTTTATACGGATATTTTCTTAAGTAGAAGGTTTTATGGTTTTTACACAATCATTAAAAAACAACAGAGATTTTCAGGTAGTATACAAAAACGGTAAATCATTCGCTAATAAGTATTTAGTGATGTATGTGTTGGAAAATGGAACGGATTGTAACAGACTTGGTATTTCTGTAAGCAAAAAAGTGGGAAACAGTGTCGTAAGACACAGAGTCAAAAGACTCATCAAAGAAAGCTATCGATTACATGAAGGGGTATTTAATAGTGGTTTAGATATCGTGATCGTAGCGCGCCAGAGTGCAGCTGCCGTAGGTTTTTTTGAGGTAGAGAGCGCACTCCTACATCTAGCGAAGCTTCATCAAATGATCAAGATTTATTTTTCTTGGGATAGATAAAAATGAGTGAGGCAAGTCAGTCATGATAAAGAAATTATTTATTTTTTTAATTAAACTATATCAAAAATATTTATCTCCTTTAAAGACGACCAGATGTCCCTATATTCCTACCTGTTCCCAGTACGGATTAGAAGCTATTGAAAAATATGGTGCCTTAAAAGGCGGATTACTGGCGGCATGGAGGATACTCAGATGTAATCCTTTCTCAAGTGGGGGATATGATCCTGTTCCATAAGGGACAGATTTGGAGGTTTTATGGAAGGTATTTTATTAACCCAGGCTAGCGGTGTCATTATGGGACCGATTTCTAAAGTCCTGGGTGTTATTATGAATGCTATTTTTAATGTCTTAGACTTTATCGGCATTCCAAACATCGGCTTAAGTATTATTTTATTTACATTAATCATTTATTTGTTAATGCTTCCGCTGACAGTTAAGCAGCAGAAATTTTCTAAACTTTCTTCCAAAATCAATCCTGAATTAAAAGAAATTCAGAAAAAGTACTATGGTAAGAGAGATGAAGTTTCTCTTGTAAAGCAGCAGGAAGAAACAAAAGCATTGTATGACAAATATGGTGTTTCTCAGACAGGTTCCTGTCTTCAGTTATTTATCCAGTTACCAGTGTTGATGGCATTGTACAAAGTAATTTATGCAATTCCAGCTTATGTTACAAAGATTAAAGATGTATATCTTGTTTTAGTAAATAAGTTAATGGTAACAGAAGGTGCAGCAGATTTTGTTTCTAAGTTATCCAATTCTGCAAGCTATGCAAGCCAGTTCACAAACGAGTCTTTTACAAATGGTGTAACAGAATTCGTTCAGAACACATATATCGACTGTTTGAATATGGCTTCTTCTTCTGACTGGACAGCTTTAGCAGAGCAGTTCCCTGCTTTAGCAAATGATATCAATGACACATATGCTACTATTTCAAGATATAATTCTTTCCTCGGATTAAATATTGGTAACTCACCAACTCACATTATTAGTGAAGCAATCCGAAGCGGTGCATATATCATGATCGTATTAGCATTCATGATTCCATTATTAGCTGGTTTGACACAGTGGTTAAACGTAAAATTAGCTCCTGGTCTTGACAACGGCGAAAGAGGCAAGAATGCAAAAGCAGATACAATGACAAACACAATGAGCACAATCAACATGATCATGCCAGTCATGTCAGCATGGTTCTGTTTCTCTTTCCCTTGCGGTATCGGTATTTACTGGATCGCTGGTGCGGTAATCAGAGGTGTTCAGCAGGTTGCTGTTAATAAGTACATTGATAAGCATTTGAACTTTGACGAAATCGTAGATAAGAACAAAGAAAAAGCTGAGCAGAAAGCAAAGAAGCGTTCCGAAAAGAATGCAAAGCTGATTGAACAGGCCGGCATTATTCAGGAGCAGACAGTTATTCATACAAAGAATATCGATAAGACAGCAACTGCTCAGAAAAAGCCAAAGATGAGCGAAGCAGAAAGAGAAGCCAAGATGAAGGAAGTTGAGAAATACAACAAGCCTGATAAGAGTTACAAAAAAGGCAGTATCGCTGCAAAAGCAAATATGGTAAAAGATTTTAGCGACAAAAAATAGTTCATAAATATGAGGGATAAAAAATGGAATTTATTGAAATTTCTGCAAAGACAGTGGATGATGCTGTAATCGCAGCATGTCAGCAATTGTCCATTACAAGTGATAAGTTAGAGTATGAAGTAGTGGAAGAAGGCAAAACTGGTTTCTTAGGAATCGGTGCAAAGCCAGCGATTATCAAAGCAAGAGCAAAAGCTACTTTACAGGACAATGTAAAAGCTTTTTTAAACGACGTATTTGCTGCAATGAACATTGAAGTTTTAGTAAATATCGAGTATGACGAAGAAGCAAAGAACATGGATATCAACTTAACTGGTGAAGACATGGGTATGCTGATCGGTAAGCGTGGACAGACATTAGATTCTTTACAGTATCTCGTATCTTTAGTTGCAAACAAAGAAACAGAAGAATATGTTCACGTAAAGGTAGATACCGAAAATTATCGTGAAAGAAGAAAAGCTACTTTAGAAAATCTTGCAAAAAATATGGCTCACAAGGCAAAGAGATTGAGAAAGAGCGTTTCTTTAGAGCCAATGAATCCTTATGAAAGACGCATCATTCATGCAGCACTTCAGGATGACAGATATGTTACTACTCACAGCGAAGGCGATGAACCTTACAGAAGAGTAGTGATTACACCAAAGCAGACAAAGAGATTCAGTAAGTAATAAAAAAGACCGAAGTTTTAGACTTCGGTCTTTTTTTGTCGTACTCAGGATAGGATAAATACTGTACATTTTTTTTGGCATGTGTTAAAATATCTCGAATAGAGTAGAAGCGTAATGAATTTAAGCGAATAAAATGTGTACGAATTAACGGGAAAACAGATTGAAAATTCGTATGATGATATATTTGTGTGGAGGGAACTATGGCATTTCAGAATGATACGATTGCAGCGATTGCGACTGCAATGAGCGATTCCGGAATTGGAATCGTAAGAATCAGCGGTGATGAAGCAATTACGATTGCAGATAAGATTTTTAAAAGTGTAAATCCAAATAAAAGACTGCTCAATGTAAAGAGCCATACTGTACACTATGGGTTTATTTATGATGGAGATACTTTTTTAGATGAAGTCATGGCTATCGTTATGAAAGCTCCACATAGTTATACAACAGAAAATACAGTAGAAATCAACTGTCATGGCGGTGTACTGATGGTAAACCGCATTTTAGAGACTGTAATAAAATATGGTGCAAGATTGGCAGAGCCTGGTGAATTTACAAAGAGAGCATTTTTAAATGGTCGTATCGACCTTTCTAAGGCAGAAGCAGTTATTGATATTATCCATTCTAAAAATGAGTTTGCATTACAGGCAGGTACTGCTCAGTTAAAGGGAAGTGTTTCTAATGCGATCAAAGATATGAGAGAACGTATTTTATATGAGATTGCATTTATTGAATCTGCATTAGACGACCCAGAACATATTAGTTTAGATGGATTTCAGGAGAGAATTTCAGCGACTGTAGACGATTTAGCGTCTAAAATCAATCGTTTAATTCAGTCTGCGGACAATGGAAAGATGTTGAAAGAAGGCATCAATACTGTTATTTTAGGAAAGCCAAATGCAGGAAAGAGTTCTCTGATGAATTTATTGGTTGGAGAAGAAAAAGCAATCGTAACAAATATTGCAGGTACGACTAGAGATATTTTAGAGGAAAATATCAAGCTGCATGGAATCGGTTTAAATATCATTGATACAGCTGGTATTCGAGAAACTGAGGATATTGTAGAAAAGATTGGTGTGGAAAAAGCGTTAAAATGTGCAGAAAAAGCGGATCTTGTTATCTATGTTGTGGATAGTTCTGTAAATTTAGATGAAAGTGATTTTGCAATCATGGACTTTATGAAGCAGAAAAAATCTATCGTATTGCTGAACAAGACCGATTTGGAAACTTGTGTGACAGAAGAAGCATTACAGGAACAGCTGATGCTGCATATGGGAGAAGCTGCAAAAGAGCTTCCAATCATCAAGACTTCTACAAAAGAAAATATTGGTATTGATATTTTTGAAGATAAGATCAAAGAAATGTTCTTCCAAGGAAAGATTTCTTTCAATGACGAAGTGTATATTACAAATCTGCGCCATAAAGAAGCGTTGATTGATGCGGTAAAGAGTCTTGAAATGGTAAAACAGAGCATTGAGGATGATATGCCGGAAGATTTCTTAAGCATTGATTTAATGAGTGCTTATGCGTCTTTAGGTACCATCATTGGAGAAGAAGTCGGAGAAGATTTGGTAAATGAGATTTTCTCCAAGTTCTGTATGGGTAAATAAAAAGTAGAATAAAAATTATTAGAAAGCGTGGAAATATGCCGGAAATTAGAGAAAAGGTGGATGTGTGTGTCATTGGTGCTGGTCATGCAGGATGTGAAGCGGCATTGGCAACTGCCAGAATGGGATTAGAAACGGTAATCTTTACCGTAAGCGTAGACAGTATCGCACTTATGCCATGTAATCCGAACATCGGAGGTTCTTCTAAAGGACATTTAGTTAGAGAAATCGATGCCCTTGGCGGAGAAATGGGTAAAAATATTGATAAGACATTTATTCAGTCTAAAATGCTGAATGTGTCTAAAGGACCTGCTGTACATTCTTTGCGTGCACAGGCTGATAAAAGCGATTATTCCAAAGAGATGCGTCGTGTATTAGAAAATCAGGAACATTTAACTGTAAAACAGGCAGAAGTATGTGAAATTCTGACCAAAGAACAAGATGGCGTCAAAGTAATTACAGGAGTAAAGACCTTTACAGGAGCTATTTACGAAGCAAAAGCAGTTATTTTATGTACAGGAACATACTTAAATGCAAGATGTCTTTGCGGTGAAGCCATTTCCTATACAGGCCCAAATGGTCTTCAGGCTGCAACACATTTGACACAGTCTTTACATGATCTTGGATTAGAAATGCGTCGTTTTAAGACTGGTACACCAGCAAGAATGGACAAGCGAAGCATTGATTTTTCTAAAATGGAAGAACAGTTTGGAGATGAGCGAGTAGTACCATTTTCTTTTAGTACCGATCCAGAAAGCGTACAAAAAGATCAGGTTTCTTGCTGGCTGACTTATACAAATGAGCAGACACACGATATTATTCGTGCAAACTTAGATCGTTCTCCAATCTATGCAGGTATCATCGAAGGTACAGGCCCAAGATATTGTCCTTCTATTGAAGATAAAGTAGTAAAATTTTCTGACAAAGAACGCCATCAGGTATTTATTGAACCAGAAGGTTTGTATACAAATGAAATGTATGTAGGTGGTATGTCTTCTAGTTTACCTGAAGATGTGCAGCTTGCAATGTATCGTACCGTACCAGGTTTAGAAAATTGTAAGATTGTTAGAAATGCATACGCAATCGAATATGATTGTATCAATCCAAGAGAATTATATGCAACATTAGAAACAAAAACAATCAAAGGTTTATTCTGCGGCGGACAGTTTAACGGCAGTTCAGGATACGAAGAGGCAGCAGCACAGGGCTTGATTGCAGGTATCAATGCAGCATTATATTGTCAGGACAGACCACAGATTACATTAGACCGTTCTGAAGCATATATTGGCGTATTAATCGATGATCTTGTTACAAAAGACAATCGTGAGCCATATCGTATGATGACTTCCAGAGCAGAATATCGTTTACTTCTTCGTCAGGACAATGCAGATATGCGTCTTAGAAAGATTGGATATGAAGTTGGTTTAGTACCAGAAGAAGTATATCAGGCAACTGTATTAAAAGAAGAACGCATTGATGCAGAAGTAAAAAGATTAAAAGCAACACCAATTGGTGCAAATAAAACAATTCAGGAATTTTTAGCAAGACATGACAGCAGTGCCTTAAAGACAGGAACAAGTTTAGCAGAACTGATGTGCAGACCTGAATTAAGCTATGAAATTTTAGCAGAAATCGACCCACAAAGACAGCCATTGCCAGCAGATGTCATCGAACAGGTAGAGATTAACTTAAAATATGAAGGTTACATTGAAAGACAGATGCGTCAGGTAGAACAGTTCAAAAAGATGGAAAAGAAGAAGATTCCAGAGGATCTTGATTACGATGAAGTACCAAGTCTTCGTTTGGAAGCTCGTCAGAAACTGAAAGCATTCCGTCCTGTATCTGTAGGACAGGCAAGCCGTATCAGCGGTGTTTCTCCAGCAGATATCAGTGTATTATTAGTATATTTGGAAGCAATGCGCGGCAAATAAAAAATAGAGGGAATTATGTATAATACGACACAGTTTGAAAAAGATTTATCGGAATTAGGAATTACATTATCCGAAAAGCAGATTGCACAGTTTATGAAATACTATGAGCTGTTAGTTGAGTGGAACTCTTTTATGAATCTCACAGGCATTACAGAATTTGATGAGGTTATGAAAAAGCATTTCGTAGACAGCGTTTCTTTGATTAAAGCAATCGATGTAAAGGATAAAGAATTATCTGTAATCGATATTGGTACAGGAGCCGGATTTCCGGGCGTACCATTAAAAATTGCATTTCCTAATTTAAAAGTAACCTTATTGGATTCTTTGAATAAGAGAATTAAATTTTTAGATGAAGTTATTGCACAGCTTGGTTTGGAAAATATAGATACAATCCACGGACGAGCAGAAGATTTTGCAAAGCCAGAAAAATTACGTGAAAAATATGATATATGCGTCAGCAGAGCAGTTGCAAATCTTGCTACTTTGTCTGAGTTTTGTCTTCCATTTGTAAAAGTAGGCGGATGTTTTGTTTCTTATAAGTCTGAAAAAATATCTGATGAAGCAATGGATGCAAAAAATGCAATCTTTTTGCTTGGCGGAAAAGTAAAAGAACAAGTGGAATTTTTACTTCCTGAAAGCGATATTTATCGTAACCTCTTTGTAATTGAAAAAAAGAGTGCTACACCAAAGAAATATCCTAGAAAAGCAGGATTACCAGCAAAAGAACCATTAAAATAAAAATGTTTCATGTGAAACATGAAACGCAGCATATAAAATAGGGAGATAAGATGTTTCATGTGAAACATTTTATCTCCCTGTTTGATTTCTATAGCATGTAATTATTTTTTTATCATTCGATAAAACATTCCAACTCCAATTCCAGTTGTCAATTCATAAGGTTTTCCATCAATCTGAAATCCTGCATGTTCATAGCAAGTAATGGCACGTGTATTTTATGTACGAACTTCTAAATATAATGGTTTATCCGGATATAGACGTTGGGACAAATCATAAGTAGCGAAAAGGATATTTTGACCATAATGTTTGCCGCATAAATCTGGATTTACAGCAATTCCAATTGATACTTCTGTCGGTTCTTCAAGAATATTTATAAAGCCTACTAATACATCATCGTCAAAAAAGCATAGTAATTTTTTTTCAGTTTTTGGATTCATAA
The DNA here is from genome assembly GCA_964424345.1 of uncultured Lachnospiraceae bacterium. GTDB lineage: Bacteria > Bacillota > Clostridia > Lachnospirales > Lachnospiraceae > RGIG6307. The sequence continues at coordinate 27,200 of CAYRIK010000018.1, forward strand.
ATCCGATATGGCGTGTTTGCATTTCCTCATAAGAGTGGAGATTATAAATTGCATATTCTCCTTCATATTTCCATGTACAAATTTGACGTTTATCTTCATCGGACAGATGTCTGTATACTAAATGCTACATTTTCTAAGTCCTTTCTTGTGTGAGTTTATGTGAATTGTGAAACGAAAAGTGTTTCACGCTTTTTTGTATAACATATACAAAAATAGTTTGAAAAGATTTATTGTTTCACATGAAACATTTTCGAAAAAGTAGTAGATAGAAGCTAAAATAAGTGCTATACTAAAATCAATTTCGAGCGATGAAAGGTTAGGTATCATGGGAAGAATAATAGCAGTTGCAAATCAGAAGGGCGGCGTTGGAAAAACGACTACCGCTGTCAATTTAGCAGCCTGTCTGGCTGAAAAAGGCAAAAAAGTTTTATTAATTGATATGGATCCACAGGGCAATGCGACAAGCGGTGTTGGTGTGGAAAAAACAGAGTTAGAAAATACAATTTATGAATTAATGCTTGGAGAATGTTCTATTTCTGAATGTATTATCAAAGAAGTAGTAGAAAATTTGGATTTACTTCCAACAAGTATTGATCTTGCAGCAACAGAAATTGAATTGATCGGTGCCGAGCGAAAAGAATATATTTTAAAAGATGAAATTGATTTTGTAAAAGATCAGTATGATTTTGTAATCATCGATTGTCCACCGGCACTCAGTATGCTTACAATCAATGCGATGACAACAGCAAACAGCGTAATCGTACCAATTCAGTGTGAGTATTATGCAATCGAAGGCTTGTCTCAGCTGATGCATACAATCCAGTTAGTAAGTGAACGATTAAATCCAGAATTAGAAATGGAAGGTATTGTATTTACTATGTACGACAGTCGTACCAATCTTTCTGTACAGGTTGTAGAAAATGTACGAAACAATATAGACATTAATGTATACAGTACAATCATCCCTAGAAACATCAGATTAGCAGAAGCTCCTTCATATGGTTTACCAATTATTAAGTACGCACCAAGAAGCACAGGAGCAGAGGCTTATATGGCATTGGCAGAAGAAGTTATTAAGAGAAAATAAAATGTTTCATGTGAAACATTGCAGAAAGCAGGGATAGAGTATGGCACAAAAAAGAGGATTGGGAAAAGGATTAGATTCTTTAATTCCAAGCAGCGTTTTAAAACAAAACGTTGGAACAAGAGTTTCTGAAACAAAAAAAAGCAGTGTTCAGACAGCAAAAGTGGAAGAACCTATGTTGGAAACAACAATGAAAATCACAAAGATTGAGCCAAACAGAAGCCAGCCAAGAAAAAATTTTGATGAGCAGGCACTGAAGGAATTGGCTGACAGCATTAAAAAAGTTGGTGTGATTTCTCCGATTTTGGTTCAGAAAAAAGAGGATAGATATATTATTATTGCAGGAGAACGCAGATGGAGAGCTGCAAAACTTGCAGGATTAAAAGAAGTTCCAGTTATCGTAAGAGAATATACAGAACGAGAAATCGCAGAGATTGCATTGATTGAAAATATCCAGCGAGAAGACTTAAATCCGATAGAAGAAGCGTCTGCATACAAGCGTTTAATCGAAGAATTTCATTTAAAACAGGAAGAAGTTGCGGAATGTGTAAGTAAAAGCCGTTCTGCAGTTACCAATTCCTTGAGATTGTTAAAGCTTCCGGAAGAAGTTCAGCAGCTTGTTATGGAAAATGCACTCAGCATGGGACATGCAAGAGCATTGCTTGCAATAGAAGACAGAGAAAAACAGCTTGCTTTGGCGCAGAGAGTCATAGATGAAAATCTTTCTGTACGAGATATTGAAAAGTTAGTAAAAGCGACAGAAAAACCAGCAAAAGAAAAAGCTGTTTTAGATGAGCAGTTACAAACAATTTATGCTTCTTACGAAGAAAGAATGAAACAGGCATTGGCTACAAAGGTAGCAATTTCTCCATCGTCAAAGAAAAAGGGTGCAGGAAAATTAGAAATTGATTTTTATTCTGCGGATGACTTTGAACGTATCGTGGAAAAATTAATGCGTGAATAGAGGAATGAAAAAATGAATTGGCAATTATTGGAACGTTTGGGACTGGGCGGACTAGACCTTAGTTATGTGCTTATTGTGATGTTGATATTGCTCTTAATCTGCTTTATGATTGCAGTAGTCGCTCTCGTAAAATACTCAAAATTAAGTAAAAAATACAAGAAATTTATGGGCGGAAACGATGCAAAAGCGTTGGAAAGCCACATTATGGATTTGATCGCATTAAATAAGGAAAATACAGAACATATTCACACAAACAGCGATGAAATCAAAGCATTGTGGAAGCATCAGCGTTTGAATTTCCGTAAAATTGGTATGATCAAATATGATGCTTTTCAGGAAATGGGCGGAAATTTGAGTTTTGCTTTGACTTTATTAGATGAGAACAACGATGGCTTTATTTTAAACTCCGTACATAACATTCAGTCTTCCTATTGTTATGCAAAAGAAGTAAAGGGTGGTACATGCAGTATCAATCTGAGTGAGGAAGAGAAAATAGCCTTAGAGAGAGCTTTGAAAAACGAGCAGAATGCTTGACAAGGCTACTCGAATAATCTAAACTGAAATAATCGTATGAAAAGCAAAAATGACGAAATGTCATTGGAAAATAGAAAGGGAATTATCATGCTTGATATTAAATTTTTAAGAGAAAACCCAGATGTTGTAAAAGAAAATATTAAAAAGAAATTTCAGGACAATAAGCTTGCTTTGGTTGACGAAGTAATCACATTGGATGAAGAAAGAAGAAAAACACAGCAGGAAGCAGATGCTATTCGTGCAAGCAAAAATAAGATTGCAAAAGAAATCGGCGGTCTGATGAAGCAGGGCAAAAAAGAAGAAGCAGAAGCTAAGAAAGCAGAAGTTGCTACAAATTCTGCACGTTTAGTTGAATTAGAAGCATTGGAAAAAGAACTTCAGGATAAAGTTACTACAATTATGATGACAATTCCAAATATCATCGATCCATCTGTACCAATCGGTAAAGATGACAGCGAAAACGTAGAAATCCAGAAGTATGGCGAACCAGCAGTTCCAGAATTTGAAGTTCCATATCATACAGATATTATGAAGAGATTTGATGGTATTGATTTAGATGCAGCTGGTAAAGTAGCAGGTAATGGTTTCTATTATTTAATGGGTGACATTGCAAGATTACATTCTGCAGTTATTTCTTATGCAAGAGATTTTATGATCAACAGAGGTTTCACATATTGCATTCCTCCTTTCATGATCAGAAGCAACGTAGTAACAGGCGTTATGTCTTTTGCTGAAATGGACGCTATGATGTACAAGATTGAAGGCGAAGATTTATATTTAATCGGTACTTCTGAACATTCTATGATTGGTAAGTATATCGACACTGTTGTAGAAGAAAATACATTACCACACACATTAACTTCTTATTCTCCATGTTTCCGTAAGGAAAAAGGTGCTCATGGTATTGAAGAACGTGGTGTTTACCGTATTCACCAGTTCGAAAAGCAGGAAATGATCGTTGTATGTAAGCCAGAAGAATCTCCAATGTGGTTCGATAAATTATGGCAGAATACAGTAGATTTATTCCGTTCTATGGATATTCCAGTAAGAACAATCGAGTGCTGTTCAGGTGACCTTGCTGACTTAAAGGTAAAATCTTATGACGTAGAAGCTTGGAGCCCAAGACAGAAGAAGTACTTTGAAGTAGGTAGCTGCTCTAACTTAGGCGATGCACAGGCTCGTAGATTAAAGATTCGTGTAAACGGTCAGGATGGCAAGTACTTTGCACATACATTAAACAATACAGTAGTTGCACCACCTCGTATGTTAATCGCTTTCTTAGAGAACAACTTATGTGAAGATGGTTGCGTTAAGATTCCAGAAGTTCTTCGTCCATACATGGGTGGCGTAGAAAAGTTAGTTCCAAAACACGACTAATCAGGCATATAATACAGTAACAAACAAGGGAGGTGATATCGTGCATAAATATTTGAGAGCTATTGGTTTTAGCGATATTAAAAATAAATTACAACTGAAGGAGATTTTGACAGATGTGGTCATGAACAGTACAGACAGAAGTTATTCTCAGTTGGAAGATAATGAAAGAATCGCAATCATGAGCAAAAATATATCACCTTCCCTTGGAATTTCTGTATGCGGAGATTTTGATGAAAAAGGTCATTTTGTGTACGATTATCATTTCCCATATATAAGAAGCTTTCAAAAGTCCTTAGAAGAGGAGATTACAATCGAACGTCACAGCAGTCAGATTTCTTATTCCGGCGTGTGCGAAGTAATGAATTTTGGCGTATTATTGATTTTTTATATGCAGAATTTCATTGCGTATCTGGAATGTAAAAAAGAAGGAATGTTGGAACGGTCTTATGTCAGTCTCAGTGCTTTGTCTACAAAAGGAACTATTTTATTGCCGCTTGCAAAGACTGATATGCAGCGCAGAAGCGAGGCACTTTACGCACAAAAACGCAAAAAACTGATGTTAGATGCTCGCAAGGGAAACGAAGATGCAGTTGAGGCACTTACTATGCAGGATATGGGATTGTATAATACAATCAATAAAAAGATACAGGATTCTGATGTATACAGTCTTGTAGATACGACATTTATTCCTTGTGGCGTAGAAAGTGATCATTACGCTGTTTTGGGTGAAATATTTCACGTGAAACATGAAAAAAATATGTATACGAATGAACAGATTTGCATCTTGACTATCCAGTGCAATGATATTATTATGGACGTTGCAATCAATGAAAAGGATCTGCTTGGAGAACCACAGGTTGGACGAAGATTTAAAGGTGATGTCTGGCTGCAGGGCTCTATTCATGTAGTGGAGTAAGCGTCATTGTTGCAGATATTGAAATGAAAATAGAATAATCGGTTACCGAGCCGAGGGTGAAAATGCAGTATTTTAGCCTAAAATCGGGATTTGTTCTCATAGTTAAACGGATATAACAATAGCCTCCTAAGGGGAAGCCAAGTGGAGCCCATTTAGGAAGCGGCAAGCGGATTTTACAGTTTGTAAAAAGTCAAAAATCAATATATAATAACAGGAGTAATTCATCACACAAGTGATAGGATTCATAAACATGGCAGCCGGAGCCAAAGAGGCTAAAAAGCCCGA
>CAYRIK010000019.1:0-32017 GCA_964424345.1 uncultured Lachnospiraceae bacterium
AAAACAGCAGTTATTTTTGGAGCAGATGCAGTATATATTGGTGGAGAAGCATTTGGACTTCGTGCGAATGCCAAAAACTTTTCTAAAGAAGATATGATCAAAGGAATTGCATTTGCACATGAGCATAACGTAAAAGTATACGTTACTGCAAATATTTTAGCGCATAACGGAGATTTAGAAGGCGCAAGAGCATATTTTACAGAATTAAAAGAAGTAAAACCAGATGCATTGATTATTTCAGATCCTGGTATGTTTATGATTGCAAAAGAAGTTTGTCCTGAAATTGAAATCCATATTTCTACACAGGCAAATAACTGCAACTATCAGACATATTTATTCTGGCATCAGTTAGGTGCACAGCGTGTCGTAAGTGCAAGAGAACTTTCCTTAGAAGAAATCAAAGAAATTCGTGCAAAGATTCCAGAAGATCTTGAAATTGAAACATTTATCCATGGTGCAATGTGTATTTCTTATTCAGGTCGTTGCCTCTTATCCAACTATTTCACAGGAAGAGATGCAAATCAGGGTGCTTGTACACATCCTTGCCGTTGGAAATACGCAGTTGTGGAAGAAAAACGTCCTGGAGAATATTTGCCAGTTTATGAAAATGAACGTGGAACTTATATTTTTAACTCCAAAGATTTATGTATGATTGAGCATATTCCAGAAATCTGTGATGCTGGCATTGACAGCTTAAAGATTGAAGGCCGTATGAAGACTGCTCTTTATGTAGCAACTGTAGCACGTACTTACAGAAAAGCATTGGATGATTATTATGAAAGTGAAGAAAAGTATCGTGCAAATATGGAATGGTATAAATCCGAGATTGGAAAATGTACGTATCGTCAGTTTACAACAGGATTTTTCTTTGGAAAGCCAACCAACGAAACACAGATTTATGACAGCAACACATATGTAAATGAATATATTTATTTAGGTATCATCGAAGAAGTACGCGAGGATGGTCTTGTACGTATCGAGCAGAGAAATAAATTCTGCGTAGGAGATACTATTGAAATCATGAAACCAAACGGTGACAACGTATTAGTTACTGTAGATGGTATGTATGATGAAGACATGAATCCAGTAGAAAGCTGCCCTCATTCTAAGCAGTTAATTTACTTAAAATTATCCCAGACACCAGATCAATATGATTTATTGAGAGTGCATAATGAAAATGCATGATTGCATTTTTTGACGATATGTAGTAAATTGTAGTGCGTAAAGTTTTTACATGAATAAGGAGCAACAAAACGATGAGTAAAATTAACGTAGAAGAAATTTTTGGCAGCAATGTATTTACTCTTGGCGTGATGAAAGAGCGTCTTCCGAAGGATGTATTCAAAGACGTAAAAAAAGTCATGGACCAGGGCGGAGAACTTTCCTTGGCTGATGCGAATGTAGTAGCAAAGGCTATGAAAGATTGGGCAGTAGAAAAGGGTGCAACACACTATACACATTGGTTCCAGCCATTGACAGGCATTACGGCAGAAAAACATGATGCTTTTGTTACACTTCCAGACAGCATGGGTAAGATGATCATGGAATTTTCTGGAAAAGAGCTGATCAAAGGGGAATCCGATGCATCTAGTTTTCCAAATGGCGGTATCCGTTCTACTTGTGAAGCAAGAGGATATACAGCATGGGACATTACTTCACCAGCATTTTTAAAAGAAGATGCGACGGGTGTTGTATTATGTATTCCAACCGCGTTCTGTTCTTATAAAGGCGAAGCGTTGGATAAAAAGACACCGTTGTTACGTTCTATGGAAGCCATCAGTGCACAATCTCTGCGTATTATTCGTTTGTTTGGCAATACTACTGCAACAAAGGTTATTCCTTCTGTAGGTGTAGAGCAGGAATATTTCCTTGTTGACAGAGACAAATATTTAAAGCGAAAAGATTTGATCTTTTCCGGCCGTACATTGTTTGGTGTTCCGGCACCAAAGGGTCAGGAAATGGAAGATCATTACTTTGGTACAATTCGTGATCGTGTAGGTGCTTTTATGAAAGACCTTAACATTGAGCTTTGGAAACTTGGTGTAACAGCCAAAACACAGCACAATGAAGCTGCACCAGCACAGCACGAGCTAGCTCCTATTTATGAAACTGCAAATATTGCAGTAGACCATAATCAGCTTACAATGGAGACAATGAAGAAAGTTGCAAACCGTCACAATCTGACTTGTCTTTTACATGAAAAACCATTTGCAGGTGTAAATGGTTCTGGTAAGCATGATAACTGGTCTTTATGTACAGACACAGGTATCAATTTGTTAGATCCTGGTAAAACACCACATGAAAATGTTCAGTTCTTATTGATTATTGCATGTATTATGAAAGCAGTAGATACACATGCAGATTTGTTAAGACAGAGCGCAGCCGATGTTGGAAATGATCATCGACTTGGTGCCGGCGAAGCACCACCAGCAATTATTTCTATGTTCTTAGGAGCGCAGTTAGAAGATGTAGTAAATCAGTTAGTAGAAACTGGTGCAGCTGCACGTTCTATCAAAGGCGAAAAGTTAAATACAGGTGTTTCCACTCTTCCTGATTTTGAAAAGGATGCTACCGACAGAAACCGTACTTCACCATTTGCTTTTACAGGTAATAAGTTTGAGTTCCGTATGGTTGGTTCTTCCGATTCTGTGGCAGGACCAAACACAACACTGAATGCAATCGTAGCAGAAGCATTCTGTGAAGCTGCTGATATTTTAGAGCAGGCAGAAGATTTTGATATGGCTTGTCATGATCTGATTAAACAGTATATGACAGAGCATCAGCGTATCATCTTCAATGGTGACGGCTATTCACAGGAATGGGTTGAGGAAGCTGCAAGACGTGGTCTTCCTAATATAAGAACTACAGTAGAAGCTGTAGAAACATTGCTCACAGATAAATCTATCAAACTGTTTGAAAAGTTTGGTATCTTTACAAAGGTCGAGTTAGAGTCCAGAGCAGAAGTATTATATGAAACATATGTAAAAACGATTAACATTGAGGCTCGTACAATGATAGATATGGCTTCTAAGCAGTATGTACCAGCTATCATTGATTATACAAAGAATTTGGCAGATACCGTTATCGCTGTACAGAGTGCAGGTGTAGAAGCAACGGTACAGAAAGCTTTGCTTGCAGAGGTTTCTGATAAACTTACAAAAGCAAAACATGCATTAGATGTTTTAGTAGATGTAAGAACAAAGTCAAAGTCTATTAGAAATCACAAAGAACGCGCTTTCTTCTTCAAGGAAGAAGTAGTTCCTGCAATGAATGAACTTCGTAAATATATCGATGAGCTGGAACGCATCGTAGATGCAAAGGTTTGGCCAGTACCAAATTACAGCGATTTGATCTTTGAAGTATAAAATATACACATTATAAAGTGTTTGTTGCAGAAGTGATTTTTAAAATTTATCAATAATATATAAAAAAATCCCTCAAGTCGTATGATTTTGGGGGATTTTTTACAATTTTCTAATTGGGTATTGTAAAATACAAAGTGATACGCTATAATGGTCTTGCTTAAAGGTAATACCTATTTCGAGGGATGAAGCGTATGAGTACAGGACATACTAAGACAAAAAACATTTGCACACAGTTGTTGAATGAAATGAAAACAGGAATCTTTGCAGAGTGCAGCAGATTACCTAGAGAAACTGAATTATCCGAAAAGCTTGGAATAAGTCGTACACAGTTAAGAGATGTATTGTCAGAGCTGGAACGAGAAGGCTTTATTACACGCAGACATGGCGTAGGAACAATCATAAATCATCATGTATTGCAGGTGAAAAACCGAATGGATATAGAAACAGAGTTTTTTGATATCATAGAGCAAAGCGGTTATACACCAAAGACAGTGAGTGTTCGTTGCTGGGAGAGAAAAGCTGGAGCATATATTGCAGAAAAGTTAAAAATCTCTGAGGATGCAGACGTTGTGTGGGTAAGTCGTATTTGTAAAGCAGATGACCAACCAGCAATTTACTGTGAGGATGTATTTGAGAAACAACTTATCAAAAACGAGTATACAAACGAAGATTTAGAACTTCCGTTCTTTCAGTTTTTACAAAAGGTATGCGGCGTTGACGCATATATGGATCTGACGGAGCTGCATGCAGCGGCAGCCGATGAGACAATAGCAGAAGCACTAAAGATTGCTGTTGGAACTCCGGTACTGAATATGGAAGAGGTTGATTTCGATATAGAAGGAAGACCGGTTTTATATTCCAGTCAGTATTTTGTAGAAGGACTTTTTCAGCAGACTGTTTTAAGAAAGAAACTTTAGCGTGAATGTATATTTCAGTCGGAGGTGACGTATGAATCAGGTGTATGAAAAGTTATTAAAATGTTATGAGAGCATTCAGGACAAAGTACCATTTCAGCCAAAGGTTGCTTTGGTGTTGGGTTCAGGACTTGGTAATTATGCAGATTCTATGAAAATCGTACAGACGATAAATTATGCAGATATAGAAGGATTTCCAATATCTACCGTAGAAGGTCACAAAGGACGATTTGTTTTTGGTTATGTGGAAGATGTTCCTGTCGTATGTATGCAGGGACGTGTTCACTACTATGAAGGTTATTCTATGACAGACGTAGTGCTTCCAATACGATTGATGAAATTGTTGGGAGCAGAAGTATTATTTTTAACAAATGCCGCAGGCGGATTAAATTATGATTTTAAAGCGGGTGATCTTATGATGATCACAGACCACATCATGAATTTTGTTCCGTCACCACTTATTGGTCCGAATATCGGAGAGCTTGGAGTAAGATTTCCGGATATGAGTAATATCTACCGAAAAGAACTTCAAACAATCATTCGTGATACGGCAAAAGAACTTGGTATTGGTCTGAAGGAAGGCGTATATATACAGCTGACTGGACCAAATTATGAAACTCCATCAGAAGTGAAGATGTGCAGATTGTTAGGGGCAGATGCAGCTGGTATGAGTACAGCAGCAGAAGCCGTAGCAGCAAATCATATGGGCATGAAGGTATGCGGTATTTCCTGCATTACGAACATGGGATGTGGTATGTTGGAACAGCCGTTATCTCACGAAGAGGTTCAAAAGACTGCCGATAAAGCAGCAGTTTCCTTCCAGAAACTGGTCACACAAGTTATTAAGAACATCTGTAAATAGACAGTTGTTTTAGATTTATAGATAAACAAAGGAGATTTATTATGGAAAAATCACATTCTGCATCTTATGCTGCCGCAGGCGTAAACATTGAAGCTGGTTATGAAGGCGTTCGTCTTATGAAAAAGCACGTTGCTCGCACAATGATTCCAGGTGTTGTTTCTGATCTGGGCGGTTTTGGAGGTCTTTTCACACCAGATATCGCAGGTATGAAAGAGCCAACTCTTGTTATGGGTACAGACGGTGTAGGTACAAAGCAGCGTATTGCACAGCTTATGGATAAACATGATACAGTTGGTATTGACTGTGTTGCCATGTGTGTAAACGATATTGTATGTTGTGGTGCAAAGCCAATCGCCTTTTTAGATTATATTGCCATTGGTAAAAACGAACCTGAAAAAGTTGCAACATTAGTTTCTGGTGTAGCAGAAGGTTGTGTTCAGGCAGGATGTGCTTTAATCGGTGGAGAGACAGCAGAACATCCAGGAACTATGGCAGCAGATGATTACGATTTAGCTGGTTTCGCAGTTGGTATCGTAGACAAGACAAAGGTTATCGATCAGAACAAGATGAGTGTTGGAGATGTTGTAATCGCAATGCCATCTAGTGGTTGCCATTCTAATGGTTATTCATTAGTAAGAAAAGTATTTGATGTAGAAAATGTAGATTTAAATAAATATTATGAGGAATTAGGACAGACATTAGGAGAAGCATTATTAACACCTACTGTTATTTATGTAAAGCCAGCTCTTGCAGCTATTGAAGCAGCAGATGTTCGTGGTGTAAGCCATATTACAGGCGGCGGATTCTATGAGAATATTCCTCGTTGCATTCCGGACGGTTTATGTGCAAAGATTAATAAGTCAGCAATTAAAGTTCCACCTATTTTTGGTTTGTTACAGCGTGAAGGAAACATTCCTGAAAGAGATATGTACAATACTTACAACATGGGTGTTGGTATGGCATTGATCGTAAGCAAAGAGACAGCAGAAGCTGCTATGACTGCATTAAAAGCAGAAGGCTGCGATGCATATGTAATAGGTGAAATTGTTTCCGGTACCGATAAAGTAATTTTAGAGTAAGGATGCTCAATCGTTGTATCAGTTACATAGATATGGGCACCATAAAGATCAGGATTGGTGCTTAGCATCGTCCTGATTTTTTATATACTAGTAGAACTAATTTCCTAGTATTAAGAATACATAATAAGATAACATACAGTTTTATATGGAGGAGAACATTATGAAACTCTTAGTTGTTGGCGGCGGCGGTCGTGAACACGCTATCATTAAAAAATTAAAACAAAATACAGCTGTAGAAACTATTTACGCTTTGCCAGGTAATGGCGGTATCGCAGAAGATGCGGTATGCGTAAGTGAAATTGGTGCAAAAGATATTGATAAAATCGTAGATTTTGCAAAGAACAATGCGATTGATTTTGCAGTTGTAGCACCCGACGATCCGCTGGCACTTGGCTGTGTAGATAGATTAGAGGCCGAAGGCATTCCTTGCTTTGGTCCAAATGCATTAGCAGCACGTATTGAATCCAGTAAGGTATTTTCTAAAAACCTTATGAAAAAGTACAATATTCCAACTGCTGCTTATGAAGTATTCCATGATTCTAAGACAGCAATAGAGTATTTAGAACATGCATCTTTCCCAATCGTTATTAAAGCAGACGGTCTTGCATTAGGAAAAGGTGTTCTGATTCCACAAAATCTGGAAGAAGCCAAAGAAGCAGTAAAGACAATTATGGAAGACAAAGCATTTGGTGATTCCGGAAATGAAATTGTAATCGAAGAATTTTTAACAGGACCAGAAGTAAGTGTACTTGCATTTACAGACGGAACAGCAATCAGCCCTATGGTTTCTTCTATGGACCATAAAAGAGCAGGCGATGGAGATACAGGATTAAATACAGGCGGTATGGGAACAATCGCTCCAAATCCATATTATACAGAAGAAATTGCAAAGGTTTGTATGGAAACTATTTTCCTTCCTACACTTGCAGCAATGCGTTCAGAAGGATGTCCATTCAAAGGCTGCTTATATTTTGGTTTGATGCTTACTCCAAATGGTCCAAAGGTAATTGAATATAACTGCCGTTTTGGTGATCCTGAAACACAGGTAGTTCTTCCATTATTAAAGACAGATCTTTTAACTGTTATGCAGGCTGTTTCCAATGAGACACTTGCAGATTTAAACGTAGAATGGTATGACAAAGCAGCAGCTTGTGTCATCTTGGCTTCCGGTGGATATCCAAGCCATTACGAAAAAGGAAAAGAAATGACTCTTCCAACACAGGTTCCAGAAAATGTAGTCATCTATCATGCAGGTGACGCATTAAAAGATGGAAAACTTGTAACAAGCGGCGGACGTGTATTAGGTGTAACAGCATCAGCTCCTACATTAAAGGAAGCATTAAAAGATGCTTATGCAGCAGCAGAAACCGTTGAATTTGAAGGTAAATATATGCGCCATGATATCGGACAGAGAGCATTGGCAGCACAGGAGGATTAGAAAATATGGTACGTAGAATATATGTAGAAAAAAAAGCAGGTCTTAGCCATGAGGCTTCTGGTTTATTAAATGAAATGCAGACAGTGCTTGGTATTACAAATCTTACAGGTTTACGAGTAATCAACCGTTATGATGTAGAAGGCTTGGACGAGGATGTATTTGAACGTGCAGTAAAAACTGTATTTTCTGAACCTCAGGTAGATAACACAATGACAGAATGCCCAACTATGGGTTATACTGTATTTGCAGTAGAATCTTTACCAGGTCAGTTTGACCAGCGTGCAGACTCTGCAAGTCAGTGTATTCAGTTAATGACACAGAGTGAAAGACCAGTTGTTCGTACAGCAAAGGTATATTTACTTTCTGGAGATGTAACACAGGAAGATGTAGATAAAATCAAACATTATGTAATTAACCCAGTAGAATCTCGTGAAGCTGGCTTAGATACAGTAGAAACACTTCATGTAGATTATGAAATTCCTACTATGGTAGAAACTGTAACAGGTTTCATTTCCATGAATGAAGAGGAATTAAAAGCATTGTTAGACCGTTTAGGACTTGCAATGGACTTAGATGACTTGAAATATTTACAGACTTACTTCTGCAACGATGAACATCGTGATCCTACTATTACAGAAATTCGTGTTGTAGATACATATTGGTCAGATCATTGCCGTCATACAACATTCTCCACTCATATCGATGATGTAAAGATTGATGATCCTGAAATTCAGGCAGCTTATGAAAGATATCTTGCAGCTCGTGTAGAAGTATACGGAGAAGAAAAGGCAGCAAAACGTCCTCAGACTTTAATGGATATCGCAACAATCGGTGCAAAGACATTAAAGAAAAGAGGCGTATTACCTGAATTAGATGAAAGTGAAGAAATCAACGCTTGTTCTATCCATGTAACAGCAACTGTAGATGGAGAAGAACAGGATTGGTTGTTAATGTTTAAGAACGAAACACATAACCACCCAACAGAAATCGAACCATTCGGTGGTGCAGCAACTTGTATTGGTGGATGTATTCGTGATCCATTGTCAGGTCGTGCTTATGTACATCAGGCAATGCGTGTAACAGGTGGTGGAGATCCTCGTGCAGCATTAAAGGATACCCTTCCTGGAAAGTTACCTCAGCGTAAGATTGCACAGACAGCAGCTGCTGGATATTCTTCTTATGGTAACCAGATTGGTCTTGCAACTGGCCATGTTGCTGAGATTTACCATGAAGGATATGTTGCAAAGAGAATGGAATGTGGTGCAGTAGTTGGTGCTGCTCCAGCATATAATGTTCGTCGTGAATGTCCAGCCCCTGGTGATGTTGTTGTTTTATTAGGCGGTCGTACAGGACGTGATGGTATCGGCGGTGCAACAGGTTCTTCTAAGAGCCATAACTTGAAATCTTTAACTACTATGGCATCTGAAGTTCAGAAAGGTAATGCACCTGAAGAAAGAAAAATTCAGCGTTTATTCCGTAACAGTGAAGTAACTCGTTTGATTAAGCGCTGCAACGATTTTGGTGCAGGCGGTGTCAGCGTAGCAATCGGTGAATTAGCAGATGGTCTTCACATTGACTTAAATGCAGTTCGTAAGAAATATGAAGGTTTAGATGGTACAGAAATTGCAATTTCTGAATCTCAGGAACGTATGGCAGTTGTTGTTGCCGAAGAAGATGTAGATAAATTCATCAAAGCAGCAGAAGCTGAAAACTTAGAAGCATACCGAGTAGCTGTTATTACAGAAGAGCCTCGTATGGTAATGGAATGGAACGGCGTTACAATCGCAAATTTAAGCCGCGCATTCTTAAATACAAATGGTGCTGTAAAACATGCACAGGTTGCTGTTGAACAAAAAGATAAATCTGCTTTAAAAGAAGCAAAATTCACAAGCCTTCGCGAAATGGCTTCCAGCTTAAAGAGTGCATCCCGTCGTGGTCTTACAGAAAGATTTGATGGTTCTATCGGCGCTGGTTCTTTATTGATGCCATTCGGTGGTAAGACACAGCGTACACCAGCACAGAGCATGGCTGCTTTATTCCCTGTATTACCAGGACAGGTTACAGATCAGGCAAGCGTTATGGCATGGGCTTGTGACCCAGAACAGACAAGCGTAGATCCATATATTGGTTCTTACAATGCAGTATATAATTCAGTAGCAAAATTAGTAGCTTCTGGTGCAGATTACAAAAAGACTTATTTAACATTCCAGGAGTTCTTTGAAAGATTACGTCAGGAACCAACTCGTTGGGGCAAGCCATTTGCAGCATTACTTGGTGCATTAGATGCACAGTTAGAGTTAAATGCAGCAGCAATCGGCGGTAAGGACTCTATGTCAGGTTCTTTCATGGATTTAGATGTTCCTCCAACATTGATTTCTTTTGCAATCGCTCCTTTAAAAGCAGACGAATTAGTATCTCCTGAATTTAAAGAAGCAGGACATCCAGTTTACTTATTCAAAGCAGACGATGCAGAAGGCAAAAAGCAGGTATGGGAATATTTCTACGAGCTTCATAAAGCAGGCAAAGTAAAAGCTGCATGGGCAGTAGAAAATGGTCTTTCCGAAGCTGTTATGAATATGTCCTTTGGTAACAACATTGGCTTTACAGCAGAAAATACAGATATTGCATGGGATGTTCTTTATCCAGGTGCTATCGTAGCAGAATTAACAGAAGATGTTGCAAATGCTGTGAAATTAGGTACTACTACAGAAGAAGCTGTTATTACAATCGGAAATGATTCCGCATCAGTAGCTGAATTATTAGCATTGAACGAACAAGTATTAGAACATGTATATCCAAATCGTACAAAGACAGAAAAGACAGAAGTACCTGTATTAGAAGCTCCAGCATTTACACGCGTAGCTCCAGCAGTAAGCGTTGCAAAGCCAAAAGTACTTATTCCAGTATTCCCAGGTACAAACTGTGAGTACGATAGTGCAAGAGCTGTAGAAAAAGCTGGTTTGACTCCTGAAATCGTAGTCATCAACAACCAGTCCGCACATGGTGTTGCAGAATCTGTATCTTACTTTGCAAAACAGGTAAAAGACAGTCAGATTATTTTCGTACCAGGCGGTTTCTCTGGCGGTGATGAACCAGACGGTTCTGGTAAATTCATTACAGCATTCTTCCGTAACCCAGAAGTTCGTGAAGCAACAATGGATTTATTAAAGAACAGAGACGGTTTGATGTTAGGTATCTGTAACGGTTTCCAGGCACTCATTAAATTAGGCCTTGTTCCTTATGGTGAAATTATTGATACAGATGCAAGCTGTCCAACATTAAGTTATAATGTAATCGGTCGTCATCAGTCTAAGATTGTACATACTCGTGTAGCTTCCAATAAGTCTCCTTGGTTAGCAAAGGTAAATGTTGGCGATGTAGTAAACGTTCCAATCTCTCATGGAGAAGGTCGTTTCTTATGTGATGCAGAGCTTGTAAAGAAGTTAGCAGCAAATGGTCAGATTGCAACACAGTATGTAGACTTAAATGGTGTACCAACTATGGATGTAGACTTTAACCCTAATGGTTCTGTTTGGGCAGTAGAAGGTATCACATCTCCAGACGGTCGTGTACTTGGTAAGATGGGTCATTCTGAACGTATCGGAAAATCTTTATATCAGAATGTACCTGGTAATTATGATTTACATTTATTTGAAGCTGCAAAGGATTATTTTAACTAAATCAGTTATAGTAAGTAGCAAAAGTGGATTGCAAATATCCGCTTTACCCTATAAAATAAGTACAGAGCAAAGCGGAACGTCCGCTTTGTTCTATACTGGAAAAAGTGTTTCCAGTATGAATATTTACAAATTATAGAAAAGAGGTAAGTTTTTATGGCATACTATTACACAGAACCATCTCATACATTCAGCGAATATCTTTTAGTTCCAGGATATTCTTCTAAAGAGTGCATTCCTGCAAAGGTTTCTTTAAAGACTCCTGTAGTAAAATACAAAAAAGGTCAGGAAGAATGTCCATTGACTATGAATATTCCTATGGTTTCAGCTGTTATGCAGTCTGTATCAGGTGAAAATATGGGTGTAGCACTTGCAAAAGAAGGCGGTATTGCTTTTATTTACGTTTCACAGCCAATCGAACAGCAGGCAGAAATGGTTCGTAAAGTAAAAAGCTATAAGGCAGGTTTTGTAGTAAGTGATTCTAACTTACGTTTAGACGATACATTAGCAGATGTAGTAGCATTAAAGGAAAAAACAGGTCATTCTACTATGGCAGTTACAGATGATGGTACAGGTACAGGCAAATTATTAGGTATCGTATCCAGTCGTGATTATAGAGTAAGCCGTATGGATATGGCTACAAAGGTTTGCGAGTTTATGACTCCTTTAGAGAACATCATCTCTGCTCCAGAAGGAACTACATTAAAAGTAGCAAACGACATTATCTGGGAGCATAAATTAAATTCTCTTCCAATCGTAGACAAAGACGGTCACCTTGTTTCTTTTGTTTTCCGTAAAGACTATCAGGAACACAAGAGCAATCCATTGGAATTATTAGACAGCGATAAGCGTTATATCGTAGGTGCAGGTATCAATACACGTGACTATGCAGAACGTGTTCCAGCTTTAGTAGAAGCAGGTGCAGACGTACTTGTAATCGACTCTTCTGAAGGTTATTCTGAATGGCAGGCTATGACATTAAAGTGGATCAGAGACCATTACGGAGATACTGTAAAAGTTGGTGCAGGTAACGTTGTTGATGGAGAAGGCTTCCGTTTCTTAGCAGAAGCAGGTGCAGACTTTATTAAGATTGGTATCGGTGGCGGTTCTATTTGTATCACTCGTGAAACAAAGGGTATCGGACGTGGACAGGCTACAGCAGTAATCGATGTAGCAGCAGAACGTGATAAATATTTTGAAGAAACAGGTATTTATGTTCCAATTTGTGCAGACGGTGGTATCGTACATGATTATCATATGACACTTGCACTTGCAATGGGTTCTGACTTCTGTATGTTAGGACGTTATTTCTCAAGATTTGATGAATCTCCAACAAATAAAGTACTTGTAAACGGCAATTATATGAAAGAGTACTGGGGCGAAGGAAGTGCTCGTGCTCGTAACTGGCAGCGATATGATATGGGTGGAGCTGCAAAGTTAAGCTTTGAAGAAGGTGTAGACTCTTATGTTCCTTATGCAGGTGCATTATCTGACGGTGTAGCAGTTACATTAGCAAAGATTCGTTCTACAATGTGCAACTGTGGTGCTTTAACACTTCCAGAATTAAGAGACAAAGCAAAGCTCACACTTGTTTCTGCGGTTTCTATCGTAGAAGGTGGTGCGCATGACGTACAATTAAAAGATACTACAGCTATAAAATAATCGGAGCTGGTATTTGGGCGATTGCCTTAAAAAATGTATTGTTTAAGAGGAAATAGGAATGGCATATAAATCTGACATTGAAATCGCACAGGAGTGCACAAAAAAGAAAATTACAGAAATTGCACAGACAGCAGGTATTGAAGATCAATACTTAGAGCTGTATGGCAATTACAAAGCAAAAGTTGATTATGCTCTTTTAAAAGACAGAGCAGATCAAAAGGACGGAAAGCTGATTTTAGTAACAGCAATCAATCCAACTCCTGCAGGAGAAGGTAAGACAACAACAACAGTAGGTCTTGCAGATGGTATGCGTAAGATTGGCAAAAAAGTAGCGATTGCTTTAAGAGAGCCATCTCTTGGTCCAGTTTTTGGTGTTAAGGGAGGTGCTACAGGCGGCGGTTATGCACAGGTTGTTCCAATGGAAGACATCAACCTTCATTTTACAGGTGATTTCCATGCAATCGGTGCAGCAAACAACTTGCTTGCAGCGATGTTAGACAACCATATTCAGCAGGGAAACAGCTTAAATATCGATGTCAGAAAGATTACATGGAGACGAGCTGTGGATATGAATGACCGTCAGCTTAGAAATATTGTAGACGGCCTTGGCGGAAAGCCAAACGGAACTCCTCGTGAAGATGGATTTGATATTACAGTAGCTTCTGAAGTAATGGCCGTATTATGTCTTGCAAAAGATATTACAGACTTAAAAGAACGTTTATCTCGTATCGTAGTAGCTTACACATACGATGACAAGCCTGTTACAGCAGGTCAGTTAAAGGCAAGCGGTGCAATGGCAGCATTATTAAAGGATGCGTTAAAACCAAACCTTGTACAGACATTAGAAGGAACACCAGCATTTATCCATGGCGGACCTTTTGCAAATATTGCACATGGCTGTAACTCCGTAATCGCAACAAGAATGGCTATGAAATTAGGAGACTATGCAATTACAGAAGCAGGCTTTGGTGCAGAGCTTGGTGCAGAAAAATTCTTGGATATTAAATGTCGTATGGCAGGTATCCAACCATCTGCAGTTGTAATCGTAGCAACCGTTCGTGCTTTAAAATATCATGGCGGTGTAGCAAAAGCAGACTTAAATGAAGAAAACTTAACTGCATTAGAAGCAGGTTTACCAAACTTATTACAGCATGTAGAAAATATCACAAAGGTATTTAAACTTCCATGTGTAGTAGCAATCAATGCATTCCCAACAGATACAGAGGCAGAATTAAAACTTGTAGAAGAAAAATGCCATGAAGTTGGTGTAAATGTTGCATTATCTGAAGTTTGGGCAAAAGGCGGCGAAGGCGGTGTGGCTCTTGCAAAAGAAGTTATCAGACTTTGTGAAGAACCAAATGAATTTGAGTTCTGTTATGATACAGAAATGACAATCAAAGAAAAATTGAATGCTATCGCAACAAAGATTTACAGAGCAGATGGTGTCCAGTTAGTAGGCAGTGCTGTAAAACAGTTAAAACAGTTAGAAGAACTTGGCTTTGGCAATCTTCCGATCTGTATGGCAAAGACACAGTACAGTTTCTCTGATGATCAGAAAAAACTTGGTGCTCCTAGAAACTTCACAATTCAAGTTCGTAACTTGAAAGTATCTGCAGGTGCAGGATTTATCGTAGCATTGACCGGTGATATTATTACAATGCCAGGACTTCCAAAAGTTCCAGCAGCAGAAAAAATCGATGTCGATGAAAACGGCGTAATCAGCGGATTGTTCTAATCATACATTTCATATTTTTATCATTTATAAGAGGCAGTTTTCGACCAAATGGAAGAAAACTGCCTTTTGTAAAGTCTAAAGCTTTTCTAAAATAATCGACACTTCTCTAGAAGAAACATTTCAGTCGCAGTATAATAAAAAGCATAAAAAGTAACAGGGAGGTTGTTTATGGAGAAAGAACCTTTTGCTAAAAATGGAAACAGCTTTTCTACAAGACTGGCAACATTTATTGTGGATAAACGTAATCTGTTTTGTCTGTTGATTATAATCGGCATTATCTTTTCTTTATTTTCCAGAAATTGGGTAAAAGTAGAAAACGATTTAATCGCCTATTTGCCATCGGATTCGGAAACCAAACTCGGTATGGACATTATGGATGAACAGTTTATAACATTGGGTTCGGCACAGATTATGGTTGCAAATGTCACATATGAAAAAGCATCGGAATTATACGAAGAAATATGTGAAATAGAAGGGGTGCAAAGTGTATCGTTTGACCAAACGACAGCACATTATCAAAACGCCTCGGCATTGTTTGGAGTTATGTTTGATTACGAAGAAACGGATGAGCGATGTGAAACCTCGTTAGCGAAAATCAAAGAACATCTTTCTAATCTGGATGTATATGTAGATTCTGATATAGGATATTCTTTGCCGGATATTATTGCAAAAGAAGTTGCAATGATTATTGTTTACGTTGCGGTCATTATTGTTGTAGTACTGCTGTTTACATCGCAAACATATGCAGAAATTCCAGTGCTGTTATTGACGTTTATTATTGCAGCGGTGTTAAATATGGGTACCAATTTTTTGATGGGTACGATATCCTTTGTTTCTAATTCGGTTACAACAATTTTGCAGTTAGCACTGTCATTAGACTATGCAGTTATTTTGTGCAACCGTTACAAAGAGGAACATAAAACACTTCCAATTCGTGAAGCGGTCATTTCTGCATTGAGTAAGGCAATTCCTGAAATTAGTGCAAGCAGCCTTACAACGATTGGTGGCTTGTTTGCAATGGTATTTATGCAGTTTAAGATTGGACCTGATATGGGAATAAATTTGATTAAGTCTATTTTGTTTGCATTGTTTTCTGTATTTGTAGCAATGCCGGCATTGCTTGTTTGGTTTGGACCACTTATGGATAAAACAAAGCACAAAAACTTTATTCCTAAAATTTCTTTTGTAGGAAAATTTGCATATACAACCCGCTTTATCATTCCAATCGCATTTGTAGTACTTTTAGCAGGAGCATGGAAATTTTCCAATGATTGCCCATATGTATATGGCTATGCGAATTTGGAAACTGTAAAATTAAACGAAGCAAAAATTGCCGAAAATATGATAGCAGATACGTTTACTTCTCAAGAAATGGTAGCGTTGGTCGTTCCTTCCGGAGACTATAAGGCGGAAGGCGCAATATTAGAAAAGCTGTCCCAATACGAAGAAGTTTCTTCAACACTTGGTATTGCAGATGCAGAAGCAATTGGCGGTTACAAGTTAAGCGACAGTCTGACTCCACGCGAATTTTCTGAGCTTGCGGATGTGGATTATGAATTGGCACAACTTGTATATGCAGCGTACGCAGCAAAAGAGGAAGAATATGCCAGAATTATAAATAATCTTTCAACCTATGAAGTTCCGTTAATTGATATCTTTTTATTTGTCTGTGAACAGGCAGATGCAGGTTTGATTACATTGGACAAGGCACAAATGCAGATGCTGAATGCAGCCAAAATACAGATGGCTTCTGCAAAAGCACAGCTTCAGGGAGAAGATTACAGTCGAATGCTTGTATATTTGGATATTCCGGAAGGCGGAGATGCATTGTATAGCTTTTTGGATACTATGCGTGAAACCGCACAGGAATATTATCCGGAACAAGACGTATATGTAGTTGGTAATGCAACGTCAGAATATGATTTTCAAAAAACATTTGCAAGAGACAATGTAGTTGTAAATGTACTTACCATCTTGATTGTATTGGCAGTATTGTTATTTACATTTAAGTCTGTCGGTATGCCGTTATTATTGATTCTTGTTATTCAGGGCAGTATATGGATGAATTTTTCTGTTCCAACGATTCAGCAGCAAGGTGTTTTCTTTATGACTTATTTGATTGTAAGTGCAATTCAGATGGGTGCAAATATTGACTATGCGATTGTTATTGCCAGTCGATATATGGAAATTAAAGATCAGATGTCACCAAAACAGGCAATAATTGAAACGATGAATTTTGCATTTCCGACTATTTTGGTATCTGGTACGATTTTGGCAACTGCGGGAGCTTTTATTGGAAGAATGACATCAGAATGCAGTATTGCAAATATCGGTGTAAATTTATCCAGAGGCACTATCATTTCTATTTTCCTCGTTATGTTTGTATTGCCACAGATTTTATTGATTGGTTCTAAAATTATTGATAAAACTTCTTTTTCTGTACCAAATCTGTTGAAGACAGCACCAAAAGTATTGCCGGTTATACTTGCAGTATGGGTTGGAAGTCAAAATATAGTAACTGTACAGGCAGAAAATCCGTTTTTATATACAGAAACTATCTATATTCAAAATGAAGAGGATTTCTTGGAATTTGCAAAAAATTGTACATTAGATACATGGTCTGTGGATAAAATGGTAATATTACAGACAAATCTTGATTTGTCAGAAGCAACATTTGAGCCAATCCCTACATTTGGCGGTACATTTGACGGACAAGGATATTGCATTTCTGGTATAGAACTTACAAAAGAAATGGCACCATCTGGTCTGTTTGGTGTACTTCAGCAAGGCGGTATTGTAAAAAATGTCAATGTAATAGGAAACATAACACCTTCTGGTGAAAATGATTATGTTGGTGGTATCGTTGGCATAAATGCTGGTGAAATCAGAAACTGTACATTTACAGGAGTGGTTTTGGGTACACAATATGTTGGTGGTATCGCAGGTGAAAATCAACTGACAGGCACAATTATAAACTGTCGTGTCAGTGGAGAAGTCACAGGAGAACATATGGCAGGCGGTATTGCAGGATACCATCAGGGAAGTATCAGCAAATGTGAAAATACAGCACTTGTAAAACAGCTTGCAACAGAAGAAGTGATAGAAACAGCATCCGATATTGGCGGTATTGCAGGCTATTGTTCTGGTATGATTGAGCAATGTACAAACAAAGCGACAGTAGGATATGTACATATCGGTTACAATGTTGGTGGTATTGCAGGCAGAAGTTGTGGTTATATATTAGAGTGCAGTAATGAAGGTGAAATTTACGGAAGAAAAGATGTTGGAGGTATTGTTGGTCAGGCAGAACCGTATACGTTGCTGGAGCTTTCCGAAAGCAGCGTTGCACAAATCGTACAGCAGACAGAGCATCTAAATCAGACATTAGATCAGACAAAGACACATATAGGAGAAGGAAGTACGGCCGCACAAAAGCGAGTACAGTCTTTGCAGGATAGTACAGCAGAAATTCAGAAGCTTTTAAACGAAAAGAAGATAGATGAACATCAGATTGCCCGTTTACAAGTACAGATGAATTTGATAGAGAGACAGATGAAACTATTGTATGCTGAAACAACACAAAGTGCAGGTACACTTGGCGATGACATAAAGAAAGTTTCTAATCAGACCCAACAGCTTTCTGATACATTCCAGTATGCAGTAAAAGAGGCCGAAGCACTTTCCGTAGATTATTTTGTAACAGATGTTTCCTTAGAAAATTTAGAAGAAGCAACCTTTGGAAAAATCACATTATGTACCAATCAAAATCTTGTATATGCAGACAAAAATGTTGGCGGTATTGTCGGAATAGCTGCAATGGAGTATGAATTAGATCCAGAAGATGATACTAACTTCCGTATCTCCTTACAGGAACATAAACAGTACAATTTGATTTCAGTTATTTCTGAAAATATCAATTATGCGCCAGTAAGAGCAAAGAAAAATCAAGTTGGCGGTATTGTCGGAAGTACAGATATTGGTATTGTAAGTGCATGTGAAAATTATGGGTATGTATGCAGCGAAAATGGAGATTACGTTGGTGGTATTTGCGGCATCACATACAGTACCGTTCAAGATTGCTTTGCAAAATGCAGTCTGTACGGCAGAAAGTATATTGGCGGTATTGTCGGAAGCGGAAGCGATGCAGTTGGCGAAAAGAAAAGCAGTATTGTACAAGATTGTTACAGCTTTGTAGAAGTGGAAGCATATGAGCAGTTTGTCGGTGCAATTTCAGGAGTGGATATGGGAGAATATCTTTCTTGCTTTTTTGTATCAAATGAGCTTGCTGGTATAAACCGAATTAATTATGAAACAAAGGCAGAAGCCATTTCTTATGAAGCATTGTTAGAAGTTGCAAATCTGCCAAAGGCATTCCAAGTATTTTCCGTACGCTTTGTTGCAAATGGAACACTTGTAGATACAATACAAACAGCCTATGGAGAAAATGTAGAGGAAGATGATATGCCCAAAGTTCCTCTTTTACATGGAAGAGAAGGCGTGTGGGAAGTTACAGCACTTTCTGACATAACAAAAGACATTACGATTCAGGCTGTTTATGAAGATGCTAAAACAGTGCTTGCAAGTACAATAGTACGAGATGATGAACGCCCTGTATTTTTAGCAGAAGGACAATTTGAAGCAGATGCTGTATTGAATGCAGTACAGATGTCAAACCAAGAAGAAACGACATTGGATATTGTAGAACTGTGGAATGTAGAAATGCCGCAGGATGGTCTGCTTATTCATACGCTTCGTTATCTTGCTCCAACTACAGAGCAAAAACCATTACAGCTTTATATTAAACAGGATGGCGAATGGATAAAGGCAGATACGCAGACAATGGGAAGCTATGAAGTGTTTTCTATTGCAGGAACACAAGCAGAGATTGCCGTTGTCGCAGTAAAAGAAACATGGAAACTTTGGACGGCACTTGCGGTTGGAGTGTTGCTTGTAGTAGGTGGAGGTATTTGGCTTATGTATAAAAAGAAAGATTTATTAAAAAGGCTGATTGCTATTGTGACGATATTACTGGCAGCAGCGATTGTATGTTTGGCGGTAGTTTTACTCCAAAAAAATTTCTTTCATAGTGTGGAAACATATCAAATGCTGCAGGATTATATAAATCAGCCACAGCAGAGTTTTCAAATACAAATCGATACAGCATTGGGAGAAGAATCTTATCAAATAACAGCAGAAGTATTTTCGACAGAAGTGTCTGGAAAGAAAGTAACGAGCATTTCTATAGAAGATATGCAATGCTTTTATGCAGATGGCATTTTATATTTAGAAAATGGCAAAGCATATCAAACGAGCGAAGTGTCTGCGGATTATGTAAATTTGTTGCAGTTATTGACTGTATTGTATGCATCTTCTGATGTAGAAGTTACAAAGGATGATGCACAAAAGATTTACAGCATACAGATCAAAGAAGATGCTGCAAAGGAAATATTGACATATCTGCTGCCAAGCGTCAGCACAGAAGCATTGACATTACAAACATTAAAAGCCACTTTTTCAGCAAAAGAAGAAGTACTGCAGAGCATTACGCTGACGTCTGACGGAAAGCTTCAAGATGAAGCACATACAAAATATGATATTACGGCACACATTACGATGTTAGAAGTAGAAGCAAATAAAAAAGAACTTCCAGACAGCGTAAAAAATGCGTTGGAAAAAGAAGGAACACCAATCCAGACAATCGCAACAAAAGATGTGCTGCGTTTATATCATGCATGGGAAAGTTTGTATAATCAAGATGTTATGGGTGCTGAAATCAAGCTCCATGCAGACTGTGGATTGCTGTCTTTACAGCAGGAACTTTCTTTTATTTCCTCTGTAACAGAAGGCAAAAGAATTCAATGTATACAAAAAGATGGCTTTACTGTTTACTTTGATGAAAACAGCGTTTGCAGCGAAAATGGATATGCAGTCACAACAAACAGAGCAGAAAATGCAGATATGGCACAACTGTTAGAAGTTGCATATGCGTTATGCTTAGAAGGTGATTTTGAATGTGTAAAAGCAGATACATCTTATATTTATACGATTGTTTTAGATAAAGCAGGTATGAAAAAGATTGCTTCGTACATTGCAAAAGAAAGCCAAGACCTTGCAATCCAATTTGAAAACGGAAGTCTGCAATTAGTCGTTTCAGAAGAAACATTACAAAGCATCCAATTTCATTGTGCAGGTGAACTCAATGTCATTTTAGCAAAAACACCGGTTTCTCTTTCAGCAGAACTTGTATTGTCAGGAGAAGAAGCATTTTTAGATTATAGAGTACCGCAAAAGGTATTGGATAAACTAAAAAATAATGAATAAAATTGCTTTAATGATAAATACTATCCATAGATACAGGAGGGAAATCTATGGAGAAGAAAAATACAAATAATGGCACACCATTACAAAACAAGGAAAAAGAAAAAGGCCATAAACGAGAACAGGCTGTCATCACATGTTCAGCCGTTATGGTCATGGCTGCATTGACACTTACCGGAATGTATATCAATCATAAAGGCGGACAAAAAAATCACGTTCAGGAAGAACAAATCCAAAACAATGATATGCTTTTGGAACAGGAAATGGAATTTTTGACAACAGATGAAAGCACCCCTCTTCAGATTGTAGACTCTGGTATGGTAGAAAATCCTGGTCGTACAGGCATTACAGCAGAAAATATAACGACACCTTCCGAAGGAACGTTAAGTCAAACACCAGCGACTGCAACAAGCAAGAACCTGATGCAGTCTGCAGAACTGATGGAGCAAAGTGTTGCAGGAGGCGTGGATTCTATTATGTTTAGTTTTAATGGAATACAATTATATACTCCTTTAACAGAAAGTGCAGAAATCTTGATACCATACAGTATGGATCAGGCAGTATACTTCGAGACACTCGATCAGTATAAATACAATCCGGCTATCGTTGTTGCAGCAGAAATAGATGCACCTGTATGCAGTCTTTCCGCAGGAAAGATTGTAGATAAATATTGGGATTATGAAACTGGCTGGACAATGGAGATGGATCTTGGCGGAGGATTTAAAGCATACTATGGACAGCTCAACAATGACACCTTGGAAAAGACAGTAGATACCTATGTTGCGGCAGGAGATGTACTTGGGTATGTAGATGTACCGACAAAATATTATGCAAAAGAAGGAACCAACGTATATTTTGCGATGACCAAAGATGGAAAACCAATTAACCCAATGGAATATACGATTATGGAATGAAAATAAAAATGTCATCTTCGGATGGCATTTTTTTATTTTGGAAATTATCCTAAATGTTATGGAAATTCTTGCAGAAACACTATATACTATAATTGATGGATGTCGGGAATTTCGTACTCGGCAGCAGAAATAGAGAAAAGAGGATAATTTTATGAAAATAGTGGTACTGGCAGGCGGAATCAGCACAGAACGAGATGTGTCTTTAGCTTCAGGAACAGGTATATATAAAGCATTAAAATCTAAAGGACATCAGGCGATTTTAGTGGATGTATTTTTAGGATATCAGGGAGATATTTCCGAAGATGTATTTGCACTTGATAAAGACTGGGCAGCAGATATGAAAGGCGTTTCCGAACAAAGAACAGATATTTCTGAGATTTTAGCGTTACGTCCTGATTACAAGAAAAATTTCTTTGGTCCAAACGTAATTACACTTTGCCAGCAGGCAGATGTAGTATTTATGGCATTACATGGTGCAGAAGGTGAAAATGGTAAAATTCAGGCATGCTTTGATTTGATGGGTATTCGTTATACAGGAACAACACATATCAGCAGTGCAATCGCTATGGATAAAGCAATCGCAAAGGAATTATTCAGACAAAATGGCATTCCTACTCCAGAAGGCATTCATCTGAAAAAAGGGGAAACAGACCCTATGAGCGTAGCATTTCCATTGGTAGTAAAATGCTGTAACGGTGGTTCTAGTGTTGGTACTGTAATCGTACAGGAAGCAAAAGATTATGAAGCTGCAAAAGAAGAAGCATTCCGTTATGATGATGAAATCATTATTGAACAGTATATCAAAGGTCGTGAATTTAGTGTCGGCGTTGTAGATGGAAAGGCACTTCCTATTATTGAAATCGCTCCAGTAACAGGATTTTATGATTATAAAAATAAATATCAGGCAGGCTCTACAATAGAAACTTGTCCAGCTGTATTAGAAGAAACACTTACATTACAGATGCAGCATTATGCAGAAGCAGTATTTAAAGCACTTCGTTTACAAAATTATGCGCGTATGGACTTTATGTTAGCAGAAAATGGAGCTATGTATTGTTTAGAAGCAAACACACTTCCTGGTATGACACCAACCTCTTTACTTCCACAGGAAGCACAGGCAATTGGCATTTCTTATGCAGATTTGTGTGAATGGTTAATTCAGACTTCCTTATCTAAAGAGGTGTAACTATGCAGAATATGACTTTGGCAAATATAGCAGCTTGTCTTGAAAGTCAGCTTTATCAGGCAAATGGAAAAGAGCAGACAGAAATTCAAGGTGCAGTGTTGGACTCTAGAAAAGTAGAAGAAGGATTTTTGTTTTTTGCAACAAGAGGAGAAAAGGTAGATGGTCACAGCTTCATTCCGCAGGTCGCACAAAAAGGTGCAGCACTTGTTATTTGTGAAGAAGCTCCAACAGTAGAAATTCCATATATCCTTGTAGAAAACAGCTTTGATGCTTTGAAAAAAGTAGCAGCTTTTTATAGAGAACAACTGACGATTCCAATTATTGGTGTAACAGGAAGCGTAGGAAAAACAAGTACAAAAGAAATGATTGCAACGGGACTTAGCACCAAATTTCATGTATTAAAGACACAAGGCAATTTTAATAATGAAGTAGGTCTTCCACTGACAATATTAAGCATTCGCAAAGAACATCAGGCTGCGGTTGTAGAAATGGGAATTAACCATTTTGGAGAAATGCACAGACTCAGCCAGATTGCAAAACCTGACATTTGTGTGATTACCAATATCGGACAGTGTCATTTAGAAAATTTAATAGATAGAGATGGTATTTTGCGTGCCAAGAGTGAAATCTTTGATTTTATGTCTAAAGACGGTTTTGTTGTATTAAATGGGGACGATGATAAACTTACTACAATAGAACAAGTCCATGGAAGAAAGCCATATTTCTTTGGTATCGGTCCAGACGGAATGACAGCAAAAGATGCATTTGCAGTAGAAATCAAGAGCAAAGGATTATTCGGAAGTGATTTTGAAATGCAGCTTATGGGAGATGATTTAGAAGCAAGCGTTCCATTGCCTGGACAGCACATGGTTATCAATGCACTTGCAGCAGCTTGTGTTGGACGTATCCTCGGTATGACAAATGAAGAAATTTTGTCAGGTATTGCTTCTGTAGAAGCAACAGGAGGACGAAGCAACATCATTCGTCTTAGCGACAAGACAGTTATTGATGATTGTTATAATGCAAATCCGGTTTCCATGAAAAGTGCGATTGATCTTTTGATGATGGCAAATGGAAAAAAGACCGTAATTTTAGGCGATATGTTTGAGCTTGGTACACAGGAACTTAAACTTCATGCAGAAGTTGGCCAATATGCAGCAGCAGCACCGGTAGATCATATGATTTTTATTGGTGAGATGGCAAAACAGATGCAGGAAGGTGCAGAAAAAATGCATACCACGTCAGAATACTATACAGATAAGGCTGCATTCTTTGCAGCACATACACCACAGGATTTTGTGGATGATACTGTATTAGTAAAAGCATCTCATGGTATGCATTTTGAAGAAATCGTAGAGTGGTTAAAGCATTAATTAAAAGTACATTTGCTTATTTTTTTCATATGTTTCAGCAATGATATTTTGTACATATGCACCGATATGTTTTTTATCTTCTTTCTCCAATGTATTCATATCAATAGGCTTGCCGTATTCTAATACGATGCGAGCCTTTTTGATACGAGGATAATGATCTTCTAAAATAGCTCTTGTATTTACCAAAGTAACAGGAACGATTGGACAACCGCTTTTTTCTGCTATCTTAAAGCTGCCGGCTTTAAATTCCAGTACAGCATCTTCCGTTGTGTTTCTTGTACCTTCTGGGAAAATGAAAATAGAAATTCCGTTTTTCACCTGTTCGATGGCAGCAAGAATTGTTTTTAATCCTTCTTTGATGTTTTCACGATCTAAGAACAGACAGTAAAGACGCTTCATCCAGAAGTTGATAATTGGAAATTTTTCAATACTTTTTTTGGAAACAAATCCAGTAAGTGCAGGAACTCTTGCATAACAGATGACAACATCAAACCAGCTTCTGTGATTGCCGGCATACATAACAGCCTGATCTTTAGGAACATTTTCTTCGCCAAGTACGATAAGCTCACTTCCACTTAAGAAGAATACTACACGCAGTAACCATTGAACAAGACGTAAACTAAAATGGTCTATTTGAGATGGATAATGTGGATAGAGTAGTTTGCATACAAGTAATACTGGAAGTGATAAGATCAAAAACAGTGCTATAAACAATACAATGATAATAGTTCTTAACATAAAAGATATCCTTTCTTGATGTTATTTATAATGTATTTCTTTAAAAGTATACCTTTTTTTGGATTAAAATGCAAGACAGCCAGTCATAATGCAGTATAGGCGGCTCATATATTTGTATGAACAGATAATATTGGAGAATGAAATGGCTTTTATAACAAGAAACTGTAATATGTTAGTGCGAATGGGACGTATGATATTGTTGACTGCGGCAATCTGTATGTTTTGCAGTGGTTGTGCAGGAATACAGATTAAAGATGTACATCAAGGAGCAGGGGAAAAGCTTCGCGATTTGGAATATACGATATTGAGTGAAGAACGGATTCCGGAAGAATTAGCTGCTCTTTTAGAAGAACGCAAGGAAAATGCTTTTGAACTGACATACAGTGACAAAGAGTACTTATATATATGTATTGGATATGGAAGACAGGAAAACAGCGGCTATAGTATTGTAGTCAATCATCTGTTTTTAGGGAAAAATGGAATTTTGGTAGATACTTCATTACTCGGACCAGAAGCTGGAAAAGAAAAGATAAATACAGCACAGTTTCCAATTATTGTATTAAAAACAGAACTGTTAGAAGAAGTTCCATTATTTACAAAATAAATATTTTTAACTGTACAGAAAGTGTGGTTAATGCTAATATAATAGCGAAAGTTTGGGTGAAAGTGAGGGGTATTATGTTACTGATTCAAAACATAACAATCGCAGATCCAAAGACCATGAAGGAAACTTTGGGAGATATTCTTGTAAAAGACGGCAAAATTGCCCAGATTGCAGGAAGCAAAACAATACAGCCAACAGTGGATATGGAAATCATCGATGGTACAGGATTGGTTGCAGGACCAGGTCTGATTGATGTGCATGTACATTTTCGTGATCCAGGTCTTACTTATAAGGAAGACATTTACACAGGAGCGAAGGCAGCAGCTGCAGGTGGTTTTACAACTGTAGTAATGATGGCGAATACAAAGCCGGCAATCGACAGTGTAGAAACATTGCAGTATGTTCTGGAAAAAGGACGCGAAACTGATATTCATGTAGAAAGCTGTGCAACGGTTACAATAGGAATGCAGGGAAAACAGTTGGTAGATATGGATGCCTTAAAGGCAGCAGGTGCTATTGGCTTTACAGATGATGGTGTTCCAATTTTAGAAGAAACACTTGCAAAAGAGGCAATGAAAGAAACGGCAAGACTGCACGTTCCTATTAGCTTCCATGAAGAAAATCCACAGTTTATTGCAAATAACGGTATTAATCGCGGAAAGGCTTCCGAATATTTCCAAATAGGAGGAAGTGACCGTCAGGCAGAGATCGTTATGATTGAACGTGATGTTAAGCTTGCATTAGAAACAGGAGCAGACATCAATGTTCAGCATATCAGTACAAAAGAGGGCGTAGAATGGATTCGTCAAGGTAAGCAAAAAGGCGGAAATGTGTGGGCAGAAGCAACCCCTCATCACATTGCATTGACAGAAGAAGCAGCAATAAAGCATGGCACATTAGCAAAAATGAATCCACCGCTTCGTACAGAAGAAGATCGCAAAGCAATTATTCAAGGCATTGCAGATGGTACGATTGATTTGATTGCTACAGACCATGCACCACACAGCGTAGAGGAAAAATCCAAAGAAATTACAGAAGCACCAAGCGGTATTATTGGTTTGGAAACTTCTCTTGCTTTGTGCAATACACATTTAGTACAGACTGGTGTAATCAATCATGCTCAATTAATGGAAAAAATGTCTTATAATCCAGCAAGATTATATCATCTTGAAGAAACAAGAGGTCATATCAGCGTAGGTGCAGAAGCGGACCTTGTATTATATGACCCAACAGAAACGTGGACAGTAGGAGAAACATTCCAGTCTAAGGCAGTAAATACCCCATTTGTTGGAACCACTTTGACAGGATGCGTACGATATACAATCTGTGAAGGAAAAATCGTTTACAAAAAATAAAGCTATACATAACAAAAAGAGAGGACACAATCATGGCGCAAAAGAAAAAAGTAACAGCAAGAGTAATATCACAGGTTTGCATTGCACCGGATATTTATGACATGTGGCTTGAAACAGAACTTGCAAAAGATGCAAAAGCAGGCCAGTTTATCTGCATCTATACAAAAGAACGTAGTACACTTCTTCCAAGACCAATCAGTATTTGTGAAGTAAATGAAGAACGTACAGCACTTCGTATTGTATATCGTGTAGTTGGAGCAGGCACAAAGGAATTTTGCAGCTATACAGCAGGTACAGAGTCTGAAATCATGGGTACATTAGGAAATGGTTTCCCAATCGAAGAAGGTACAAACAAAACAGTTGTATTATTCGGCGGTGGTATCGGTATTCCTCCAATGCTTCAGACAGCAAAAGAAATAAATGGTGATGTACACGCATTTTTAGGTTACAGAAATGACCAACTCTTCTTATCAGAAGAATTTAAACAGTATGCAACATTACACATCGCAACAGAAGACGGAAGCGTTGGAACAAAAGGTAATGTAATTGATGCATTAAAAGAAAGTGGAATCAAACCAGATGTTATTATGGCATGTGGTCCTATGCCTATGCTTCGTGCAATCAAAAAATGTGCAGAAGAATTAGACATTCCTGCATACATTTCCTTAGAAGAACGTATGGCATGCGGCGTTGGCGCATGTCTTGGATGTGTTGCAAAAACAAAAGAAAAAGATCATCATTCTAACGTACATAATGCTCGTATTTGTACAGACGGTCCTGTTTTTGAAGCAAAGGAGGTAGAAATCTAATGAATACAAAAGTAACGATTGCTGGTGTAGAATTTAAAAATCCGGTTATGACTGCTTCCGGAACATTTGGATCAGGTATGGAATATGGAGAATTTGTAGATTTAAACAATCTTGGCGCAGTAGTAACAAAAGGCGTTGCAAACATTCCATGGCCAGGTAATCCAACACCACGAGTAGCAGAAACATACGGCGGTATGTTGAATGCAATCGGATTACAGAATCCAGGCATTGATTTATTTATAGAAAGAGATATTCCTTTCTTAAAGCAGTACGATACAAAGATTATTGTAAACGTATGTGGAAAGACAGTAGAAGACTACTGTGAAGTTGTGGAGAAATTAGGAGAACAGCCAGTAGATATGCTGGAAATCAATGTTTCTTGTCCAAACGTAAAAGAAGGTGCGATTGCATTTGGTCAGAAGGCAGATGCTTTATTTGCAATTACAAAAGAAATCAAAAAATATGCAAAGCAGCCTGTTATCATGAAATTAAGTCCTAATGTAACAGACATTACAGAAATGGCAAAGGCAGCAGAGGCAGCAGGAGCAGATGCCGTTTCTTTAATCAATACCATTACAGGTATGAAGATTGATGTACATCGCCGTCAGTTTGCATTAGCAAATAAAACAGGCGGATTGTCAGGCCCAGCAATCAAACCAGTTGCTGTACGTATGGTATATCAGGTAGCAAATGCAGTTCAGATTCCAATCATCGGTATGGGCGGTATTGCAAATGCAGAAGATGCACTCGAATTTATACTTGCAGGTGCAACAGCAGTCAGCGTTGGTGCTATGAACTTTGTAAATCCATATACAACACAGGAAGTTGTAACTGGAATTGAAGATTACATGAAAAAATATGGCGTAGAAGATATTAACTCTTTAATCGGTGCTGTAAAATAAATAATAAATATTCCCTCTTTACTGGACAAACTGGTAAAGGGGGATTTTTTGTCGGAAAAAAATCTGTTACAAAGGCGTTGTTTTGACATAATTTTCCGAATACAGGTGATATATTCTCCTTAAAAAGGAGGCGGATATGTATGGAATTACCAAAACACACTACACAAGTTGGCACGATTGCTGTCAATAAAAAAATGTATATTGAGGATTATTGCATTTCCTATATGAAGCAATTGGGAGAAGAATATCCAGAAGATAGAAAACAGATTGCATTATTTGGTACGGTGGAACGTGAAAAAAACGTAGAATATGCATTTTGCTATGGAGCAGTATTGCTTGGCTGCGGAAAAGGACGAACCGATTCATTGACAAATGCACAAAAAGAGGAAGCAGAAAATGTTCGACAGGAACATTTCTTGGATTATCAGCTTATAGGTATTGTTATCACGACTGATCAAGTAGATGAAAATGTATTTTGGCTTGGAAATGGCAATAAATCCATACCGTTAGATGGATATTACATATTTTATGATAAAAATGAGACAATGTTAAATTTTATGATGCAAAATCAAAAAGAAGAACGTGGATTAGATTTAGATCCTGTAATTGCCAAAAAAGCGGATATGGAACGAGAAAAGCGAGAGAAAAAAGAAAAAGAAGAACAGAAGCTAATTCAAATGCAGCAAAAACGTGGAACATATAGGCAGAAAATGCAAAAACAAGAGAAAACGGAACCAAAAAAGAAAAAAACAATGTTTCCGGCAGCAGCTTGTGTTTTGGTAGTAGCCATAGCTGGTGTTTATACATTGAAAACAGATACGCTTCAGCAGTTTGGAGTAAAGCCACTTTCTGATTACGTTTCCGGATTGATGGACAAAACTTCTATATTTACAAATAATTATTTGGAAACCAAGATACAGGAAACGATGGCAGAAGTGTTAGAAACATCTGAAATGGAAACAATGAAAGAAGAATTGCTTGCTGTCGTGGAAACACAAGTACAAAAACCAGAAGCATTGGAAGTGATTGTGATACCAGAACCAGAAACGATAGAAACGGCTGTTAGTACAGAAGTACAGGAAGAAGCAATAAAAGAAACGACAGAAGTACAGCCAGAAACAGCAGAATCAGAAGCAGTGATTGCAGAGCAGCAACCGAAATCCTACTTAATACAAAAAGGAGACAGTCTGATTAGGATTTTGAGAGCTTATTATGGAGACGAAAGTTTATTAGATGAAGTTTGTAATATGAATCAGATTGCGGATCCAGATAACATACAAGTTGGACAAACAATTTTACTTCCGTAAAAAAGTGTGCTATCATAGAGCCATATTTGAAAGGTTGAAAAGTACATATGAAAGAGAAGATAATAAAAAATAAAGAATGGATTATTAAAGGTTCTGTTGCATTAATATGTATGATAATTTTGATTAGTATTGTTGCAGTACAATATGTGAATCGTACCTTTGCAACATATCGAACCGTCAAAGAGGAAGCTATCAGTGGAACGGGAGAAAGACGTACAGTCAAAATGGGGGATCATTTGATTTTATACAATCGTGATGGTATGCGATGTATGAATGAAAAAGGAAAAACATCTTGGGATATTACATATCAAATACAAGAACCATGTGTTGTTATAAATGGAAATACCGTTGCCGTTGCCGGATTTGGAGACAGTCTCATATATATTATGGATGAAACTGGTAAAATCGGAGAAATCAATACAAAACTTCCAATTAGAAATTTATGTGTTTCCGAAGCTGGATATGTTGGAGCTGTTTTAGAAGATAATGACGTATACTGGGTATATGTTTATAGCGCAGACGGAACAGAAATATCAAAAGCACGTACCACAATGGAACAAAGTGGTTATCCGTTGTCAATTGGTTTGTCCTCTAACGGCAAACTGCTAGGTATTTCTTATTTATATTTAGATTCCGGAGTATTAGAAAGCAGAGTTACCTTTTATAATCTTGGCGAAGTAGGCCAAAATTATACAGATAACTTTATGGGCAGTTTCAAATATGAAGAAGTAGTTTCAGAGCTTCATTATATGAACAGCAGTGTTGCAGTTGGATTATCTGACAGCCGATTGATGTTTTATACTGGAAGCGAAAAACCAACCGTATTAAAAGAAATCTTCTTAAATGATGTTGTTCAGAGTGTATATTGGGGAGAAGACAGTATCGTACTGGTATACAAAGGAACATCCGAACAGGGAAAATATTTTATGCAGGTATATGATCTGAACGGAAATGTTGTGCTAGAGAAAGGTTTTGATCTGGAATATGCAGGTATTACCGCACAAAATGGAATCGTTACTATATATAATAATGAAGACATTTTAGTATGTACACTGGATGGACGAGAACGCTATCGAGGAAATCTTGGAGGCGGTGTCAGAGCAATGGCATCAACAAATACAAAATATAAATATCTGGTACTGTTTGATGAAATGTTTAAAGTAATAGAATTGGAGTAAAAAATGAATATACTAGTGATTGGTTTAATAATACTATTGATATGGCGTATGAAAGCCGGCAGTAAAAAAGGCGTAGTACGAGAAGTTATTGCATTGGTAAATGTTATCTTTGCAGGAGTGTTAATTAGTTTGATCAGTATGATTGTTGGAGCCTATCATTCTGCTGACTATTTGAAAATAGTAATATTGGTAGTGATCGTAATTGTTTTGAGTGTGATTTATGGTATTTTAAATATCGTATTTTTCCCAGCTAAGGTTGTGTCTAAGCTGCCAATCGTCAGCACAGCAGATAAAATACTTGGTTTGGCAATGGGAGCAGCAGAAACATTTGTTGTCTTTTGGACGATATGCTGTATATGTAATTATGCGGAGTTTGCAAGTTTAAGTGGACAAATCATGCCTATGATATTTGAAAACCCTGTATTGGTTGCATTATATGAACACAATATGCTTGCGGTATTACTAGATATAATCAAAGCAAGTATTTGAGTGTTTCAAATGATGTAACAATCCTGAAAATATATATTTACAAAAAAGTTTAAAAATTTTGCAAAAAGCTGTTGACAAATGTCGCAGCTTTTTGTATTATAGACAAGCACTC
>CAYRIK010000020.1:0-8539 GCA_964424345.1 uncultured Lachnospiraceae bacterium
CCCGACCCACGGCTTAGAAGGCCGTTGCTCTATCCAGCTGAGCTATGGACACATACCCTGTAGCACTCATTTGTTTTTCGTGTGCCTCAGAACATAATTGATTATACATAAGGTATAGCGTTTTGTCAACAACTTTTTTTAAATTTTTTAAAAATTTTTTTTGAGCCGTTTTTTGGCTATTTTTCTATACCAAGTGCCTGCTTTGCAAGCTCGTCTGCAAGCTCATTATAACACTCTCCTGTATGTGCCGCAACCTTTATAAACACAACTTCCACTTTATCTTTGATTGCATCAAAATATGTCTTATATGCTTTTGTACCTTCTTTATTTGTTTTCCATATTCCCTGACACCATTTTGCAATTCCTTCATAATCGTGAAAAATATAAAGTTTTGTAATGCCATGTTCTAGTGCATACTGCATTGCTGCTTCTGCTCCTTTGATTTCACCTGCTACATTACGCATACTTGCCAATTCTTCATCTGCAAACTTTTTACAAAAATGCTGTTCCTGTTTTCCATCAAGCAATACCATGCCATAAGAAAACTCTTTGCTTTCATTATGATAACTGCCATCTACATAAGCAATCAGTTCGTTGCTTTGTAACTTGATATCTTCTGCTGATTTCACATTCGGTACATTTCCACCATTTACAAATGCTTCTGCTTCTAATACAGTAGGAAAACTTTTAAATACTGCCCCTGGAAAACCAGTTACTTGCTTTTGACATTCTGCCCAAGTAGAAAACACTCCTGTTTTTCTTCCGCACTGTACCGCATAATACTTTACTGCCATATTGTTTCTCCTTGTTATTTCTTAACAACGATTATACGTTTTTTTCTTTATTTTGCCAAGTATGACAGTTCATCTTCTTAATTTATCAAACACGCCTTGTAAATGTAATGTTCCATATCCCCATTCCTGATTTGGATAACGAAGAAACAACTCTCTTTCTGCCCCTTGTATAAAATAGCCTCTAATATCCAGTCCTGAAACAAGCGGTGCATTTTGTTCTATAACTGCCCACTGCATAAACGCAGCAACTGCTCCAGCCGTATATGCGGCCGCAATGCTCGTTCCACTCGTTGTTCCAAGCAATGTATATACTTGAAGCCCTGGAGCGGTCAGAGCGGGCTTTGGATAGCCCATACGATTGTTTCCTCTGCCAGAGAAAAAAGCAAAGGCACCCGTCTGAGCATTATAAGCTCCTACCGTAAAAACATCCTGCGCCATAGCAGGCTCTGTAATCGTAGTATATGGATTAGGACTTAAAAAATACGTCTCTGCACTCAGAAACTGCCGAATAGGAAGCCATAAATGAAATATGCCATTGTAGACCGTTCCTTGCGGATATACTGTAATCGTCCACACCCCAGGTGTAGGATTTATAAAACGCATGAAAATCAGCTGCTGACTGCTAAACTCTTCCACCAGTACAATATCAATATCTATTTTTGTCTGTTCATATACAAAATCAAACGAAAGCCCCTCTCGATAATTAAAACTAATTCTTGGAATACGTTCCCCTCCAGGGCTTGTAATTCCAATTTCAAATACGTCAGGACTAGACCCCCACAATTCACACACAAAACCGCTTTCTCCTTCTCCTACCCGTATTTCTGCATTCTCATAGCCTCCTTCCTCTATCCAGTTTAAATTTCCAAGAAAATGATGACTAGAATTTCCTTCGTTTCCTCCAGCTACTATAACTGCCACATTTCTTTTTCGATTTAACGACCCCAAATACCTTCCCAAAGGACTATTTCCTGCATGATCTCCCATATTTGTTCCAATTCCAAGCACGATTACCAACGGTCTTTCAAAAACACTTGCATATTCCAGCAAATATTTACACGCTAACATAATATCATTTTCCTGAAATGCACGTTCCTCTGGATTTACTAAATAATATTCTCTTAAATACTGTTTTGTCTGCTTTAATTTTACAACTACGATATCTGCATCTGGTGCAGCTCCAATAAACGTATTTTGTCCAAGATCAGAGCCTGCTGCAATAGAAGCTAATATCGTTCCATGCCCATCTTCATCCCAGCTTGGTACAATCTCTCTCGCCGCTGCAATTTGCTCTGATACCGTCTTATCTGCCTCATTTTCCCGATATGCTTCCAACGCTTCATTAATTTCCTCTCTTGTAAATTCACTGCCATAAAAAAAGCCATACGGGGCTTTCCCATCTATTTCCAAAGACTGATCCCAGATTGCTTCTATCCTCGTATTTCCAAATGCATCTAAAAACACCTCATCCGTAAATCGAATCCCCGTATCTACAAACCCTATCAGCACTTGTTTTCCTGTTAAAGCCAACGGTGGCTGCTGCACTTGATAAATACCTGTATCACTCAGATTTAATACATTAAACTCCAGCAACCCATACAGCTTTGGTATTCCGTAATATGTATATTCTGATACACGAAGCGGCGGAATCTGGCTACGATTGACATAATTGATACGATATTCTTCATTTACTTCTAACGTACAATAATCAAGCGTATCAGCCGCCACATCTTCTAACACATAATCTGTAATATAATCCATGTATTCTTCTGAAATAATGCTCTGACTGCTGCCACACTGCATAATACACCCACCTGATAGCTTCCTTGCATTTTATGCCTGTTAAATACTTGATAGAACCGACATTTCCCATAAAACAAAATTAAGGAGCAAATCAAACGATTTGCTCCTTAGTGAATGTATTATACATTTCCTCTTAATTCGATGACTGGACCACCTGTACCTTCAATATAAGCTCTTGTGATTGTCACCTTTCCAATATTATCATCTTTTGGAATTTCATACATGATATCTAACATAAATTCCTCGATGATAGAACGTAATGCTCTCGCACCAACGTCTTTCTTTGCAGCCTTTTCTGCAATCGCTTCTAAAGCTTCATCATCAAAAATAAGCTGTACTTCGTCTAATTCCAACAATTTCTGATACTGCTTTAAGATTGCATTCTTTGGCTCTTGTAAAATACGTACCAGACTGTCTTTATCCAATCCTTTTAATGTACAAATAATTGGCAGACGACCTAAAAACTCTGGAATCATACCAAACTTTCTTAAATCTTCTGTTGTAACCTTAGAAAGAATATCTGGATCATTATCATATGCATTTTTTAATTCTGCACCAAAACCGATTGCAGATTTTTCAGTCAAACGCTCTTTGATGATATTTTCCAAATCTGGGAACGCACCGCCACAAATAAATAAAATATTTTTTGTATTTACTGTAGCCAATGGAACCATTGCATTTTTGCTGTTTGCACCTACAGGAACTTCGATTTCTGCACCTTCTAACAGCTTTAACATACCCTGCTGAACGCTTTCACCAGATACGTCTCTTGCGTGTGTATCTTTCTTTTTGGCAATCTTATCAATTTCATCAATAAAGATGATACCGCGTTCTGCCTTTTCTACATCGTTGTCTGCTGCTGCTAATAACTTACTTACAACACTTTCGATATCATCGCCAATATAACCTGCTTCTGTTAAAGAAGTAGCATCTGCGATTGCTAATGGCACATCCAATAATCTTGCAAGTGTCTTTACTAAATATGTCTTACCAGAACCTGTAGGTCCAATCATGAGCATATTAGATTTTTCAATCTCGATAGAATCCTGTGTTCCAGTAGCGATACGCTTATAATGATTATATACTGCAACAGAAATTGCTTTCTTTGCCTGCTCCTGACCAATAATATATTCATCCAGTCCTGCTTTAATTTTATGAGGAGCTGGAACATCTTTTAAGTTGATTGGCGGTGCTGCTTTCTTTTTCTTTTTTTTGAGTTTCTGCTTGTCAGACATTCCTCTTCCAGGCATATCTGTCATATTGATAAAGCGAATCTGTGGGAATCCCTTCTGAGAAGTTGTATCTTCCTGCTTTGCATCTTCTGACTTTGGCTGTTCTTTGTCATCTGTAGGATGCTGTGTCTTATTTGGCTGAATCGTCTGTGTTCCAAACATCTGACGTTCAAATTCTGCCATCTGCTTCTGAAATTCAGGACTATCTAAAATGCCGCTTTCCTGCATATCATTCATAACATCCATTGTTCTATGCATACAGTCATCGCAAAGGCAAACATTTCCAGGCATATGCACCATACGTCCTGCCTTGCTTTCCGGTCTATGACACATCATACAAATTTCTTCGTAATCGTCATCGTCCTCTTCTTCCTCTTCATATTCTGTTTCATCTATTTCTTCTAAATCGGTATATTTCTTATCGTCAGACATAATTTCCTCCAGTCATTGCTTCATTTTTACAATCACAATACTTAGTATAACAAGGATACTGCATTATCGCAAGTAAACTTTTTATTAACTATTTTATACGATATTTTTATATTTTCTTTAAAGAAGCAAAGAACATACAGCTAAAAATTACATTTACCATGCTTCTGTTAATCTGAGTTTTTCATTTTCTGTCAGACCCAATTCCAGATACATAATATTTTCTTTCATAAATGTATCATTATCTTCCATCGTCTTTAATAAGCGTTCTTTGCGTTCTGTCAGCAATTCCAATCTTGTTAAAGCATCGAAAAATCTAGCATTACGATAAGCCTTTGCATCGTATGTATAACATACTTCGATTGTATAGCATACATTTGGTTTCACTTCATCTAATGTAACAATTACATAATCGTCTACATTTACATCTGCATCTATTTTCTCTCCGTCTGCATATACGCGGACTGTTCCATCTGCAATATTGCGAAGTTCTAATGTAATTTCTCTTGTAAGGGCGTGTTCGCTTGCCTTAATCTGAACAGTCTGTTTTCCTTCCTGTGCAGTTGCGCTAAATACTGTCTTAGCATCATCCTCTCGCAAAATATAGCTTCCGTTTCCGTTAAATGCCATTATCTGAAGCTGTGTTGGTGTACTGATATCATTTGTATGCTTTCTTTTATCTAATACAAAGAAACCGCCTTCTTTTGCAAGTACCGGAATCGTATCAATCCAGCGAACCATATCTACAAATCGACCGCCGTGATATACATCTCCTGTAAAGATATCTGTCCATGTTCCCTCTGGAACCCAAACAGTTGTCTTAGACATTCCTTTGGCATCTGACTTTGTTACAACCGGTGCTACTAAAAGCTGACCGCCAAACATATATTGATTTGGACATTGATATGCTTCTTCACATTCTGGATATTCATAATACATCGGCTCCATTAATACCTTGCCATTTTCATTTGTATCAAGCATTGCAGAATACAAATATGGAATCATTCTATGACGTAAACGTAAAAATTCTTCTGCAATCATTCCTGTACCATTCATAAAATACTTTGGTTCTTTTGTCTGATATGGTGCAGAAGTACAATGTAAGCGATTGATTGGGCTGAATACACCAAACTGTACAAAACGGGTATAAAGTTCATCATCTTTTCCGCCTCCCATATGACCGCCAATATCATGACTCCACCAAGAAAATCCGATATTGCTGGCATTTGTCGTAAAATATGGAAGATATGCAAGTGTTTTCCAAGTACAATGTGTATCTCCGGAAAACCCTAATGGATAACGATGTGCTCCAATACCTGAATAACGAGACAAAATCAAAGGTGTATGTTCTTTTGCATTATCCAATGTATGATAGTGATTTAACACCCACATAATATCAATGCCTGCTTCCTTTGCTCTAGGTCCCTGCTGCCAGTCAATCCACCAAAAATCAACGCCATCATGCTCATAAGGCTTATGTAGAATATCAAAATATGCATTCACAAAACGAGGGTCTGAAAAATCAAGATTGATTGTCTGTTCTGTCTTTGGATCGATACCTATAGCAAGTGCCATTTCATCATACATATCTTCAAACCATCGTACTCCTATTGCAGGATGCAGATTTAACGTAACAGCACAGCCATAATCATGTACTTTCTTTAAAAATGTCTTGTAATCCGGGAATAAGTCTGTATTCCAGCTATATCCTGTCCAACCATCTGCTCCACCATGATATGCATCGTTTTTCCCTAATTCTGTAATGTGCTTTGCTGCATCCAAATTAGAAGTATTCCAATGCCAATCCATATCGACTGTCGCTACTGTAATTGGAATATCACGTTCTTTCATGTTACGCAGCACATTTAAATATTCTCTGTCTGTATACGCATAATAACGGCTCCACCAGTTACCAAATGCATAACGTGGAATCTTTGGTGTTTCTCCACAAATCATATAAAATGCTTGCACTGCTGCACGATAGTCATGTCCATAGGCAAAAACATAAATATCCATGGAGTCTTGACGCACCTTACGGATCAAGCCTTCTTTAGTCAAAACAGAAGATTTTGTGTAATCCAAAACTGCTACGCCATTTTTAGAAATGACACCCATGTCCAACTGAATTTCTTCCCAATGACCATCTTTACGAAGTTCATTTCCATTGCAAGCATCTAAAGTTCTATAAGTTCCTCGCATATTTTCTGCGTTATCCAATGCGACTTTTCTGCCATCTAAAATTACATAACTTTCTTCTTTAGAAGCTCCTAATACTAACGTTACACTTTTTGTCTCAATCCATAACGTTTCTTCTACTTCTTTTGTTGTAAATGCCACCGGCGGCATATCACGAAACCAGACAGCTTCCGTTGCCTCATCACAAAAGATTTTTTCTTCATCTTCTTCTACACGAAACAGCCTGTCTGCAAGCACTGTCACTCGCATTGTTTTCCATAAAACAATATTGGCTGGGTCTGCTATAGGACGCGTTTTTGCTATTAAATGCTCATGTAACTTCATAACTTATACCTCCATTTGAGTCAGCTATTTCCTTAATGTTACCATAGCATATTTCATTTAATTTTTCCATGTCACAAATAATACAAATTTCCTAGCATATAAAAACCTCCTGGGCAGACATTTTTCATCATCTGCCTAGGAGGTATCCTAGCTTTATTCTGCTGTTTTTTCTCCAAGTGTCATATCTAATACAACACTCTGGTATTGATTGTCCTGAATACGCATTACTTCAACCTGTACGGTTGTTCCTGCTGCAAAATACTGCAATGCTTCCTGTAAGTCCGCATAGCTTTCCACTTCAAATGTATCAAATTTTACAATAATATCATGTGCCTGAAGTCCTGCATGATCTGCTGGGCTGTCTTCTTGAATTTCTGTAATATAAACACCCTGTGGCATACCATATGTCTGTGCCATGCTTGCAGAAACTTCACGAATCGCAATACCAACATAACCTCTGTTTGCTTCATCTACCTTCATCTTTGTTGTCTGTAAAGACAAATCACTGATAATAGGCTCTGCTGCACTGATTGGAATAGCATATCCCATACCTTCAACGGTAGAACCACCAATCTTATTGGAATTGATACCAATTACTTCTCCATTCAGATTTAATAATGCACCACCTGAGTTACCAGGATTGATTGCTGCATCTGTCTGGATAAATTTACCTGTTGTGTCATTTTCCAATGTAATTTCTCTGTTAACTGCTGAAACAACACCTGTTGTAACACTTTGGCCATAACCTAATGCATTACCGATTGCAATAACTGGCTGACCAAGTTTTAAGCTGTCACTGTCACCAAGCTTTGCAATGGCGATGCTGTCCATTGTTTCCTGTGTCAGGCTTTCTAATGGAACTGCCACTACTGCAAGGTCCATATCTGGATTTGTACCCTTTACATAAGCGGTAGCACTTGTAGCATCTGCAAATGTAAGAACGATTTCCTCACTGCCTGAAATTACATGATAATTACTTGCCACAATAAGTTCTGTATCATTTTGTCCAATGATAA
The DNA here is from genome assembly GCA_964424345.1 of uncultured Lachnospiraceae bacterium. Taxonomy (GTDB): domain Bacteria; phylum Bacillota; class Clostridia; order Lachnospirales; family Lachnospiraceae; genus RGIG6307. Next base: position 7,795 of record CAYRIK010000020.1, read on the forward strand.
TACCACTTCCTGAACTAGATGCATGCTGTGTATATTTTTGTCCAAATACGGTGCTGTATGTCTCTGTATAATTGTTTACGATAGATACCATTGCTGGCATCACGTTTTCTACTACAGAAGATACATCCATAGCAACTGGTAATTTTTCTGCTTGATCAGAAGATACTGCTGAAGTTTCTACATGCTTGATATTTGTATATTCCTTTACAACAGTTTCACTGCTTGATGTTGTATCTTGTTCGGAAGATACCATACCACCAACTGCATATGTCATACCTAAATATGCACCTGCTGCACAAGTACCAAATAATAGACCGCTAAGACATAATGTGGCAATCTTTTTGCCAAGTCCTGTCTTTTTTCGCGGCTGGATATCCTTTGCAGAAAATGGCTCTGCACCTGTATGGTCTCCAGTAAACACCCCACCGTGTGGTTGTTCTTCAGATTCCCCTGTTAAAGGTTCTGTTTTTGGCTCTGGCTCCTGTTTTGGAGATTCTTCACTCTGTTCTTCAACAGGCTCTTGCTCTACCAAAACAAATCCTGTATTCTCGGTCTGTTCTGTAAGATTTTGTTCCTCTGTTACAGGTTCCTGATTTTCATTATTATTTTCAAAAGAATTAAGATTGTTGTCGTACATTCTTCAAATACCTCCCATATCAACTGTATTTATAATACGTAGTATTTGTGTTTAATCTGTGACAATTTTCTTTAAATTTGGTTAAATAACATAACTATTTTATAATCC
>CAYRIK010000020.1:8639-31581 GCA_964424345.1 uncultured Lachnospiraceae bacterium
AATCTGTGACAATTTTCTTTAAATTTGGTTAAATAACATAACTATTTTATAATCCTACCAAAACAAATCCTGTATTCTCGGTCTGTTCTGTAAGATTTTGTTCCTCTGTTACAGGTTCCTGATTTTCATTATTATTTTCAAAAGAATTAAGATTGTTGTCGTACATTCTTCAAATACCTCCCATATCAACTGTATTTATAATACGTAGTATTTGTGTTTAATCTGTGACAATTTTCTTTAAATTTGGTTAAATAACATAACTATTTTATAATCCCTTGTTCCAACATAAATTGCTCTGCCACACTCATATCTTCCGGAGTCGTAATCTTAATATTTGCATAACTGCCTTCTACTAATTTCACTTTCTTTTCTCCAAGAAGCTCCATTACCATCGCATCATCCGTAATCGCAACACCTTGTTCTAACAATGCAGTTTCCTGCTGAATCAGCTTTTCATATGCTGCCATAATATCGGAAAATAAAAAGCATTGTGGTGTCTGTACCTGCCATACGCAAGAACGTTTTGGTGTCTGTGTCACAAATCCTTCTTCATCCACTAACTTGATAGTATCCTTTACAGGCATTCCTACAACACCTGAGCCATACTTTTCTACACTTTCTTTTGCACGCAGTAATATTTCTTCATTAATTAACGGTCTTGCGCCATCATGGATGTAAATACACGCTTTTTCACCACATTCTAATACATTTTTTGCAGCCACAAGTCCATGATATACAGAATGATAGCGTTCTTTTCCGCCTGCTGTTATCGCATGTACTTTCTGGAAACCATATTTTTCTACGATTTCCTCTCTGCAATATGCAATCTCTTCCTCTGCTGTCACTAAGATGATATCGTCTATTAAGCTATCTTCAAACTGTTTTAAAGAATAGTATAAAACAGGCTTATCCTGAATCGTCAAATACTGCTTTGCTACCTTGCTGTTCATACGCTTGCCTCTGCCGGCAGCCAATACAATCGCAATCTGTCTCATAGTTATGCTCCCAAAGTACTTTTTATTAACGTTCTCCAAGTTTTAAGTTTGGCACAGCATTCAAATCCCAGCCATGTCTTGTGCCTTTTATATACTCATAATAACCTGCTACGCCAATCATAGCCGCATTATCTGTACAGTAAATAGGACTTGGATAATAAAATTCAATTCCCTTTTTATCACAAGCTTCCTTCATAGCCGCACGAAGTGCTGAATTAGATGCTACACCGCCTGCGATTGCAAGTTTCTGGAATCCATATTCCTCTACACCATGCATTGCATGATCTACTAATACGTCTGTTACTGCCTTTTGGAAAGATGCTGCTACATTTGCAACGTTGATTTCTTCCCCTTTCATGTTGGCACCATTAATATAGTTTAATACAGCACTCTTTAAACCACTGAAACTAAAGTCGTATACATTTTCGCCAACTTTTGCACGAGGGAATGTGATTGCATTTGCATCGCCTTCTTTTGCAATCTTATCAATCTTTGGTCCACCTGGATATCCAAGGCCGATTGCTCTTGCTACTTTATCAAATGCTTCTCCTGCTGCATCATCTCTTGTACGTCCAATAATTTCGTATTCTCCGTAATCTTTTACTACTACTAAATGAGAATGTCCTCCTGATACAACTAAGCTCATAAATGGAGGCTCTAATTCCAGATTTTCAATGTAGTTTGCACTAATATGGCCTTCGATATGATGTACGCCTACCAATGGCTTTCCTGTTGCAAATGCAAGTGCTTTAGCTGCGGATACACCTACTAACAATGCACCTACAAGACCTGGTCCATATGTCACAGCAATCGCATCGATGTCATCCATTGTTACCTGTGCTGTCTTGATCGCTTCTTCAATTACCTGATTGATCTTCTCAATATGCTTTCTGGACGCGATTTCTGGTACAACGCCGCCATACAATGTATGAAGGTCAATCTGGCTGGAAATAATATTAGACAATACCTGACGACCGTTTTTTACTACAGCGGCAGCAGTCTCATCACAAGAACTTTCAATTGCCAGAATATAAATATCTTTTTGTTGTTCTATCGTATTCATAACCTTTTCCTTTATTTTTCGTCTTCAAACTTTAGTTCCACACTCTGACCGTCTTTGGCTGCATGTGCATTCGCAAAGATTGCCTTTACTGCCTTCATAAATTCATCCGGCCACATCGTGGAAGGACTATAATGTGTCAGCCACAATTCCTGTACTTCGGCACGCTTTGCCATTTCTGCTGCCTCATAAAAAGTCATATGCTTATATTCTTTTGCCTTAGAGATTTTATCTGGTTCTCCGTACATACCTTCACAAATAAACAGATCACTTCCTGCTGCATTTTCTACGATTAAATCTGTTGGTCTTGTGTCCGTACAGTATGTCACTTTCAACCCTTTTCGGTCTGGACCTAATACCATGTCTGGTGTATATGTCACACCATCTGCTTCTATTGTCTCACCTTTTTGCAGTCTTGACCAATATTTTAAAGCAATGCCGCTTGCTTTGGCACGCTCTACATCAAACTTTCCGCTTCGTTTGATTTCCATTGTATAACCATAACATACTACGTTATGACGTACACGAAATGCCTTGATTGTAAAATCACCAAAATCTATCACTTCTTCGGTATCTGTCAGTTCATGGAACTGAATTTCAAATGGAAGTTCCGGTGCAATCATACGAAGTGCATTTACTACCTTTTCTAAGCCTTTTGGTCCAATCATCAAAACTGGTTCTGTACGTTCTGCATTACCCATTGTAAGCAGTAAACCAGGCAGTCCGCTGATGTGGTCTGCATGATAATGTGTAAAACAAATGATGTCTATCGGTTTTGGACTCCAGCCCTTTTCTTTCATTGCAACCTGTGTACCCTCACCGCAATCGATAAGAATACTTTTGCCATTATATCTTGCCATCATAGAGGTAAGCCAGCGATATGGCAATGGCATCATTCCTCCTGTGCCAAGCAAACAAATATCTAACATGTAATCTTCACTTTCTAATTATTTTTTTACATTATAATCGTTTCCACATAATCAGTGCATCTTCCACTGGTTTTGTGTAAAATTTTGGACGTATTCCCTCAGAAACAAACCCATTTGCTTCATAAACATGAATCGCTGCCACATTGCTTACTCGTACTTCTAACGTAAACTCTGTCACACCACGTTCTATTCCAGCCTGCAATAGTGTCTGCATCATTTTTCCTGCAATTCCCTGACCTCTATAATCTGGATGCACTGCTACATTCATAACTTCTGCATCAAACGGACCAATCAGCATTCCGCACATACCTATCGCATTACCATGCTCATCTACTGCTGCCATATACAAATATTCTTCTTTATCACATATTTCTTCATAAGCCTTCTGGCTCCATGGCTCGCTAAAGCTGATTGCTTCGATTTCTGCTACTTGTACTGCTAACTCTTTTGTTAATGGAACTACGTCAACAAATTGTTTTTGCATTTATACTTCTTCCTTATGTTCCTGTGCTTTGATTGCTTCCATACGTTCACGCTCTGCCTGACTGACACGCAAATAGTTTGGAGCATGGTCTCTTGCTTCTACAAAACGACCTTCTTTTGCAAAAACAAGTGCCAATGTACCAACACTTGCTGCACTCTGTAATCTTCTGTGTGCTGGTGCAAACATAACCTTTACCAAAGCCTTTTCTTTAATCAAAGATTCAAATACCGGCACCCCGTCTCCTACAAATATAACTGGTTGGCCAAGTGCATTTACTGCTTCTATACATTCTTCGATGTCGCAAGCACATTCTTCCTTGACCGTTACCATATCATAGCCTTCTTCAGATTCTATGAACTTATAAATACCTGTATATACTTGATTTCTACGTGCATCCATAATTGGACATACGAGTGCTGCTGCACCGTACATCTGATAAGCAAGTCCTTCTAATGTAGGTACTTCAATGATAGGCTTGTGTAAGCCAAGAGCCAATCCTTTTGCAGTTGCTGCACCGATACGCAATCCTGTAAAAGAACCTGGTCCTTTTGCTACAGCAATCGCATCAATGGTATCTAACTCTAATTCTACCATCTGTTTTACTTCATCTAACATAGGTACTAATGTCTGAGAATGTGTTTTTTTGTGATGAATCGTATATTCTGCAACTACATGATCATCTTCTACTACAGCTACTGTGGCTACCAATCCTGAGCTGTCAATTGCTAATATTTTCATAACCTTTTCCTATCTGTTTATTTCTTCTATTGTAATCATACGATAATCAAATCCTTTTTCCAGATTTTTTTCTATCGTAATCTGTGTATATGTGTCTGGTAAAATTTCTTCGATCAGATTTGCCCATTCAATTAAGCACAAGCCCTCTCCATAAAAATAATCTTCATAGCCAATCTCATCCATTTCCTCAACGTCACCAATACGGTACACATCAAAATGATAAAATGGCATACGACCTTCTTCGTAAACCTGAACAATTGTAAAAGTCGGACTGTTTACTGGTTCTTCAATGCCAAGTCCTTCTGCAATTCCCTGTGTAAGTACTGTCTTTCCTACACCAAGGTCTCCAATCAATGTATATACTTGTCCTGCCTCTGCCTTGTCTGCCAATGCTTTACCAACAGCAAAAGTTTCTTCCGGACTATATGTTTCTATTACCTGTTTCATAGTTCTTTCCTATCTAATTTAACGTTTAATATTTACTTTTCCTGCATCCATATGGGTAGAAATATATGCAATTACTTCTTGTTCCTGTAAGCCAAGCTCCCTGCGTGGAAAAATGCAGGCATTGATACGGCTTGTATAAACAATGATGCTTTTTGATGTAGCAACTGCTTTATGCATATCTTCCCATTTCTGACACTCTGTCACACCATCCTGACTGACACAAATTCCTTCTTCATTTAATGTATAATGCAGTGGTTTTTTAAATGCCGGATTTCCTAACATCTGCTGTCTGCTTTTAATAAACAGATTCCATGGCAAATATGCTAACAATACGATTCCTGCAATCAGATAAATCACTTGATGATTTGCCAAAAACAACAACACTGCCATTGCACCTACACAAGAACCTAAAATACCTTGTGTACCATGATAAGTGTGATACAGCATATAATCGTATAAATCATTTGCTTGAATTTTAACATCAAATTCTAATTCCATCGCACAGTCTCCTATTCTTTTTTCTTGATACAGCAATCATTATACCTCTATCATACCTTCAAAGGAAATCTCAGCTGGTCCTGTCATATATACAAGATTTTCTTCTTTATCCCATTCAATGATAAGGTCTCCTCCAAGAAGTTTTACAGTTACAATATTATCTGTGTAGCCGTTTAACATAGCTGCTACTGCAGTCGCACAAGCTCCTGTTCCGCAAGCCAATGTTTCTCCTGTTCCACGTTCCCACACACGCATTTCCAATGTCTGTCTGTCTATTACCTTTACAAATTCTGTATTTGTTCTGCGTGGAAAACGTGCATGATTTTCAAAAAACGGACCGACAGATGCAATATCTAAATCTGCTACCTGATCCATAAATACAACTGCATGTGGATTTCCCATAGATACACAAGTCATACGATATTCTTTACCCTGTACAAGGATTTTCTCGTCTACAACCTGTTCCTGTTCACTGACTACTGGAACTTCTTCTGCCTTTAAAATCGGATGTCCCATATTTACTTTTACAAGCACAACCTTGCCCTGTTCAATCGTATAATCCAAATACTTTATCTGACCGCCGCTAAGCACTGCTACACGCTCTTTGTCTGTTAACCCTTTATCATATACATATTTACCAACGCAGCGCATACCATTTCCACACATTTCTGAACGTGTACCATCTGCATTCCACATTTCCATTTCAAAGTCTGCACAATCATCTGCAACAGGGTTAATAAAGATTACACCATCAGAACCAATGCCAAAATTTCGATTGCTCATATGACGTACAAGCTCTGGCTTTTGTTCCATTGGAATATGAAATCTATTGCCGTCAATATACACATAATCGTTTCCGCATCCCTGCATTTTTGTAAATTCTATTCTCATATAAAAGCCTCATATTCTAGATTATTTTCAGATTAGATTTTTCCACAAAACAGCCACATTGTCAAGTACAGCATTTATAGAGTCATAATTTCTTATGGCATAACATAGAGTATATCAAGTGGCTGGCATGTGTGAAAAAAGAATTGATGTTTTAACACACTGCATAATACATATAAAAATCAAAGTGAGGAATGTCATGAGCGGAAAAACAAAAATTTTTGTATTACATATGAAAGAAGTCATTTATACCTGTATTTTTTTATTCCTCGGTCTGGTTTTTCTGATACTGCTTGCTATTATGTTTCTTCCTGACAAATATACTTCCCCTTCTTCTGCTGTAATCACACAAACCGAAACGGATACCTCTTTTGTTTCTCCATCAGATTTAAAACAATACACCCCTGGTATCTATACGGCAGCATTAGAAGTTTCTGGAAATACAATGGAAATTCAGCTTATCTTAGAAAACAATGGCGTTACCGATGTTAGATTTACCCAACTGGATGAGGCAGTAGAAACAATGTTTCCACTATTCACACCTGTTTTAGAAAATATTTCAGAACAGCTAAAAAGTGGTATCCCATTGGATGAGATTACTTATGAAGACAGCCAGAAATATACAGCAAACATCCTACTAGGTGCCATTGAAACGATTATGCAAAAAGCAGCCCAATAAAGGCTGCTTTTGTTAATTTCTCCTCATACCCTTTTCTGCTTCGCTCTGACCATATCCTAACGTAGCATCAATCTGTTCCTGCTCTGTTCTAAGTGCATATCTTTGCCAATATGTCTTATTAGAAGAAAGTTTGTATACCATTTTCTTGGGAAGTTTCTGATAACGCTTTCCAAGAAAATATCCGATATATTTTGCACCGCTTTGTGTTACCAAATGAACAACCTCCAACGGTTTTCCTTTTTTAATAAAATACTTACTAGCCTGTAATACCATACGCTTGCCTTCAGCTTCTGAAGAAATATCCCCAAACACTTCCGGATGATCTGCCTGTGATACACCAAGGTCAAAATTGCGGCTCATCTGCTGTCTAAAGCCATATTCATGAGAATGCAGTACCTTTGCATCTGCTGCATAATAAACATGATATCCTTCTTTTAATGCCTTATTGGCAAATATCATATCTTCATTAAATATTGTATGACGTACAAATCCGCCCAACGCCAAATACGTTTCACGATTATAAGCAGCACATACATCTGAACAAAAAAATGCTTTGATTCCCATTGTCTTAATGTCCATATATGTCTTACATTTTGACTCGGCTGGGTAGTTAAATTCACGTCCAAAACATTCTGTCAAACTTGCTTTTGGTTTTGGAAGCTGTCTTGCATAGCTTACTGCCACATCTTTATCTTCCAATGGTCTGATTAATTCTTCCAGCATATGCTCATCTGCCGGCAACGCATCTTGTGTCATACATACACAAACATCCGCTTTAGAATATTTCATGCCTCGATGTCTTGTCCCGCCATGATCAAACTCCTTTTGTGGAAGATGATGTACTTCCAGTTTTGAGAGCTTTCCAAGTTTTGGATAATCATATAATAAGCGATCATAATATACTTCTTCGGTATTCATGACAATGATTTTTCTGACTTCAACGGTCTGCTTAATCAATAACTGGATTAATTCTACAAATTCTTTTCCAGGTTTGAATGTGGGTATCAATATATCTACAGTCATATCTCTCTTCCTCATACCTGCCATAAACGCAGCTTTTCTCCAAAGCAAATCGAGCAGGTTTCCCTACTCGATCATGCATTTATCATATTCTACCACAAACCTGTAGATTTTTCAATTATTTAAAAACGGATCTGTGTTTTTATGGATGGTACTGCTAATTTCCTTTACGGTAGCAGATGGTGTATATTCTTCATTTTCAAAGAAAATCTTATGAAGTTCTGTAACCGCCTGCTCAAGATCTGTACAAATAACACTGTCACCTACTGATTTTCCAAGTGTTGCTGTCGCACGATACTCTAACATTGGGAAACCGCCTTCATCTACTAATGTATAAGATACGATATCTCCTAATAAAGATACGATTTCATCAATATCAATAGATGTATATACATTTCCGAATACATTATTTGCAATTTTAGCAAGTGCTGTTACATCTAACTTCTTTGCCTGCTCTAAAATCTGATTTAAGATTGTTCTCTGACGCTCTGTACGTCTGTAGTCGTCACCACCGCCATAACGGATACGGCAGTAAGCGGTTGCCTGAATACCATCTAATTTCTGGTATCCTGTCTGTGTTACAGGTGTATAATCTGTTTTTAAATTCTCAGAAATACCAATCTGATAGTTATTAATATGTTCTAATTCTTTTTCTGTAATTTCTACCCATACACCGCCTACAGCATCTACAACATCTGCTACGCCTTTAAAGCCAACTGCTACGAAGTCTGTAATATCAAGGTCTAAGTTCATGTTAAGCATGTTGATAGCCTGTTTTGGACCGCCCTTTGCGTACGCTGCATTACATTTGTTATAAGTATCATTTCCGAGATTTAAGTATGTATCACGGTAAACACTCATAAGTTTAACTTCTTTTGTCTTACTGTTTAAAGATGCGATCATAATTGTATCACTTCTTGTATTGCTTGTCAGATCACCAACTGTAGAATCCAGACCAAACAATGCGATGGTACGATATGTTTCCAGATTTTCGTTTTCTGTAACCCCTTCGTTGATTACCAACTCTTCTGTAGGAATTTCTACCTTCTGAAGGCCTTCCTCTTTATCTGTTACTCTCATGACAAACCATAAAACAACGAGCATCAAAATAAGAACAAGCACTTCTATTGCAAGAATGACCATATTACGAGTCTTATTTTTCTTTCTTTTTTGTGCTGCCTTTCTCTGCCCGCCAGAAGCAGTTCTTCTTCGTTCATTTGGATTTTGTGTACTCATGTTTTCTCCTTCATCATAAAAATATTTGCTTAGTAAGCATTTTTATTTATAAAACCTTTTACAAAGGTTAATATCAGAATTTTGATATCCAGACCTATCGTCCAATTTTCGATATAATAAATATCATAATCAATACGCTTACGAATAGAGGTATCTCCTCGATACCCATTCACCTGTGCCCATCCAGTCATACCAGGACGTACTTGATGCTTTACCATATAACGAGGAATTTCTTCTTTGAACTTTTCCACAAACTGAGGTCTTTCCGGTCTTGGTCCAATCAGACTCATTTCTCCTTTTAATATATTAAAAAGCTGTGGAAGCTCATCTAAGCTGGTCTTTCTCATAAACTTTCCAATACCTGTTACTCTTGGATCATCTTTTACAGTCCAACCTTTCTTTTCATCTTCCTCTGTCTGAAGACGCATAGAACGGAACTTATACATATAAAACGGTTTATTATGTCGTCCAATTCTTTCTTGTTTGAACAAAATTGGTCCTTCTGAGGTCATTTTGATCAAAGCAGCACATAATAGCATAATTGGTGAAAATATAATGCAGGCAACCATTGCTCCAAATATATCCATAGTTCTTTTTAAGAACTGATTCCAGCCACTGCTAAGCGGAACATTACGGATATTAATAACAGGAAGTCCATCAAGGTCTTCTGTATATGGTTTGGTTGGGATAACTGCATTGTAATCCGGAATGAATTTTGTATGCACACCACTCTTTTCGCAGAAAGAAACAATTTCTTCCAAGCGGTCATAATCATTTAAAGATAACGTGATTGCAATCTCATCCAAACTATTTTCAGGTAAAATTTCATACAGCCTATTTACTTCGCCAATAACCTGTATTCCTTCAAAAGCTACCCCTTCTGCAATATGGTCATCCAAGATACCCATAATATGGTATCCCCAATCTGGATTTTGCAAAATACGCTCCACATATTGCTCAGCTGCTCTGGAGTAACCTACAAGCAAAATATGTTTTAAGTTGTAACCTTTTTTTCTAAAACTCCTTAAAATATCTCGTAAGACAATACGGTAACCACTTACCATAACCATATTTAATACATAAAAAATTGCCATCATACTTCTGGAATAATCTTCCTGATGTATCAGGTACAAAATTGCCAGATATACCAAAAATCCAACTGTATTTGCCTTAAACAAGGTAAAAATTTCTATACGAGTTCGCGTTGTACGCTTCGGAGTATACAGCTGAAATGCTGAATACAAAAATAAATATCCAGGCACGATTGCAAGCAGTGCTGCAAAATAACTTTCCTTCGGCAGCACACCGCCTGATGCCTCACCAACCTCAAATCGGATGACCCATGCCAATATATAAGAAGTAATGATTACTAATGCATCCATTAACAAATGAATTTTATTTAGTAATTTCTGATTATCTTTAATCATAAAATCCTCTACACAAAGTACTTTGTTTCAGATTAGTGTTCCAATCTGAATAAATTTTTCCATAAAAGAAGCTGAATCCGACAATAAGATTTGATATGTCTTCCTACGCCACCTACTTTATGGGACTTATTCTCAGGCTTTTGACAAAGTCGAATGCCCTCCAAAAATCCTTCTTTATATTCTTTACCAAGTCCTTTTTTTATAAAAAATACATACTTAGTCAAATATCCTAACATAAGAAATGGAGCATTTAATATAAGCTGGATAAGCGGCATATTCTTCCATGGAAGATATACGCTGTTTCTGCTTGATAAACGCACCTTAAATGCATTATATCTTGAACCGCTGAAACCGCTTCCAAAATGAAGCACTCTCGCATTTGGTTCAAATACGTTGCGATATCCATAAATCCTTGCACGATATCCAATATCTATATCTTCCAGATATGCAAAATGCTGTTCATCAAACAACCCAATCTTATCGAATACTTCTCTGCGGTAAATGCTTGCTCCGCCGCATGCCGCAAATACTTCCACTGGCTTTTCATATTTGGAAACAGACTTTCCTTTTCCTCTCGAAAAAGCCCAGCCCAATGCACAATACTCATCTCCTGCATCATCTATTTTTTCTGGATCATGCATCTGAAGCATTTTTGCGCTTGCTGAAAAAATCTGCTCGTCCTGTTCCATTGCACGCACAAGGCTGTCCACATATCCGTCTAATACTTTTGTATCGTTATTTAATAAAATAACATACTTTGTATGACTTTGTGTGATACCAGCATTCACGCCGCCGCAAAAGCCTCGGTTTTCAGATAAGAAGCACGTTTCTATTCCTTCGTACTCCTTCAAAAATGCCACAGAGCCATCCGTAGAACCATTGTCTACGACAAGCACGTGAACGCCCTCTTTTATTTGAGGTTTTAATGCGTCCAGACAATCTTTTAAAAATTTCAATCCATTATAATTTGGAATAACGATTGTAACCATCTTTACTGCTCCATATTTGGATCATACAAAATGATCATTTCTCTGTCATAAACATAGTCTGCCCACTGCATACGCAGTCTATCCTTTTGTTGTGCATCCAATGTCTTTGTATCATCCCATTTTTTCATATCATGTAATTTCAAAAAATCCTGCATTATATCTTCTCGAAATACAGCATGTGTAAAATCAGCTGCATAGCACTTCTGCCATACGCTTGCACGATGCAGATGTCCTCCGCTGAAACCTTTACGAAGTCCCCCATACAAAAGCTCATCTTTTGCATTTCTTGCTCCGCCTGCTACTCGTCCACGTTTGTAAACCGGTCCTGCTACCATAGCAACTTCTTTTCTGTCGTGGAAAATATCTTTATATGTTACATTGTAAAATCCAAGATGTCTGCTATGTGTTACAACAGCATCTATTCCACGCATTTTTAAATCTTCTTCTAATGCACGTTTTCCCGCTTCATAAGCATATAACTTACTCTGTGGATTTTCAGCAGTAGAAGCTCTATGACATCTCCAATGATATAATACTTTTGAAATGTTAAGAACTTGTGAATTTCTATTTTCATCTTTGGTAATTTCACGAGCAGCTCTTAAAAAAAGATCGTAATCCTGCGCCCCATCAAAAGCTGGTCTGAACGTTAATGCTTTCATAAGACTTGCTTCTAATACCGTAAAATGACAAATATAATTGTTGCTCCATAAATAGTCCTGATCAAATGCCGGCTTTTTATTCACATCGTAAAACTCCTGCATTTCACCATCGCCTTTATCCTCATCAGAATATATCATCTTTGGCTCTATATCTTTTGCTCTTGCCTTTATGATGGTCTGATACATTTCATATAAAGCATCCGGTGTAAGCACGTCATCGTGATCTAACAGGCCGATAAAATCTCCCTCTGCCAATTTTAACACTGCATTCGTATTTCCGGAAATTCCTTTGTTATCATCTAATTTCACATAACGGATTCTTGCATCAGAAAAAGAAGCTGCTACATTTTTAAGCGTATCTTTTGGACTTGCATCTCCAAGCAATAGTTCCCAGTTTGGATATGTTTGGTCTAATACAGATTGCACCATTTCTATAAAATAGTTTTCTGGTGTATTATACACTGGTACAAGAATGCTGAATTTAATCGAACCGTCCTTACTCTCTTCTTTTTGATGTTTTAATGTTTCTTCTGAGCAAGCCTCATAACAATACGTATCATTTTCACTTTTTTCCAAACGTTCTAAGGCAGCATATACTGCCGCCTTAGTCCCATTTTTTTTCAAATAATAATATGTTTTCTTCCAGTTGGAAGGCTGTAATATTTTTTTAATCATATCCATTTCCTACTGCTGTACTTTTAAAGAGAAGTCACTTCTGTCCAAACTGAAATTTGGGTTGTAATAAGGATCTCCCGCATCTAATACTGCTTTCCACTTTTTACGGAACATCTCTGACTCTCTATTATAACGCTCTGCTTTTTCTCCATGATCATCTAACCCTCTGGATACAGATTCATAATGGAAGCATTCTGCAAATGGAGTAAATACATTTAAATATCCTTTTTCACGAAGCTTTAGGCAAAAATCGACATCATTTAAAGAAATAGCAAAACCTTCTTCCAGACCGCCAACTTCTTCAAACAAAGATTTCTTCACCATCAGACAAGCACCTGTTACTGCACTGACATTTTGTGTATAGCAAAGTCTTCCCATATAGCCTAAATTTGCCTTTGGCTGCTTATAATGGCTATGTCCTGCTGTTCTGTGCGCACCAAGCCCAAGTACAACACCTGCGTGCTGAATTGTCTTATCTGCATAGTAAAGCTTTGCACCTACTGCACCAACATCTTCTCGCTGTGCATACATCAACAATTCTTCCAGCCAATTTACTGTAATGACTTCAATGTCGTTATTTAACAGCAAAATATATTCTCCCTGTGCAAATCCGACACCAAAATTGTTGACTGCAGAATAATTAAAGCTGCCATCTGTCTGATATACAACAACCTTTACTTTACCGTCTTCACTAACTGCCTGACCTGTCTTTGCATCTGCTCCTGTCAGTTCTTTGTAATAGTCCCATGTACTTTGCTCTGTACTGTTATTTTCTACTACGATAATTTCCCAATTATCATAAGTGGACTTTTCATAAATAGACTGAATACAGCGTTTTAAATCTTCTGCATGATCTTTATTAGCGATTACAATAGAAATCTTTGGATTTCCAATAATTTCATAACGAATCTTAAAGATTGTTTCAAATGCTCTTGTACTTGTAATCTTAAAGTTTTCATATCCATGCTTTCTTAAATGCTCCGCTACTGCACCCTTTGCTGCTGCTACTGCATATGGCTTTGCACCAATACCAGAAGCAACGCTTCCTGCATGGCTTCTCCAATAATACATCAATCTTGGAATATGCACAATCTTTTGTGCATTATCTGTCAGTCGTAAAATCATATCATGATCCTGACTTCCATCAAATTTAGAACGGAATAATTCATTTCCATCCAATAATTCTCTTGCAAATACACTAAAATGGCAAATATAATTGTTTGCACGAAGATTATCTGGTGCATAATCCGGCTTAAAGTGCATTGTAAGCATCTGATTGATATCACCGCTCTTAAAGGTAGTCTCGTCACAGTAAAGATAATCTGCTCCCTGCTCATTGATTGCTTTTACATATTCAAACAATACAGATGGGTGTAAAATATCGTCCTGATCAAACAAACCAATATATTCACCTGTAGCAAGCTTTAAACACTCATTTGTATTTCCTGCGATACCGCCGTTTTTATCTAATTTTTTGTATACAATGCGTCCGTCTGCTTTGGCTGCATATTCTTTACAAATTTCTTCAATATAGCTGTGTTCTGCATCAGAACCATCTGCAAGACAAAGTTCCCAGTTTGTATATGTCTGGTTCATAACAGAATCTAACATCTCAATCTGAAATTCTCGCTTATTATTCCAAAGTGGTACTAAAATACTGATTTTGACCATTCTTGGAAATACAGTTTCTCGTTCTTTCTTTGCCTGTTCTTCGCTTGGAAAACTCTGTGTACCAAACTGCTTCATTGCTTCTTTTTCACGTTTTTTGTAATCTATTTTCGCAAAAAATCCTTTTACACCACCGCAGTTGCGTACTCGATCCATCTGACGGATTGCTGCATGCATTACATTTCTTGCCGGCTTGCTTGCCTTCCAAATCGGATTGTTTTTAATACGGTCGATTTTGTACTGCAGATCACTGTTATTATCTTCTAATTCTGCTACACGTTCTGCAAGCGCTGCATTTTTCAGATGCTCTTTCTCATATGCTTCTTTATAATCTATTTCCATGATAACCCTCATTTTTAGTTAATTTGCATGTAAACATTAGAGCTTTGTCTAAGTCTCAAACTGGATGTTTCATCTTTTGCATATATCTCAATACGATATCTTCCCTTTGCAATCTGCTTAACAGGTATTTGTACATGAAATCCTGCAAGTCCTACATGAACCTGATCAGGCATATTTCGTTCCAGATCATATCTGCGTACAGACTCTAACGGAATACTGTAAAGTTTTCCGCGGCCTCGTAAAATAAGCACATATTCAAATTGGCAGTTATCACTTCCGATTACGAAGCTATAACCTGCAACATGAATACTCTTTTTATCTTCCTGATAAAGCTGTTCCACCTGAAATTTCAGACATGGATTTAACTTTCCATGCTCTATTTTTTGTGCAAATGCTGTTTTTTCTTTATTGCTTGGAAGTTTCTTTAACTCTTCCACATGCTGAATATACATAATGCCATCTTCATACGCTGGACGAACTGCTGTATCTAAATATGCATGACAAAGACCATATCCTGTTTCTGTCTCATATGGATAAAATGCATCAAAAGACACTTGGGCTGGATGCATCTCATACAGCTTGCTGCGTTCTCTTAACAATCTTCCGCGCTTTTCAGCCCCAACATCCTGACCTCGGCTGACAGACTCATGATGCAGCAAAAAGCTATCACAACATACTACATTATAATAGCCTCTCTCCATTGTACGAAAACACAATTCTACATCATTAAATGCTACCGGAAGTTCAGAAGACATGCCTCCTATCGTTTCAAACAACGTACGTCTCATCATCAGACATGCGCCTGTTACCGCACATACATTATGTACTCCACGATTTCTCTTATCATAATAAATATATTCATCATCGGCAAACTGCAGTTTATGCACAGGTCCCATCGGCAGATTGATAATACCAGCATGCTGAATACGTTCTCTATCAGGATATAAAAGTTTCATACCTGCTGCCCCAGTATATGGCTTCATTGCCTGACTAATCAATTCTTCCAGCCATCCGCTTTCTACTGCTTCTACGTCGTCATTTAAAAATAATAAATATTTTCCGCCTGCCTGACTTGCACCCATATTACACATATTGGAAAAATTAAATTCCATCGGGCTGTATATATACTGCAATTTTAATCGTTCTTCCGTATTGCGTTCCATCGTTTTGCACAACGCTTCCACAATAATACGATTGTCTTTAATAGAACCATTATCCACAATAATAATCTCTAATGGCACATCGGTTGTTTTTGCTACCGATACAAGACATTTTTTTAATAAATCAGGATGATCTTTGGACGGAATGATGATGGAAATGCCCTGTTTTTCTTCTTCTGCAATATCTTCCTCTGAATGTATTTCATAACAGCCTCTAGAAGGAAGTGCTGTGATTTTTACAAATCCTGGTATTTCTCCTTCTAAAAGACTGCGTACATGAACCGGTTTTTGTCCGCTCTGTGCCATCACATGCTTTAATCCTGCTCGTCTGCTTGTCTTATTCCAGTCAATACTCTGATAATAATCTTCACGCACATAAACAGCACGTCCAAGATAATCCTCATAATCCCAGCGATTTGGACTGAAATCAGGCAAAAACATTGGCTCAATAGCACCATTCATACCTGTTTTGATATAATCACCGTATAAAATAGCCGCCTGTGCCAACTCCTCTGTCAATACAAATTCCTTCTGGGATTCTTTCCATTGTTTAAAAGAAAGTGTCTGTGCTGCAAGCTCCTGATTATATTGTTTTAAGCACTGCTGCCTTTTCATAGAGGATATAATCTTCATGCCTCATCTTCCTTTCTGTCTGACTTAGAGAATACGCTTCAAACTCTTCGTAAGTGTATTGGCAAGCTGCAGAGAAATTTTATGAATTTCCATCTGTACTCGCAATTCATTTGCTCCCACTTCTTTAGAAGAAATCTTTTCTAAGTCTAATATAATATTAGGATCTCTTGTCGCAAAGACAAATTCTCCATAATTATTTTTGCTGGATCGGCCTCTTGCACCATTTAATGTAATGCGCTTATCCATATCCATTTCCTCTCCATTCCACCAGATACGTTTAATCTGAATCAGACATGGTTCTTCGCATGGATCGATACGGAGTTTTTTCATTCCCACTGGTACAGAAAGCTGCAATTCCATTTCATCAAAGTGTGTCAACGCATGTGGCACAAAATAAGACTGCACTTCATTAAAGCCCTGTCCTTTATCTTCATAAATCTGTGCTGGAGTATCAGGTGTACTTAATTCCACACCTCTTAACAGAGTTTCTCTTGTATAGACATATCCGCCATGCTGTTCACAAATCACATCTAAAGAAGGCTTGTCCTGTGTAACACTGTACTGATACTGTGTCTCTTTTTCAATCAGTTTTGCACGTTTTTTCTTGTCTATATGCAGAATTTCACAAATATCATCAAATGGGAAATCACTATGTTCCAAAGAAAAGCAATATGCTGCTCTAAAAGCAATATCTTCTGCTGAAACTGCTTCATCTACTGTCCATTCATAATCAATAACCTGCCATTTGTCATCTTTGATAAGAATATTATTAAAGACAAAGTCATAGTTACTGAAATTTCCACCTTCACCAGAACGCAGTTTACCTAAAAACTGTTCAAACAATGCAAATACTGTTTTTTTGTCGCTTCTTTGCAATGCCTGTGTGATGCATTCTGCTAATGTCATACCCTCTACAAACGGAAATACGCAAGATGTACCGTCCCATGCACAAGGTACGATGGTAAATGCTCCTTCATATCTGTCACGCAAAATTTCATATGTTCTCTGCATACGTCTTACATGCTCTACACCAGCTTCATGCAGCGGAGTCTTTTTAACTTCCAAAATCTGTGAATGTTTGCTCTTAAAAGCGATTTCTGTCTTAATCTGGTACTGTTCTGCTCTGTCATTAGAATAACGCACCATCTGCTGCTGTAAAGAAGGACCTGTGATAATCAGATAATCATTTGCAAAGATTGGGAACATATCATCTGCTGCCGCCTGATTACATGCCAATACTTCATCAAACATTACAAGTTTATCATTCATAAGATTATTTGCTTTACGGCTGCAGTTTCCTGGCTTTGGCAAATAAGAATCACTGTAAATATTAACTGCAAAATCCCCATCTGGATCAAGATAATATTTATGATATTTTGTGATACCAGCCTTTTCTAACAAACGATCCAACGCCTTCCAGCTTACAAACTGGCTTCTGCCGCGCACACCTGCTTTATCAGAAAATTCTTTTGCAGCATCTTCTTTTCCTTCTATTGCTGCGTAATACTGATCTCCATAAGAAGGATATGGTGTTTTTCCTGCAAGATAACTCATACCATAACGGTTGTGCAGATATACAATCAATCTTCCGTCTGGTTTCAACTTTCGGTACAAACCACCCAAAAATTCTGCATCTACTTCCATTCCAACCAAAATAATACAGTCCAAACTACCTTTTCCTGGATTCATAGCCAGTTTTTCCACATGAGCCTCACTCAACACCTGAAGCTGTACATTCTTTGCACGAAGTACTTCAATGATCGCATTTGGTGCAGTATTGTGAATGACTACCGATTCGCCCTCTTTAAAAGGTATCCATTCTATTAAATTCGCTCTTTGCGGACAATTTTCTATAAACGCTTCTTTGTCAAACATAATTCTTTCCATCACAATCTCTTTTTATTTTACATTGCACACGCTAAACATATCATAATATCCAACGGTATCTTTATCTGATATAACCGTTATATTAAGAACATCATACAATCTATGGTAAGCCTGGAATGTGTCACCCTCATAACCTGTACAGCCAATTGAAAGCAGATATTCTCCACCTTGCAGACTCATAACCTGTGTAAATGTTACTTCCTTTACTTCGCCTGCTGAAACGCTATCTAAAAATGCTCTTTCATACATTGTATTTGTACCAGTGATTTCTGTTCCTCGTGCATTTTTAAATTTATAAGTAAATATTGGTGCTGGCTTATCTGCATGGAATCTTACTTTATAATGAATGGTAAATTCCGTTCCTTTTTCGATTGCAGTTGTTCGCACACCATTTTGGTCTGTAATATAATAATCAAATATTTCTGCTTCTTTTGTACCATACTCTAAAAGCTGTGGATTATGTCCTGCTGCCAGTGCTTTAATCTGTTCATCTTCTAAAAGATTATTTTCCTCGTCATCATTTACCTGATACTGACCAACTAATACTTGCTTGTATGCATCAATCATATCTCTAGCAAGACCTTCTCCCAGTTTTTCACCTTTATTCAGTAAAATAACTCGGTCGCAATATTTTTGAATACTGGACAAATCGTGACTTACGAACACGATTGTTTTGCCCATTTTCTTAAATTCTTCAAATTTGTGGTAGCATTTTGCCTGAAAGAATACATCCCCTACACTTAAAGCCTCATCTACAATCAGTATTTCAGGCTCAATATTGATAGCGACGGCAAATGCCAAACGCACAAACATACCAGAAGAATACGTTTTAACAGGCTGATATACATAATCTCCTATATCAGCAAACTCTAAAATAGCATCCAGCTTTTCTGTAATTTCTTCTTCACTAAAGCCAAGCATCGTGCCATTCAAATATACATTTTCTATGCCATTATATTCCATATTGAAGCCTGCACCAAGCTCTAATAATGCAGAAATTCGACCATTTACCGTTACATTTCCGGAAGTCGGATTTACTACACCGGTGATAATCTTCAAAATAGTAGATTTGCCAGAACCGTTTGTACCGATGATACCGACACATTCTCCTTGACGGATCTGAAAATCTACTCCCTTGAGGGCTTCATGTTCTTTATAAGTATGCTTTCCTATTCCGAGTGCATCTATAACACGCTGAAAAGGCTTTTGATATAATTTATAAACTTTTTTTACATTTTCTACAGAAATGGCAATATTATTTTCACTCATACGTACCCTTATAGCAGATGCTTACAGCACATCTGCAAAATGAAATTTTAATTTATTAAACAGCTTACGGCCTATCCATAACAAGCCGAAAGATACCACCCAGAAATACAGTGTATACAATGGTCTTTCAAAAAACCACTGCTGTCCGTAAATTGCATTGCGGTATCCTGTTACTACATAACATACTGGATTTAACTGAATGATAAATGCGATTACAGGACTCCAATTATTTGCCATGGAAATATCCCAAAGTACAGGAGTTGCCCACATTCCTAACTGAAGTCCGATAGAAATAATCTGGGTCAAATCTCTGAAAAATACGACAATCGCACTTGTAATATAGCTTACTCCCAACGTAAATACAAAAAGACCAAAACTGTAGTATACAATCTGAATCATGTAAATACTTGGTCTATAGCCATATAAGAAAGAAACAATAAGAAGGACTGCTGCAAAAAAACTATGAATAAATAATGCAGCCGTTACTCTTACAACTGGTAAAATATTGATATTAAATACAACTTTTTTTACCAGATATTGATATGTCAGCAAACTGGAAGTACCATTATTTAATGCCTCACTAAAGAAAAACCATGGTACAAGACCTGCTGTTAAAAACAATACATATGGTACATTTACGCCTTCTGCAATGCTTTGATATTTTTGGTTCATAATTCCCTGAAATACAAACCAATACATCAAAACAGTAATAACAGGCTGAACCATAGCCCATATTGCTCCCAAAGAAGAACCTGCATAACGCTCTTTAAAATCGTTTTTTGCTAACTTCCAGATCAGCTTTCTATTTGCTATTATCTCTTTCATACGTTCTTGCCTGCCACATATTCACGAAGGCTTCCCCACTTTGTATCTTTTTCACTCATAATAAGCTCCATGCCTTCTGGAATTGGCCATTCTACGCCGATTTCTGCATCATTATAGAGTAAACCGCCCTCATCGTTTGGATGATAAAAATCTGTACACTTATATGCAAATTCTGCATAATCGCTCAGTACTAAAAATCCATGTGCAAAGCCCTTTGGAATAAAGAACTGCTTTTTGTTTTCTTCTGATAATAAAACACCATACCACTGTCCGAATGTAGCACTGCCTTCTCTTAAATCTACTGCTACGTCAAATACTTCGCCGCGAATAGCACGTACCAACTTATCCTGTGGAAATTCTTTCTGGAAATGTAAACCTCTTAATACACCTTTTTTAGATGCAGACTGATTATCCTGTACAAAGATTTCTGGAATACCAGCTTCTTTATAATCATTATAATTGTATGTTTCCATAAAGTAGCCTCTGCTGTCACCAAATACAGTCGGTGTAATTACCTTTAATCCCTCAATATGACAGGTTTCTACTGTAATCTTACCCATGTTCTATTCCTCCATTTTCTTTCGTGACCTCAAAAAAGGAAATGCTTTTCTAAGGTCACATTTTTCTTACAGTCCGTTTGCAACGTCTACTAAATACTGACCATAAGCAGTCTTCATAAGTGGTTCTGCTAATGTTAATAACTGTTCTCTATTGATAAAACCTTTTTTGTAAGCGATTTCTTCGATACAAGATACATACAAGCCCTGTCTCTTCTGGAATGCTGCTACGAAATCTGCTGCATCTAATAATGCATCATGATTTCCTGTATCTAACCAAGCAAAGCCCCTTCCCATTGTTTCTACATGGAGTGTTCCTCTGCGTAAATATTCATTGTTGATGCTTGTAATTTCAATTTCACCTCTTGCACTAGGTTTTACGTTCTTTGCAATTTCTACAACATCATTATCATAGAAGTATAAACCTGGAACTGCATAGTTGCTCTTTGGATGTTCCGGCTTTTCTTCAATAGAAATTGCCATACCATTTTCATCAAACTCTACTACGCCATATTCTCTTGGATCACGCACATAATATCCAAAGATTGTTGCTCCTTTTTCTCTCTGTGCTACTTCATTTAACAACTTAGAAAAGCTCTGTCCGTAGAAAATATTATCTCCTAATACTAAAGCAACGTTGTCATCACCAATAAATTCTTCACCAATGATAAACGCATCAGCAAGTCCTCTTGGCTGTTCCTGAATTGCATAAGAAAACTTCATGCCAAGCTGACTTCCGTCTCCTAATAAATCTTCAAATACTGGAAGATCTCTTGGTGTAGAGATAATCAATACCTCTCTGATGCCTGCAAGCATCAGAGTAGATAATGGATAATAAATCATTGGTTTGTCATAAACTGGCATAATCTGCTTTGAGATTGCCTTGGTTAATGGATAAAGTCTTGTTCCTGAACCACCTGCTAAAATAATACCTTTCATATTTGTGTACTCCTTTTTCTTTAATAATCTAAATAACTCATATTTAAGTCTACATTTCCTGAAATTCCAGCGATTGAACCTGTGCTAGAATACTGCCACATATCATAACGTCCACCATAAGTAGGCTGTTTTGCATACTGTGCAAGCCAAATCTTATAGTTGGATAATTGACCTACATCAATAAATCCTTCCATCCAGCTCTTATTTGCATAAATACCTGCCTGATATCCAGAATTGGATATTGTACGGCAGAATGCCTTACATACAGCTGTTCTATCCGCTTTATTTAATCCATCAGCTCGTCCCGTATGTGCTGAATTTGCATATTCCACATCTAAGAAAATTGGATATGTAAGTTTATAACCACTGATCAATTTTAATACCATAGATGCTTCTTCTACTGCTTCAATCTCATCCACTGCCTGAGAGAAGAAATATACACCAACTTTCAGACCTGCATTAATTGCACCATTGATATTAGAACGGAATTTAGAATCTTCTACTAATACACCAGAACCATATCCTCGATAACCGCAGCGAATAATTACATAATCTACGCCTGCATTTGCAACTGCATTCCAATCAATAGAACCATTATGACTAGATACGTCAATTCCAAGTACACCAGAGCCATTGTTTAAACGTCCCTCTGAGTCAAAATTGTAAACTGCACCCTTGATAACCTGTTCTCCTGTTACCGCATTGCCGTTTGCATCAAAATAATACAAATAACCATCAATCGTATTCCATCCGGTGTATTTATAACCAACTTCTTTGATATAGAATTTCATACCTTCTACACGATAATCTGTTGACATCGCTGTACGATAAGAATCGCCATCTTTTACAAATACTTCTACACCACCCTTTGTCTTCAAAGCAACTGGGGTTGGTTCTTCCGGTTTTGTTGGTTCCGTTGGTTTTTGTGTTTCTGTTGT
>CAYRIK010000021.1:0-28816 GCA_964424345.1 uncultured Lachnospiraceae bacterium
ACATGCACCGTCATTCCAAACTGGTCCACAGCTCTCCACTTCTTCAATTCATATCCATTCTCTCTCAAGTATTTCACATCTCTTGCAAGTGTTGCGCTGTCGCAGCTTACATATACGATTCGCTTTGGCTGCATTTTCACCATTGTATCAAGGCAAGCAGTATCACAGCCTTTTCGTGGTGGATCTACTACAATCACATCTGGATGAAGCATATCGGTATTCAAATCGCTGTCAGATATGTGATTTTTTTCTGCATTAGAAAGCTTTTCATAAAATGCTGGTAAAACTTCTTCTGCTTTTCCAACAAAAAAGTCCGCATTTGTAATACCGTTTCGTCTTGCATTTTCCTTTGCATCTTCAATCGCCTGCGGAATAATTTCAACACCATATACATGTCCAGCTCTGCGAGAAAGAAACAGAGATATTGTTCCAATACCACAATATAAATCCCATACACTTTCTTTTCCTGTAAGTTCCGCATAATCTAATGCAATACTATATAACTTCTCTGTCTGTCCTGGGTTTACCTGATAGAAAGACAATGGAGAAATATGGAAATCTAATTTTTCACCTGTCTTTACAAATCCATTGGCTACATCTCTTGTATAAAGAGAATCCCATATCACTGGTTCACCCCACAAGTTTACAATTTCATTTCCCATAATGACATTATCACGACGGGTATTGAAATTCACAGAAATACTGCTCATTCCTGGCAAATCTTTTAAGGCACGAATCAAGGCATCTACATGTAATCTTGTTTTTCCCTTCTTTTCCCATGCTTCCTTTGTCATGTTTACGATTAAACATACCATGACCTGCCTACTCGTAAATCCTGTTCTGATCAAAATGTGACGCACCAGTCCATTTCCTTGTGCTTCATCATATGGTGCAATCTGATTTTCCTTCATATATGCAAGAATCTGTTCTAAAATCTGCTGATTTTCTTCCACACCAAGATAACACTGTGTATTAGCAATAATGGCATGTGTTCTGCCTGCATAAAATCCAGTAATGATTTCACCATCTTTATTTCTTCCGACTGGATACTGTGCTTTATTACGATAATGCAAAGGTTCTTCCATTCCTACGACTGGCTCCATTGTATCATCTAATAACTCAGCTTCCACACCACCAATACGCAGCAGATTATTATAAACCTTGCTCTGCTTAAATGCTAACTGTCTGTCATAGCTCATACTCTGTAGCTGACATCCACCGCATGCTTTATACTGAGGACATACTGGTTCTACTCGGTCTTTTGATGGTTCTAATATTTCTTCTAAACGTGCATAGCCATATGTCTTTTTTGTTTTCATGACCTTTGCAGTCACTCTATCACCAGGAATTGTGTCTTTTACAAAGAAAGTAAATCCATCTACTTTTCCGACACCCTCTCCCTCATGACTGATATCTACAATCTCTAACGTCACAATCTGATTTTTTGTAAATTCCATGATTTCTCCGTTCTTCTATCTGACTAATCTATTTATTACAGCTCAGTAGACTTTCTTACATTGCTTTCCAATAAACGATTAAATCCAAGCCAACCATTTTCTGTTCCAGCTTCTAAGATTTCTGTAAATGTTTCCATTTTCGCATCTGTATCGTCTGCATAATTTAATGCCATTGCTTCTATTAAGGCTGGTGTTTTTGGTGAACCGTACTCTAACTTACCATGATGTGCTAAAATACAATGTCTTAACTCATTTCCAACTATTTTAGGGAATCCATCGATTTCTCGAATCTTTGCTCCAACCATTTCTGCACCCATAACAATATGACCTAACAACTGACCTTCATCTGTATAATCGTTTTCAGGAAATGCAGAAAGTTCGCGTACTTTTCCAATATCGTGACACATTGCAGCGGATAAAAGAAGGTCTCTCTTTAAAATTGGATATGCACTGCAATAATAATCACAAAGCTTTGTTACGCTTAATGTATGCTCTAACAAACCACCTACAAATCCATGGTGTACACTCTTTGCAGCAGAAGAATTACAAAATGCTTTTGCAAATGCTTTATCTTCTATAAATATATTCTGCATCAATTTCTTTAAATATGGATTGCTCAGGCTGTTGATGATTGCCTTTAATTCTGCATACATCGGTTCAATGCCTTTTTTGCTGACTGGAAGATAATCTGCTGGATTATATTCTCCTTCATGGCAGCGTCTTACACGCTTTACGCTAATCTGTAATGCTCCCTGAAAACTGGATACATCACCATATACTTCAATATAATCTAACGCATCAAATTCATCAATACCTGCGTTGTTTGGTTCCCAAATTTTTGCATCGATTACACCTGTTTTATCCTGTAAAATCACGCTGTCATATGGTTTACCATTTTTTGTCACTGCGGACTGCTTACGCTTACATAAATAAATATCAAATACTCTGTCACCGTCTTTATAATCTTTAATAAATTTCATATTTTTCACCTTTTCCCTGCTCTATTTGATTATTGATTTTCCAAAACAATCTGGAAATTGCATTCTTTATATGTGCCCTGACTTGGTCGCATAATCGTAACTTCTACGGTCTCACCAACTTCTAACTGATATAAATTATAAGAAAAAGATGCCATGGAAGTGATTTCTTTTTCTCCTAATTTTGTAATAACGTCTCCAACCTGAATACCTGCTTCCATAGCTGGAGAATCCAGTTTTACAGTTGTTACATATGCCCCATACGGAATAATATTCTGTCTGCGCATTTCCTGACTTACTTCAGTTCCTTTGATACCAAAAGATGGTATTTTATCTCCATTGGACATAATCTCAATCTTTTTCTTGAGTTCTGTAATTCCTACGGCACTCAATAAATTTTTCGTGTCTATAGAATTGTAATCATTGCATATCGCACCAACAATCTGGCCATTCAGATTTACTAAAAATCCGTTTGGATTGCTGCTTCCGTAAATATCAGTCTTAATCAGCTTATAATTGCTGTCCCAACTATTTTCTTCCATACCTGTTGCTGTAACGAATCCATAGTTGACACTTCCGACTGTACCATTTGTATTTCCTAATGCCAAAATCACTCCGCCTACCAAAGATTTATTATTGGAAGAAGCCATTTTTGCCACAGCATAAGACTGCAAAGCACTTTCTTCTAACGTTGCCTTTACTACACCTACTACCATCAGACCAGAATAACTGTCTGTACCTTTTTTGACAGCAGGCGCAACTGTTCCATCCGGAAATGTTACTTCTATATGCTCTGCATTTGTCAAATATTCTCTTTCCACCAAAATCAAAAGCTCTGTGCCATTATCTGCAACGATTGCTCCTACAGCAACTTTAGAACTTTTCTTTGTACTTTCCAGCCAACTTGTTTTATTAGATACCCCTGCCACCTGCACAAGCCATTTTTCACACTCCTGTGCACACTTTCGCAAAATATAGGACATTTCTAAAAGCATTTTTTCACTGTCTAACTCTACTTCATTGCTGAATGGCTCATCTAATGCATCCAACAACATATCTTCCGGCTTGATTTCTTCAAATGTACGCGGTACAGACTCATCTGTCAGCACCACATTCTGCATTGGTGTTGGAAAGAATTTATCTTCTATAAATGGAACAATCCCTGTCATTGTCAAACATGCAACCAAACCAAATATGACTGCAAAAAATATAACCTCTGCTAACCGTAACACAAGATGCTTTCGGCTGATTGGTCTTGCCTTGATCTTTTCTTCCATAAATTCATTGGAAGATACAGATTTTTCGTCTTTCATAAAACCCTCACTTTGTAACCTTACTTATCGTAAACAGTATACAAGATTTTTTTGACCATAGCAAGATTTAGTGCTATACTAAAATTGTATAACAACCCGAAAATGGACGAAAACTAATCTGTCCTTTTCTTCAGGAGATTTTTTATGAACAAAAAAGGTTTACAAATTTTAGAATATTATAAAATAATTTCTATGCTTATAGAGAAGGCTTCTTCCGAACCTGGTAAAGCTCTTTGTGAAAAGCTTGTTCCTTCTACTGATTTGGAAGAAATCGAAACTGCACAGCAGGAAACACAAGATGCATTAACAAGACTTTTTGCTAAGAGCAGTATTTCTTTCGGAGGCAATAAAGACTTAGGATTTGCAATCAAAAGCTTAGAAATTGGAAGCACTTTATCCATTTCCGAGCTTTTAAAAATTGCAAATATGTTAGAAAATGTAGCTCGTGTTAAAAATTACGGAAGACCTGAACGAGACGATACACCGCCAGATGCATTGACCGGATATTTTGATCTTCTGCAGCCGCTCACACCACTTTCCAGTGAAATCCGCAGATGTATCTTGTCAGAAGAAGAAATTGCCGATGATGCTTCTCCAACCTTGAAACATATCCGCCGTCAGATAAATATTGTCGGTGATCGTGTGCATACACAGTTAAACAATATGCTGACTGGTTCTATGAGAACAATGCTTCAGGATGCTGTCATCACAATGCGAAACAATCGTTATTGTCTGCCAATCAAAGCAGAATATAAATCTCAGGTTTCCGGTATGGTACATGACCAATCCGCTTCTGGTTCTACCTTTTTCATTGAACCAGCTGCAATCGTAAATCTAAACAATCAGCTTCGTGAATTAGAAATTCAAGAACAGGAAGAAATCCAAGTTATTCTTTCCAACCTGAGCGTAGAAGCAAGTGCTTATACCGATGCATTGATGGCAAATCAGACTACGATGACTAAATTGGACTTTATTTTTGCTAAAGCCAAACTTGCTATGGATATGAATGCCACAAGACCTACCTTTAATGATGAGCATTACATTCGTATCCGAGGCGGTCGTCATCCATTATTGGACAAAAAGAAAGTTGTTCCTATCGATGTGCATCTTGGAAAAGACTTTGACCTTTTGATTATTACAGGTCCAAACACCGGTGGTAAAACAGTTTGTTTAAAAACAGTCGGATTATTTACTTTAATGGGACAGGCTGGTCTTCACATTCCAGCATTAGATCGTTCTGAACTTGGTATTTTCACAAAAGTATATGCTGATATTGGTGACGAACAAAGTATTGAGCAAAGCCTTAGTACCTTTTCTTCCCACATGGTCAATATCGTTACATTTTTAAAGCATGCAGACGAAAACAGCTTATGTCTGTTTGACGAACTTGGCGCCGGAACCGACCCAACAGAAGGTGCTGCTCTTGCGATTGCCATTTTAAATCATTTACATGACCGTGGCATCCGTACCATGGCAACGACCCATTACAGCGAATTAAAATTATATGCGTTATCTACTTCTTTTGTAGAAAATGCCTGCTGTGAGTTTGACGTAGAGAGCCTTCGTCCAACGTATCGTTTGCTGATTGGTATTCCTGGTAAGAGTAACGCTTTTGCCATTTCTCAAAAGTTAGGACTTTCCAAAGAAATCATTGATGCTGCTAAAGAGCAAATCAGTGCAGAAAAAGAATCCTTTGAAGATGTCATTTCTAACTTAGAATCCAGCCGTATTGCGATGGAAAAAGACCAACGAGAAATCGAAGAATACAAACAGGAAATCAAAGCTTTAAAAGAACAGCTTGCTTCTAAAAAAGATAAATTAGATGATTCTCGTGATAAGATTTTGCGTGAAGCCAATGAAAAGGCGCGTGCTATCCTTCAAGAAGCAAAAGAAGTTGCTGACGAGACAATTCGTTCCATGACAAAAGCCGGTCATAATACAGTTGGTGATTTAGAAAAACAGCGTCAGAAATTACGCGACCAAATCAATAAGAAAAACGAAAAACTTGCTCTGAAAAATACCGCTTCTTCTCCAAAGAAAGTATTAACAGAAAAAGATATCCGTATCGGAGATTCTATAAAAGTATTATCCAGTGGCTTTACAGGTACCATACAGTCTCTTCCTGACAAAAAAGGAAATGTATTCGTACAGTGCGGTATCATTCGTTCACAAGTAAACATCAAAGACTTACAGCTTTTACAGGAAGAAGAACCTGCAAAGAAAAAACCAATCTTGGAACGAACAAATACTGGCTCTATCAAGATGTCAAAATCTTTTGGTATCTCACCAGAGATCAATCTGTTAGGATATACAGTAGATGAAGCACTTGCACAGCTTGATAAATATTTAGATGACGCATATATTGCTCATTTAAACAGTGTTCGCATCGTACATGGAAAAGGTACTGGTGCATTACGAAGTGCCGTTCACCAATATTTAAAACGTTCCTCTTATGTAAAGAGCTTCCGTCTTGGTGAACATGGAGAAGGCGATGCCGGTGTAACGATCGCCCAATTCAAAGAATAAGATAAAGGTGTATGATTATGGTAAATAAACAAAAAATTTTAATCGTGGATGATGATGAAAATATTGCAGAACTCATCAGCTTATATTTAACAAAAGAGTGCTTTGATACAAGAATCGTTCATGATGGAGAAAGTGCCCTGCAAATGCATAAAGTCTTTCAGCCTGATTTGATTTTGTTAGACATTATGCTTCCTCGCATGGACGGCTATCAGGTATGTCGTGAATTGCGTACATATTCCAACACGCCAATCATCATGCTCTCTGCCAAAGGAGAGGTATTTGACAAAGTGCTTGGTCTGGAACTTGGTGCAGACGATTATATCGAAAAGCCTTTCGACTCCAAAGAATTAGTCGCAAGAGTCAAAGCAATCCTTCGTCGTATCAAACCAGTAGTACAAGAAGCACCTGCCAAAGCAGTAAAAAGTGTTTCTTATCCTGATTTAGAAATCAGTCTGACCAATTATGCAGTAACTTATATGGGACAGAAAATCGAAATGCCTCCAAAGGAATTAGAATTGCTGTATTTTATGGCATCTTCTCCAAATCATGTGTTCACTCGTGAACAGTTATTGGATCAAATCTGGGGATATGAATATATCGGTGATACAAGAACGGTAGACGTGCATATCAAACGACTTCGTGAAAAATTAAAAGACCATGCTAACTGGAGAATTGCTACCATCTGGGGCATTGGCTACAAATTTGAGGTTAAGTGATGAAACAGAGTATTTGTACAAAATTTTTATTAGGTTATGTGATATTCGGTCTTTTTTCCTATGTGCTGATTGCAACATATGTACCCAATATGCTGACCAACTACTTCGTACATGAAACATCATCTTCTCTTTATAAAGAAGCTGTTCTGATTGCAGACACATACGCTTCTAAGCTGTATACAAATGAGTTATCTTTAGATACCGTAAAAAATCAGTTAGATGCACTTACTGTATTTTTGAATGCAGATATCTGGATTTTAAATCCAAGCGGCCGTCTTGTACTAGACTCCGCTCACGAATTAAATATCGACGATATTACGCTCATCGAAGACTTTGATCCTTTAGGTTTTACAGGAAATTATTACACTGTCGGAACTTTTTATGACAGTTTTGAAACAGAAATGCTTAGTGTCCTTGCTCCAATCAATTCTAACTACGAAGTAAACGGCTATGTTGTAATTCATTCTGATTATCGTGCAATTACAGAAAAATGTTACAGCTTGCAAGGTGCAATCTACTACTGCTTTGGCATCTTATTTGTATTGTCCTTTATTTTGTTTTTATTCTTTTTTGAATTTGTCTTTATACCGCTCAAAAAGATTAGAAAAGCAAGTGAACAATATGCTAACGGCAATTTCCATTACGAACTGCAACCTGAAAGCCATGACGAGATTGGCTATCTTGCCGGAATATTGTCCTATATGGCTGGAGAAATCGCACGTTCTGAAGACGATCAGAAAAAGTTTGTTGCAAATGTCAGCCACGATTTCCGTTCTCCTTTAACTTCCATTCGTGGATATTTAGAGGCGATGTTAGATGGTACCATTCCACCGGAACTGTACGAAAAATATCTTAAAATCGTTTTAAACGAAACTGAACGACTGACCAAACTGACAAACGGACTTCTACAGCTCAATAACTTAAATACAAAAGGTATGTTATTAGAAAAAACTGACTTTGATATCAACAAAGTTATTCGTGATACAGCAGCCTCCTTTGAAGGAACCTGTAATAAAAAACATATCAAATTGCAGCTGCTCCTTACAGGAGAAGAACTGTTTGTTCGCGCAGACTTAGGAAAAATCCAGCAGGTTCTGTATAATTTATTAGACAATGCAATCAAGTTCAGTTATGAAGATTCTAGTATCAAAATTGAAACGACAGAAAAGAAAAATAAACTTTTTATTTCTGTCAAAGACTATGGCATTGGTATTCCAAAAGATGAACTGAAGCTCGTATGGGATCGTTTTTATAAATCAGACGCTTCCCGCGGTAAAGATAAAAAAGGAACCGGACTCGGTCTTTCTATTACAAAAGAAATTATTCACTCTCATGGTGAAAATATCAATGTTGTCAGTACGCTAGATGCCGGCAGTGAATTTATCTTCACACTCCCTATCGTATCTGAAAAGCAATCCTAATACACAAAAATGCGGTCCTCTTTATGAGGGCCGCATTTTTATGTATATTATTCTTTCCAATGAAGTCTGTGTAATTCTCCTTCTAACTGCATAGACTGGAAATTCTGCTGACGCAATGCTTCATATAAACAGATTGCTACAGAGTTAGATAAGTTCAAAGAACGAATGTCTGGAAGCATTGGAATACGGATGCAGGTTTCTTCGTAATCTACTAAAATTTCTTCTGGAATACCAGCACTTTCCTTTCCAAACATAATAAAATCATCTTCTCCGAATGTAACATCGCTGTAAACATGTTTTGCCTTTGTTGTCGCCATCCAGATTTTCGCATTTGGATTTTTTTCTAAAAATTCTTCAAAGTTTGTATAACGATATAACTGTACATGCTTCCAATAATCCATTCCAGCACGTTTTACTGCTTTATCATCTAAATGAAAGCCAAGTGGCTCGATTAAATGTAACTTTGTTCCAGTTGCCACGCAAGTACGTCCGATATTGGCTGTATTCTGTGGTATTTCTGGCTGATGTAAAATAATATTCATAGTCCAATCCCTTTCCTTTTTGTATTATATTTTATCAATTTCATCGTTACGAGGTCTGTCCAAATAGCGAAGTTCTTCTCCATCTTCCCCATATGTAACGATTACTCGGTCATTGTCCCCTGTCAGTCTTCCGATTACTGCTGAAGAAATACCTGCTGCCGCAAGCTTCTCTGTCAGCTCATCTCCATGTGGTGTAACCATCAATAACGCACCTCCAGCTAAAAGTTCATACGGATTTAATCCAAAAATCTCACAGATTTCAATCGTTTCCTGTTTTACTGGAATTTTCTTTAATTCAATACGAATACCTGTTTCTGCCTTTTCTGCCAGTTCCCACAATGCTCTAAAAATGCCGCCGCCTGAAACATCATGCATCATGCACACACCCTGCTGCATTGCAATACGAGCTTCTTCTGTAATAGACATATATTCTTTATAAGAAGCTGCCTGTGATATAAAACGTGCTGGAAGTCTCTTTAACAGCACCTCTTTTTGCTCTGCTGCAAGCTTTGCTGTTCCCTGTAAGCCAATCCATTTACTCATAACAATATCCATGCCAGCCTCTGGCACA
Organism: uncultured Lachnospiraceae bacterium; assembly: GCA_964424345.1. Lineage (GTDB taxonomy): Bacteria > Bacillota > Clostridia > Lachnospirales > Lachnospiraceae > RGIG6307. Next base: position 9,524 of record CAYRIK010000021.1, read on the forward strand.
CAGTTTTCCTGCAATGCGTCTTCTTTTACATAGCCAAATGCAGTTACTGTTGCAATTGTCTCTGTCACAAACTTACTTACCGTTGTATGACCGCCAAGAATCATAAGCTGATGCTGCTTTGCATATTCTTTTGCAGCTTCCATCATATGTCTTAATTCAGACTCATACAATGCTTCCGGAAGCACCAATGCAATCTGAACAGCAACAGGCTCTGCCTTCGTACACACCAGATTATTGCAGGCGTTTATAACTGCTTCTGTTGCCACATCTTGTCTGCGTCCTATGGAAACTGCGGTTGCAGATGCCATTACTGCCCCTGAAACAGCAAAAAGGGACGCATCCGTCCCTATGTTTGCTTCGTTTATCAGCTGACAGGCATTACTTACGGTTTTATTGTTTTGTTGCGTATACTTTAGTACAGAACGCTTTAATACGCTCTCTGATACCTTACCAAGTTCCATGCCTTATCCTCTCTATTCTTCTACGTTATCTACTGTTTCCGGCTCTGACGGTGCACTTGTCACAGCTGCGACAATATTTCTCACATGATCGATATTTCCAGTAGCTACTGCTGCATTTACCTGCTCTAATACAGCGGCGTCTGTTGTATTAGTACCAACAGTAGCCATACGTGCAACTGCACGATAATTACTTGTATTGACCAGTTCCCTACTCTGTTCTTTTCCGTCAATCCTTACTACTTTCCAAAGCTTTGCCTTATAGCCTGTATAAGCACTGGAAACATAAATTTCACCAACTGGAAGAGAACCATTTGTTGTGATTACATCTGCTCCTGGAGCGATAACTTCTATTGTTTCAGAAACATATTCCACCGTTCTGTTGGATGGTCTTGTTTCCTTACCAAAAATATTCGTTACCAACTTATTATCTTTTGTTACATAAGCTTCTACGTAGATTGGTGTACTCTGGTTATTTTTAAAACGAAAATCTTTTCCTGCACTTTCTGCCAATGTCGCATCAGAAGAAATCGGTACATATCCTACAATCATAGAATGATTGTAACGCATTGTAACTTCTAACTCTGCTCTCAGCACTGCATTGTATAATGTAGAAGATACCTGACAAATACCGCCGCCGACATCATCTACAAGCTTTCCGCCGCTGTAAGCCTTACCCATTGCATATCCATGTGCAACTGTATAAGGAGCTGCATATGCATCAAAAGAAAATTCTTCTTCTGGGTACAACGTTACTGCATTGATTAACTGCGCACCATTAGAAATATTTTTTATTTTTTCAGCAGTACCGCCTGAAAAAGAAGTGGTGTAGCTTCCTAAAAGATCTTTCACTTGTGATAATTCTTCTGCACTGCCTAGTGGCTGTGTCACTTCTACAACAAGCGGAAAATCTACTCTTGTACGCTGCCAATCCATATTTAACGCTTCTGCGATACGCTGTGCAGAAGCCTCTACATTGACCTCATATCCAGTCTTTCCTGACACAACTTCAAATGTACCATTATTACGGTTCAGACTGTAATTAACCTTTGCCTGATCGTACTGTGTCATATTGTTCTGAATATAATCTGCAATGGAAGACTCCCGAAAAGAAAATTCCAGAGAATAACTTACTGGATGATTTTCTAAATCTTTGCGGCTTTTATAGCGTTCTACCACATTCCCATGGTTACCGTAATCAAGCATTTCATCTACGATTTCTCGATTACTCCACTCACCGCCTAACATTCCTGCACTTGGCGTTTTCTCTGCCACATTATCATACTGAATATGAATCAAGTTATTTTCTTCTAATACTCGATATGCATATGACTCTAATGTAGACACTGCCTGATTTCTTGTCATACCGGACATATCTATGCCTTCTACATAAATTCCGGATGAAATCATTTCCTCTGTTTCTGCTTCTGCGCGTACTGTTCCATGTCCAAGTACACACATTCCTGCAAATATACTAAGACCTGTGACTACAAACGCCCTTGCTCTTTGCATTTTTTTCATAAAAATTTCCTACCCTCTAAAGAAAACTGGCTATCATAGGTAAAATCATACAAAAAATCAGTAATATACAAATGACGCCTGACACAATACGTTTTGTTTTTTTATTGTGTAAATTCATCATAACGGTTTCCTCCTATAAAAAACAGTTTTATTTCCAAGAAAGCATTATATCAAATATCCAATCTCATTGCAATAACATACTTTCCCACACGATTTCGCCAATTTTGAATCGACCGTAATAGTTAGGATGACAGCCATCCGCTAAATATATATCCATATTTTCTTTTGTAATTCCTAATTTCTCATAAATATCTATTACAGGCAATGAGTTTTCATCCGCAAATTTTTTAAGTGCATCTATATAGTCTTGAAAAACTGCCCCTTGCGTTCCGTTCTTTTTTGTTCCATAATCAAACAGTTCTATAAAATTTGGTGTCATCAATATGATTTTTGCATTTGGATAGGCTTTTTGTAAACGCTGTACTGCATTTGCAACTGCACCAATATAACATTGTTCATCCATTTGTGCATTATAAATCGGACGGCCTGTTGCGTAATCATTGATTCCAAAAGATAAGAAAAATGCAAGATTTGCTTCCTCTGATGCAATATCTTTTTCCCAAAACTGCAAAATACCTTGCTGTACATTTTCATTTTCCAATGCTTCCACACTGCGGTCAGTTTCACGATTTAGCAAACAATCCACAACATCTGCAAGACCTGCTGCATCCACAGCAGAAGCTGCTGCCAAGCCACCATATCCACAATTGATAGTTTCAGCGCCTGTCATATAAGACACAACTCCAGGAATAGACATACTGCCCGTATAATTTCCAATTACGCTGTCTCCTAAAAATACATACGTTTCATCAGTCTTTGTCCCATATTCCCAGTCTGTTTCCTGATATGCTTCTACTAGTCCAAACAGTTTTGTACATTTATCCTGAATCGTATTCGGCACAACAATACAGCCATAATCACAGCATACCACTTTGATAAACTCTAAAGCTGCTTCTTTTGTCAGTCCGCCATTTTCTTCATAATTACTCTCGTTCCAAATAAGCCATTCCTCACATCCTGGCATAAATACGTGTACATTTTCCAACTTATCATAATGACTGTAAAGGTCGCAAACATACGCATACCAGTCTAGCTGTTCCTGCACCTTATCTGTCTCCATAGCAGCCCATTCACTGATTTTAGGGAAAGCAAGCATTATTTCAAATGTAATCTGTGGATTTGCCTTGCCAAGCTCTAACAAGGCTTCCTCCCAGTCATTGCTTTTATCTTCTTTGTCTGGACTGATTCCTAAAAACAACGTTGTCAAATGTTGTTCTTTATCAAGAATTTTTTCTACTACTTCAAACAGTGCCGTACCATCTTCCAACGCTTTGGGCAGCAATTCTGTTTTTATTCCTTTATATTCCTGCAATATATCCATATCAAAATTTTCAACTGGATATGTCGCTAAAAATAATGCATCAACCTCTTGCTCCTCTGCTTTTTTCATAAATTGCAAAAGTTCCTGATCTGTTGTGCCAGATGTCATATGATACCACAGCACACCTCCACCTATGCAAAGAAAACTCAATACCAAAGCTGCCAATACTAATATTCTTTTTTTCATTTTTGTAATCCTTTAAATGCTAAATGATACCGTTGGATAAAGCGACTTGCCTCTGCACGCGTCATCGTTTCTATATCCTGCTCTAACACGATATGTAATTTTTCACAATATTTTGCAATCTGCTCTTTTTGAGCGATAGTAATGGACTGCTCTTTTTTTGCCTGATGTAAAAGCTGCCTTGGAAGAAATACACTGCATTTTTCTTCCACTGCTTTCTCATAAAACTTGTCTTTTAACAGCTCATACAGCTGTGCAGTAGCAGCCGCATCGCCTAACGCTCGATGTGCAGTATGGTCGATTGCAAAATAATTACAAAGAAATTCCAAACTTCTTTTTTCCAAATCCGCTAAATATTTTCTTGCAATCTTTAACGTATCAATTCCTCGCTTTTCAAAAGAAACCCCTTCCTGCACCATAGCTCGTTTTAAAAACGCATAATCAAACTGCACATTATGTCCCATCAGCGGAAGTTCTTCACAAAAGGCATGAAAAAGCGGCATAACGTCTTTCGCCTGTGGTGCATCTAAGAGCATTTCATCTGTAATTCCAGTTAAATCAACGATACGTTCCGGAAGTTTTGCGTTTGGATTGACAAAGCTCTGAAACGTTTCTACAACAACACCATCTTTTACCTTTACTGCACCAATCTCTATTAATTTATCTGCTTTTGGGTTTAAACCCGTTGTTTCCACGTCCACACATACATATTCCGTGGTCATTTATTCACCTTCTATTTCTGTTCTTTTTTCTGCTTCATTCTCGCTTTATAATCAGGACAAATATCTGACATAAAGCACATCTCACATTTTGGCGTTGGAGCTTTACATATTTCCCTTCCAAAGCGGATAATATGAATGTTCCACAAAATCCAATCTTCTTTCGGTAAAGCTTTCATCAATTCAAACTCTGCTTTTACCGGATCATCGCTCGTTGTAATACCGAGTTTTTTACTGATTCTTTTTACATGCGTATCTACGACAACACTTGGCTCATGAAAAATATTTCCACGAATCACATTTGCCGTTTTACGGCCAACACCTGCTAAATTTGTCAATGCTTCCAAATCATTTGGTACTTCCCCGTCATGTCTTTCAATCAGCTGATTGCAGCACGCAATAATATTTTTAGCCTTATTATGATAAAAACCTGTAGAATGAATTTCCTGCTCTAATTCCTTTAAATCTGCACGTGCAAAATCATATACCGTTTTATATTTTTGAAATAAATGCTCTGTCACAATATTAACTCTTGCATCCGTACACTGTGCTGAAAGCATTGTTGCTATCAAAAGCTGAAGTGCATTTTCGTGTTTCAAATAGCAAACATATTCTGTTCCATATTGTGCATGAAGTCTTTCTACGACTTCCTTTGTATGCTTATTCATCTACGCCTCCATATATACGGTTGCTTCTTTCGTAAGCAGACTTCGTTTTTGATAATCAAACAAGACTGGTTTCTCAGCCTGCAGCGGCTGTCCTTTCTTCGCAAGTTCCACATCCCATACTGGATAAGAAAACCATTCTAAATGTGTCATTTTGCTTATCTGCTTTGTATCATATGCGGCATAATGCGGTAATAATGCTCGAATATGTTCTTCATTTGCAAAAAATGCATGGAAATCTGCTTTATGCTTCGCAATATCAGAAGCAAACTCCGGTCTGGACTTTGCATTCTCACGAAGATACAAGTCATACGTAAGACTTTCTGCGTATAAAGCTGCTCTGTCCGGATCTACTTGTTCTGCAAAATGTAATAATACTTGATAGCGATAACTTCTTGCTGGTGCTTTCAGGAAATATCCCTGCTCTTGATAATAAGCTGCTAACGCTTCGTATAAGGAAAATGGATTTTCATATAACTGCTCTAATAATGGGAGTGTATGAGTAAACTGGTTAGAATTATAATAAAGTTCTACCATTTCCTCAATCTGCTTTAATTTTAATACCTCTTCAAAACTCAGCCAGTTTGTAAACAACACCTCATATGGCGGTTTTGTCAAATAATGCAAGCCATACTGTTCTGCCTGTTCATACATATAAGAGCCTTTTAATACCTTCAAAAAGCCGAGCTGTAACTGTTCTGGCTTCATAGCATAGACATCTCCAAAAGAACGGGCAAAGCTGTCATAGCCCTCGTATGGAAGCCCTGCAATTAAATCCAAATGCATATGAATATTCTGTCCGTCATGGATACGTTTTACAATACGCTCTAATTTTTCCATATTTGTAAAACGACGAATTTCTTTTAAGGTTGTTGGATTAGTCGTCTGAACACCGATTTCAAGCTGCACCAAACCCGGACGCATTTTAGAAAGCAGTTCTAATTCTTCTTCATCTAAAATATCCGCTGCGACTTCAAAATGGAAATTTGTGATACCATTATCATGCTCCAAAATGTACTGCCAGATTGCCTTCGCATGTGCATGATTGCAGTTAAAGGTACGGTCAATAAATTTCACCTGTGGTACTTTTTTATCTAAGAAAAACTGCAGCTCTTTTTTGACTAATTCAAGGTCTCTAAGACGCACTTTTTTATCAATAGAAGAAAGACAATAACTGCATCGGAACGGACATCCTCTGCTGGATTCATAATAAATGATACGATTTTCAAAGTCCTGCAAACCTGTTGCATTTCCCGCAGTATACAAAAATGGAATAGAAGAAAAATCAGTCAGTTCTCGTTCTTTTGTAAAGCCTGTCTGTAATGCAAGACCTGCAATGTCCTCTAACGCCTGTTCGCCTTCCCCAAGATAATATTTTAATACAGAGAGGAAAGTTTCCTCTCCTTCTCCAATCATAATACCTGTAATAAATGGATATTCAGCCAACAACTTTTGACATTCAAAGCTAACTTCCGGACCACCTAACCATATTTTTGTATCTGGCAATATTTTATGAATTTCTGTTGCCAGTTCCAATATCATACAAATATTCCAAATATAGCAAGAAAAACCGATTGCGTCAGGTTTTCTCTTATACATATCTGCTAATATCTCACTTATATTTTGATTGATTGTATATTCTCCAATCTCTATATTAGATGCATACTTGTCTCCTGCATATGCTTTGAGACTATATACAGCCGGATTAGAATGAATATATTTTGCATTTACTGCAGCTAATAAAAATTTCATTGTTATTTCCTCATTTTCTTTTATATGTCAGACACAAAATCGCCGCAAGCGTTGTGAATGCTTCGGCTGCTGCAAAAGAAACCCATACTCCTGTAAATCCAAAGAAATGTGCTAATATAAACGCAAAGAATACGATTGCAGCTACACCTCTTAAAATAGAAATGATAAAAGAACCGACAACCTTTTCTGTTGCACTTAAAAAGCCGGAAACTACAATATTTACACCAGCAAAGAAAAAGCCGATGAAATATAATCGCATACCATCAAATGCGTATGCTGCCATTTCTACAGAATGTTCGCTGTTAAACACGTCCACCAACACATCTGTAAAACAAAATACAACAACGTACATTACTGCTGCGATTGTCAAGGCTGTCGTAACACCCAGTTTTAATACTTTGCGTGTTGCCTGTTCATCTCCCTCGCCATAATATTTACTGATCAATGGCTGAGAACCTTGGAAAATACCATTAAACATCGCAATCGCTACCAAAGCAAAGTTTGCAACTACACCATACGCTGCTACACCGATATTTCCTGCAATGCCAAGAATGAGGAAATTGAAAATCATCGTTGTGATACCGGAAGATAATTCTGCAATAAATGCCGGAACACCTAACTGTGCAGATTCTGCTGTCCTCTTTATACTTGGCATCTTTGGTATAAGTTTCAGTGTATTTGTTTTCTTTCTGAAATGAAGACTGCATATTAAAATACTAATAATAGGAGATGCCGCAGTTGCAAGTGCTGCACCTGAAAGTCCCATTTTCATTGGGAACATAAAAATATAGTCAAATACAACATTTGCAAGACTACTTGTAACAGTAGCCAGCATAGCAAGAGATGGGTCATTATCATTTCTAACAAATGCAGTAAACACATAATTAATCATAAAAAATGGAGCAAACAGTAAAAAGATTCTAAAATATCCAATACCAAGTGCTACAATCTGCTCATCTGCTCCCATCAATCTCATAACGCTATCTGGTGCAAATAAACCCGCAAATACAAAAATCAAACTAAATATTGCCAACCATACGATAGAATTAAACATATAGTTGTCAGAACGTGCATCTTTTTGTGCGCGCAGAATAGAAAATTTAGTAGCGGAACCTATACCAATCATAGCACCGATTGCAAACATAAAATTATAAATAGGCAATGCCAAATTTAAAACAGTGATTCCGTTTGCACCTGCCATCAGTGAAATAAAAAAGGTATCTGCAATAATGTAGCAGGATACCCCAAGTGTTCCTAATATATTTTGGGATACAAATTTTGCAAATTGTTTACTTACATTCATTTTTCTTCATTACTCGCCTTTCACAATATTTAAAACCTGCGACAGGTTTTGTATTTCATAATCTAATATCAAATTTGATGTATGTTCCATTCCTTTTGGATTGTACCAACAAGTTTTTATACCAACATTGACACCGCCCTGCATATCACTTGTTAAAGAATCTCCCACAATCAATATTTCTGTTGGTTCATAATTTCCTATTTCAGCCCACACTGCATCGAAAAATCCTGTCATTGGCTTTTCAATCCCAATCTCTTCTGAAATAAATATGCCATCAAATACCTGATCCAATTTGGAATTTTTTAACTTTCTTTCCTGTGCTTTTTTCGTTCCGTTTGTGACAGCATACTGTTTTACTTTGCCTTTTAATGCCAATAACACTTCCATTGCATTGTCTTCAAAACAGATGGTATTGCCTAACTGAAGCTGATATTCTTCATTGAAATCACTCGCCTTGCTCACATCCAGTCCGTATTTTTCAAAAAATTCAGCAAAACGGCCTACTAAAATCTGTGGTTTTGTCATTTCTCCTTTTTCCAATCGAATCCAATACTGACGATTGATTTTGGAATAATCCGCAAGCATATCATCTGTACACGTTCCCATACCGAAAATAGAAAAACATGCATGGATTGCTGCTTTTTCTGCTGCCAAAAAGTTCAATAATGTACCGTCTATGTCCCAAAGAATTACTTTGAACTGTTCCATATTACTGTTCTTCTCCTACCTTAATCATAAAATTACGGATTGCCTCTAATACTTCTTCATGCACTACACCATTGCTGACAACTGCTCCATCAATATCTTTATCATATCTTTGTTCCTTGCCCCAAAGGTCTGTTACCTTTCCGCCAGCTTCCTCAACAATTACTTTTGCTGCTGCTACATCGCAATTTTTTGTAGCAGGAAAAATAGAAAAATTAAAATCACCGCTTGCAACACAAGAAAATGCACGAATTGCACTTCCGATACATACAAAATTGATTTTATTTCCTAATTCCTTAACTACATCATATACGTTGTAACCTAAGTTGTTCATCATATCATAATTTGCAAAACTGCGGACATCATCCAAAGCAAAATCGTTTACACAGATTTTCTCTCCATTACGATAAGCACCTTCTCCTTTTACTGCACTAAACATACTATTTGTGTATACATCATAAATAACACCAATCTCAGGTACTCCATCTACTACCAATGCCAAAGAAAATACTGCTACTGGAATATGTCTGGCATACATTGCTGTTCCATCTACCGGATCACATACCCATACATATTCGCTGTCACCGAATTTTTCTTCTTCTCCATCTACAGAATGCTCTGGAAACTCCTCTTTCACGCGCTGAATCAAATAAGAATTGATTTCCTTATCAGCTAATGTAACAATCGTTCTGTCCCCTTTATAACTCGCACCATTGTTGCTGTAAAAATATTTTTCCATGATTTTACCTGCTTCAAGAGCAATCTCTTTTGCAAATGCTAAATATTTCTGCTGTGTCGTTGTCATAATTTCCTGCCTTTATTTTTCTAATATTTCACTATCTAATGTGTGTAAAATATTCCACTTCATCTCTGCAATCTTCCAGTCAGTTTCATTATCAATATCCTGCACTTCTAATTCAGAAAGAACGAGTGGTAAAATATTGCCTGTCCAAAAGCTCTGACTTTCTTTGTACTGTGCTGTCTTAAAACAATAGAACTGGCCTGCATCATGATAATGAGGTTCTAAGTCCTGAGAACGTGCATACATATATTCAGGCTGATGACATACAAGATGTCCATCTTTTATCACAACAGCTCTCTGTGGTGGGAAGGAAAATGCTACTACTGGAAATACCTTTTCTGCATCTGATTCCATTAATGTATTCATCGCATCTTTCAAACGCTCTGCACTTACAAATGGTGCTGTTGGATATAAACAACAAAATGCATCAAATACTTTTCCACGTTTCTCATACTCAGAAAGTACCTCTAATAACACATCGTTTGTTGTTGCAAAATCATTAGATGTCGCCTCTGAACGATAAAAAGGTACGGTTGCACCGTACTGCATCGCTACCTCAGCAATTTCTTTATCATCTGTAGAAACCATAACCTCGTCAAATACACCTGACTGCAATGCAGCTTCTATAGAATATGCGATAATTGGTTTTCCGCAAAATTCTTTGATATTTTTACGAGGAATTCTCTTGCTGCCTCCTCTGGCAGTTATAATTGCTAAACGTTTCATAACCTTTACTCTTTTCCTAATTTTATGTATTGTAAAACACTTACAGTATACAACAAATCCTTTCGTCCCACAACAACAAAGTCCACTTGCACCTTTTATCAACGTCCGCTTGCCAATCAACTTCCTATATTCCTCACATATAAGAGGCTTGCTCCACTTTGCTGAGCCGAGCGTTTTTATATACCAAGAAATGAGTAATTTCCTAGTATATAAAAAAGAGCAGTGAACATTTCATTCACCACTCTTCGTCTTCTTATTATTTTTGTTCTAATTTACCTAAAAATTCCTGCATACGAGGGTTATCAGACTCAAACACTTCTTTTGGTGTTCCTTCTTCCACGATGACGCCATGCTCCATAAAGATAATATGGTCTGCCACATTTTTTGCAAAATTCATTTCGTGTGTAACAATCACCATTGTCATATGCTCTGCTGCCAAGTCTTTGATAACCTTTAAGATTTCTCCTGTCAGCTCTGGATCTAATGCGGAAGTTGGCTCATCAAAGAATAAAATCTTTGGATTTAATGCCAACGCTCTTGCAATAGAAACACGTTGCTGCTGACCGCCTGATAACTGGAACGGATATTGTTTTTCTTTCTGCTCTAAGCCCATCTTTTTCAACAATGCTCTTGCAGTCTGCTCCACTTCAGTTTTATCACGCTTTTGCACTTTTAATGGTGCATGACATATATTTTTCATTACAGAAAAATGTGGAAACAGATTAAAATTCTGAAATACCAGACCAAAATACGTCTGAATTTTTTTCAATACTTCCGGCTTTGCATACACTGCATTTCCATGTTCATCATTCCAAGCTGCCTTTTCTCCACAATAGCTCAACTCTCCGCCGTCCATTTTTTCTAACATCGTTGCACAACGAAGTAATGTTGACTTACCGGAACCACTCGGACCAATGATTGCTACTACTTCTCCTTCTTTTACTTTCAGAGAAATATCTTTTAAAACCTCTACGTCCTCAAACTGTTTGCGAACATGATTCATTTCTAATAAATACATAATTTTCTCCCTAACCTATCGATAATAAGCCAGTTTCTTTTCCAGCTTTTCAAACGTAACTGCAACAATCAAGTTAAATATGTAATAGAAAATACCCGCTACTACAAACGGCATCATGCTCGTTTCTGCTGCTGCAATCTGTTTTGTTAAAGAGAACATCTCAATAACAGAAAGTGTATATGCCAAAGAAGTATCTTTTACTAATGTAATTGTTTCATTTGCTACTGGAGGTACTACACGCTTTACTACCTGTGGCAAAATGATATATATAAAAGTCTGTACTTTATTATATCCTAATAATTTTGCTGCTTCATACTGTCCTACTGGAATCGCTTCAATCCCTGCTCGATAAATCTCTGCAAAATAGGCTGCATAATTAATGATAAATCCAACTAATACAGCTGTCATTTTATAACTGGAACTGATTTTCATGCCAAACATAAAGAACGGTCCAAAGTAAATGACCAATAACTGAAGCATCAATGGTGTGCCTCGCATAATGGAAATAAACACTTTGGTAGGAAATCGAATAATCATATGCTTAGACATGCGTCCAAATGCTATTACAAGACCAAGTATCAGCGAAAAAATCAATGTACAAAAGAAGATTTCCACAGATACCAACATTCCTTCCGATAATCTGGAACACATCTGTATAAAATATTCTATAAAATTTACTATCTTATCTATAATCTCAACCAAAATGTTTCTCCATTCTATTCTCTCTTATTTGCCAAGACAAACGCTGTCTTCTAATCCCCATTCTTCTGCAATCTGAGCAAATGTACCATCTGCTACCATTTCATCTAATGCATCCTGTACTGCATTTCGTAATGTTTCATTACCAAGTTTAAATCCAACTGCATACTGTTCAGAAGAAATAGTTTCCTCTAAGATTACAAACTTGTCACCTCTTGATGCAATCTGATATTTTGCTACGCCAATATCCATAGCAACTGCATCTGCTGCACCAGCTTCCATATTTAAGAAAGCTGTATTATATTCTGGAACCTGCTGTAATTCAGCAAAACTATTTTTTACTGCTGTCAGCTCTTTATTTTCTGTATCTTCTAATGCATATAATGCACTGGAATCTGCCTGTACAAGCACTACCTTACCTGCTAAATCTTCAAATGTTTTGATATCACTGTCTGCTGCTACTACAAACACCTGAGAATTATCTACATATGGCTCGCTCCATGTATACACATCTTCACGTCCATTCATTGTGAAACCATTCCAGATACAATCAATCGCACCAGAATTTAATTCCATATCTTTTGCTTCCCAGTCAATCGGAGTTTTTACCAATTCCCAGCCATTTCTTTCACAAACCTCTTCTGCCAGATCAAGGTCAAATCCAACATATTCATTTGTTTCACTATCAATATATCCATATGGTGGGAAAGAAGCATCAAAACCTAATACAAACTGCTGTTTTGTTTCTGTTGTCGCTGCTGTTTCACTATTTTTACTTGCACTGGAAGCATCTGTATTTGCTTTTGTACTGCCGCAAGCAGCCATAGATAACATCATCACACCTGTAAGTCCTAAAGCTAATAATTTTTTCATAATAAAATCCTCCTGACTATCTTAACTGTCCTTTGCCTTTAATGCTTTATCATATTAGCATACTAAAGTGACGATGTCAACCACATATGTTTATTTTTTCCAATAATATCTCCAATATTTTCCGTCCGCATAATCTGTCGGCTGAAAATCATTAATAATCCACTGATAAATAAAGCTGTCTTCAGAGATAGATAAATCTCCATACCAACACTCTACCGCAACTACATTTGGATACTTATCTGGATTTTGTTCCCAATATGTCAGTAAGTTTTCATCAAACGTTGGAGTAGAAAGCGTAGAACTATTTGCAATTACAACATCTTTGTACAAATATCCAATCGTATGTGTTCCAAAATCACTTCCTACCAATAAAAGTCTGTCACCTTCTTCGATATATTGATCCCACTCTTCCATTGCCGTATTAACCGTATATGGTCCAATATATTCTGACATAATACCGACTGCCGGACCACTCTTTACAATTCCTTCAATATTAAGCACACTGCGTAAATGATAGTACATCGGTCTTATTAAAAATGCACTTCTAAACAGAGAAAGTAATAAAAATGCAAAAATAAGACTATATTTTTTGTATGCTTTCTGGCAGCCAACATACTCATCGATGACTGCCTTAATTGGAATCAACGTTACGATGACTGCCAACAATAAATAATTGATTGTGTCTAATACAGTCAAATCGGTCAATGCCAACACTGCAAAAAAGCTGCATACGTTGATTGCCATTCCACAGTCATATACTCTTTTTTCTGCATCAGATAATAAGTGACGACCAAATCCACCCAATATAAACATTGGAATGTAAATGACTAACTGCTCTGTACGACCTTTTACCAAAAGAGTGTATACCAAAAGTCCAACAAGCATCACAGCAAAATACAAATATAAGCTGCTCTGTACAACATCTTTTTTTGTATTTTTATGAACAAGCATACAATAGATTTTTCCTACTGCTGCACAAACCAATAATAATACAGCCAATGCTGCCATAACTTTTAACAAATCACTGCCATATACAAGAAATTTTTCTCCAATACCCTTTGTATGATATACGTCTCCTGTTAAAATAATTTCGCAGTTTGTCAAAAACAATTCTAAGCCGATTGTTACAACAAAATATCCAACATAAACGACTCCCTGTATAAAACAAGAGAGAGAAACAATCGCAATATCTTTCCATTTTTCTTTAGAATATACAAAAAGTAATGCGACCACTGGAAAGAAAATAATAATACAAGACGGATAGGTGATGATTTCCAAGCACAAACATATACTTGCCAATATTAAATACGGCTTTTTCTTTGTTTCTAAATACCATAAAAGCATACAAAACAATGCCGTCTGAAACCAAAACTGCATATTTGCAAATTCAGCAATCGGCAAATCTTTTGGTGTAACTGCGAAAAACAGACAGCTCAATAAAAATGCCCATGTAGGCTCTATATATCGCTTTAATGTCTTATTCAGCAACAGTGCAAGCAATGCACGAATCAATACACAACATGTCTGTACATACAATACAATGCCTGTCGTTGTCCCTGTGATTGCTAAATATATCTTCACCAATGCCGCACATAAAAATGCCGATGTCAGATGTGACTCCCACATCTGCAAAAACATTTTATCGCCTTTGGCCATACGATATCCCATAACCAATGCATACTCTGCATCATAATCAAAATCTGTTAAAATCGTTTTTATCGATAATAAAATCAATGCCGCTATGACACTGATATATAGTTTCTTTTGGAAAGAAACCTCCTTTTTCATACTACTCCTCCTTATGGAATACAAAAAAGCTGTGTGAAAACAGCTTTTTTGTATTCCTATTCTTTTATAATATTCTGCCCTTCAAAAGCCATTTCTTTCTAGAAGAAAACTAAGTAAGCCTTTCTCGTTTAACAGCATCAATGTACCAAACATAAACGAGCTAACTCTGCATATTCCACAGTTATACAAACTAACTGCTTTTAGGACTTAATCTACCACTACTGTACCGTCTTCTTTTACAGTAATCGTCATATCATCCTTTACATAGTCTAAAAATGCTTCTCCAAGAGAATCTACAACTGGCATTGTTACATCCTCTAACCACACATCTGCAAGCACTGCACCGGCTGCTGCCAAAGAATCAATTGGTTCAGAAAACAGCATACAAGCTGGCTGACGCTTCATAGAGCAAGCACAATACAATACCAATCCGCCTGTTGTAGAGCCAATGGTCTTTGGCAGACACAACGCTTTTCCAGCCATCTCTTTGCCGTACAAATCAGGATTGTTCTGATCTCCGCAAGTTGCTTTTTTATCTCCAAACTGCAATGCCTTCTGAAAAGATGCCAATGTATTTAAACCACCATGAGAAACGACTGCTTTTGCTGTAATCGTTCCAGGTGCTACGATTCTGCCTTTAAATTCTTTCATCTTGTGCCGCCTTTCTTTGTGATCTGCTCTAATATTTCCGCATCTGTATAATATCTTGCTGTCGTATAAGTTCTCAGCTTATTGCTTGAAGTAATGACTGGCATTTTTCCACTAAGCGGATTATTCATATACATCAATGGACAAATATAAGAAGTAATTACTCCTGTTTCCTTTAAAATGGAAGCATATGGAGTTTTTTCAAATTCTTTTAATACGGCTGGAGACGCTGTAAATACAGTCGGAATGACAACCTTTTTGTTGCCGGACTGTTTTAAGCCTTCCTCTACCTTCTTTGTCCAATCAATCAACTGCTCTAAGCTCATATGCGGACAGCCCATAAAGCATAACTTTGGTTTGGCATCTTTATCTTTCCACATAACTGGATAACTTGCATATACACGTTCTAACTCTGCATCGGTAATTACATATACCTTCGCATCTTCTCTAATAAGCTCCTGACCATATTTTACTGCCTCTGGAGTAATATTTTCTACATGATATAAGCCTACTGCACCATTAGAAGCAGTTGCAGCACCAAAATCTTTTAAGTATGTTTTTGCAGCATCATCTAATTTACCATCCAGCCATTTGTCCAGACCGATAATATAAGGAACATCTTCCATAACCTTCATACCGATTGCAGAACCTAATAACTGTGCTTCTGGTTTCTTAGTTGTCTCGATGCGAACAATCCAAGAAGCCTTTCTGCCTTCATCTGTCAACAGACCAAAGTTTGGCACATATCCAACTACAGAACCCATCAAATCAATAATACCAGAGTTACGATTGCATCTTGCGCCAAGTACAGAGTTTGCATATACAACTGCGGAAGACTCTGCCCAAGACAATACATCGCCCATTTTTGGAATATTTCCTACTTCATCCATATAGCAAGTACAAGTAAATGCTTCATCGCTCATCAGACCAAGTTTATTTAACTGTTTTTCATAATCATCCTGCTTAGAATACATGAAATACTTGAAAATAAAATCCTGCAAAAAGTTACTTGGTACATTTGCATCTAAAGGACGAGGGTCTACAGAAAATTCCTGCTTGGACAGATTTCCTGTTTCAATCAACTGATCCATCAATTCGTATACAGGTTTTAATGCCTTTAAACCAAAACTTGTTACCAGATGATTATATTTACTCGTAACAGGAACCATCGTGTCTGCACCAAACAATTCACCGTAGCGAACCAATGTCTTCATGACCTTCGCTAACACTTCCCCTTTTTCTCCATCTAAAATCGCCTGCTGCTCTTTTGTTAATTTCATCTCGGATACCTCCCTCTCAAATCATAACAATTCAGCCTTATTCTACTCACAAACTACCCACTGCCTAAAAGCAATAGGCTTCATCCCTAGTAAATAGAGCGTTCCTCTCACAAGACAAAACATATCCTGTCGGGTTTGCAAGCCCCATTTAGTCCATGTTTCATCTTATGAATAAACTGTTAGATTAAATCTTCATTGCTACTTCGTATGCACGCCAAATAACACTTCTTAAATTACCTACTTTCAAGCAATCGCCAACTAAATGCACATGTTTGCTCTCTGGAACAAGCGGATTGGAAATATAACCTGCAGAACTGATTACACTGTCACAAGCAATCTTAATTTCTTTACCATCTTTATCCTTACATACAATGTGGTCGTCTTTTACTTCCTGTAAAGCAGTCTCTAAATAAACAGGAACTTTCTTCCATGCGAACCACTCACGCAAATAAGAACTATTTGCAAGACAAACACCGGTCTGAGCAATCAAGTCATCTTTCATTTCTACGATAATAGGCTTTTTACCTTGTAATGCAAGCTCATATGCGATTTCACAGCCTGTCAGACCACCGCCAATGACAGCTACTGTTTCTCCAACAGAAGCACCATTTAAGAAATCACAGGCTTCCAACATCTTCTCATTACCAGGAATATTCTTTAAAACACGAGCTTTAGAACCGGTTGCCACGATGACAGGAGCTTCATGGAACTGAGATAAGTCTTTAATTTCTTCATTAAAATGAATTTCTATTCCAAGGTCTGACATCTGCTTTTTATACCATGCCAATAAATCACGCAATTTACCTTTATAACTTTCTGCACTTGCTGGAATAAATGTACCGCCAAGTTTGTCTGATTTTTCATGAATAATTGGATGATGTCCACGCAGTCTCAATACACGTGCAGCTTCCATACCACCAATACCACCGCCGATAATATGTACAATCTTTGGAGCTTGAGTCTTAATAATCTGATGTTTTTCCCACTGCATTGTTTCTGCATTTACTGCACAGCGAGCTAAATGTAATGAATCAGACAATGCCTGATCATTTGGAACACCTTTATAATGACACATATTAAAGCATCCATTATGACAATAAATACAAGGACGGATATCTTCTTCTCTGCCTTCCATCAGCTTTGTTACCCATTCCTGATCTGCTAAGAATGGTCTTGCAAAGCCTGCACCATCAATCTTACCCTCTGCAATCGCATCTGCTGCCGTTCTAGGATTCATACGACCCGCACAAACAACTGGAATATCTACAAACTTACTAATATGTGCTACATCTTCTAAATTACAATCTTCTGGCATATAAATTGGTGGATGAGCCCAATACCATGCATCGTAAGTACCATTGTCACAGTTAAGCATATCATAGCCTGCATCCTGTAAATACTTAACAGCCTTTTCAGATTCTTCCATGTCACGACCAGCTTCTGTATACGCTTCACCCGGTAATGCACCCTCTCTAAATCCCTTTGTTTTAGACTCTACACTATAACGCAAAGATACTGGGAAATCTTTACCGCACACTTTTTTAATTTCTTTTACAATTTCTACAGCAAAACGATAACGGTTTTCAAAAGAACCACCATACTCATCTGTACGCTTATTTACATACTTTAATGTAAACTGGTCTAACAAATATCCTTCATGCACTGCATGGATTTCTACACCATCTACACCCGCATCTTTTAACAGCTTTGCAGTTTTACCAAAAGCTGTAATAAATTCTTGGATTTCCTCTACTGTCATCTCTCTGGATGGAACTTTATCTGACCAACGATTTGGAGATGGGCTTGGTGCAGCTGTAATCTTATCCAGATTCATAACTGGCTTAGACAATACACGCAATACCTTATTTGTATAAAGCATTTCCATCATGGAACTGATTGTAAAAGAACGACCAAATCCTGCTGTCAGCTGTACAAATAACTTTGCACCTGTCTGATGAAACTTAGGCATCCACGCTGCAAGGTCTTTATACATTTTTTCATTTTTGTATAACCACTGACCAAACATTGGATTATATACTGCCTGACAACCTGGAAGCACCAAACCAACATTATTTTTGGCAACTTCCATAATAAATTTTGCACCAGCTTTATCAAAATGATTGTTTTCCATCCACCCTAATAAATTTGTGCCACCCATTGAAGTTAAAACAACACGATTTTTAATCTCACAATTTCCAATCTTCCACGGTGTAAATAAAGGCTCCAGTCTTTTTTCCATATTAAGGTCCTCCCTCGTAAAAATCATCCGCAATTCATACAATTTTTCAAAAATTGTATCTATTTCTATACAATATTTTAAAACGAATCACATTCTACGTCAACATCATTTTCTGCTGTCCTGCTAAAACCTAGCTGCCTTTGTCAGATCAGAATTGGCTTACTTCTTCTTGTCGATGAAGTAGATAATGAATGCACCCATAACTGCAATAGCAATAAGGCATCCAAACTCAACAAAACCACCTAATAATTCAAGTCCTACGACCATACCTAAGTAACCAACAATCAATGTAACGATTGCTGCCAAAATCGCTTTACCCATACAATTACACTCCTCTTTCAAACGATTAGAAATAGCATCATCTATCACGTTATCACGATATTTGATGCACATAATCAGATGATAATGCTATAAAATACAAAAGTCAAGAAAACGCCGTGTTTATCGCAATTCATCCCACCACCTATAGAGAT
>CAYRIK010000022.1:0-27840 GCA_964424345.1 uncultured Lachnospiraceae bacterium
AACGTTCTTTGCGAAGTAGAAGTAATCGCAGAAGTATAATATTTATTACAAAAGGGTTGGTACTTTTTAAGCACCAACCCTTTTTATATGTATCAAAAAATCATTTTTTTATATGTTATTTTTTCTCTTTGATAACATTCAGATAATATAATGGCAGACCTACAAATACAACACCACCAAGAATATTTCCGATTGTTACAGGAACAAGATTTGTAATCAAATATCCCTTCAGATTTAAAGCTCCAAGCTGTTCCATTGTATATCCATACGCACTGCATGCAAGTTCTGCATACTTTGGATTTTTAGCAGCTAACATACCAGCTGTAATATAATACATATTTGCTACACAGTGTTCAAAACCAGCTGTAACAAATGGCATGATAACAAAGAAGCTTACTAACAGCTTTCCTGTTACATCTTTTGCACAAACTGCCATTAATACAGCCGCACAAACTAAAATGTTACATAAAATACCAGATGTAATTCCCTGTGTAAAAGTAAGATTTACTTTACCCATTGCTACTTTGATTGTATATGCACCAAGCATACCACCGGAGTAATTCCACTGTCCGCACATAGAAAGCAGTACAGAAAGCATTGTTGCTCCAACAAAATTTCCTAAATATACAGTTACTAAAATTCTAACGGCATCTTTTACTGTAATCTTTTTATCAAATACACCCATAGCAACCATACAGTCACCTGTAAATAACTCTGCTCCAAGTAAAATAACCATCATAAGTCCTACTGGGAAAATAACAGATGCTGCAAGTCTTGCAAGACCTACATCTGAAACTGTATGTGCCGCTACACTGCTCGCTGCTGCACCCATACCAATCATTGCTCCCGCAAGAATGGCTTTTCCAAATAAATATTTTGTAGCTGCCTTGCTCTTTGCCTGACAACCCTCGATATATTTTTCTACTGCTTGTTTTACAGATAAACAACTATCCATATTTTTCTTTTGTCCTTTCTCATTTCCTAACAAAGAACAAATTCCCTCAAAGATCAGATTGGCATACAAGACAGTACCCTATGACCTTTTTAGGAATTGTTCTCATGTATTATTTTTATACATTTATGTAGTTAGACAGATGCTTATGACCTGCACTCACTACTTACTTGTATCTACTAATCTAATAATGGCTTTAATGCCTCTGCAAGTTTTTCTTTCTGAGCCTGAGCTTCTGCAAGATCTTTTCCAAGTGTTGTAAAATATGTCTTAATCTTTGGTTCTGTACCGGATGGACGAACAACAACTGTTGCACCATTTTCTAAGCCATAAATCAATACGTTTGCTGCTGGAAGTCCTGTTTCTTCTGGCTTCTTGTAATCAGTTACCTTTACTACTGCGTAGCCAGCAATTTCCTTTGGAGGATTCTGACGAAGATTTGACATAATACCTGCCATCTTATCCATACCAGAAAGACCAGGGAACTCAAAGCTGTCTACTTTGTTCAAATAACGACCATACTCTGCATAAATTTCTTCCAAACGTTCTTTGATAGAAGAACCTTTACTGCGATAATATGCTGCCATTTCACAAATAAGCATAGAACCGATGATTGCATCTTTATCTCTTACATAAGAACCTGCAAGATATCCATAGCTTTCTTCAAAACCGAAAATAAAACGATCTGCTTCTCCTGCTGCTTCTAACTCTGCAATCTGGCTTCCAATCCACTTAAATCCAGTCAATACGTTTCGCATCTCTACTCCATAGTGTGCTGCTACCGCATCTGCAAGTGGTGTAGAAACGATAGATTTTACTGCTACAGGATTTTTAGGCATTGTGCCATTTTCAATACGTCCTGCACAAATGTAATCTAATAACAATACACCTACTTCATTACCGGAAACAAGTTCATAGCTGCCGTCTTTACATTTGATTGCAATACCAACACGATCGGCATCAGGATCAGTTGCAAGCATTAAATCTGCTCCTGTTTCCTTTGCAAGTTCCAAACCTAAACGAAGTGCTTCAAAGATTTCTGGATTTGGATATGGACATGTTGGGAAGTTTCCATCTGGATACTGCTGCTGTGGTACGATTGTTACATCATCAATACCAATATCTTTTAAAATACGGGTTACTGGAACAAGTCCTGAACCATTTAATGGAGAATATACAAGCTTCAATCCAGCAGTCTTACATAATCCTGGACGAACACTCTTTTCTTCGATTGCTGCATAAAGTGCTTCCTTGCAATCTTCTCCTACATATGCAATCATGCCACTTGCAAGACCTTCTTCAAAGGAGATAAGTTTTGCACCTGTTAAAATATCTGTTTTCTGAATTTCTGTATAGACAATGTCTGCTGCCTCATCTGTCATCTGACATCCATCTGGACCATATGCCTTATAACCATTATATTTTGCTGGGTTGTGAGATGCAGTTACCATGATACCTGCGTTTGCCTCGTAGTAACGTGTTGCAAAGCTCAATGCTGGAACTGGCATCAGAGCATCATAAATACGTACTTTAATACCATTTGCTGCCAATACACAAGCTGCTGTCTTAGCAAATACATCACTGTTAATACGGCTATCATAGCTGATTGCTACAAGCTGATTTCCACCCTGTGTCTTTACCCAGTTAGCAAGGCCCTGTGTTGCCTGACGTACTACATAAATATTCATACGGTTTGTACCGGCACCAAGCACACCTCTAAGACCAGCAGTACCAAAAGCCAAAGAAACAGCAAAACGCTCTTTGATTTCTTCTTCGTTATCCTTGATTGCTTCTAATTCTGCTTTTAATGCAGCATCTTCTAAATCAGCTTCCAACCAACGCTTATAACTATCCATATACATAACATTCACCTTCCTATCTCATTTTTCGATGTCAAAGCAAGTATCACTATACTTGCCTTAACTCGTTATATCCGTTACATTCTAGCACTTCACACAGAATGTAAATGCGATATCTTTTTCATCCAGTCTATATTTTTCCAGTAATTCCGGACCACAAGAGTGGGAACCGACACCGGAATTTTTATAGTCAATGCGGATATTTACTGCACCATTTGACTGTAATTCATCAATGTGATCTGCTTTTGTAAGTTCTTTAGAACTGTAATCAGATACACAGATTTCAAACACATCATCTGTTGCAAAATGTAATCCGTTCTTCATCTGAAGTTCTTTACAATTTACATGATTTCCATGCTCCTGTGGCTTAATATAAGGAACATATTCCTTCTTTGTATTGCTTTCAAACCAGCCTGTTGTAACATGATACTTCATATCACAGTAATTTTCTACAGGGCCACGGCCATAATATGTAAAGCTGTCATTTTCCGGAATTGTCTTAAATTCAAATCCAAAACGCTGTAACCACATACAATGTTCTCTAATCTTTCCAGTCAATGCAATCTGCATTTCTCCATTTGCAAAGAAGCTGTACTGAATTTTGTAACGAAGGAATGGAACTCGTCCAATACCTGCAAGACTTCCTTCAAATGTAAGATGGTGACCGAGCTTATCTGCTTTGTATACATGATTAAATATTCTATCCCAGTTTTCACCAGCCCAAACATCTGGATGTCCCCATTTTCCTGCTACATTTCTTTCATTATCAATAGGTGCTCTCCATACAGACATCTGTACTGGTTCTAACAACTGAGGAATGCCCTGTTTGATAATCTGTACTGGTAATGCAGTATACTTAGAAATTTCATAAGAGAAACCATCTCCGCAAATCTGGTAGCTATCTTTTAATTCTGTAATCTCTGCCGGAATTTTTTCTTCAAATTCAGACATTCTGATTACTGGAATTTCCAATGGTGCTTCCCATAATGCTCTGATTTTGTTTTCTTTTGCATCTCTTGCAACTGCTTCATCAGAAGAACCATCTGCATGTGCAAATACATTCTTTGTAATGTCTAAGCCAAGTTCCTTGCAAATGCGGTCTACATAATCTTCGTTTACATCATATGCTCGACATACTACATGTGCACTTAACTGACATACCCTTGGCATCGTAAAACGAATGCGTGTACTCTGTCCAGGCTCTACATCTAACACATATTCCTGTGTTTCGATTGCTCTGCCGTCTACAACTACCTGAATTTCTATACGATACTGATTCAGATTTGTAAAGTCATGACGGTTTTTAATCACAACTTCATCGCCTTCTAATGCAAAATCAATGTACTGGTATACATACTTTGCATTCAAAGAACCTGCTTTGTATGTTCGATCATGTAATACAAGACCGTCTGCACAGAAATTACTGTCAGAAGTAAGTTCTCCAAAGTCTCCGCCGTACTTTGGTACGCCATCTTCTACATATGTATGATCTGTCCATTCCCAAATACAGCCACCCATCAATTTTGGATATTTATAAATAACATCCCAATAATCAGCTACATCTCCAGGGCCATTACCCATTGCATGGCTGTATTCACATAAGAAAAATGGAAGCAGTCTTGTTTCAGACATTGCATAACCAGGCATTGCATCATATCCATAATACATTCTGGAATAAATATCTGTTCTGTCGTAATTTTCTGGTGCATATTCTTCTGGATGTGCTGTCTTAGAAGTCATAGAACTTCTGGATGCATCTTCACAATGTACCAATCTGCGTGTATCTGTCTTATTGAGCCATTTAATCATTTCATAATGGTTGACGCCATGTCCACTTTCATTTCCTGTAGACCAAGAGAAGATACATGGATGATTTTTGTCTCTATGATAAGTACGTTCCATTCTGTCCATATAAGATGCTAACCATTCTTCTTGGTTTGCAATCCAATCTGGGTTATCTCTACAGTCATATCCTGTGCCGCCTGCATATCGAAGTACAAAACCATGTGTTTCTAAGTCTGTTTCCAACATTACATAAAAACCTAAACGATTGCAATACTCCAAAAGTTTTGGAGAAGGTGGATAGTGAGAAGTTCTGATACAGTTTATATTTAATTTCTTCATCAAATATAAATCCTGCAGCATTTCTTCTTCTGTCATGGTATAACCATTTGTAGGATGGGTATCGTGTCTGTTTACACCTTTTAATTTTACTTCTGCTCCATTTACCGTAAATGCATGACGCTCGTTGACACCATACTCTACAAAGCCTACGCTCTGACGAATCACTTCGCCTTTGCTCTCTAATACAACTTCGTATAAGTAAGGATTTTCTGCATTCCATTCTACTTTATTTTCTACGATAAATTCTGCATTGTTTTCTGCTTCTTTGCTGGCAATCAACTGCTTTTTAGCATCGTATAAACTTACTTTTGCAGTTCCATCAAAGCTAACCTGAATTGCATCTTTATTTGTGCGAACATCAATGTCTACTAAATGTCCTTCTGGTCTTGAAAGTAAATATACATCTCTGAAAATACCATTATAACGGAAGCAGTCCTGATCTTCTAAATAACTGCCTGAACACCATTTACGCACTTTAGCTGTAATGGTGTTGGTACCATTTTGTACAAATTCTGTAATATCAAACTCTGCCTGAAGTCTGCTTGCCTGAGAATATCCTACATACTTGTCATTGATAAACAATTCTACGCAAGAGCTTACACCTTCAAATACGATATACTGCTTTTTAGAAACATCTGTAATTTCAAATGTGCGTGTATATACACCCATTGGATTTTCCATTGGAATATATGGTGGGTCCATTGGATAAGGATATACTACATTCGTATAATAAGGCGCTTCATATCCACGGCACTGCCAACAGGACGGAACATCGATTTTTCCTGTTTTTGCTGGTTCTTCATCAAAATCTCTGTTATAAAAAGCAAAATCCCATTCTCCGTTTAACAGGGTATATGCTCCTTCATTTTCAGGGATATAATACGCTCTCTGAGGAAGACGATTTTCTTTAATATGATTTAAATCCTCATACTTTCTCATACTTGGTATGTTCTCCAATCTTTTATTTTATGCTGAACGCATAATGAACTTCTTTTTCTGCCAATTTATATTTTGTCTGTAATGCAGGACCACAAGATGCAGAACCCACACCAGAATCTTTATAGTCAATACGAACATTGACTGCTCCATTTTTATGCAGTTCATCAATATGTGCCGCATCAGTAAGTGCTTTAGCGCTGTAATCAGATACACAAATTTCAAACTCTGTATCTGCTGTAAAATGTAAACTGTTCTCTAACTGTAACTGCTTACATTTTGCATGGTTTCCATGCTCCTGAGGCATAATATATGGAACATATTCTTGTGTTGTATCACTTGTAAACCATCCAGTCGTTGTATGAGAACGCATATCACAGTAGTTATCCAGAGGACCTTGGCCATAGTAAGTAAATGCCTGTTCCTTGCCTCTAAGCTTAAATTCAAAGCCAAGTCTAGGAAGCCAAATACAACGGTCTTTGATTTTTCCATGTAATTCTATGTGCATTTCTCCATCTGCATAAAATGTATACACAAGCTCATATCGTAAAAATGGGCTTCTTCCGACACCGGATACACATCCATGGAAGGTAAGCTGATTGTCTTTTGCTTCATAATCAAGTACCTGATTAAAAGTTCTGTCAAGATTTTCCCCGCCCCATGTACTTGGATGTCCCCAACGGTCTTTAATACGTCTTTCATTATCAATCGGTGCTCTCCATACAGACAATACTGCTGGTTCTACAAGCTGTGCAGAGCCATGCTTGATAATCTGTGTCGGCATAGCAGAATATTTTGATATTTCATAAGCAAAATCTGTTCCCATAACAACGAATGTATTGTTATGTTCTTCTATTGCAATCGGTGCTTTTTGGGTTTGTTCTTTGCTTACTTCTACTTCTAAATCTGCTTCCCAAAGTGCAATCATAACATTTTCTGCTTCTTCTCTTGCCTTTAGGTCACTTCCTGCTTTCAGTTCATTTGCATATTCTACAATGTAAGCATCTGCTCCTGCTTTTTCTGCTTCAATGTCAAATACACGACATACAACATGTGCATCCATAGCACAAGTCTTTGGCATAACAAAGGTAATTGTTGCAGCCTGCTTTGGCTCTAAATCTAATATATGGCTTTGTGTTTCTACTATATTTCCGTCTACAACAACGTCCAGTTCCAAACGATATGCATTCAAATTTGTAAAATCAAATAAGTTGGTAACCGTTACTTCATTGTTTTCTAATGCAAATCCAACATTCTGATATGTATATTTTGTATGTAAAGAACCAGACTTTAACTTTCTTTCGTGATTTACAAGACCGTCTGCACAGAAATTACTGTCAGAAGTAAGTTCTCCAAAATCTCCGCCGTACTTTGGCACGCCATTTTCTACAAATGTATGGTCTGCCCATTCCCAAATACAGCCACCAATCAATTTTGGATATTTATAAAAAATTTCCCAATAATCTGCTACGTCTCCAGGGCCATTTCCCATTGCATGACTGTATTCACATAAAAAGTATGGCAATGGCTTTGTTTCATCCAATGCGTACTGTTCTACTTCTTGATATGGAATATACATTAAAGAATGAATATCCGGTCTGTCATAATAAGAAGCATCTCGTAACTGCTCATCTGCTGCAACAGATGTTCTGGAAGCATCTTCACAATGAATCAATCTTCTTTGATCTGTCGCTCTCAGCCATTTAATCATTTCATAATTGTTTTCGCAATGACCGCTTTCATTTCCGGTAGACCAAGAGAAAATACATGGCTGATTTTTATCTCTATGATAAGCACGTTCCATTCGTTCTACATAAGCTGCTTTCCACTCTGGCTGATTACCAATCCATTCTGGATTTCCGATACAGTCATATGCATAAGCGGATGTTTCTCTATTTGCAAATCCATGAATTTCAATATCTGTTTCCAGCATAACATAAAAACCAAGCTGATTACAAAATTCCAAAAACTTTGGTGTTGGAGGATAATGTGCTGTTCTGACACAGTTAATATTTAACTTTTTCATCAGCTTTAAATCTTTTAACAATTCCTCGTCTGTCATTGTGTAACCATGCTTTGGATGTGTATCATGACGATTGATACCTTTTAATTTTACTTCTACACCGTTTACCGTAAATGCACCACGTTCATTTACAGCATATGTTACAAATCCAACACTCTGAGAAATAATCTCATCTTCATATTCAAATACCAGTTCATACAAATAAGGATGTTCTGCATTCCACTGTACTGCATCTTCTACAGTAAATACTGCACTTTTCTCTGCTTTGCAACTATGCAGACACTTCTTTTGTGCATCCAACAAACTTACTTTTGCACTGCCTTCAAATGCAACGTGTACTTCATTTCCCTCTGTATGAATGTCAATATCTACAATATGTCCCTCTGGTCTTGAAAGCAAATATACATCTCTGAAAATACCATTATAACGGAAACAGTCCTGATCTTCTAAATAACTTCCGCTGCACCACTTACGAACCTTTGCTGTAATAAAATTAGTGCCCTCTCTTACATAAGAAGAAATATCAAATTCTGCCTGCAAACGGCTTCCTTGAGAATATCCTGCAAATTCTCCGTTAATAAATAATTCTACACAAGAATCTACACCTTCAAACACAATATAATGCTTGCGTGTCACATCTGTAATCTCAAATTTGCGAGTATATACACCCATTGGATTGTCCATCGGAACAAATGGCGGATTTACCGGAAATGGATAAATGAGATTTGTATAATAAGGTTTTTCATAGCCTTCGCACTGCCAACAGGATGGTACTGTAATCTGACCAATTCTGTCTGGTGCTTCTGCATAATCCTTCTCATAAAAAGCAAAATCCCATACACCATTTAAACTTGTATATGCACCCTCATTTTTAGGAATATAATACGCTCTTTGTTTTTGTCGATTTTCCTGCAAATATGCCGGATTTTCGTATTTTCGCATAAACGTTCCCTTTCTTCTGATTTCTGTCACTTTATACTTGTTTTTATTATACCATTCTACGTTCTCTTTGTCACCTAAAAATATTCGCGCACGCTCTTTTATTTCCGCATCTATGTGCATCCTAGCAAAGTGTTTTTATATACTAGAAAATGAGTATTTTCCTAGTATATAAAAAAGAGACAGATGCATCACTTTGCATCTATCTCTTTCTTTTCATATGCCTTTTTGGTTTGTACATACATTTCTGCTAATTCATCGTATGCATGAACATGCAATACTTCATGCAGTCTTTCCACTTCCCATGGCTTTATCGTCACTTTATGCAGCCATGGCAATACCTGCCATTTAGAATTAAACTGTCTAAAAACTGTATCAATATACAATATTCTCTGTTCATTATAACGTCTTGGCAAAACTTTTTTATTCTTTATAAATTTATGCAGTGCAGACTGATCCGGCAAAGCTCTTTTCTTTTCAAAGCACCATTTACGACATGTCTGTAAAAGATTACTTTGACGAATTTTGTTCATATTCAGCAATAGTACACCAGAATTGAGAGGAACTTTTCTGCTAACATATTTGGAAATAACATATCTCATACGCATATCCAATACACCAGCTACTTCATAACAATCCATATTCTGATAGTAAAATTCTGAACAATCTCTGCAACATATTACATCGTGATTTAAGTACAATACACGATCCTCTATTTGCGAAACTTCATCTGCATATAATTTTAACATATGATAACATACATCGCCATCATATTTATTTACCTTTGAAAATTCCTTATAAAATAATGATGTCATATCCACACACGTCACAAAGCTGGACGCATCTGTCTTTTGGACGAGTTCCTCTAAAAACTGTATGAACGCTTCTGGTATTGCTTCATAGATTTTATCTTCATCTTCAAACCGCATTGTCAAAACAACTATATGAAGGGGTTCTTTCACTTGCTTGAGCAATGACAGCACAGAAATCATAATTCCATCTGTTGTCGTTTTGTCCCCACAATAAAGTATATTCATAACCAGAGCTCCCGTTATAGAACCTTAGACAAAAATTCTTTTAATCGTGCATTCTTTGGATTTCCAAAAATTTCTTCTGGAGTACCACTTTCTAAAATCTGACCTTCATCAATGAACAATACACGATTTGCAACTTCTCTTGCAAATCCCATTTCATGTGTTACTACGATCATTGTCATGCCTTCTTTTGCAAGTGCTTTCATTAAATCCAATACTTCTCCAACCATTTCAGGGTCTAATGCACTTGTAGGTTCGTCAAACAAAATAACTTCTGGATTCATAGCCAAAGCACGAACAATTGCAACACGCTGCTTTTGTCCGCCAGAAAGTGTAGAAGGATATACATCTGCTTTATCTTCCAAACCGATTCTCTTTAATAAAGAAATCGCTTTTTCCTGTGCTTCCTGCTTAATCTGTGCTTTTGTTGTAATTGGGAGTAATTCTTTTTTATTTTTTGTAAACACATTACAAAACTGAATCCAAGCATTTTTACATTTTGCTTTTCTTAAATCCTGCATCTGTAAATATACAGGAGCAAGCATAATATTCTGGATTACTGTCTTATTGTTAAACAGATTAAAATGCTGGAATACCATACCCATATTTCTGCGGTGCTTATTGATATCTACCTTCATATCGGCAATATCTTCTCCGTGGAACATAATAGAACCGCCTGTAGGGTCTTCCATACAGTTTAAGCAACGAAGAAATGTACTTTTACCGGAACCGGAAGGACCGATAATACACATAATGTCGCCTTTTTCAATTGTAACGTTAATGCCCTTTAATACTTTTAAAGAACCAAATGATTTCTCAAGATTAATTACGTCTATCACTCTTTCTCAGGCTCCTTTCCATAACTTTAATACCAATGCTGATGATCAATACTAATACAATATAGATCATTGCCATAACAAGGTATGGCACCATAAATTCATAACTGTTTGTACCAATATAGTTAAATGCAACATAAAGGTCAGCTGCACCAACAAAACTTACAACGGATGTTTCTTTGATCAAACTGATAAACTCATTTCCTAATGTAGGAAGAATGTTTTTGATTGCCTGTGGAATAACGATCTTTAACATAGTTGTCCAATAACTAAGACCTACTGCACGTCCACCTTCCATCTGTCCACCATCTACAGATAAAATACCGCTTCGCATAATTTCAGAAATATATGCACCGGAGTTTAAACCAAATACTAAAATAGAAACTTGCAGACCAGACATACGAATGCCCATCAATGGCAGCATTACATAGTAAAATACCAACAACTGTACTACCATTGGTGTACCACGAAATGCACCTACATAAAAGCTACAAATACCATTTAAAACTCTTGGAAGTGTCTTGTATTTTGGCATTACTCGTACTGCCGCAATAATTGTACCGATTACGATACCGATAATAAGACCAAGAATTGCTATTGTGAGCGTATTCTTAAGACCTTCCACTACTCTGACATAGCCGTTTTGTTCAATAAAAATCTCTAAGAATTTTTCTACTTTCAGGTTAAAATTACCCATAATACCTCTTTTTCCTAAACCAAGACTGGACACAGATTGCTCATAACGTAATCTGTGTCCAAGTCAAAACTAAACTGTTAAAAAAACTTACTGTAATGCATTGATTGCTTCTGTAATACATGCTGCAGGAGCTGCATCGATGATTACATAATCAATATTTCCATTTAATAAATCCTGTACTGCTAACGCACCTGTCTTGTAACCTACTGTAGTTACAGCAAATCCGTCAAATTCCCAGCTTTCATCACCTTCGCAGTAGAACTGAGCTGTTGTACCATTCTGTACACCAATCTTAACACTTGCATCTTTTTCTTTTAAGATTGCTTCTACAGAAGCTACGTCTGTACAGTTATCAAATTCTGTGTTACTTGCTGCAACGATCAATTTCTGAGAAGCACTGTAGTAAGTATCTGTAAAATCTACATACTCTTTACGATCTTCTTTTACAGTAAGACCTGCCATAGCAACATCACATTTCTGCTGACCTACTGCTAAACATACAGCATCGAAATCCATGTTCTGGATAACAAGTTCTTTGTCTAAGTACTCTGCCATTAAAGCTGCGATTTCCATGTCGATACCTACATAGCTGTCACCTTCCATATATTCAAAAGGCTCAAATGCTGCATTTGTTGCAACTACTAACTGATCTTTTGATTCGTCTAACTTTGCAGATGTAACCTTTACTGGTGTACCATCGCCAAAGTAATTGTTGCAGATTTCATCAAACTTGCCGTTTGCTTTGATTTCTGCGATAAACTTGTTTACTTCTTCTAATAATTCTGGCTGCTGTTTATCAACACCGAATGCATACTCTTCGTTTGTAAGTTCAATATCGATTACCTTTACACCTTTCTTATTAGATGCTGCATTGTTATCTGTGCCAACTGTTGTATTGTTCTTGCTGCCACAACCTACTAATGCTGTGAAAGCCATTACAGCTGCTAAACCCATAGCTAATAACTTTTTCATAATATATTTCCTCCTAATGTGTATAAATATTCATTGCACTTGCATAATATAGCACTTCAGAAAGAAATATGCAATAGTTTTATGCATATTTTTTTATTTTTTTACGCATAAAATTAAATTATTATTTTCTGATGATGATTTTTCCATCTTCATATTCCAAATGTACCTTATTTCCGCTGACACCCATCTGTTCTAACAGCTCTTTTGGAATCTGTACACGTCCTGCTTTATCCAAAACAGCAAATTCATCATGTGCTTCTTCCATATCACTTAAAGAATCCAGCTTATCAAGATAATCTTCCTTGACAATCATTTCACTGCTGTTTTTACCATCTCTGATACGAACGACACGATTTACTTTTTTAGCAAGAGAACGGTCATGTGTTACGATAACAAGAGTAAGCCCAAGACTCTTATTTAATTCTCTAAACATATCGAGAATATAATTTCCTGTCTTAACGTCTACACTTCCGGTAGGTTCATCTGCTAATAAAATCTTTGGATTGTTTGCAAGGGCAATTGCAATCGCTACTCGCTGCTGTTCACCACCAGACATTTGACTGAGGCGATTATGCTTTTTATGAGACATACCTACGATTTCTAAAAGCTCTAATGCACGTTCTTTTTTCTTTTTTTCACTTTCAAATATCATAGGAAGCATAACATTTTGCATTGCATCCAAATATGGAAGTAAATTTCTTGCATTATTCTGCCATACAAATCCTACAGTGCTTCTTTTATATTCTACAAGCTGTTTTTCTGTAATTTTATTCATATCACAACCGTCTACGATTAACTTTCCGGCAGACGGACGATCTAAGCCGCCCAACATATTTAACAGTGTAGATTTACCACTTCCGCTGTTACCGATAATGGCCATGAGTTCTCCGGAAGCAATATTTAAGTCCAATCCCTGCAGTGCCAACACTTCCAGATCGGGTGTTTTATAAATCTTGATCAGATTTTCACAAACAATAATATCACTCAACTAACTCACCATCCTCTAACTGATATAATTTATCTCCAAGCTTCATAATCTCTGTATCATGCGTTGTCATTACGATTGTAACGCCCTGTGATACGGTCAGCTCACGAAAGATTTTCATAACCTGCAATCCTGTATTTGTATCCAATTCCGCTGTTGGTTCATCGGCAAACAATACTTTTGGTTTGTGGGCGATTGCTCTTGCAATCGCCACACGCTGCTGTTCACCACCAGAAAGTTCCTGTGGAAGATGATTTTGACGATTTCCAAGTCCCATCATCTTCAAACATTCTTCTGCACGTTTTTTACGGTCTCCGTCATATTTTGCTAAACGCAATGCAAATTCTACATTTTCACTTGCATTCATCATAGGTACTAATGCAACAGACTGGAATACATATCCAACATCTTTTCTTCGCATCAGCTCACGCTTACGTTCGCTTAATTTTGTAATATCTTGCCCTTCCATGAACACTTGTCCTTCTGTTGGAAGATCCAGACCACTTAAAATATTCATTAAAGTCGTTTTACCAGAACCAGAACGTCCTTTTAATATTGTCAGCTTTCCTTTTGGAATTTCAATATCCAGTCCCTTCAACGCCCAAAAGATATCTTCATCTGCTGCAACAGCAAATCCTCTTTTTACATTTTTTGTTACAATGATATTTTCCATATATTAATCCTCTCCAAGCTTTAATGCCTGTGTAATCTTAATCTTGGAAATCAGAACACCAAGTACGATCATACATACTACGATCATCAATCCAATCACGCTTCCAAGTCGTATATAATCGCTGACAGAATCTATGATTTCCAATGGAAGACTTCTGTCTGTTGTAGCGTATGCAATCTGGATTAATGGAACATACAGCTTAGATACAATCTGTCCTACTAATACACCGCCTCCAATAGATGTACCAGAAATAAATATCTGTTCTACAACTAACATCATTAAGACTTCATTTTTAGACATACCCATTGCTCTGAAAATACCAAACTGTAATGTTCTGGATTGAATAGATAAAATCCAATAAATCAAAAATCCTGTTGCACAAAGCAATAATACTACGATAAAGCTGATTGTAAGCACACCGTTTGTACCCTGGAATACAGACTCATTTTTCAATGTAACAAGACTAGCTGCTGTATCTTCAAACAATGTAAACTTAATATCATTTTCCTGTGCATAATCATAAAGGAACTGAGAAGAACCTTTTGTCTTAATCCAAACCTGATATGGTTCAATGCCCCAAGAAGCCTGAAGCTGTGATAAATGCGCCACAATCAGGAAATGGTCTGCTGTTTTATATAATCCGTCTTTATCCTGTATAGTTGTCTGTGGTGCATAAGATGGCCAATAATCTACAAATCCGTAAATAATACCTCTTACATACTTTCCATTTTTATTAGAATAATTGATGATATCGCCTAATTCATATCCATATTTTTCCTGCAAATTGGAAGATACCAATACTGCATTTGCATTTTGAGAAATTGCATTCAAATATGCATACCAATGGCTTGTTAAAAGTTCTTCCTTAAACCATGCAGTTTCACCAAAATCTTTTGTATGAATACCCATAACAGTTACATTATCTACTTTACCGCCATTTACGGAAATATTCACATTATCTTTTACAAGCACTTTTGCTGCATGTTCGATTTCTTCCATCTGAAGATATTTTCCAAAATCAGGTTCTGTATAAGTAAGTTCGATATCTTCCGGACTTTCTGAATTTGCATTAGCAAGAATTTCTAATGTATTATCTTTCCACTGTTCCTGTACTACAATATCAGCTCCGATACTGTAACGAATCTGTTCTTCTGCATTTGCATTGATTGTTCTTGCAGTCTGTGTACTGAAAATACCCATAGATACAGTTAATACAAGGAATACTACCAAAAATCCCTGATTGTTGTTCGTTCTCATAATACGAAGGAAAGATGCGTATACGCCCGGAGACCACCATTTCTTTCCAATCTCAAATACCAATCTGATAATCCATGGAAGGATACGAAGTATCAAAAGACCTGCACCTAACATAAATACAGAGGTACAAGCATACAATGTAGGATCTAATGCAGCTCCTTCTGCTGCCTTCTGTGCAAGGTATGCCTCTTCTCCCTGGAACTGATACCAGCCATACAATGCAACTACCAATAAAACAACATCCAAACCAATGACTTTCCACCAAGTACGTTTCTTTTTACGGTTTTTCTGTCTCTTTGCTGCTACGATAGATGTATTTGCCAATTTAAATACAGGAAGTACCATCGTACAAATAGATACAAACGCTGCAATTACACCTACAGCTAATACTTTTGTACTGATGCTCACACTTAAAGCTGCACGCTGTACAAATTCAAGGAAAGCATTAGATGCACCGATAATTTTGCAAAGCATCATACCGACCGGAATACCGATGATAAACGCTGCTCCTGCAATCAGCACACTTTGCAGCAAATATAACAAGATAATCTGCTTTTTAGATGCACCACGACTCTTAAATACAGAAATTTCATTCTGTTCCATATCTAACATCTGACCAGATACCATGAAGATAAATGCAATCAAAAGTACAAATGTAGGAATCTGAAGCATTGTAATTGTTGTATTTAAACGCTGCTGTTTTGGAAGGAATGTTTCTACTGTATCTTCATAATTTACTGTCACATAAGTATATTCCATGTCAGTAAGGGATTTTTCATGCTTTTTGGTTGCTTCTAATATTTCCTCTGCACGATCTACCTTAATCTGTGTGTAATCTAATACTGCATAACAGCCTCTTGTAAAGTTTGGTCTGTTGTCAGATGCTGCAAATACTGTTTCAAAAGCTTCTTCTGACATTAAAAACTTTGCATACCAATCATTTGGTGAATATTCCCAATAAGGATCCTGCTCATCCTTATTCTCAAAAATACCTACTACTTTAAAACGATATGGATTTCCATTTTCGTCTTTTACCTTTGTTAATGTCAATTCCTGATCCAAAATCAAATTTTGCTTTACATATGTCTTTTCTGCAACAATGACCTCTATCACATTGTCTTTGATTTCAGAAGAACATACATTTCCATGCAGCATATTGATATGGTCTTCTACATCCGTATAACTTACTGCCTGTACAAGTGTACTCTTATCCTGATAAGAACTTGTAACGTCTACATTGGTAAGATTATAAGTTACCTGTGCTAATGTTGGCACGTCCATTTCATCTAACCATGTTTCAAATTCCTGACTTACACGATCTATTTTGGCACTGTTTTCTTCATTATAAGCAGAATAACTTGTCTTTACAGAAATTGCTCCAGGATAATGATTGGTATCCAGCATATAGCTGTTCATATCCTGAATCAACGTTCTTTGCAATACAGCCTGAGAATACATTGGATTTGCACAAGCGATTGCAATCAATAATATATTACCGAGCAAAAGGCTGAAAGCCATCCATTTTTTATTCAGTATTTTCTGAAAAATAAACCTTAACATACTTTCCCCTCTCTATTAGTTCACGATAACCTGCTGTCCCTCAGACAAGCCATCTAATATCCAAGCAACCGATTTTGTACTCATACCAGTTGTTACAAAACGTTTATGTACTGCACCATCTTCCAAAATATAAACGTAATCTTTACCTTCTTCTTTGTTGATGGCTTTTTTATCTATCAGCAATACATCTTCTAATCGCTGATATTCTGCTTCAAATTCAAAGCCTCCCATGCCAAACATCATCATTCGCATTGGAAGTTCTTCATCTAATGCAATCAATGCATAATCCTGATTTACACTGGAAGGTAATATATTTGGTGCAGAAATCACATGACCTGCATATACTTTTCCAGAAGTCTGGTTTGGCATTTTAATTGTTACATCCATATTATAGCGAAGTTTTCCATCTGCATTTTTTACTTTTAACAAAATTTCATCGGTTCGATACATAGAAATCAAACGTTCTCCCACTTCTATGTCATCTCCTTCAGAAGCATATGAAATAGAACCAATCATTCCATCAAAAGGTGCAACTAACTTATTACTAGAAATTAGTTCCTTATATTCTGCAATCTGTTCTTCTAATGCTGCAATTGCTTTTTCTGTCTCATATACATAACGTTCATAAGCAATCTGCTGTTTTTCAACATTTAATACCGCTACACGGTAAGAATAGCTATTTTCAATTTCTTCAGCTTTCGTTCTTGCTTTTTCAAGTTCTACTTCCTGTGCATCTTTCTTTCTCGTATAGTCTTCTTTTTTTCTTAAAAGCTGAAGTTCCATTTCTTCTAATTTAATCTTATCTGATTCAATCTCAAATGTCATAAGAACATCTCCAGCTTTTACTTCCTGTCCTTTTTCTACAAGAATTTCTTTCATTGTAGTTCCATTTGTTTCCCAACACAAATCTACAGGAGTTGGAAATTCCATAGAAACAGAACCTGTACTTGTCATAACATATTCGTCAAGCTGTGCTTCAATCGTATTATAGTTTACTTTTTCCGGTGCAAGCATAGTTGTTTCTAAAACTGCCTGTTCTTGTTCTTCTCCACATCCAGTCAGGCAAAAACATACAGCGGTCACTGCAAGAAACAGGGATGTTTTGATTTTATTCTTTAACATAAACTACATCTCCTTCCTGAAGACCTTCTAAAATCTCTGCCTTCACTTCATTACTGATTCCAACTGTTACATCACAACGAACTCTCTGACCATCAATAATCTTATATACATAACGGCCTTTCGCATCTCTATGAAGTGCATTAACTGGGATAGTCAACACATCTTCTTTGTACATATTCCAGATTTTTAAAACAGCATATTCTCCACTGGCAATCTCTGCATCTGTATCATTCATTGTAAATTTACTCTTAACTTCTTCTCCAGATAATACCATTGTCATATATTCACTATCATCTAACGGCTCATAAGTTACTTCGTATTCTGTCTCTCCAATCTGAGCTGTAATCTTATATGCATTTTTAATCACATTATTTGCAATATACTCAGAAGAAATATACACATCTGTTTCATCTGCAATACATACAACCGGTGTCAGATTTTTGATTCTGCCGCCTGATGCTGTCTCACTAACATATACAACCGTTCCATCCATTGGTGCTGTCAGCTCTGTCTTTGAAATCTCACTTCTCATTTCATAGACTTGCTTCTGCAAACGTTCTACTTCCAAAGCTGTTAATTGCTGTTCTTCTTCCAGTTCTAATTCCAACAACTTCACTTCCATCTGCTGTGCAAGTATTTCTTCTTCAGAACCTCTTTGATCCTGCAAACGTTTTAACTGTACTTTTGCAATTTCAATATCTGCTGCCATGTCACGCTCGTCAAATTCCTGTTCTGTCAAAATATCTGCAATTTCTTCTTCCAAATCGTGAATCTTTTCTAAAACTTCTTCATCTTCTAATTTTACAAGTAACTGACCTTTTGTTACATGGTCTCCAACAGATACATAAAAATTCTCTAATGTGCCGTCTATATCAAAAGAATACGCTTCCACGCTAGGAACTACTTCTCCATTATAAATGCTCATAGAATACATATCTCCAACCGTTGCAGTCGCAGTATCCATTTCCACACCAACAGGCTCTAACAATTCAGGTACTTGCACTTGGGCTTTCTGACAGCCGGACAATCCGGTCAGTGCCAGAACTAACATACTGCATACTATATACTTTTTCATTCCGACTCCTCCCTAATCCAAAAGCACGCTGTCGCCTTCTTGCAGACCGCTAAACACTTCTATTACATTACCAAATTCTTTGCCGACAGTAACATCCTTTGTTTCTCTCAAGCCATCTTCATTTAATACATATACAAATTGTTTTCCGCCAGCAGTCTTAATTGCTTTTTTATTTACATATAAAACATCTTCGCTAAACTCTGTGATCACTTCAATCTGTCCTGTATTTCCGCTTTCCAATGTTGGGTCTGGCTGCAATAACTGGAAATAAGCCTTCTTTTCTTTTCCATCATCAGCTAAACCAAATAAAGAAGCATCTACACACACTGCTTCATACTGCTTTTTGCTCTTTGTAATAATGACTTCATCGCCAAGCTCAAAATATTCAGCATTATCACCCTTTACTACAAACGCAGTAGAATCCATATCAGCTATTGTAACCATGATTCTTTCTTCCATAGAAGCCTCTTTTTCCTGTATGCTTCGTACATAAATAACAGTTCCATCCATCGTTGCATACAGCTTACGATTACTCATATCTGCCTTTAATTCCTGAAGTCTAAGCTCTTTGATATGTGCAGAGTCGTTATTATTTTCTAATTTTAAAATATATTTTGCATCTACTACAGCTTTTTTTGCCTGATATGTATCACTTTCCACATCATACTTTGCTTCTAATATCTGATTTTCTGCTTCCCAGCTTTCCATCATATAGCTTCTTTGAATACGCAATACTTCTAATTCATATTCTAACTGACTAATCTGCTCTGGAAGTGTTCCGGTTTCTAATTCTGCCACAAGCTGACCTTTTTTTACTTCCTGACCACTTGTAACATAAATACCTTTGATAATTTCTCCTGATACACGAAAGCTTAAAGATTCCTGACTTGCTGGCATATAACTGCAAGAAACATTCTTTGTTGTAGAAAGATCTCCTCTTAACACGTTAGCAAGCTTATGTTCTTCTGCTTCATATGTTCGTATGACTGGCGCAGCAGGAAATGTCTCTTCTGCTGGCAAGATCTGACAACCACTTAAAAATAAAGATGAGCCGACCACAATTGGCAGCCACTTCATATATTTTCTATTCATAGACTTTATCTCCATATTTCTACAAAATCCTGTATACATTTTACAGAAAATTCCAATAATTTACAACGTAAAGGTAAACAAAATTTCATTTGTTTTTTGTGCATAACGCCAAAAACCTTTTTGTGGAATTTGCTTTTTTCGTTTATTGTCACAACTTTTTTACTCATATTCAGCCTTGTTAAATGGTCTGTGCGTTTGTAAATAGGAAGTTTTTTGCAGCGTTTTTATATACCGGAAACAATTATTTCCTTATATACAAAAAAAGTGCCAGAAATACTATAAAAGTATTTCTGACACTTTAACATCTTATAAATGCGGGTGACAGGACTTGAACCTGCACGTCGGGGACACCAGAACCTAAATCTGGCGCGTCTGCCAATTCCGCCACACCCGCGTATGTAATTAATACCAAGTTAGTTTACCAGTCTTTGTGTTATCTGTCAAATGTTTTTTGTACTATTTTTATATTTTTCAGAAAAATACAACTTTTTATAATAAGCAAAAATGCAGCCGGCAATTACCGACTGCACTTTATATCATTATGTATTATTTTGCTTTGCGAACGATTTCTTTTGTCTTATTTTCAACACGAGCACTTGTTCTGCCTTCTGGCTTAATTTCGCCTGCTGCAATCAAGGACTTCTTTGTTAATGTAGGACCTACTAATTCGTATACTAATACAGAAAGTAATACTACGTTTCGTACTAAACTGCCATCAGAAAGGCTTGTAGCTGTCATTGCCATACCAAGTGCAACACCTGCCTGTGGAAGTAATGTGATACCAAGATACTTTGTAATATTTTCATCACACTTTGTCATAGCACAGCTTGCATATGCACCGCCAATCTTACCTGCTGAACGGAAGATGATGTAAATTACACCTACGATCAATGCTGCTGGGTTTGCTAAAATCTTTAAGTCTAATTCTGCACCGGATAAGATGAAGAATAAAATACTTACAGGGCCTGTCCAACGATCAACTCTATCCATCAATTCTTCGGATGTCTCACAAATATTGCAGAATACAGTACCCATCATCATACATACTAACAATAAAGAGAAACCACAGTGTACACCACCGATTTCAAAGCTGCATAAAGAAAGACCTACTGTTAATAAAACAAATGCGATAGATACAGACATACGCTTGCTTCTGGAATGGAAATATTTTTCAAGAGCATGTAAAGCAAGACCTGCTGCTGCACCTAAAATTACAGATAAACCAATCTCAAGCAATGGCTCTAATGCTACGTTTACAATGTTGATTGTACCCTGCTCTAAAGCACCTGCGATACCAAAAGATACAGAGAATAAAATGAGACCTACTGCATCATCGATTGCTACTACCATCAATAACAACTTTGTCATAGGACCATCTGCTTTATACTGACGTACTACCATTAAAGTTGCTGCTGGAGCTGTAGCTGCTGCAATCGCACCAAGTGTAATTGCTGCTGAAACAGAAATCAGGCTAGGATTGATAAAGTGTAATGCTAATAACGCAATATCTACGATTACTGTAGTAATAACAGCCTGTAAAACACCAATAACGATTGCCTGCTTACCCATTTTCTTAAGCTGGGAAAGACGGAATTCATTACCCATTGCAAAAGCAATAAAACCAAGTGCAACCTGACTGATAATCTTATAATTTTCTACGTTTTCTAAAGAACTAAAACCGATACCTAAAATATCAAGCTTTCCTAAGAAAAATGGTCCTAATAAAAGACCTGTGATCAAGTATGCTGTAACAGCTGGAAGTTTAAGCACTTTAGCAAGACGGGACATTAAAAGACCTGCAATCAATGCTACGGCTAAACAAATTAAAATTTCGTTCATAATATATATACCCTCACTTTCGGGTACATTATACTCCCGACTATTTTAAAATGCAATGCTCTTTTTGTAGAATTCTGACAAATTATGCATTCAATTTTTGAGCAATTTTCTGAGCAGAAGGGGTAATTGCCAATCCTTCTTGACTTGTTTCCTTCAAACATGGTGGCAACAGCTTACCAATACGTCTCATAGAGTCAATTACTTCATCTGGAACAATTGCACTGCGAATACCTGCCATAGTCATCTGAGAAGATACTACCGCATTTACTGCACCAGATACATTACGTTTAATACAAGGAACTTCTACAAGTCCTGCTACAGGGTCACAAGTAAGACCAAGCATATTTTTCAGAGCAAGTGCTGAAGCGTGTACGATTGCTTCATTATCTCCACCTTCTAAATATGTGACAGCACCTGCTGCCATAGCACTTGCAGAACCGATTTCTGCCTGACATCCGCCCTCTGCACCTGAAATACTTGCACTCGCTGCCAATACCTCTCCAATGCCTGCCGCAACGAACAAAGCCTCTACCATACGGTCTTCTGGAACATGCTTATACTCTTCATAAGATAACAGTACAGCTGGAATAACACCGCAAGAACCTGCAGTTGGAGCAGCTACGATACGTTTCATACACGCATTGGACTCTCCCATCTTTACTGCCTTTTCCATAACAGAAGTTAAAAAATCACCAACAAGACGATTTGGAGCTGTACGGAATGCTTCTAATTTAGCACCATCTCCACCTGCAAGACCACTTGCAGAACGAAGGCTTGCATCATAATCTTTATCTGCCATGCGCATTGCCTGATACATACCACGCATTGTTTCAAAAGATGTTTCTCTTTCTACAGCTCTTTCTTTCATATCATCTAACAGTACAGCTTCCCAAAAAGGAATATTTCCTGCTTTGCTTGCTTCTAATATCGCATGTAAACTTGTAAAACTCATAATTATCCCTCCAAGCTGTAATATGTGACGCTTACTACGCCATCCATCTGTCTTAATTCTTCTATCGCAGCTTCTTTCAATTCATGGTCACATTCTATGATCATGACTGCATTTTCTCCTCGCACAGAACGATTTAATTTCATCGTTGCAATATTAATATCACGTTTTGCTAAAATACCTGAAACCTCTGCTACACGTCCTGGAAGATCTCTATTATGAATAATCAGTGTTGGATAATCGCCAGAGAAATTTGCAGCCTGTCCATCAATAGACGCTATATTGATTAAGGAACCTCCAACGGATTCTCCAACTACTTCTAAATATCTGCCATCTGCACCAGTCAATTTTAATAATACGGAATTTGGATGAGCATCTTTAATATCTGTTTCCCCAAAAGAAAACTCCATATTCGCCTTTTTTGCCTCTTCAAAGCTGTGAGGTATGCGTTTATCGTCTGGCTTCATACCA
This sequence comes from uncultured Lachnospiraceae bacterium, assembly GCA_964424345.1. Taxonomy (GTDB): domain Bacteria; phylum Bacillota; class Clostridia; order Lachnospirales; family Lachnospiraceae; genus RGIG6307. Next base: position 23,396 of record CAYRIK010000022.1, read on the forward strand.
AGCAGACCTGCCACTAAGGCTAAATTTGTACCATGACCTTTACCTGTCAGTAAAAAAGAACCATGTAATAAGATTTCTGCTTTTACGATAGGCTGTGCCATTAATTTACGAGCAACATAACCAATCTTGCAAGCACCTGCCGTATGCGAACTGGAAGGTCCTACCATAACCGGACCAATAATATCAAATATGTTCATAACTATATTCCTCTCATAGCATTTTACGTTTTCTTGCCTGTCACAAACAACGTTTATGACTACCACTCATTACATCATAACCTGTAAATCCGTCAAATGCAAGCAAACTCTTTCCTAAAGAATAAATAATAATGCTAAATATACTACATACATGATGACATAAATTACACCATTTGCTCTTGACATTTTTTCTTTTGGTTTTGTAAACCCAAACAAAGATAATACAATCAGAGAAATGAGTAAAATTACCATCTGTACGTTATATGTTACATTGTAATTTAATGGAATGATCAAAGCAGATACACCGATGATCATAAGCATATTAAAGATGTTAGAACCGATAATATTTCCGATTGCAATATCATCGTTTCCTTTGATTGCTGCTACGACACTTGTTACTAATTCTGGAAGACTTGTTCCAATTGCTAAAATAGTAAGGCCGATTACTTTTTCGCTGATATGTAACTGATGTGCAATCACAACTGCATTATCAACTGTAAAATCTCCACCAATCTTTAATGCTACGATACCTACGATTACAAGTAAAATACTCTTTAACATAGAATCGCTATTTTCTGTTTCGTTCTTTTCTTCTTCTGAAGCTGCGGCAATACCCTGTTTTGCTACATAGAAAGTATATGCAAGAAATCCGCAAAACAATACGAGTAAAAATAAACCTTCTAAACGTGAAATAACATTTCCTGTGTTGCATAAAAGCATAAATATTGCAGCAAATGCAAAACACATAGGAATTTCAATCTTCATAGTAGACTTCTGGAACTTTACAGGCTGAATCAATGCAGAAACACCTAAAATCAGTAATAAATTACAAATATTAGAACCAATGATATTTCCAATAGACATATCAGGTGATCCCATAAGGGCAGATGTTGTGCTTACAAACAACTCTGGCATTGAGGTACCGATAGACACGATTGTCAAACCAATTACAATTTCCGGAATATGAAACTTCTTTGCGATGCTGCTTGCACCATCCACTAAAAAATCTGCACCTTTAATCAAAAGTACAAAACCAAGAATGATAAATAAAATTTCTTTTATCATCTTTTTTCCTCCTAAACTTATCATTTTTTTGAATAACTCCAAATCTTTATATCATCGGAGTCGTACTTTGTCAAATACTTCTTGTTTATCGTTCACGAAATGCACTTATATTCATCCCTATCGTGCAGAAAATGTAAATTGCAGGTTTCTTCCTATTATAGTATGATATAGAAAAAGTATTGTATAAAAACAAAAGGAGGCGTTTCATTTTGAAACATTATTGCGAACAAATTGACAATGTCCTGTCCGAAGTTAAAAGTACCCCTGTAGGTCTTTCTTCCGACGAAGCAAACAGTCGCTTGCTTTCAAACGGACCAAACAAACTTGCCGAAAGTAAAAAAGACTCTCTGCTCAAACGATTTCTTAACCAGCTTACAGACCCTATGATTATCATTCTGTTAGCTGCCGCTGCAATTAGTGGTACTTTAGCCATTGTTGAAGGGGAAAGTTTTACAGATGTTATTATCATTCTTGCAGTAGTTGTAATTAATGCGGTGCTTGGTGTATATCAGGAAAGCAAAGCAGAAAAAGCAATTGAAGCATTACAGCAGATGTCCGCTGCTACTTCTAAAGTACTGCGTGACGGAAAACAGATTCTTGTAAAGAGTGAAGACCTCGTTGTAGGTGATGTTGTATTATTAGAAGCTGGTGATGCAGTTCCTGCTGATGGCCGTTTGATTCAGAATGCCAGCATGAAGATTGAAGAAGCTGCTTTAACAGGTGAATCTGTTCCTGTTACAAAATTCATTGATATTATCCAGTTAAAAGACGATGCAAAAGATGTACCTCTTGGTGATCGTAAAAACATGGTATACATGGGTTCTACTGTTGTATATGGTCATGGTAAAGCAGTCATCACTGCAACTGGTATGGATACAGAAATGGGTAAAATTGCAGATGCTCTTGCAAATGCAAGTGAAGGTCAGACTCCTTTACAGCTTAAATTAAGTCAGCTTTCTAAAATATTAACATGGCTTGTTTTAGGAATCTGCGTTGTTATCTTTGCTGTACAGTGCCTGCGTTCCGGCGGTCTAAATTTTGAAAGTATCTTAAATTCTTTCATGGTAGCTGTTTCTTTAGCAGTAGCTGCTATTCCAGAAGGTCTTGCTGCTGTTGTAACAGTTGTACTTTCTATCGGTGTTACAAATATGTCTAAGCGTAATGCGATTATTCGTCGTCTTACTGCTGTAGAAACATTAGGTTGTGCTCAGATTATCTGTTCCGATAAAACTGGTACTTTGACACAGAATAAGATGACAGTTGTAGACTTCTTTGGTGAAAACGAAAAACAGCTTGCTCAGGCTATGGCTCTTTGCTGTGATGCTGAGTTAGACACTGATGGTACTGTAACTGGTGAACCTACAGAAGCTGCTTTAGTATCTTGGGCTGCTTCTTTAGAACTTCCAAAATATACGTTAAAAGAACAATTCCCTCGTGTTGGTGAAGCTCCTTTCGACTCTGGCAGAAAGATGATGAGTACCGTTCATTACCATGAACACATCTACACCCAGTATACAAAAGGTGCTCCTGACGTAATATTAGGTCGCTGTTCTTCTTATTTAAAAGATGGTCAGTGTGTTCCAATGACCGAAGAATACCGTAATCAGATTTTAAAAGCTAACAAAGATATGGCAGACAAAGCACTTCGTGTACTTGCCTGTGCACAGCGTGTTGGAAATACAGCTCCTCTTTCTTATGAAGCAGACGATTTAGAAAAAGACCTTTGCTTTGTTGGTTTAACTGGTATGATCGACCCTGTTCGTCCAGAAGTAAAGGATGCGATTGCTGAATGTAAAAATGCCGGTGTTCGTGCAATTATGATTACTGGTGACCATGTAGATACTGCTATCGCTATCGCAAAAGAACTTGGTATTTTACATGGCACACAAAAAGCAATTACTGGTGCTCAGTTAAATGATATGAGTGATGAAGTATTTGCAAAAGAGCTTCCAAATATTTCTGTATATGCTCGTGTTCAGCCTGAACATAAGACTCGTATCGTAAATGCTTGGCGTAATGCCGGTTATGTAACTGCTATGACTGGTGACGGTGTAAATGACGCTCCTTCTATTAAATCTGCTGATATTGGTGTCGGCATGGGTATTACTGGTACAGACGTTACAAAGAACGTTGCTGATATGGTACTTACCGATGACAACTTTGCAACAATCGTTGGTGCTGTTGAAGAAGGTCGTCGTATTTACGACAATATTCGTAAAGCAATCCAGTTCCTGTTAGGTTCTAACATGAGTGAGGTTATCAGTATTTTCGTAGCTACTTTACTTGGATTTACAATCTTAAAGCCAGTTCATCTGCTTTGGATCAACTTGATTACAGACTGTTTCCCAGCCTTAGCACTTGGTATGGAAGAAGCAGAACCTGACATTATGCAGCGTAAACCACGAAGAGCCAATGCTGGTATTTTCTCTGATGGTATGGGTATTGACGTAGCTTATCAAGGTATTTTAGTATCTATTCTTGTACTTGCTTCCTATTTTATCGGTCACTACATGGAATCCGGTGTATGGGAAATTGCAAATAGTGCAGACGGTATGACAATGGCATTCCTTACAATGTCTATGGCAGAAATTTTCCACAGCTTTAACATGCGTTCTCAGAGAGGCACTATTTTTACCCTCCCTACTAAGAACAAAGTTTTAATTGGTGCTGCTGTATTTACTTTAATCGCTACTACTGCTGTTTGTGAAATTCCTTTCCTCGCAGCTGCTTTTGGATTTACTTCTGTAAGCTTCATCGAATATGTACTTGCAATTGCATTAGGCTTCTTAGTAATCCCAGTTGTAGAAATCGTAAAATTTGTACAGCGTAAACTTGCAAAATAATTATAATTTCCTTTATGGATACTACAAAAGGCTTCTCTTGTCATTAGAGAAGCCTTTTTATATTGTTTGTATCCTTATTACGTAACTTCGATCTTTCCAAATCTAATTTACAGTGCTAAAATCAAAGCAATAAATAAACTTGCTATTTCAAAATAAATGTCCACACTGTGGAAAATTTCTTTTATCAAACGGAACATTCTGTCCTCATTGCGTCAAAAAAATATAAATAATTTCCAAAGTATAATATTTTATGCACAAAAAAATCCTTGAAGATTACTTCAAGGATTTTTAGTGAGCCACCGGGGACTCGAACCCCGGACAACTTGATTAAAAGTCAAGT
>CAYRIK010000023.1:0-27010 GCA_964424345.1 uncultured Lachnospiraceae bacterium
AAAAAGCGTGTAAAAGGCATTTCAGTCTTTTACACGCTTTTTATATTATTCTGCAATCTGAACTTCAAAGGCAACTGTCTGTGGAGGAAGGCTTGCTGTCATAAAATCAGCAAAGCGGATATGGACTGTCATATCTGGCATAAGTGCTGAAAAGTCAATGATGTTTCCGGAAGCATCCAAAAAGATTGTATCTTCGGATGTGTGGAATTGTATCATCGTAGAAAAATCTCCATTGCAAACAGTAGTAAAGCTCTGATTTTCGTCTATTGTATAAATAGTAGCTGTCATATTAATACTCAATTTCCTTTAAATATCTGTTTAAAGCATCCTGCCATGTAGGAAGTTTTGCGAAGCCGTTTTCTGTGAGCTTATCTTTGCACATACGGCTGTTAGAAGGACGTTTTGCTTTTGCTGGATATTCGCTGGCAGAAACAGGAGATACTGTTACATGATCGTAACCAGCCTGTTTAAAGATTTCACATGCAAAATCATACCAACTGCAAATACCTTCATTTGTTGCATGATAGCGACCGTATTTATCTGTTTCTACCATATCTACAAGCAGTTTTGCAAGGTCATACGTATAAGTAGGAGAGCCAATCTGATCATTTACAACAGTCAGGTGATCTCTTGTTTTTCCAAGATTTAACATAGTTTTGATAAAGTTTTTGCCGTTAACGCCAAATACCCAAGCGATACGAACGATATAATATTTCTCTAAAAGAGATTCTACTGCAAGTTCACCTTCGTATTTTGTCTGGCCATATACATTTAATGGATGACGTTCATCATCTGGCTGCCAGAAATGAGTACCTTCTCCATCAAAAACGTAATCTGTAGAAATATAGATCATTTTGATATCTAATTCTTTACATACTAAAGCAATATTGCGAGTACCATCTGCATTGATGCGTCTGCAAAGATCAATATTGTCTTCTGCAAGATCAACAGCAGTATAAGCCGCACAATGGATTACAGCGTCAGGATTTGCTTCTTTGATTACAGCTTCTACCTGTTCTTTATTTGTAATATCCATGTTGTCTACATCTGTACCGATTGCAACGTGACCACGTTTTTCTAATTCGTTTACAACATCGTAGCCTAACTGACCTTTGACACCTGTTACTAAAACCTTCATGTTGTCTATTCCTTTCGCTTTAAGCACGACCTTTTTCTACATACATTTTCTGGAAATAGTTTTGGTAATCGCCGCTTAAAATATTTTTCCACCAGTCTTCATGTTCTAAATACCATTCGATAGTAGCTTTGATGCCATCATCAAATTTTGTTTCAGGAAGCCAGCCAAGTTCTGTGTGAATCTTTGTTGGGTCGATTGCATAACGCATATCGTGGCCTGGTCTGTCTGTAACATAAGTAATAAGGCTTTCTGGTTTTCCAAGCTGTGCAAGGATTGTCTTAACAACTTCTAAGTTTGTACGTTCGTTGTGACCGCCTACGTTATATACTTCACCAACACGACCATTTCTCATAACAAGATCGATAGCAGAGCAGTGATCTTTTACATATAACCAGTCACGAACGTTTTCACCCTTACCGTATACTGGCAATGGTTCATCAGCAAGTGCACGGCTGATCATTAAAGGAATGAGCTTTTCTGGGAAATGGTATGGACCATAATTGTTGGAACAACGAGTAATAGATACAGGAAGTCCAAATGTTCTGTAATATGCTAATACTAATAAGTCAGCGCCAGCTTTACTAGAAGAGTATGGGCTGGAAGTATGGATAGGAGTTTCTTCTGTGAAGAATAAATCAGGACGATCTAATGGAAGGTCACCGTATACTTCGTCTGTAGAAACCTGATGATAACGTTTGATACCATATTTACGACAAGCATCCATTAATACCTGAGTACCCATAATGTTTGTCTTTAAGAAAATTTCAGGATTTTCGATAGAACGGTCAACGTGAGATTCAGCAGCAAAGTTTACAACGATGTCAGGATGTTCTTCTTCAAATAAAGCATTTACCAATTCTCTGTCAGCAATGTCACCCTTTACAAAACGGAAATTAGGGTTTTTCATAGCTTCTTCTAATGTTTCTAAGTTACCAGCATAAGTAAGAGCATCTAAGCAAATGATTCTGTCTTCAGGATGTTTTTCTAATTCATAATAAACGAAATTTGCACCGATAAATCCGGCACCACCAGTTACGATAATATTCATAGTGTGTTCCTCACTTTCTGTTGCTGCCATAAGGGCAGTAGTTTGTTGTTGATTTTACTATAAAAGATGACGTAACGTCACCTGCAAGTACTTTTTTTAGATTTTTTTTAATTCAGTCATTTTGTACAAACAAACAAGCCGGCTTCTTTTGTAATAAAAAATGGTTTTTTCTCTAATTTTTTCGTAAGCATATCCTTAAATTCCTGATGCTTTGGAAGTAAGTATTCATTTTGATTTCCATGGCAGGAAATAATATATTCTAATAAAAGCTGTGGATTAGAAACGAGCAGACTGTCTTCATAGTAATACGTTTCTACATTAGAAAAATACTTGGAAAGTTCTTCTGCACCATTTTGAAGACCGAATACTTCATACAATTCCTTGTCAGACAAAGTAATGGAAGGATGAAAATGCTGTACAAGTTCTGTGATTTCCTGCATATGTTTTGGCCCATAAGTAGAAGCGATAAAGATACCGCCTGGTTTTAATACACGAAGGATTTCTTCATATACTTGTCTGCGGTCTTCTATATAAAAAAGAAGATGATTGGCAATGACGATATCAAAATGTGCATTAGCAAACGGAATATCCATGCAATCACAAGGGCAAAAGATGACAGATAGGGATTTATCTGTTACAGCAAAGGATAATTCTTTATTTAATTTTAAGCGAGTTTCTTCTAGTAAACCTTCTGAAATATCAGTCAGCGTAATGTTGCTGTGACTGGGAATGTCGTCGATATTATCACTCCAAAGTGCGCCGTTTCCACATCCAAGCTCTAATACACGACAGCCTTCAAAAAGGCTGCAGTGAGAAAATACCCATGGAAACCAGCCTTGTGGATTTGTAGAACATTCTTTATGTAATCTTACGCGTGCATCGATATTTTGTGTTGTTTTATATTGCTCCTGTAATGTATGTTTGGCGTTAGATAAATGAATCAGATTTACCATTCGATTCATATCAAGCTGAGCATTTGTATGCAGGAACGCATCAGCTTCTAAAAGTGCTTGTTCCATTTGTTCTAATTGTGCCTTTTGCATACGCACAAGTGACAACTGTGTGGAAAGCGATTTTTGCAGCGTATCTTTATCTAAAGTAGAAAATGTCATAGCTTTGATTTCTTCTAAAGAAAATCCAAGCATCTTAAACGTTAAAATCTGCTGTAATTTTGAAAAATCTTCATCTGTATAAAAACGACGACCGTTTGGTTCGACAAGCGTAGGCTTTAATAAATCAATCTTATCATAATAACGGATTGTTCTAAGGCTTACTTTGGCTTTACGGGCAAACGAGCCGGAACTGTATAATTTGGGCATAAGAGTCTCCTATAGATTAAAGTCGCTTTAAATAAGTAGTAAAGGCATCTCCTTGAAGAATTTCGACTGCTTTGAGCATATCTTTTTGACTGTAAAATTCTACCGTTAATGCACCAAATTCAGCTTCGCGATTGTGTACGATATTCATATTTTTAATGCTAAGATCATGCTTTGCCAAAAGAACAGTCACTTCTGCAAGTGCACCTGTTTTGTCAGGTATTTCAATGTTGATTGTATAGGATGGCATAATAGAACCGCGGGAAGTACTGTTAAAGGAATCGCGATATTGTCTTGCTTCATCAAAAAAGCTATATAGAGCAAGAGCATCTTTTGTATCTAATGTATCACGAAACTGTGTAAGGTCATGGATGTAGTTATCCAATAGTTGCTTGATATTTTCTGTATTGGTCAAACAAATTTGCTGCCACATAACAGGGCTGGAAGAAGCAATACGAGTAATATCTTTAAATCCGCCAGCTGCAAGCATTTTCATAAGGCCATCTTCAGAATCTGAGTTTTTGACCAGATTTACAAGACTCGAAGCAATGATATGAGGAAGATGACTGATTGCTGCAGTGACTTGATCGTGCTTTGTGCATGCGATGACAAGCGGAATAGCTTTAATAGCGGATATCATATCTTTTAAAGTAAGAACAGCTTCTTGTGGTACATTGGCAGCAGGAGTCAGTATGTAATAAGCATTTTCTAATAAATTTATTTTAGAATTTGCATAGCCAAAACGTTCACTTCCAGCCATAGGATGACCGCCAATAAAGTGTGCATCTAATCCAAGATCACAAGCAAGTGCATGAATCCCGCTTTTTACGCTTCCTACATCGGTTATAATGGTATGCGGCTTTAAAAAAGATGTGATCAGGCGAAGATTATCTTCGTTTACAGAAACAGGAGCACACAAAAATATATAATCTGCATCACACAAATCGGCTGTAAGTTCTGTATAAATAGAAGTTGCAACACGTTCTTTTAGCGCAAGCGATAAAGATGGAATATCTTTATCAAATACTTTGATTTTCATGTCAGGAAAATAAGTACGGAATGCTCTGGCAATAGAACCGCCAATGAGGCCAAGTCCGATAAAAGAACAAGTCATAGTCTGCATAGTGATCACCTCGTATAGTATGTCATATATGAGACCAGTATAGCTTTTTTGCAAAAACTTGTCAAAGTTTTCGGGGCTATTTTTGCGATTTTCAAATCTATTTCCGACAGTCTTTTGTATACTACTTTGAAATTTTCGAAAAAACATAAATTTTTTATAAAAGTAACAAAAATATCTTGATTTTTTCTAGTTTATTGTGTATTATGTATAATAAGATTTGGAAAAAATACATCGTGGAGGTATTAACATATGAAAACTTATACAACGGACAAAATCCGCAATGTAGTCCTTCTGGGGCACGGTGGGGCAGGTAAGACCAGTTTAGTAGAGGCTATGGCTTATCTGTCCGGTATTACAAGCAGACTGGGTAACGTAAAAGACGGTTCTACAGTCAGTGATTTTGGTAAGGAAGAACAGAAGAGACAGATTTCCATCTCAACTTCAGTTGTGCCAATCGAATGGGGCGATTACAAAATCAATATCCTTGATACACCAGGATATGTAGATTTCGTAGGTGAAGTTGAAGAAGCAGTTAGTGCAGCAGATGCAGCAATCATCGTAGTAAATGGTAAAGCTGGCGTAGAAGCAGGCACAAAGAGAGCTTGGGAATTATGTGAAAAATACAAATTACCTCGTATGGTATTTGTTACAGCAATGGACGTTGACAATGCATCTTTCCGTCAGGTAGTAGAGAGCATGAGTGAACTCTATGGCAAGAAGATGGCTCCTTTTAATCTTCCAATTCGTGAAAATGAGAAGTTCGTAGGTTATGTAAACGTTATCAGCCAGACTGGTAAGCGTTGGGTAAATAAGGAAGTTGTAGATTGTGAAGTTCCTGAATACAATAAACCTAACCTTGCAATCTGCCGCGACACATTAGTAGAAGCTGTTGCAGAAACAAGTGAAGAAATGATGGATAGATATTTTGCAGGAGAAGAATTCTCAGAGGCAGAAATTCGTGCAGCATTAAAGTACAACGTTTGTGACGGTTCCATCGTTCCTATGTCTATGGGTTCTAACACATTGTGTCAAGGTGTTTATGCACTGTTAGATGATATCATTAAATATTTACCTTCTCCAGATATGAAAAAGGTTGCAGGTATCAACCGTAAGACAAATGAAATTTATCATGCAGATTATGATTTCTCTAAAGCAAAATCTGCTATCATCTTTAAGACTATGATAGATCCTTTCATCGGTAAGTACAGCTTTATCAAAGTTTGCTCTGGTGTTTTAAAACAGGATGATATGATCTACAATTTAGACAGAGATATCGAAGAAAAAGTAGGAAAGCTCTACGTATTACAGGGCAATAAACCAATTGAAGTTCCAGAACTTCATGCAGGTGATATCGGTGCTCTTGCAAAACTTACTGCAGCAAGAACAGGTAACTCTTTAGCAACAAAGAATACACCTATTCAGTTTGGTAAGGCTGAGATTTCTATTCCATATACATACAAAGCATACAAAGCAAAAGATAAGAGCGAAATTGATAAGTTAGCACAGTCTTTACAGAAACTTTGTCATGAAGATTTAACATTAAAGAACGTAAACGATGCAGAAAATCATCAGATGTTATTATACGGTATGGGCGATCTGCATTTAGACGTTATAGCAAGCAGATTATTAAATGAGTACAAAGTAGCTATTACATTAGAAAAACCACGTGTTGCTTTCCGTGAGACAATCCGTAAAAATTCTGACGTAGAATATAAGCACAAAAAACAGTCAGGCGGAAGTGGACAGTATGGTCATGTTAAGATGCGTTTTGCACCATCAGGTGATCTGGAAACTCCATATGTATTTACACAGGAAGTTGTTGGCGGTACTGTTCCAAAGAACTACTTCCCAGCAGTAGAAAAAGCATTACAGGAATGTTGTACAAAGGGACCTTTAGCTGGTTATCCAGTTGTTGGTGTTGCGGCTACTTTATATGATGGTTCTTATCATCCAGTAGACTCTTCTGAAATGGCATTTAAACTTGCTGGTATCGGCGCATTTAAGCAGGGCTTTATGAATGCAGCACCTGTATTATTAGAGCCAATCGTTACAATTAAAGTAGTTGTAGAAGATGCTTACACAGGAAGTGTTATGGGCGATATGAACAAGCGTCGTGGTCGTGTACTTGGTATGAATCCAGTAGCAGGCGGAAAGACAGAAGTTGTTGCAGATGTTCCTATGATGGAAATTTATGGATATTCTACAGACCTTCGTTCTATGACAGGTGGTACAGGTACATTCTCTTACGAGTTTGCTCGTTATGAACAGGCTCCAAACGATATCTGCCAGAAAGAAATCGAAGCTGCTAAAGCAGAAGCATAAAATACAAATAATAAAACAGGATACAGCATCCGTTTCATAGTAATTAAGAGGCACTGGCTACAGGTTTTGTGGTCGGTGTCTTTTTATAAGGAAGCTTCGCAGTAAATCCGTTGACAAATTTATTATCCAATAGTACAATATTTTTAAGTATGTAGACTTGTGTAAGTCTTATATATGTACTTTGAAACTTTGACTAAGAGAGGTTAGTACAAAATGAACGCAGTATTAGAAAAACTTAACAAAATCGGTATTGTTCCAGTTGTTGTTATCAATAACGTAGAAGATGCCGCACCTTTAGCAAAAGCTCTTTGTGCAGGTGGACTTCCTTGTGCAGAAGTAACATTCCGTACAGCAGCAGCAAAGGAAGCAATCAAAATCATGACAGAAACATGCCCTGAAATGGTAGTAGGTGCAGGTACTGTTTTAAATGCAGAGCAGGTAGATGCAGCAGTAGAAGCTGGTGCAACTTTCATCGTAAGCCCTGGCTTAAATCCAAAGACAGTAAGATATTGTCAGGAGAAGGGCGTAGCAGTAACACCTGGTACTTCCAGCCCTACAGATATTGAACAGGCAATCGAATTAGGTTTAGATGTTGTTAAATTCTTCCCAGCAGAACAGTCTGGCGGTATTGCAAAGATCAAAGCAATGGCAGCTCCATATGTAAATATGAAGTTTATGCCTACAGGCGGTATCAGTGCAAAAAATATTAACGATTATTTATCTTTCCCTAGAATTATCGCTTGTGGTGGTTCTTGGATGGTTCCAGCAAAGTTAGTAGACGAAAAGAAATTCGATGAAATCGAAAAGTTGACAAGAGAAGCTGTTCAGACAATGCTTGGTTTTGAAATTAAGCATGTTGGTATCAATGCAGCAAACGAAACAGAAGCAAATGCTACAGCAGATGCATTAGCAGCAATGTTTAGCTTTAACAAGAAAGATGGCAACAGCTCTATTTTCGTTGACAGCGCATTTGAAATCATGAAGAGTCCATATTTAGGCAAGAATGGTCATATTGCAATCGGCACAAACTATATTGACAGAGCAGTTGCTTACATGGAAATGTTAGGCGTTGAATTTAATGAAGAAAGTGCAAAGAGAGATGCAAAGGGCAACTTAAAGGCTATTTATGCAAAGGGCGAAGTTGCAGGATTTGCAATTCATTTAGTACAGAAATAAGAGAGGGTTTTTAAAAATGGCAAAAGTTATCACAATGGGCGAAATTATGCTCAGACTTTCTACACCAAACAATGAAAGATTTATTCAGGCAGATGAATTTGATGTTTGTTATGGCGGCGGTGAAGCAAACGTTGCAGTTTCTTTAGCAAACTATGGTCATGATGCAGAATTTGTTACAGCAGTTCCAGATAATGAAATCGGTGAATGTGCAATCGCAGCATTAAGAAAATACAATGTAAAAGTTGATCATGTTGCAAAATGCGGCGAAAGACTTGGTATTTATTTCTTAGAATCAGGTTCTGCTATGAGACCTTCTAAGGTTGTTTACGATAGAGCACATTCTTCTATCTCAACAGCAACAGCAGCAGATTTCGATTTTGATAAGATTTTTGAAGGAGCAGATTGGTTCCACTTTACAGGTATTACTCCAGCAGTTTCTGATGCAGCAGCAGTTTTAACAGAAGAAGCTTTAAAGGCAGCAAAGAAGCATGGCGTAAAAGTATCTGTTGACTTAAACTTCCGTAAGAAATTATGGTCTTCCGAAAAAGCTCAGAAGGTTATGAAAAACCTTATGCAGTACGTTGACGTATGTATCGGAAATGAAGAAGATGCAGAATTAGTTCTTGGTTATAAGCCAGGTAAGACAGACGTTACAAGCGGTGATTTAGAGCTTGCAGGCTACAAGTCTATTTTTGAACAGATGGTAGCTGATTATAATTTTGAATATTGTGTATCTTCCTTAAGAGTAAGCCATTCCGCATCTGATAATGGTTGGTCTGCTTGTATTTATTCTAGAGATACAAAGGAATTTTATCATTCTAAAGAATACAGCATTCACCCAATCGTTGACCGTGTTGGCGGCGGTGACTCTTTTGCAGGCGGTGTAATCTGCGGTATGTTAGATGGTAAAGATTTCAAGGCAGCACTTGAATATGGTGTTGCAGCTTCTGCATTAAAGCATACAATTCCTGGTGACTTCAACTTAGTTTCTCGTAAGGAAGTAGAAACATTAGCTGGCGGCGACGCATCTGGTCGTGTACAGAGATAATGAATGAACAAAAAGAAAACCCACGAAGTAATTTCATGGGTTTTCTTTTTAGACAGGAACATGTCTATTATTTGGAGGTATATGATATTGAAAAGAGAAAATGCCAGACAAGCACTTGGAAAAGCAGAAACAAAGCTAAAAGAAGTGTTTGGCTCCTTAGTAACAGGTGCGTATAGTGCAGCATTTACGTCTGTTTCGGAAAAATGTGTGATTGGTGCAGCAGGACTTCCGTTTGCAGCACCTATTCATGTAGCAATTTTAAATACACCACAGACAGCATGTTATTTAGCTGATTTAGGAGAACTTAGCCATTTATTTGTATTCGGAAAGACTATTCGCCACTATGTACCAAAGGGTGAAGTGATTATTCCAACAGAAATCAAAGCAGTTTTAGCAGATATTTACAAGCATGTTTGTGAAAGTGCAGGCGTTTTGAATGCAGAAGGTGATCATATCATTGATTTGAAGGCAGATAAGATTGGTACACATTTTGATGCCAACCTTTTGATTGGTAATCGTATTGGATTTGATTCTCCTCTTTTAACAACACCAAAGGGAGCAGTGGATTCTTTAGGACGCGGTTCTTTTAGAGGAACAGCAGCAAGACAGGTAACAGCTACTCGTTATACATTGATTCCAGAGCAGAACGGAGAACCTTGCAACCGACAGTTTTACATTGTAGAAAATGGAAAACAGATTTTCTATTCTGCGGATGTAGATACGAATGTAAAAACTGCGGTTTGTCGTCATTCTCATAACTATACAGAAATTACATATGAAACAGAGTGTGGTTTGAAAATCACAAGAGATCTGTTTATTCTTCCTCAGGAAGAAGGTATGCCGGAAGCGGTGGAAGCACAGCATGTTACGGTAGAAAATATGACAGATGCAGACAGAACATTAAAAATTGTATTTACAGGTATGTTGAGTTTAGCATCTACAGAATCTTTGATGAATGATACAATCTATGCAAGTGTTACATGGGAAAGCAGCTTATTCTATGAAAGAGGGAAAGCAGTTGCAGTTGCACCAAATCCATGGCCAGGTTATCTGAAAGTATTAAAACGTTTTGCAGTAATGTTTGCAGATGGCGATACAATGGATGAATACACATGTAATTACATGGACTTTATTGGAAATGGTACATTAGAAAAGCCACAAAATGTTGTACATTTGGCTTGTGCACCTGTTACCAAAATTGTTCCATTCTTTGCAATTGGAAAAACTTTTATGGTACCTGCACATGGTGTAAATACAGTAGATCAGCTTACTGGTATGACCGTTACTCCAGGTGGAAGTGATGAACCAATTGATAAGATGCTTCACAATCTGATCGCAAAATACAAAAATCCGGAAGCAGCAGTACAGGCATTACAAAACGTAAAAGAATTTGCAGCAAAATATGCCGGATTTGTAAAAGTACAAAGCGGAGAAGAAGCATTTGATGCATATGTAAACAATAACCTTCCATTCCAGGTATATTATCAGTCTTATGTATCCCGTTCTTTTGCATGGACACAAAAGGCTTATCGAGAAATCGGATTTAGAGAAATTCAGGATATGTATGCTTCTTTATATTATATCATTGGTATGGGAGCAGATAAGCTTGCAAGAGAAATGCTTGCAAACTGGATTGCAAATGTATATGAAATGGGTTATGCAAATCATAATTTCTATCATACAGGAAAAGAACCAGGTGTATCTTCTGATGATGGTTTATGGTTAGTACAGGCTATTTTCCGTTATGTTTCTCTGACAGGTGATGTTCGTTTCTTAGAAGAGCAGTTTGCGATTGCGGGCTCTGATAAAAAACGTTCTTTATGGGAAACTATGATGGCAGTCGTTACATACAGTGGTAAAATTTCTATTGGTAAGCATGGTCTTCCGATTTTGGATAAAGCGGACTGGAATGACTGTTTACATCTGGATAATGACTGGATCAATGGTCCGGAAAAAGAAAAACGTTACTATGCACAGTTAGAAGAAGATGGAACAGAATATGGCGTTCCATTTAAAAACGAATATACAGAAAGTGTTATGAATGCATTCCTGTTAAAAATTGCATATGATGAGTTGGCTGTTATGGCTGGTCTTTGCGGAAAAGAACAGGAAAAAACAGAGTTGGAAACATTAGCAAAAGAACTGACAGATAAGATTCAGAAGCATTGCTGGAAGGAAGATTTCTTTGCAAGAGCATTGGTAAATCGCGAAGGCGAATATACATATCTTGGTGCTGGAAAAGATGGAATCAGTGCAGATGAAACAATTGACGGTACATATTATCTTAACTCTTTCAGCTGGTCTATTTTGGCAGATGTTGCAACAGAGGAACAAATTCGCACTATGTTAGATGTAATGGATCGTTATCTTGTTACACCTGCAGGTATTAAGCTGTGTACACCAGCTGATTTAGGAAAATTGGCAGAAGGTGCAGCAAGCAGCTCTTATTTCCCAGGAGATCGTGAAAATGGCGGTGTATTTAAACATGCAGCTATGATGGCAGCTTCCGCATTTTTAAAGGCAGCAAAGAGAGTTTCTGATGAAAAACTGGCAGCAAAACTTGCAGATACAGCATTCTTTGCGATGGATACGATTTATCCGTTTAAGACAATGGAACATCCATATTTTACAAAAGGAAATCCTCGTTTCTGTACACAGTATAACAACAGTACAACAGGTGAAAATATTGGACCAATGCTTTCCGGTACAGCAAGCTGGTTAAACCTTACACTTATGGAAATGCTTGGTATTTCTTACGATGGAGACGATATGGTATTTTCTCCAATCTTAGAAGAAGATAAGACACAGCTTTCTTATACTGTAACAACTGGAGATACAGTATTACATGTAAAGATTACAAAGCCACAGGGCTTTAGTCGTGTAAGTGAACATACGGTATTTACATTTGACGGTGAAAGATTTAGTGGAAGAATGTCTCGTCCAGCAGATGGTAAAACACACGAAATTGAAATCGTACTGTAAGAAAAAGGTGTATGTTACAAAAGCCCCTAAAAGGGAGTTTGTAATTGCAAAATAAAAATAAGAGAAGAGGAAATGTTTTATGAAAGAAACAACTCAAGCAATTCGCGATGCGAAGAAACTCGGTACTGCAAAAGTACTCATTTTGGGTCTGCAGCATATGTTTGCGATGTTTGGAGCTACAATCTTAGTTCCAATCCTTGTAAACAGCTACTTTGTAGATGCGTGTGGTGAAGGTCCTACAAGAGGACTTACAGTATCTGTAACACTGTTTTGTGCTGGCTTTGGTACATTGTTATTCCATGTTTGCACAAAAATGAAAGTTCCTGCCTTTTTAGGTTCATCTTTTGCATTCTTAAGTGGTTTTGCGACAGTAGCAAACCTGAACACAGGAATGTATGAACAGATGAGCGTAAATGACAAAGCAGCATATGCTTGCGGTGGTATTGTTGTTGCTGGTTTATTATATCTTGTAATGGCAATGATCGTTAAGCTGTTAGGCGTAAAGAGAGTTATGAGATATTTACCTCCTGTAGTAACAGGTCCGGTTATTATCTGTATCGGTCTTAGTTTGTCATCTTCCGCAATTGGAAATGCTTCTACTAACTGGTTTTTAGCATTTGTTGCATTGGCTGTCATTGTCGTATTTAATATTTGGGGTAAGGGAATGTTTAAGATTATCCCAATTTTGATGGGTGTAGTGATTTCTTATGCAGTAGCTTTAATTATGAATGCACTTGGCATCACAAATCCAGATGGAAGCGCAATCTTAAACTTCGCGTCTGTTGCAGAAGCTGGATGGGTAGGTCTTCCTCCACTTCAGATTGCAAAATTTGATATTACAGCTATTTTAGTAATGGCACCTATCGCTATCGCAACTATGATGGAGCATGTTGGTGATATGTCTGCTATCTCTGCAACTGTTGGTGAAAACTTTATTGCAGATCCAGGTCTTCACAGAACATTGTTAGGTGATGGTCTTGCAACAGCATTAGCAGGTTTTGCAGGCGGTCCTGCAAATACTACATATGGAGAAAATACAGGTGTATTGGAATTAAGCCATGTATATGACCCATTTGTTATCCGTATTGCAGCTGTATTTGCAATCGTAATCAGCTTTATTCCAAAGGTATCTGCAATTATCAGTACAATGCCTGCAGCAATCATCGGTGGTGTAAGCTTTATGCTTTATGGTATGATTTCAGCAATCGGTGTTCGTAATGTTGTTGAAAATAAAGTAGATCTTACAAAGTCAAGAAACTTAATCATTGTAGGTATTATCTTCGTATGTGGTTTAGGTTTTGGCGATGGTCTTACTTTTACAATTGGAAGTACAAGCATTACATTAACAGCACTTGCTGTTGCAGCAATCGCTGGTATTGTTTTAAATATCATTCTTCCAGGAAATGATTATGAATTTGGTGAAAACGTGGAAGGCGATGCAAACCGCGGTATTCATACTTCTAACAAATAATAATGGAATAAGATGAGATTTTCATCATTATGAAAAAAGCAATCACGAAGGCAATATGTCTTTGTGGTTGCTTTTTTGTCTGGATTTTGAAAATACGCTTGGATTGGAAAATAAGAACAAGTGCTTTATAAGCAAGAGAGTGGAAGATAAGTTGCTTGTTTTTTGTTTGAATTAAGACATAAAAAAAGCTCAGATTTCAAAAGAAACCTAAGCTTTTCATCGTGCAGAAAAAGGGACTTGAACCCTCATGATATTGCTATCACACGGACCTGAACCGTGCGCGTCTGCCAATTCCGCCATTTCTGCGAACAAATATATTATAAACACAATAAGTATATTTGTCAACTGTTATTTTTTCTGTAAATTAGAAAATAGGGTTTTTCAAAGTAACATTTTCTAACAAATTTAAGTTATATTTTTGAACTAATTCCATAGCACGATTGATACAGTTTTGATATGCAAATGCCTGTGGTTTGTGTGCATCCAGACCGAATACGACATCACAGCCTTCTTCACCTGCAATTTTCCAAAAATCATCTCTAGGATAAATACGACCTTCTGCGATACCGAGGAAATTGATTTCTAAAGGCAGATTATGCATACGGGCAGTACGACAGATACTACGCATATATTTGTCATAAACGGCATTTTCACCAATGAAATTAATTAAATCAGGATGTGCAATATAAGTAAAACGTCCACTTTCCATAGCAGTTTTTAAAACCTGTTCGTATTCTTCTAAAACAGAAGCGTCTTTTGTAGTCTGGAAACTGTAAAAATCATCGTTATGACCATTTCCAAGAAAATGTTGTGCTAATAAAAAGTATTCGATTGGGTAATTAGAAACTTCTTTTACGAGTTCATCAAAAAAAGCAGGGAAGTATTCTACTTCTAAACCGATATGGATATCAATATCTTTGGCATATTCCTTTTTTAAGGATAAGATTGTATTGACATAAGATTCTAATTCATGCATACCCATACGCATATTTGTGCGGTAGTGCTCATTTGGGAAAGGATATGGTGTATGATCTGCAAATCCTAACACTTTAAAACCATTTGCAATAGCAGCTTCAACATATTCGCGTTCTGTACCAACAGCATGTTTACAGCGTGTTGTGTGTGTATGATAATTTATATTCATAATAAAAATCCTCTCTTTACATAATCCTTCGTAATCATAGCACAAAGTGTTGGAAAAAACAAATATAATCTTTCTTGACGAATGGTAGGAAGATATGCTATCATATCGTTTGGTAAAGTAGTTCGGATAATCGCGGCCACATATGTGGGTGAGGAAAGTCCGGGCTTCAAAGGGCAGGATACCGGATAACGTCCGGTGGAGGTGACTCCCAGGCTAGTGCAACAGAAAAGAAACCGCCAGAAATTTCTGGTAAGGGTGGAATGGTGGTGTAAGAGACCACCGTCTTACTGGTAACAGTAAGAGCCGTGTAAACCCTATCCGAAGCAAGCTCAAGTAGAAAACTATAGGTTGGCCCGACCTGTTTTCAGGTAGAGTGCTTGAACCTGTTGGTAACAACAGGTCTAGATAGATGATTATCACATAGAAATATGTACAGAACCCGGCTTATAGGCTGCTTTATCAAACCCACAGTATATGTGGGTTTTTTTATATGCTAGAAAATTACTCATTTCCTAGTATATAAAAACGTTCTGCGAAGATAAATACGAGCGAATAGAGAAAGTATTGCTTCGTAAAAACGCTCGACTCAGTAAAGTGGAGCAACTCTATCATGCGTGAGGAATATAGAAAGTTGAAGTGGACTTGTCCACTTTGTTCTTAATACATGATATAAAATAAGGAGATGTAAAATGAAAAAATCACATGCTGTATTAACAATATTGGCAACGATTGCAATTATTTTTGTTTGCTGTTATCAGTCGTTGATTGGCTTTGGAAAAAATGGTTCCAGTGCAGCAAATATCAAACGCGGTCTGGATTTGGCAGGTGGCGTCAGCATCACATATGAAGTAGTAGGTGAAGAAGAACCTAGTGCGGAAGATATGTCTGATACGAAAAGAAAATTGGAACAGCGTATTCAGCAATATAGTACAGAGGCAGTTGTTTATCAGGAAGGAACAAGAAGATTTAGTATTGAAATACCAGGTGTAACAGATGCAGATGCTATTTTGTCAGAGCTTGGTCGTCCGGGTTCCTTGTATTTTATATCAGAAACAGATGCTTCTGGAAATAAAAATTATGAATTGCAGCTTACAACGACAGAAGATAGTGTAAATTATGAATATGTGCTGACAAAGTCGTTAGAAGAACTGGAAGAGAACGGTTCTATCATTTTGTATGGTACAGATGTTGCAGATGCACAGGCAGGAAGCGTACAGACGAATACAGGAAGCGGATTTGGTGTTAATCTAACCTTTACAAAAGAGGGAACAGAAAAATTTGCGACTGCAACACAGAGAGCTGCCGGAAAAGAAACAATCGGTATTTATTATGATGGAAATTTTGTAAGCGTTGCAAATGTAAATTCTGCTATTACAGATGGTGCTGCACAAATTACAGGTATGAATGGGTTTGATGATGCCGAAAAATTGGCAAGTACAATTCGTATCGGTGGTCTTAGTCTGGAATTAGAAGAAGTATACAACAAAGTAGTAGGAGCTCAGCTTGGAGGGGAAGCATTAGAAAAAAGTATTTTTGCAGGTGCAGTTGGTTTAGCACTTATTGTTGTATTTATGATAGCTGTATATTTCTTGCCGGGATTTTGTGCAGCAGTAGCATTATTGGTATATGTACCTTTTTGCGTAGTGTTGCTGCATGGTTTTGATATGACGTTAACACTTCCTGGTGTTGCGGGTATTATTCTTTCGATTGGTATGGCAGTGGATGCAAATGTGATTATATTTGCACGAATCAGAGAAGAATTGGCAACGGGAAAAACAGTTCGTTCTGCGATAAAGATTGGATTTAACAAAGCATTTTCAGCTATTATCGATGGAAACGTAACAACATTGATTGCAGCACTTGTATTGATGATTATGGGAAGTGGTGTAGTCAGAGGCTTTGCACAGACATTGATGCTAGGTATCGTATTGTCTATGTTTACTTCTTTGGTTGTAACAAGAGTATTATTGAATGCTTTGTATACATTGGGTTTTCACGACGAAAAATGGTATGGTATCGGAAAAGAACCAAAGGTATTTGATTTTATCGGAAAACGCAAGTTGTTTTTTGCCATTAGTTTCGTGGTGATTGCAGCTGGATTTGTTATGATGGGCATCAATAAAGTTAATATTGGCGGTGCTTTTAATTATGGTCTGGAATTTAAGGGCGGAACATCTACCAACATTGTATTTACAGAGTCTATGACATTAGAAAAAGTCAATGCAGATTTAATACCATTGGTAGAAGATGTAATAAAAGACAGCGATATTCAGCCACAAGTAGTAGAAGGAAGCAATGAAGTAGTTATAAAGACAAAAACGCTTTCTAAAGAAGAAAGAAATGCATTAGAACAGGCATTGGTAGAAACATATGGAGTAAATGCAGAAGAAATCACTTCTGAAACGATTAGCTCTACAATCAGCAACGAAACAAAGAAAGAAACGATATTAGCAGTATGCGTAGCAGTAATATGTATGTTGATTTATATTAGATTCCGTTTCAGCGACATTCGTTTCGGTATCAGCAGCGTGGCAGCATTGCTGCATGATGTTTTAGTTGTTCTTGCTTTTTATGCATTTACAAAGATTACAGTCGGAAGTACATTTATTGCATGTCTGCTTACAATTGTAGGATATTCTATTAATGCAACGATTGTTATATTTGACCGTATTCGTGAAAATATGGAACATACAGAAACAGAAAATGATTTAAAGCAATTGATCAATCATTCTATTGCCCAGACATTGTCCAGAAGTATTTTTACTTCCTTGACAACACTTGTCATGGTCGTTTGTCTGTATATATTTGGAGTAACTTCTATTCGAGAGTTTTCTCTTCCTCTGATCGTTGGTATTGTATGTGGTGCATATTCTTCTGTATGCCTTGCAGGTGCATTTTGGTATGTGCTTCGCAATAAATTTGTACCAAAAGAAAAAGAAGAAGAAAAAGAAACAGTATAATGGCATAAGCTTTTGTATACTAGGAACAAGGAAATTTCCTAGTATACAAAAGTACCAAAATATTAAGTAACACTTTGTAAGATTCCATCAGCAATCGCTTGTGCAATATCATCAAAGCGGGAGTCAAACAAAGCATTATCGGAATCATTGTTGATAAATCCGACTTCTACAAGAACAGCAGGCATTCTTGTACGGCGAAGAACAGCAAGATTTTTTCGCTCATTGATTCCTTGATTGATAAAACCAATTGCTTCAAGATTACGGTTGATATTTTGTGCAATATCAGCAGCAGTACTGTAGCGATTGTATACAAGGCTTTCTATTCCAGTATATTGATTTGGAATAGGGCTGGAATTTCGGTGTATGGAAATAAAATAATCGGCATCACTAGCATTGGATTCTGCGGCTTTTTGAGCTGGTGTTTCGTAAATATCGGTCGTTCTTGTAAAAAGGACAGGAATATTGTTAGAAGCTAATATATCTCCGATAGCAATGGTCAATGCAAGAGTGTCATCTTTTTCCTTTCTTCCTTCATATGTTGCACCAAAATCACTTCCGCCATGTCCAGCATCTAAAATCACAGTTGGCATATATTTTCCCTCAAATAATATATATTTATACATCATATGAAATATTGAGAAAAATCTTAACACATTTTTGGTCTTTTTTAGGGCTTTTCAAAATCATGCAGATAATATATACTAAAAGTAGTTGAAAAACACTCAACTAACAAAAAAATAAAAATACAAGAAGAGAAGAGGATATGTTATGACAATTTTTGATGCATTAGCTATGCTTGGAGGATTGGCACTGTTTTTGTATGGTATGCATATCATGGGAGATGGCCTATCAAAAGCAAGTGGCGGTAGACTGGAAACTTTTCTGGAAAAACTGACTAATAATCGTTTGAAAGCGGTATTGGTAGGTGCAGGTGTAACAGCATTGATTCAGTCATCCAGTGCTACAACTGTTATGGTAGTTGGTTTCGTAAACTCTGGTATTATGAAGCTTAGTCAGGCAGTGGGTATTATTATGGGTGCCAATATTGGTACAACAGCAACTTCATGGCTTTTATCATTATCTAGTGTGGACGGAAGCAGTTTGCTCGTTCAGTTTTTAAAGCCAGAGAATTTTTCACCAATTTTAGCAGCAATCGGTGTAATCTTCATTATGTTTTCTAAAAATGAAACTAAAAAAGATGTTGCATTGATTTTAGTAGGTTTCGCAATTTTGATGACAGGTATGGGAAATATGTCTGCTGCGGTAGAGCCATTAAAAGACGTACCACAGTTTACAAATTTATTGATGATGTTTTCTAACCCGATACTTGGTATGATAGCGGGTGCAGTATTGACTGCAATCATTCAGTCTTCCTCAGCATCTGTTGGTATTTTACAGGCATTGTGTGTAACTGGAAAGATTGGCTTTTCTACAGCAATTCCTATTATTATGGGACAGAATATTGGTACTTGTGTAACTGCAATCATTTCTTCCGTAGGCGGAAGCAAGAATGCGAGAAGAACAGCATTGGTGCATTTATATTTTAACTTGATTGGTACAATCGTATTTATGGTTGGATTTTATGCATTAAATGCAGTGTTACATTTTTCTTTTATGGAGGGAGCAATCGATGCTGCAGGTATCGCAACAATCCATACAACATTCAACGTGTTTGCAACAGTTTTACTGCTTCCATTTGGTAATATGTTAGAAAAACTTGCTTACATGAGCGTTCCAGAAGATAAGCAGGTAGAAACAAAAGATGCTATCGAAGACAATCTTCGTATGCTTGATATTCGTTTCTTAGACAAGCCGGGTCTTGCTATTTCTATGGCAAAGAGTGTTATGGTGAAAATGGCAGAAGCGGCTCACGAATCCGTAGAAATTGCAGTTGATTTAGTGAATGCATACAATGAAGAAGCGGCTGCAAAAGTTGTGAAATTAGAAGATGATGTAGACAGATATGAAGACGCATTGGCATCTTATCTGTTAAAGATTTCTTCTAAAGACCTTTCCGAAAAAGAAGGCCATGATGTTACTGTTATGTTACATTGTGTAAATGACTTTGAACGTATTGCAGACCATGCAATCAATATCAAAGAGTCTGCTCAGGAAAAGAACGAAAAATCTATGCAGTTTTCTGAAAAAGCAGAAAAAGAACTTAGTGTATTCTCAAGTGCGATTGAAGAGATATTAAATATTACATTAGATACATTTAAGACAGAAGATGCACAGATGGCAAGACACGTAGAACCATTAGAAGAAGTAATTGATGATCTGAGCGTAGAAATGAAAGCACGCCATATTTCCAGACTGCAGAAAGGTAAATGTACAGTGGAACTTGGCTTTGTATTACAGGATTTGACTACAAGTTATGAACGTATTGCAGATCATTGTTCTAACATTGCAATTTATATGATGCAGGAAAATACAGATATTGATACACATGAATTGTTAGATCATATCAAAACTTCCGGCGATATTGATTTTGAAGGTCAGAAAATGTACTATCGCAACAAGTATGTGCTTCCAGAAAAGTCTGTTATGAAGAATTAGTATACTTGAATTTTTCTGTTCTAAATCGGCAATATACTGCAAAAAAATTTAGTGAAATAAAAGAGACGATAGAACGTCTTACTTTTTAAAAGCTATTCTATAGAATGAATCCATCAAAAAGATGGAGGAATTTTATGAATAGCTTTTTTTCTATGAAAGAAATTACAAAACGGGAACAAAAAGAAACACCAAGAACTAAAATATCAGATATTTACAGTGAAGAAACGTGGGAACAAATCGTAAAGCGTATTTTATATTTATGCAGAATGAAAGAGATGACGTTAAATGCACTGGCCCTTCGGTCTGGTATGACACCATCTACTTTAAAGAGTATTTTGTATGGGAAAAGTAAAAATCCTGGAATTGTTACATTGCGTCGTATTTGTGATGGATTAAATGTCAGCTTAGAGGAGTTTTTTCATAGTAAGCTGTTCAAAGAATGGGAATGATATGCTAGAGTTTGAACAGTTTTACAAAAATTCCAAAGCAAAGGTGTATCATTACCTATATCAGCATACAGAAGATTTTTTTGAAGCAGAAGACATTGCACAAGAAACGTATATGCTTGCTTTACAGCAATGGGAACAGTTAAAGGTACATCCAAATCCAATGGGCTGGTTAATGCAGACGGCTAAAAATTTATGCATTAGTTACCATAGACATGTTTACTATCGGAAAGAACCGATAGAGGAAGAACAGGAAATACCATATATCGAGTCTGCTTATAATATGGTTGTTATGGAAGATTTGTTGGAAAATGTTTATAAAGAAAAAGATGCTGATATTGCTAAAAAATTTTTCTTATATGGAGATAGTATTTCTGAACTTGCCAAAGAACTTGGCGTAAGTGAGGGATGTTTTCGCACCAGATTGTACAGAATGAGAAAAAGACTTAAATTATATATTGAGTCTGGCGAAAAAATATGATAAAATTTTATCGGACTAGATGACAAAGGCGGTGTTTGTTTATGAAGGAACAGTATATAAGAACAGCAATGCTGTTTGGAGAAGAAGCAGTAGAAAAGTTATGGAAAAAGCGTGTTGCAGTATTTGGTGTCGGCGGTGTTGGCGGACATGTTGTGGAAGTGCTTGCAAGAAGCGGAGTAGGAGCGATCGACCTAATTGACTATGATACTGTTGCAGTTTCTAATATAAACAGACAGTTAATTGCCACATATGATACATTAGGACAAAAAAAGATAGAAGTTATGAAAAAACGTATTTTGAGCATACAGCCAGAATGTAACGTTACATTGTGGGATACGTTTTATCTTCCACAAGAATGTGAAAAGTTTCCGTTTGAAGAATATGATTATATTGTAGATGCAATCGATACTGTGACAGCAAAGATTGATTTAGTTATGCAGGCACAGCGTTTTCAGATTCCAATCATCAGCAGTATGGGAACTGGAAATAAATTAGATCCTACAAAGTTGATAGTATCTGATATTTACAAGACGAGTGTATGTCCGCTCGCAAAGGTTATGCGTCACGAGTTAAAAAAGCGAGGAGTAAAACGATTAAAAGTTGTATATTCCACAGAAGAGGCGTTAAAACCACAAGAGATTGCAAGTGATGTTAAAACCGAGGATGAAATGCAGGAAAAACCAAGAAAAGCAACACCTGGAAGTAATGCGTTTGTTCCGGCAACAGCAGGTCTTTTGATTGGAAGCGAAGTTGTCAAAGACTTAATGAAATAACAAATGAAGAATATTTTATAAATGAGAGGGAAAATGATATGATTTACTCATGGATTAACAAATTAGTACAGTATGGTTTAAAGACAGAACTGATTGGTGAAGAGGATGTAATATACACAACCAATCGCTTATTAGAGCTGTTTGAACTGGATGAAATGGAAGAAGTTTCCTGTGAAGAAGAAGTAAAAGTAGAAGATTTAGAAGAAATCTTAAAGCATTTGTTAGATTATGCTTGTGAAAAGAACATCATAAAAGAAGATAGTGTTACATACAGAGATTTATTTGATACAAAGATTATGAGCGTATTGATGCCTCGTCCAAGCGAAGTGATTCATACATTCTGGGATTTATACAAAACATCTCCAGAAGCAGCAACAGATTATTATTATAATTTAAGCCGTAATTCTGATTATATCCGTAGATATCGTGTATGCAAAGATCAGAAATGGGTAGCACCAACTGCTTATGGTGATTTAGATATTACCATCAATCTTTCCAAACCAGAAAAAGATCCAAAGGCAATTGCAGCAGCAAAAAATGCAAAGCAGTCTGGTTATCCAAAATGTTTATTGTGTGTAGAAAATGAAGGATATGCAGGTCGTGTAAATCATCCAGCAAGACAGAATCATCGTATCATTCCAGTTACAATTAATGACAGCAAGTGGGGCTTCCAGTATTCTCCATATGTATATTATAATGAGCATTGTATTGTATTTAACTCTCAGCATATTCCAATGAAGATTGAAAAGGCAACATTTTGCAAATTGTTTGATTTCGTAAAACAGTTCCCACATTATTTTGTTGGATCTAATGCGGATCTTCCAATTGTTGGCGGTTCTATTTTAAGCCACGATCATTTCCAGGGTGGACATTATGAATTTGCTATGGCAAAGGCACCAGTAGAAGAGACATTTGTAATCGATGGTTATGAAGATGTAAGTGCAGGTATTGTAAATTGGCCAATGTCTGTTATTCGTTTGAGTGCAAAAGATTCAGACCGCATTATTGCATTAGCAGATGTAATCTTACAGGCATGGAGAACATATACAGATGAAGATGCGTTCATTTATGCATGTACAGATGGAGAACCACATAATACAATTACACCAATTGCAAGAAAACGTGGAGAAAATTACGAAATGGATTTAGTACTCCGTAACAATATCACAACAGAGGAACATCCAATGGGTGTATATCATCCACATGCAAAATTACATCATATCAAAAAAGAAAATATCGGTTTAATCGAAGTTATGGGTCTTGCTGTACTTCCAGCAAGATTAAAAGGTGAAATGGCACAGTTAAAAGAAGCCTTGTTACAGGGCGCAGACCTTCGCAAAGAAGAAGCACTTGCAAAGCATGCAGACTGGGTAGAAGAATTTATGCCAAAGTATGATAAGATTACAGCAGAAAATATTGATAAGATTATCGAAGATGAAATTGGTCTTGTATTTATGCAGGTATTAGAGGATGCAGGTGTATATAAGCGTACAGAACAGGGCAAGGCAGCCTTTATGAAATTTATAAAAAGCCTGTAAGTTGTATAGACAATTAGTATCAAAAGTGTTATAATGAGCGAAAGAACAAACGGAAGATATATGGAGGTGTGCATATGCAGAATGTTGTAATTACGATTGCAAGACAGTATGGTAGTGGCGGTAGATTGATAGGCAAGATGCTCTCCGAGGAGTTGGGAATCCCTTATTATGACAGACAGCTTTTACAGCTTGCGAGTGATGAAAGTGGCATCAATGAAAAGTTTTTTGCGAATGCAGATGAAAAAGTAAAAGGATCTGCACTGTTTCGTATTGCAAAAAAGGTTTATACAGGTGAGAAGATTCCTGCTGATAAAGAAGATGTTATTTCTAATGACCGTTTGTTTAATTATCAAGCAAAGATTATCAAAGAACTTGCAGAAGAAGATTCTTGTGTATTGATTGGACGTTGTGCAGATTATGTATTAAAGGATTTTGACAACGTAATCAGCGTCTTTATTCATGCAGATGAAGAAAAGTGTGCCGAAAGAATCAGAGAAATCCGTAAGATGGATGCAAAAGAACTTCGTAAACATATGGCAGAAGTGGATAAACGCAGAGGTACATATTACAAGTATTATACTGGACAGGAATGGACCGATGCCAGAAATTATGATATTTGTTTAGACAGCGGAAAATTGGGCTATCGTGGATGCGTAGAAGCAATCAAACAACAGATAGAATTACGATTTGGCAGCAGCAAATAAGCTGTATTTGATAAGGGGTGCATACGAGGTATGCATCCTTTTTCTTTGCATACTAGGAGATTACGCATTTCCTAGTGCACAAAAACGTCACACGAGGATAAGGTGAGAAAATAAAATAGCAGCTTTTTGCTCGCATCTAGTGTAACAAGTGGCTAATTGTGAGTGCGGGATACAGGGAGCTGTTATGTTGTTCTAAAGTGTATATTTGTGTTAAAAGATTAGGAGAAAATGTATGACAATTACACAATTACGTTATGCCATTATGGTGGCAAAATCCAGTTCTATGAATGAAGCAGCTAGGGCATTGTTTATTTCACAGCCAAGCCTTTCTAATGCAATTCGAGAGCTGGAAGAAGAAGTAGGCATGATCATTTTTAGAAGAAATAATCGAGGTATCATGTTGACTCCGGAAGGAAAAGAATTTATCGGTTATGCCCGTCAGGTTGTAGAACAGTATGAATTGATGGAAAGTAAATATATTGATAAAAAGAACGCTAAGAAAAAATTCAGTGTATCTATGCAGCATTATACATTTGCAGTTAGTGCATTCGTTGAAATGGTAAAGCGATATGGTATGGATGAGTACGAATTTGCGGTATATGAAACAAAAACGTATGATGTTATCAAAAATATTCGAGATTATCAGAGTGAAATAGGTGTGTTATACTTAAACGCTTTTAATGAAAAAGCGATGAATAAGTTGTTTTTAGAATGTGGTTTGGAATTTCATCCGATATTAAACTGTTGTGTATATGCCTATATGTGGAAAGGGCATCCGCTTGCAGGCAGAGAAGAGGTAACATTAGAGGAATTGCAAAATTATCCATGTTTATCTTTTGAACAAGGAGAAAACAATTCTTTTTATTTTGCAGAGGAAGTACTGAGTACATATGAGTACAAACAGTTGATCAAAGTAGATGACAGAGCTACGGTCTTAAACTTAATGGCAGGTTTAAATGCATATATTTTGTGCTGTGGTATTATTTGTGAAGAATTAAACGGATATGATTATTGCGCGGTAAAATTAAAAAGCGATGAAGTTATGACAATTGGTTATCTGATCCGAAAAGGAGCAAGTGTAAGCGAAATTGGACAAATTTATATTGAAGAATTGTATAAGTTTAGAGATAGAGTGTTAGAATAAATTGTTTTGCGAAAAATATTCGGTATTATTTAACTGCGGACAATGGTATTGAAGATATTGTTTCAAAAATCCGGTATATTATAAAAATACTAAAAAACACTTTTGATATAGTTAAAAACTATAACTAGCTCCATTTTTTTCGTATTTGTCAAGAACAAGAAAAAGTAGTATTGTATACCTATCAACAGAAAAGACAAAAAAGTCTTTCATTGATAGGAGGATTATATTATGAAAAAGAGATTTTTAGGAGCATTACTTAGTTTGACATTGACAGCAGCACTTGTTACAGGTTGTGGAAGCGCAAGTACAAACAAAAATGAAAGCACAAACACAAATGCAACAACTGCTGCATCAGAGAACAAGACAAATAAGGATAGTAAAGAATTAACAGTAATTAAAGTAGCAGCAAGCACAACACCACATGCTGAAATCTTAGCACAGGCAAAAGATACTTTAGCAACAAAAGGTTATGATTTACAGGTAGTAGAATTTGCTGATTATGTACAGCCAAACATGGTAGTAGAAAGTGGTGAGTTTGATGCAAACTACTTCCAGCACATCAACTACTTAAACAGCTTCAATCAGGAACAGGGTACACACTTAGTAAATGCAGGAAGCATTCATTATGAACCATTTGGTATTTATCCTGGTACAGAAGAAGATATAGAAAACATTTCTGAAGGCGCTACAATCGCAGTTCCAAATGATACAACAAACGAAGCAAGAGCATTATTATTATTAGAAGAAAATGGTATCATTAAGTTAAAAGATGGTGTTGGTATCAATGCTACAAAGTTAGATATCGTAGAAAATCCAAAGAATGTTGAAATCTTAGAATTAGAAGCAGCTCAGGTTTCCAGAATGATCGATGAAGTATCTTTCGTAGTATTAAATGGTAACTATGCTTTACAGGCTGGCTTAAATGTAAAAGATGATGCAGTAGCTTGTGAAAATTCTGAATCTCAGGCAATCGTAGAACAGTATGTAAATATTATCGCTGTAAAAGAAGGAAATGAAGAAAACGAAGCAATCAAAGCTTTAGTAGAAGTGTTAGTATCTGATGAAATCGTAACATACATCAATGACACTTACAATGGTTCTGTAGTTCCTTTCGTAGCTGAATAATAAGAATATATGTGAAAGAAACACTTTTCCTCTTTTGTGGAAAGTGTTTTCTTTTTTTGAGAAAATATTCAAAATAAAATGCATAATGCCACTTTAAATCTGAAAAAAAATATGGTATGCTTAACTGCGATAACAGAGTTAGAACATGAATATTTACTAGCAAGAAAGAGAAAACTGGCAGTTGCAGGAATGCAATGCCGAAAGAATAGTAAAGCGGAAGGAGAAAATTTATATGAACAGAGAAGAAAATGTATTTGTTATTGGACATAAAAATCCAGATACCGATTCCATATGTTCCGCTATCGCATATGCTGATTTTAAGACTAGAACAACACATGGTAAAAATTTTATTGCAAAGCGTGCTGGTCAGATCAATAAAGAAACAGAATTTGTTTTAAAGCGTTTTGGCATGGAAGCACCGGGATTTGTATTAGACGTAGGTGTACAGGTAAGAGATTTAGAGATACATCAGACACCATATGTGAATTCTAATATGACAATTCAGGAAGTGTGGC